>NZ_CP136684.1:892500-1492500 GCF_032921865.1 Thalassospira lucentensis
ATTCCGTAACACCATCACGCAGGATTGGCGGCATATCGATGGTCAGGCGCCCCATGGCGAACAGGAAAACGTTCACCGCATAGGACAGAAGTGCCAGACCGATTACCACCGGGAAAGTACGACCACGCAGCAACATATAAGTGCCGCACATGGTCAGAAGCCCGATACTGCTTGCTACAAGAAACTCCATGATATCAGGCCTCTTTCTCAGCTGTCGCGACCTGCTGGGCCGCGGCGGACGGATCATGGTCCATCGGCTCGGGATTGATATCGACATGCTCGGCCATGCGTTCCACCTGCGACAGTTTGGCAAGGGCAAGGGTAACCGCCCCGACAACCGTCAGGAACACGCCAAGGTCAAAGCCCATGGCAGATGCCAGTTCAAATTCGCCGACAATCGGCAGATGAACATGGACAAAGCCACTGGTCAGGAACGGCAGCCCCGCCACCCAGGCCGAAAGACCCGTAATGGCCGCGGCAATCACACCCAACCCGATCATGCCGTGATAATTGGCTTTCATGCGGTTCTGGGTCCAGCCAAAGCCCGACGCCATATATTGCATGACCAGTGCGACCGAAACGACCAGACCGGCGATAAAGCCACCGCCCGGTTCGTTATGGCCGCGCAGGAAGATGTAAACCCCCACCAGCAGCGCCAGCGGCAACATCACCCGCGTTGCAATGACCATCATCATCGGATGGCGATCAGCCGACCGGCGATTATCGACCACCCAGCTTGCAAGACGTTTCGCCGCCTCACCCTGGGTAACCGTTTCAATCAGGGCAAAGATCGAAAGGGCGGCAATGCCAAGAACGATGATCTCGCCAAAGGTATCAAAACCGCGGAAATCAACGAGGATCACGTTGACCACGTTGGTCCCCCCGCCTTCGATTTTCGAATTGGCCAGATGATAGGCTGAAATCGAATTAGGCAATTCACGCGTCATGATCGCCCAGACAGCCCCGCCCATGCCAAGACCGGCCGCGATTGCAATTACCCAGTCGCGGAACTTGCGTCCCGGCTGGCTTTCCTTCGGGGTTTCCTTTGGCAGGATGTTCAGCGCCAGCAACATCAGGATGACCGTCACCACCTCGACCGAGATCTGCGTCAGGGCAAGATCCGGTGCCGACAGATAGATAAAGCCAAGCGAGACGATCAAACCGATGACCCCCACCAGAAGCAGGGTCAGAAGCCGGTTGTGATGCATCGCGACCGCCGCGATACAGGTCCCGACCAGAAGCACCCAGCCAATGGCAGCGGGCGGTGAAACCGCCAGAAGTTCACGTGTGCCTGCGGTATGATCCGGTTCGGCATAGAACCCCGAAAGACCGATGGCAATCGCGGCAAAGACCATAACCGCAAGATAGCGTTGCAGCGAACCGTTATGCAGATTGTCCGATATCACACGGCAAAGCGCGACGACCTTGACGATCAGGCAGTCAAACATGGCCTTGGCGTCGGGCCGCGACAGGTTGGCCGTTACCGACATCAAACCGCCATGGCGCAGCAAAAGCAACGCACCGCCGATAAGGGCAATCGTGCTCATGGCAAGTGCCGGGGTCAGCCCGTGCCAAAGTGCCAGATAATAGTCCGGAAGGTTCCCGCCCGTGACCGCATTGGACGTGGCCGCCACCAGCGGCCCGGCAATTGCTGCCGGGAACAAGCCGATCAGAACCACAAGAACCGTCAGGAATGCGGGCGGTGCCCACATGCCAAAGGGCGGATCATGGGGATGATGGGGCAGTTCATCACGGGTTTTGCCAAACCAGACATGGAAGATAAAGCGCAGCGAATAAGCAACCGAGAACAGCGCGCCAACCGTCGCCAGCAACGGCACGATCCAGTTCTGATCAAGCCAGACGGTATGCCATGCTTCTTCCAGCATCATTTCCTTGGACAGGAACCCGTTTAACGGAATGATCCCGGCCATCGATGCGGCCGAAATGATCCCGATGGTCCCGGCAATCGGCATCAGGTTCAGCAACCCGCCCAGACGGCGAATATCGCGCGTCCCGGTTTCATGGTCGATGATCCCGGCGGTCATGAACAGAGCCGCCTTGAAGGTCGCATGGTTGATGATATGAAACACGCCCGCAACGGCGGCCATCGGCGTACCGAAACCAAACAGCATGGTCACAAGACCAAGGTGGCTGACCGTGGAATAGGCCAGAAGCCCCTTAAGGTCGTGTTTGAAGATCGCAATCCATGCGCCCAGCACCATGGTCACAAGACCGGCGGTCGCAACGATATAGAACCATTCCGGCGTTCCCGACAGAACCGGCCACATGCGCGCCATCAAAAAGATGCCCGCCTTCACCATGGTTGCCGAATGCAGATAGGCCGAAACCGGTGTCGGTGCGGCCATGGCATGCGGCAGCCAGAAATGGAACGGGAACTGTGCGGATTTGGTAAAGCAGCCCAAGAGGATCAGAACAAGGGCTGGCACATAAAGCGGTGACGCCTGGATCAGATCTGCATTTTGCAGGATCACCGTCAGGTCATAGGACCCGACGATATTTCCAAGGATCAGCATCCCGGCAATCATCGCAAGCCCGCCTGCCCCGGTAACGGTCAGCGCCATACGCGCGCCCTGTCGACCTTCGGGCAGATGTTTCCAGTAACCGATCAGAAGGAAGGATGACAGCGACGTCAGTTCCCAGAAAATCAGCAGAAGCAGAATGTTGTCCGACAGAACAATGCCGACCATCGCGCCCTGAAACAGCAGCAGGAACACATAGAACCGCCCCATCGGATCGTCTTTCGACAGATAGAAACGGGCATAAATGATGATCAGCAGACCAATCCCCAGGATCAGGGTCGCAAACAGCAATCCCAGACCATCAAGGAAGAAGGTCACGTTCAATCCCAGTTCGGTCAGCCATTCATAGCGGACCTGAAACACTTCTCCGCCAATAACGGCCGGCGCCTTGGCGATAAGCAGGATCAGGGCAAGCAGCGTGACCGAGCCGGTTGCTGTGGCGCACGCATTGCGCCCGGCCCTGATCATGACGGCGGGTAACACCGCCCCAAGGAAGGGAAGCAAAACAATGAGGGTGAGACTCATGAAAGACCCTTATATTTGGAAAACGCCGCAACGCCCCCAACGCGCAACAGCAAGAAAATTCTGGCAGAAAGTAATATTTGTGCTGAAAATGGTCAAGAAAACCCAAACGGCGCAGTTTTTTGCCTTCAGGTTGTCAAGTGATGCGGATCACCGACTCTTTTCGCTATTCCGGCTCAAAACTATCGCCGCCCTCCCGCCAGTCGGATGGCTTCGGGCATGTTGCGCAATCGTCCCATGGCGATAAAGCCCAGTAATGGCCCCACCGCCAGCATGGCAAACGCCCCCCACCAGCCAAAACCATCGGCAATCACCGGCACCAGATGGATCGATCCAAGGGCAATAAGAAAGCCGATGGCATTTTGCATGGTCAGCGCCGTTCCCACCTGATGGGGATCGGCCAGTTCGATCACGCAGGATGAAAATTGCGCAGAATCGGCAATCACCGAAATGCCCCAGACAATACAGACGACAATCAGGATCGGGACCGACGCATCGCCAAGCGCCCCGGCAACAAGGGCGCAGATGCCACTGACCGCCATTGCGGCCATGGTCACCGTCGTCCGCCCGATCCGGTCCGCCAGCAAACCACCCGCAAGGCTCCCGAACGCGCCGATACCAACAATCGCAAATGTCAGAAGCGCCGCCCAGATACCGGGATTATCAAATTCCCGCCCGGAAAGCGCCCCATACAGGAACAACCCGATCCAGCCCCACATGGCATACAGTTCCCACATATGCCCAAAATACCCGTAACAGGCATGGCGCAGGGGTTTGTTCGACCAGATTTGGCCCACCATGCGCGGATCAAATCGCGGGGATTTTCCCGGCGTCCCACCCAGTTTGACAAACAGGATCGCCACACCGGCGATATAAGCCGAAATACTGGCGATCACGATCACCATCCGCCAGTCAAGCGGCACTGCCACGGCAAACAGATGCGGCAGGGCCGACCCCATGGTCAATGCACCGACCAGCAACCCAACCAGAAATCCCGTATCGCCGCGTGACCAGGTCGCGACCATTTTCATGCCGATGGGATAAATCCCTGCCATGCAGACCCCGGTAATCAGGCGAAGCCCGATCACAACCACCCCGTCGACCGGCACGGTCAGGATCAGAAGATTGGCGGTCGCAGCAATCAATGCGGATGCCGCCCAGAAACGCCTTGGCTCAACCCGGTCGGCCAGACCGAAAAACGCGCTGATCAAAGTGCCCAGTACAAACCCCAGCAAGACCGAACTGGTAAACAGGGATGATTGCACCGCCCCCAGATCAAACTCGGCCCGCAATTGCGGCAATACCGCCGTTGCCGAAAACCACAGCGCAAGTGCCATCAACTGGCAAATCGTGATCATGCCAACGGCAAATGGTTTGCCTGCCTGCGCCATGCTTTCCCCTGTAATCATTCAAATTTATGCGCCATCATACATTGCCAAAGGGCAATGACCAGTGGCCCATGCACAAAACAAAAAAATGCCGCCCGAACAAAGCCGGACGGCACCAAGTTTCCCGAGCGGGAATGAAACGGGTAGATACCTTTTCGCAGTATCGGTCCCGTGACGGGACAACTGCAAAAAGGGTTCTGGCGGTTGCTCAGGAATAGTCGCGCTGGTCGTCGATCACCTTGCCATCATTGGGCAGACTGCCCGGTGTTGCGATTTCGACCCTGCCGCGCAGCTTGCAGATCGAATGCAGGCTATCCATCACCGCATCGGCACTGAACCCGGCGGCATCGGTTTCACAGGCCAGCGTCATGACATCGACATCGTTTTCACGGGTTACGACCAGACGGGCCTTGCCGATATCCGCATGGCGTTTGACGACCTCGGCAATCTGGTGGGGATGGACAAACATGCCTTTGACCTTGGTGGTCTGATCGGCACGGCCCATCCAGCCCTTGATGCGCATATTGGTCCGCCCGCACGGGCTTGGCCCCGATGCAATCGCCGAAAGATCACCGGTGGCAAACCGGATCAGCGGATAATCCATATTAAGGCTGGTAACAACGACCTCGCCCACCTCGCCCTCGGCCACCGGATCACCGGTACCGGGACGCACGATTTCAAGGATGATGTCCTCGGCAACGATCATGCCGCTTTTGGCATCGCTTTCATAAGCAATCAGGCCAAGATCGGCACTGGCATAACATTGCAGCATGGCAACACCGCGTTCGGCAAACCAGTCGCGCAATGACGGCGGCAATGCCTCGCCCGACACAAGCGCACGGGTGATGGATGAAACATCCCCGCCCAGTTCGTCGGCCTTTTCCATCAGGATTTTCAGAAACGACGGTGTTCCGGAATAGCCGGTCGGTTTCAGGTCGGTGATCGCCTTGATCTGGGCCTCGGTCTGGCCAACACCGGCCGGGATCACCGCACAGCCACACGCACGCGCGCCGCTGTCAAAAATGAAGCCGCCCGGTGTCAGGTGATAGGACAGGCAGTTATGAATAATGTCGCCCGGCCGGAACCCGGCAGCAAAAAACGCGCGCCCCATCCGCCACCAGTCATCACCCTTGCCTTCGGGATCGTAAATCGGCCCCGGGCTTTGGAAAATACGGCCAAGGGCCGGCACCGGTGTTGCATTCAACCCGGCAAAGGGCGGATTTTTCGCCTGCATGTCAATCAGGTCGGATTTGCGCGTCACCGGCAGTTTTGCCAGTGCCTCGCGACTGTTGATCGTCTGCGGATCAACACCTTCAAGGATACGGCCAAACCCGGCGGCCTTGCTTTTTGCGTGATGAATAACCCGCGGCAATGCCGCCATCAAACCGGTTTCACGGTCTTTGGGGCTGCGGGTTTCACTGGCGTCAAAGTAGGTATTAAGCATGGTGGCCGGGTCCGTTTTCTGGTCGTTACAAGGCACAGGCGCGTGTTAAAGCCAACGCTTGCGACGTTTGTACGATTTGATGTTCTTGAAGCTTTTGCGGTCTTCCGAACCGCCGCCAAGATAGAATTCCTTGACGTCTTCGTTGTTCAGAAGCTCGTCACGGGTGCCATCCAGAACCACCTTGCCGCTTTCCATGATGTAGCCGTAATCGGCAACCTTCAGCGCAAAATTGGCGTTCTGTTCAACGATCAGCATGGTGATGCCCTGCTCGCGGTTGATCTTTTCGATGATCCCGAACACTTCCTTCACCAGCAAGGGTGACAGACCCATCGAAGGTTCATCAAGCAAAATCATTTTCGGACGCGCCATCAACGACCGGCCAATCGCCAGCATCTGCTGTTCCCCGCCTGACAGATAACCGGCAAGCCCGGTGCGTTCGCGCAGACGCGGGAAATATTCAAACACCATGTCGATATCGTCCTTAACGCCCTTGTCCTTGCGGGTATAGGCACCAAGCCGAAGGTTCTCGACACAGGTCATGTCTTCGATGATACGGCGGCCTTCCATGACCTGAAACAGGCCGGAACGCACGATATCCTCGGGGCTGCCATTGGCGATCTGCTGCCCCATGAAATTGATGTCACCTCGGGTAACCTTGCCATCCTCGGTCTTGAGCAAACCAGAAATAGCCTTGAGCGTGGTCGATTTCCCGGCCCCGTTCGGGCCCAGAAGGGTCACGATCTTGCCCTGCGGAACTTCAAGCGATACCCCGCGCAGCACAAGGATCACCTCGTCATACACGACTTCGATATTGTTGACCGACAGCAACGGTTCTGCGGTTTCGATCTTGCGGGCGGGCTCTGACATGGTGTCCCCTTCAATCACGTTCTGATTACATCTCCCGGCGCCGGGGCGGGCGCGCTTTTCGCCACCCCGCCCCGAACACCTTCGGGAGACAGCCGTCTTCTGACTACGACTTAATAGCCGAGCCAGTCGTCACGACGCGGCAGAGTTACCGTGGTCAGTTTTTCGACCGTCGGTTCACCACCCTTGGCACTGCCGTTATAGATATTCACGGTGTTGATGCCGCGATGATCTTCGGCCGTCCAGGTTGCCGGCATGCAGACACCTTCAAGACCTTTCGGCACCCAGTCGGTGCGGGCATACATCCCGGCCTTGATGTTTTCGCCGGTGATGCCGCCATTGGCCTTGGCCCATTCCATGGCTTCTTTCATGTAATAGACCGAGCAAATGCCGCGGATATAGTGGTGCGTACGGAACTGTTCGCCCGAGCTATCGGACATTTTCGAGATTTCACGCACCAGTTCCATGCCCGGTACGCCCTCGTCGGTCCAGAAGCTGGTCATCGCCGGGAAGACATAGTTTTCAACATCGCCGATGGTTTTCAGCGTTTCAAAGTCACCCGCCCAGATATTGGCGAGCCATTTCGGGGACGCGCCAACCGTGTCACACGATTTCACCAGCGAAACCACCGACGGGCCGAGGTTGCCAAGATATCCATAATTGGTTCCGGCTTCCTTGATCGTCAGGCACTGCGCCTTGAAATCGCCCGGCTTCATCGAAACAACAACCGGCTCGGTCACTTCAAAACCAAGTTCGGTCGCATATTCCGCACAGGCTTCTTTGGGGGCGTTCGGATACGGGTGGTTATCCCCGATATGCGAAAATACCGGCTTGCCAGAACCACCCGATGTTTTCCAGTCTTCGGCAGCCCACTGAACCATTGCACGGCAGGCATCGGAATAGGATGCGCCATAGAAGAAGTTATAGGGGGCCGGCTTTGCAGTTTTCGGGTTTTTCGCGGTCGGATCGGTCAGATGGCCGGAATAGGATGCGGAATAGACCGGCACCTTGTCCTGGGCCACAAAGCTGATCAGGGCTTCGGTATCACCCGTACCCCAGCCCTGCATGGCGACCATTTCATTGCGCGAACGCCATTTTTTATAGTTCGCAATGGCCTGCGGCACCTTGTAGGCGTAATCCACCGATTCAGAATCCAGAACCGTGCCGTCAATCCCGCCATGGGTGTTGACATAAGACAGTGCATCGCGAACCCCGTCGGCATAAAACTTGCCGATGAAGCCGGTGGCACCGGTGATATCCATCAGATGGCCGACGAATACTTCGTCTGCCTTGGCTGCCGTTACCGACAGGCCGGTTGCAACCATCGCGGTTGCAGCAATCAGTCTTTTCATCACGACGTCTCCCTTGGACGTTTTCATCAACGATATAGCCTCCCGGTCTCCCCCGATTTTGATCCTGCCCCTTTTGTGTTTTTTAGCGGGGCGGGTTTCGGCGGTAATTATCAGTACGAGAAGGGATAAAGCTTCCAGTACGCCCTGATCTGCTGCCAGCGGTGCGCGAGCCCGTCCGGTTCGAAGATCAGGAAAAGGATGATGGCCAGACCGATCGCCATCTCCTTGATATAGGCCAGTCCATCGGTCACAGCCGTTGAATTGGCCCATTCGAAAACACTTAAAAGCCCGACACCGTTTTCCATGACTTCCGGCAGCAGAACCATGAAGACGGTCCCCATCAGCGTGCCCTTGACCGAGCCAAGACCGCCAATGATGATCATGCCCAGAAACTGGATCGACAGCAGGATGGTAAAGCCCTCGGCCGAGACAAAGCCAAGATAGTGGCCATACATCGCCCCGCCGACCCCGGCATAGAAGGATGAAATCGCAAAGCTCATCAGACGATATTTCGTCAGATTGATGCCCATGATTTCCGCTGAAAGATAATGATCACGTACCGCAACAAAGGCACGGCCATCACGGGTCCGCATCAGGTTCGTGCCCAGCAGATACATGATCACAAGGAAGAACAGGCAGACATAGAAGAAGCTGAAATCATCCAGCACTTCATAACCGAACACATTGACCGGGTTCGCCGCCGCCCCATAAGACCCGCCGGTAAACCAGTCGGCCCGGGCAAAGAAATCTTCCAGGATGAACTGGGCGGCCAATGTCGCAATCGCCAGATAAAGCCCCTTGATCCGGGCAGCAGGCAGACCGAACAAAAGCCCGACAGCCGCCGTCATAAGCCCCGCCAGCGGGATCGACAGCAAAACCGGAATGCCGGTCGTATTGTTGATCCAGGCGGATGCGAATGCGCCAAAGCCAAAGAACGCCGCATGACCCAACGAAATCTGCCCGGTGAAACCGACCAGAATATTCAGACCAAGGGCGGCAATCGCAAAGTACGAGATCTGAATGAACAGGTTGACGTAATAGCCATCCAGAACAAACGGGATCAGGGCGGTTGCAATCACACCAAGGATCGCGGCATTGCGCACAAAGGTGGTGTCGAAAATCCGCGTATCCTGTCGATAGGTGGTGCGAAAATCACCGCAGGGACGCATCGAAAATCCAGCCATAACGTATTACTCCGCCCCTTAGATGCGTTCGATGTCTTTGGTGCCAAACAGACCGTATGGCTTGATGCAAAGAATGATGATCAGCACATAGAACGGTGCGATCGAAAACAGGTTGCCCCAGTGCAGATACTGACCGTCGACAAACTCGGCGGTGTTTTCCAGAAGACCGATGATCACACCGCCGACAATCGCGCCGATGATTGAATCAAGCCCGCCCAGAATGACCGCCGGGAAAACCTTGATCCCGATCACCGAAAGCGCGGATGAAACCCCGTTGACCATCCCGATCACGATACCGGCAACACCCGATACCAGGGCTGAAATCGCCCAGGACATGGCAAACACGGTCTTGACGGAAATACCAAGGCTTTGCGCGACCTGCTGGTCAAAGGCGGTGGCCCGCATCGCAAGGCCCAGCTTGGAATATTTGAAGAACCAGTAGAACGCCGCCATGATCACCAGCGAGATCACGAAACTCATGATATAGGCGGTTTCGATCTGCATGCCGAAAAGGTTGATCGACCGTTCGCTAAACACCTGCGGATAGGTCGCGGTGGTCGCACCGAATATCCATTTCGTTGCCGCCTGGAAAAAGATCGAAAGCCCGATCGTCACCATGATCACCGAAATGATCGGCTCGCCAATCATCGGGCGCAGCACCACCATTTGCAGGACAATGCCAAACGCCATCATGAACAGCAATGTGAACAGGAACCCAAGCCAGAAGGGCATCTGCATTTCCACCAGAAACGCATAACAAACCCATGCCCCGATCAAAAGAAACTCGCCCTGTGCGAAGTTCACGATCTGGGTCGATTTGTAAATCAGCACGAAACACATGGCGACCACGCCATACAATGTTCCGACAATCAGCCCGTTAAGCAGAAGCTGAAACAGAAGTTCGAAATTCATGTTGCCATCCCTGTAATGGCGGCCCCGCAACCTTTATGGCATTTGGGGCGCACTGTTTTATCGCTGCCTTATTCGGCGGCTTTGGGGGCCGTCTGTGCGGCCTTGTCCCCGTCCAGATCGACGACCTTCACACTTGTCTGGATGCGGGTTTTTGACCCGTCCTGGAAGGTGATCATGGTGTCGATATCAACCTTTTCATTGCCAGCATAAACCGCGTCGATGATGTCGGCGTATTTTTCCGCAACCACGCTGCGGCGAACCTTGCGGGTACGCGTCAGTTCGCCGTCATCGGCATCCAGTTCCTTGTAAAGCAGCAGAAACCGCTTGATGCGCTGGGCTTCCGGCAGGGTTTCATTCACCTGACGGATTTCATCAACGATCATGTCATAGACCTGCGGCTGGGCTGACAGATTGGTATAGTTGGTAAAGGCAATCCCGCGCTGCTCGGCCCATTTCGCCATGATCGAATAACGGATGCAGATCATGGTCGACAGGAACGGCAATCCCTTGCCAAGGATCACGGCCTCGGCAATGAAGGGCGAGAATTTCAGTTTGTTTTCAATAAACTGCGGCGAAAAACGCACACCTTTGGATGTTTCCGCCAGATCTTTCAGGCGATCAATCACCACAAGATGCTTGTTGCCTTCCTTGAAGTAACCGGCATCGCCCGTATGCATCCAGCCATCCCGGACATCCTCGTCATAGGCCGCCTGGTTTTTATAATAGCTGGTAAACATGCCCGATGTGCGCGCAACAATCTCGCCAACGCCGTTTTCATCGGTATTGATGATTTTGATTTCCGAATTGTCGAACGCGCGCCCGACCGTATCGAAATCAATGTCGTCGGGCTGATGGATGGTATAGGCACCGCAAAGTTCGGTCTGCCCGTAAAGCTGGCGCAACGGCACGCCCATGGCATGAAAGAACTTGAAGGTTTCCGGCCCCATCGCCGCCCCGCCGGTCGCCGCCGACCGCAGATTGGAAAAGCCCAACCGGTCCTTTAACGCATTCATCAACAGGACATCGGCAACCCTGGAATGACCGCCGCCATCAAGGGCTGTGCGCGCCAGAGCCATGCCGAAATCATACATTTTCTGTTTGAACAGGGTCGCATCCATCATGCGTGCCCGCACATCGGCGGCAATGGCTTCCCAGACGCGCGGCGCCAGCAGGACGAAGTTCGGTCCGATCTCGCGAAGATCGGCCATCATGGTTTCCTGTTCTTCGACAAAATTGACGATCTGGCGACTGATCAGCGACTGACCGACGACATAAACCTGTTCCATGATCCATGGCAGCGGCAGAACCGAAACATAGTTGTCACCCGGATATTTCGGGTCGGCCCGCAAATAGGCCGCACAGTGATCAAGGAAATCACCGGCATTCAGCATCGCCATTTTCGGCTTGGACGTCGTGCCTGACGTGGTGCACAGGATCGCGCATTCATCACCGCGCGTATCGGCCACCATGCCGTCATAGGCACCGGGGTCTTTTGCCTCGACCGCACGGCCAAGCTCGTAAAGCTTTTCGATATCCATCAGGCGCGGGTCTTCGTATTTCCGCATCCCGCGCGGATCGCAATAAACGATATGTTCAACCGTCGGAATCTGGTCGGCCAGTTCCAGAAGCTTGTCACACTGTTCCTCGTCCTCGGCGATCAGAACCCGCGCACCGGAATAGGTGATCAGATAGGCGACTTCTTCATGAAGGCTGTCCCGATACAGGCCGACCGACATGGCACGTAGCGCATGGGCGGCAATTTCGCCCCAGACCCATTCCGGGCGGTTTTCGCCGATAACGCCGATCACATCACCGGGCTTGATGCCCATATCGCGCAGGCCAAGCGCCATCCATTTGACGCGGTCGTTATAATCTTTCCACGTGAATTCCTGCCAGATGCCGAATTCCTTTTCGCGCATGGCAATTTCGTCGCCCCAGTGGCGCGCGTTATAAGCCAGCACCTTCGGAAAGGTATCAAGCGCCTGCACATCGGCATAATCGGGTGTATTGCTGCTCATGTTCAGGCCACCTGCTCGTCTTCATCGGTTGCGTCATCATCTTCGCCGAGATAGGCCTTTTTGACATGGGCATTCGCCATGACTTCTTCGGGCAGGCCGGCCGCAATCTTGCGCCCGAAATCAAGAACCATGACCCGGTTGGAGATATCCATCACCACCCCCATGTCATGTTCGATCATGACAACCGTCATGCCCCATTCTTCGTTCAGGTCGATGATAAAGCGCGCCATGTCCTCTTTTTCCTCGAGGTTCATGCCCGCCATCGGTTCATCCAGCAGGATCAGATCGGGGCGCAACGCCACCGCACGCGCCAGTTCAACCCGCTTTCGCAGACCATAGGATAGCGTTCCCGCCGTTGCCTTGCGGATATGGGAAATTTCAAGGAAGTCGATCACATCCTCGCAGAAGCGCCGATGTTCAAGCTCTTCCTTCTGCGCGCCGGAAAACCAGTAAAGCGGCCCGGTCAGGCAATTATTTTTCAAAAGATGGTGCCGCCCGACCATGATGTTATCAAGCACACTCATATGGCCAAAAAGCGCCAGGTTCTGGAAGGTACGGCCAATGCCCAACTCTGCGCGGTCATTGGGTTTAAGCCCCGTGACATCCTTCCCCTTGAAGGCAACGGACCCGGTGGTCGGCTGATAGCGACCCGAAATGCAGTTAAGCATCGATGTCTTGCCAGCCCCGTTCGGACCAATGATTGAAAACAGCTCGCCGGGCTGGACGGAAAAGCTGACATCGCTCAGCGCGCGCACGCCGCCAAACACAAGCGACACGTCGCTGATCTGCAAGATGGGACCCTGTGACGTCATAACGTCGCTTATCCTCCCTGACTTGGGCCGCAGGCATCCTTGTGTCCGGTTGACCGGATCAAAGGTGGATACCCCGTGCCTCTTGTTCAGTTTCCCTGATGATGTGCCGGTTTTTATTTGCCCCGGACCTTACGGAAACCGGGCTTGGCACATTTAATACGTATTTAAGTACCAATTTCAGCAAATCACGTCAACGTGTTGCACAGCAACGGATTGAGACTTTTCACAAATTCGCGCTGCACAATTTTTGCGTTCTGGTCTGATGAATGCATTTCCACCTATAATTCCGTAAGGTCATCGTGGCACAACCCGGAAACCGAAAACCCTGAAATTATTGCGCCGCACCATTGAGGCACCTGTTCGCGCTGCACCACGTGCATTCCGGCAAACCCCGAAATTGCCCCCTTGCACAGTCAGGCGGCCACCCGATTCGTTGCCGTTTGGACAGGCTTCTCCCCTTATTGGACAGGTCGCCTTCTACATTCGAGTCTTTCCAAACTGGACGGTGACCCCGTGGACTCGCAAACGATGTCCGGGCGGATTTGCGGCGTTTTTCACCGGAATCACATACCTTGCGATTGCCATTACACGCCAGCCATTCACCAATTCATTGTTATCGCAGGGATTTCAAGAATGACCCTTTTGCGGGTCTGGACTTTCGGGGGGAATTGTGGTGTAACCCCGTGGCACATACATATGTAGCCGTGACCCGCGTCACGAGAAACAGATAGCCCACCGCTCGGCGCTCCGACGGTCGGGGTGTCTTGTCACGACAAGCCCTTTAACCACCTTGAGGAGGGTCTGATGTCCATTTGTGGCAAAGACAACCTGCAAACGCGCCGCACGCTGAAAGTCGGGGATAAATCCTACGACTATTACAGCCTTAAAGTTGCTTCCGAAAAAATCGGCGACGTTTCCAAACTTCCGTTTACGCTGAAGGTCGTTCTGGAAAACCTTCTGCGTTACGAAGACGATTTCACTGTCAAAACCGACGATGTCAAAGCTGTCGTGGAGTGGCTCAAATCCCGTACGAGCTCGCACGAGATCAACTATCGTCCGGCCCGCGTCCTGATGCAGGACTTCACCGGCGTTCCCGCCGTTGTCGACCTTGCCGCGATGCGCGATGCCGTCGTCAAAATGGGTGGCGACGCCCAGAAGGTGAACCCGCTTTCACCGGTTGACCTCGTCATTGACCACTCGGTCATGATCGACTTCTTCGGCACCGACGACGCACTCGACAAAAACATGGAAGTCGAGTTCGAACGTAACGGCGAACGCTACGAGTTCCTGCGCTGGGGCCAGAATGCGTTCAACAATTTCCGCATCGTCCCGCCGGGGGCAGGTATCTGCCACCAGGTGAACGTCGAACATCTCGCCAAGGTCGTCTGGACCGGCGAAGATGACAACGGCAAAACCGTTGCCTATCCTGATACGCTGGTCGGTACCGACTCTCACACCACCATGGTCAACGGCCTTGCCGTTCTGGGCTGGGGTGTTGGCGGTCTCGAAGCCGAAGCCGCAATGCTCGGTCAGCCGATCTCGATGCTGATCCCCGAAGTCGTCGGTTTCAAACTGACAGGCTCGATGAAAGAAGGCATCACCGCAACCGACCTCGTGCTGCGCGTCGTTCAGATGCTCCGCGAAAAAGGCGTTGTCGGCAAGTTCGTCGAATTCTATGGCGACGCACTTGACCATATGAGCCTGCCGGATCGTGCGACCATCGGTAACATGGCACCGGAATACGGTGCGACCTGTGGCTTCTTCCCGATCGACGATGAAACGCTGAACTACATGCGTAACACCGGCCGCTCCGAAGAACAGATCGCACTGGTCGAAGCATATGCCAAAGAACAGGGCATGTGGCGCGACCCGAGCTTCGAAGCAGAATATACCTCGACCCTTGAACTCGACATCTCGACCGTCGAACCGGCCCTGTCCGGTCCGAAACGCCCGCAGGACCGCGTTCTGCTGAAAGATGCCGTTTCAAGCTTCACCAAGACCTTTGCCGATATGGCACCGGGTGTTGATGCGGATCGTTCTGTTCCGGTTTCGAACGAAAACTTCGCAATGAAAGACGGTAACGTCGTTATTGCCGCCATCACGTCCTGCACCAACACCTCGAACCCGAGCGTGCTGATCGCAGCCGGCCTGCTGGCGAAAAAAGCGGTTGAACTCGGCCTGCAGCGCAAACCGTGGGTGAAAACCTCGCTCGCACCGGGCTCGCTGGTTGTTGCCGACTATCTCGAAAAAGCCGGTCTGCAGTCCTATCTCGACAAGCTTGGCTTTAACGTTGCCGGTTTCGGTTGCACCACCTGTATCGGTAACTCCGGTCCGCTGGCCGACCCGATCATCGAGGCAATTGACGGCAACGACATGCTCGTTACCGCCGTTCTCTCGGGCAACCGTAACTTCGAAGGCCGCATCAGCCCGCAGGTCAAGGCAAACTACCTTGCCTCCCCGCCGCTGGTTGTTGCCTATGCCATTGCCGGTAACCTGAAGGTCGATCTGAACAAAGACCCGATCGGTACCGACAAGAACGGCAAAGACGTCTTCATGAAAGACATCTGGCCGACCAACAAGGAAATTGCGGACACCATCGCGTCCTCGATCTCTGCTTCGATGTACAAGGATCGTTACGACAACATCTTTGCCGGCCCGAAACCGTGGCAGGAAATCGAAGTCACCGAAGGCGAAACCTTCGATTGGGATGGCAAATCAACCTACGTCCAGAACCCGCCTTACTTCGTCAATATGGCGAAAGAACCGGGTGAGTTCTCGGAAGTTCATGGTGCACGTCCGCTCCTGATCCTGGGTGACTCTGTCACCACCGACCACATTTCTCCGGCCGGTTCGATCAAGGCAGAAAGCCCGGCAGGTGAATACCTCAAGGCTCATGGCGTCGAAGTTCGTGACTTCAACTCCTACGGCGCACGCCGCGGGAACCACGAAGTCATGATGCGCGGTACCTTTGCCAACATCCGTATCCGCAACGAAATGGCACCGGGCACCGAAGGTGGTGTTTCGGTTCATTACCCGTCCGGCGAACAGGGCTGGGTCTATGATGTTGCCATGCGTTACCAGGCAGAAGGCACCCCGCTGGTTGTCATCGCTGGTAAGGAATACGGCACCGGTTCGTCCCGTGACTGGGCAGCCAAAGGCACCAACCTGCTTGGCGTCAAAGCTGTTCTGGCCGAAAGCTTCGAGCGTATCCACCGCACCAACCTGGTCTGCATGGGCGTCCTGCCGCTGCAGTTCAAGAACGGTGAAGGTCGTGCGACTTACAAGCTTGATGGCACCGAAGTCTTCGACGTTCTGGGTATCGGCAACGGTATCAACCCGATGCAGGACGTTACGGTTCGTATCACGCGCAAGGATGGCTCCACCGAAGAGGTCATTGCCACCTGCCGTATCGATACCGAAAACGAAGTCCTTTACTACCAGAACGGCGGCATTCTGCAGTTCGTTCTGCGTAACATGATGAAAGCGGCCTGATTTCTCCTGAAATCAGAAGCTGACTGAATGCGAAACACCCCCGCCTTTTATGGACGGGGGTGTTTTTTTGCAGGAACCTGCACCTTTAAATTGCGCCAAATCCAAACCACATCTATCCATTGATTTATAACAAGTCAGCCATCCCGACGATTTGCTAGGGATGAGGCTAGACCAGAAATGCCCGCAAACCGGGTGCCAGACAGGATTTGGACAGCAACAGGTTATTATGACGCGCCCCAGTTTTTCGGATGGCAAGCCTCCCCACCTGACAGTAGGTACGATTTCCCCCGGCATTGTGTTGCGCTGCGGGCCGGAAACCGCCATTGGTCAGGCCATCGACATGATGCGCGAAGCCAATTGCAGCTCCATCATTGTCACCAGGGATCATCTGCCGGTCGGAATCTGGACGGAAAAGGATTGCCTGTCCCTGCCGGCCGACTGCGAAGCCACCCTGAACGAGCCGATATCAAAATGGATGTCGGCCCCGGTCCACAGCATTTCCGTCCACGCCACGCCCGAGGCCGCGATCATCCGCATGCGCGAACGCCATGTCCGCCATCTGGTCACCGTGGACGAGGAAAACCGCCTTGCCGGCATCATCAGCCAGTCGGATCTGATCCGTCAGCAGGGAAGCTGGCGCAAGCTTGGCGATGGTGATGTCGGTGCCGCCATCCGCCGCACGACAATCTTTGTCGATGGCGATATTGCGATGTCGGAACTGCGCGCCCGCATGCATGACGCCAAATGCGACTGCGCGATTGTTTATGATCCGTCGGTTGCGACCGACCCGGTCGCCATGCTTGATCACACCGGGATCATCACCGAACGCGATATCCTGCGCAATCTGGCCAATGGCGATCACGCAATCCCCGCCATCAAGGTCGCCAGCCGTCCACTGCGCGTTATTTCCGCCAGGGCCAGCCTGAACAATGCCCGCGACACGATGCTGGCCGAACATATCCGCCATCTTGCCGTCATTGATGAAGCCGGCAACGTGATCGGCGTTCTGTCATTTGCCGATCTGCTGGAATTCATCGAACAGGACTACTTCGCCCATCTCCGGTCCGTGATGGAAGGCCGCGATGTCGAACTGAGTGCAGCCCGCCGGTCGCTGTTTCTCGCCGACAAGATCATTGAAACCTCGCCCGACGGGATCATGGTCTGTGCCGCCGACGGCACGATCGAACTGGTCAATCCTGCCTTCACGCGCGTGACCGGCTACACCGCCAGCGATGTGATCGGCAAGAACCCGAATATCCTGCAATCCGGTCGCCAGTCCCGCGAATTTTATACCGCGATGTGGCGCGATATTGCGCGACAGGGCAAATGGGAAGGCGAAATCTGGAACCGTCGCAAATCCGGCGAAATTTATCCCGAATGGCTGTCAATCATCGCAATCCGCGATGCCGATGGCCAGATCAGCCAGTATGCGTCGATCTTCACCGATATCAGCGAACGCAAGAAAAACCGCGAGGATATCCTGCGGCTTGCCCATATTGATGAACTGACCGGCTATCCCAATCGCCGCCGCTTCCTTGAGCTGCTGGCACATGGCATCGGTGAGTCCCGGCGCAAGGGAACGCGCCTGACGATCCTGCTGCTTGATATCGATAATTTCCAGCGGGTGAACAACACATTGGGCCACGGTGACGGCGACGATGTTCTGGTCGAAGTTGCGCGTCGCCTGCATCGCCGTCTGGATCAGGGCGGGGTTCTGGCACGTGTCGGTGCGGATGAATATGCCATCCTGCTGTCAGGCGGCCAATCTGCCGACGATGATGCCGCACTGGCCGACGATCTTCTAAAGGCGTTAAGCCAGCCGCACCGCACCAGCAAGGGGCAGGAAATCTATCTTTCGGCCAGCATCGGCATTGCATCATTCCCCCACGATGCCAACGATACCGCCAATCTTTTGCGCAATGCCGAAATTGCCATGATGCAGTCCAAGGAACAGGGGCGAAACCGCTTCAGCCGCTATAACCGCGCCAGCCATTCACGCAGCGATACCGACCTTGCCCTTGAAACCGCATTGCGTCGCGCCCTGGACCGGGATGAATTTCATCTGGTCTATCAACCGCAATTCGAAGCCCGTACCGGCAACCTGCACGGGGTCGAAGCCCTGTTGCGCTGGAACCATCCGGAACGCGGCCCGATCCCGCCAACCGTGTTCATTCCCGTGGCCGAGGAAATCGGCGTCATCGGGGAACTGGGCCGCTGGGTACTGCGCCATGCCTGCCGACAGGCCGTTTCATGGCGCGAAAAGGGCCTGCACAACATCACCATGGCGGTGAATGTCTCGGTTCAGCAATTCTATGGCACGGTTGATCTCGCCGACCAGATCAGAACAATCCTGGTCGAAAAGGGCATGGCTGCCGACCGGCTGGAAATCGAAATCACCGAAAGCCTGTTCATGCAGAACATTGATGAAATGCGCGCCAACATGCAGCGCATTCGCGATCTCGGCGTCAAAATCGCCCTGGATGATTTCGGTACCGGCTTTTCCAGTCTCAGCTACCTGCGCAAACTGCCCTTTGACACGATCAAGATGGATCGCAGCTTTGTAAGCGACATCAATCAGGGGCGTGAAGGCAGCACGCTTGCGATCACCATCCTCAATATGGCGCAGAACCTGCGCAAAAAATGTGTCGCCGAAGGTGTCGAAACCAACGCCCAGCTCACGCTTCTGCGCGATGCCGGCTGTGACTACATTCAAGGCTACCTCATGGGAAAACCGATGAGTGCCGATGACATTTTCGACCTGTCACAGCAAAGATCGGCCGAAGCTTCCTGACACAGACAAAAGGGCGGGGAAATTCCCCGCCCTTTGCATTTCCGATGCTTTGAAAAGCTGGCCTAAAGCACGCCAAGCCCCTTCAGCAGAATGAAGGCAATCGCAAGCGGTGCGATGAACTTCACGATAATGCCCCAGGCATTGATCCAGCCCGGCACCACACCATTATGGGCAGCGATGTCTTCCTTGGCCTTGCCCCAGACAACCCAGCCGACAAACAGCGAGATGAACAGACCACCAATCGGCAGCAGCAATTTCGAGCTGATGTAATCCATCAGATCAAAGAAGCCGAGGCCAAAGATGGTGAACTCGCCCATGATGCCAAGCGACAGCGAGGACGGAATCCCCAGCAGGAAGATAATCACACCCACCACGATTGATGCCGATTTGCGGCTGATGCCACGGTCATCGACAAAATAGGCGACAACCACCTCAAGGATCGAAACCGCCGACGTCAATGCCGCAATACCGAGCAGCAGGAAGAACATGAACGCAAAGACCGATCCCATCGGCATATGCGCAAACACCGCCGGCAGCGTGATAAAGGTCAGGCCCGGCCCCGCACTTGGATCAAAGCCGAATGCAAACACGGCTGGCAGGATCAGAAGACCCGCCATCACCGCAACCGAGGTATCAAGCAGCGTCACCCAACCGGCCGAACTTGCGATATTTTCCTTTTTGCTCAGATACGAGCCATAGGTAATCATCGCCCCCATCCCAAGCGAGAGCGAGAAGAACGCCTGCGAAAGGGCTTCCGATACCGTCGTCCACGTGACTTTGGAAAAGTCCGGCGACAGCAGGAAGGCAATACCTTCGCCTGCACCCGGAAGCGTTACCGAACGCACGATCAGGATCAGCAACAGCGCAAACAGGGCTGGCATCAAAATCTTGGACGCGCGCTCGATCCCCGAACCGACACCCGCCAGAACCACAAAGATCGTCAGCGCCATGAACAGCGCATGATAGATCAGCGGCGAAACAGGATCGGAAATGAACCCGCCAAAGATGCTGCCCAATGCGGCCGGGTCCTCAATCGCAAGCGCCCCGGTGATCGATTTGACCATGTAGGAAATCGTCCAGCCGGCAACGACGCTGTAAAATGACAGGATGATAAAGGCCGCCGCGACACCACAGAAACCAACCAGCGGCCAGACGCCGCCTTTAAGCTTCGCGAACGCACCAATCGCATTCTTTTCCGCCATCCGGCCGATAACCATTTCAGCCAGCATGACCGAAAGCCCGATGGTAAAGACCAGCGCCAGATAAATCAGCAGGAAGGCGCCACCGCCATTCTCGCCCGCCATATAGGGAAACTTCCAGATGTTGCCCAGCCCCACGGCCGACCCGGCAGCCGCCAGGATAAAGCCGAGGCGTGAACCCCAATGCTCTCGTTTAATCATTGCCTGCAAACCTTTCTTGGACCGGCATCCACGGAAAGTCGCTCCCGCCGCAGTGCCTGTTCCTCATTTTTCTGTATAAACGCAAAGGTGATTTCACCTCACGCATTCCGTGAAGACCTGTTGCCCCCTTTCGGAATTGACCGGAGCTAATAACACCAATCTTCCGAAATCTCCTGTCTAAATTCCCGGATTTCACGCAAAAATCGGTCGTTTTGGCGCATACGGGCCTTTCAACGCCTTGTGATTGGTGGTTGATACGCATTTTGGGGCATCATCAAGCCATGAAACAGCTTCGCCCCCTTATCATCATGCTTGCAACCGCGTTTTTCGGTGGTTTTTCGACCGCATATGCAGCCGAATCCACTTCACCCCGCGCCGTGATCGAGCTTTACACATCCGAAGGATGCAATTCCTGCCCCCCGGCGGATCGCGTCCTTTACGAATTAAATCAGGAACGTAGCGACCTTCTCGCACTGTCCTTCCATGTCGATTACTGGAACTATCTTGGTTGGGAAGACCCGTTTTCCAGTGCCGCCAATACGGAACGCCAACGTGATTATGCCGGTCGCATGCGCGAACGTTATGTCTATACCCCGCAGGTCGTGATCAATGGTGATCATGTCGTGCGGGCCACCGCCAAAAACCAAATCGTCACCACCAGCGATGAAACCACCCCGCTTCGGCAATGGGCGGAACTGGCCCTGCAATCGGATAACCGTGCCACGCCCGCCAATGGCAAATTGAAACTCGGCATGGTCGATACCCCACCCGCCGGTCAATCCTACCAGCTTTGGCTGATCGGCTTTGATCGCGAACATGAACGCGATGTCCGGTCTGGCGAAAATGCCGGTCGGCGTCTGGTTCACGCCAATGTCGTGCGCGAAATGATCGATCTCGGTCAGTGGGATGGCACGCAGCGCGAACTTGATTTCGCCCTGAGCCAGCCTTGTGACGGTGGTGTTGTGGTTCTTGTTCAGGAAGGCCGCGGCGGCCCGGTTCGAAGCGCTTCGGTCATCCGCTTCTGATTATCTGTCCTTCTGCCAAACGCCGCAGCCGGTTTTTGATCGCTGCGGCGTTTGGCGTTTCTTTGGATTGATTTGAAACAATGTCATCACATCCAATGTCGGATAAAGCATGATTAATCACCCCGGACGCGTTATAGAAAACGCATATCCGGCATGAATTCCGACAGTCAAACGAGTTAGATGACAGTTTTTACCGGTTCTGATCTGACCTGTCTGCGTGGCGAACGTCTGGTCTTTGGCGATCTTTCCTTTGGCGCCAATACCGGCGATGCCGTGATGCTGCGTGGCCGCAATGGCGCAGGAAAATCAAGCCTGCTGCGCCTGATGGCGGGCCTTATGCCCCCGCGCCTTGGCACCATCCGCTGGCAGGGCGATGATATCGCCGATGATAAAATCGCCCATCGTGCCCGCCTGCATTACCTTGGTCATCAGGATGCCATCAAACCGGTCCTGAGTGTTCGTGACAATCTGCGCCTGTGGGCCGAACTGCGCGGTATTTCCGACATCGACGCCGAAATTGATCAGGCCCTTCGCGCCCTTGATATTCATCATCTTGGCAACACCGCCGGGCGATATCTTTCAAGCGGCCAGAAACGCCGCACCGCCCTTGCCCGTATCCTGCTGGGTCAAAGCGACCTTTGGCTGCTTGATGAACCAACTGTTGGCCTTGATCGCGAAAGCTGTGCAGAACTCGCCCGCCTGATTGCCGAATTCCGCGCCAAAGGTGGCATCGTGGTTTATTCAACCCATGTCGATCTGGATATCGCGGCCCCGACCATCCTCGATCTGGATCAGTTCGCCATCCCGATGATGGAATGGCTGGTCGAACAGGATGATGAAGATGCCGACGAAAACCTGTCGCACGACATGAATCAAGGCAAGGCGACGGAGGCCGCGATATGAATGCCTTTGTCGCCATCCTGCGGCGCGATTTGCGTCTGGCCCTGCGTCAGGGGGCGGATTCCGTGATGGTGGTTGCCTTCTTTATCGTAACCACCACCCTGTTTCCGTTTGGTGTCGGGCCCGAAGCCAACATTCTGGCGCGTATCGCATCGGGGGTGATCTGGGTCGCGGCCCTGCTGGCCGCCATGCTGTCACTCGAACGCGTCTTTCAGACCGATTACGAGGATGGCACGCTGGAACTGCTGACCCTGTCGCCCGCCCCGCTGGAACTGCTGGTGCTGGGCAAGGTCTGCGCCCACTGGCTGACGACGGGCCTGCCGCTGATTATTGCCGCACCGGTGATGGCGGTGATGCTCAATATGGATCAGGACGGCTTTGGCACTTTGATGATCGCCATGCTGATCGGCACACCCGCACTCAGCCTGATCGGGGCGATTGGCGCGGCACTGATACTGGGGGCACGGCGCGGCGGTGTACTGGTGTCGTTACTGGTCCTGCCACTATATATACCGGTACTGATTTTCGGTGCTGGCGCGGTCGAGGCCGCATTGCTTGGCATTTCCGCCCAGGCACAGTTACAGATCATGGGGGCGATCCTGTTACTGTCACTGGCTGCTGCCCCGTTTGCCACGGCCCACGCCATCCGGCAGGCAGTGGAATGACAAAGAACACAGACTGACGACCTTCGGCGGCATCGCCGCAAACGGACGAGAGAAAATGCATCGTTTCGCCAAACCAAGCGTGTTTCTGAAACTGACCGGGGCCATGATGCCCTGGATGGTCGCGCTGACCGTCATCCTCACCGTGGTCGGGCTTTATCTGGCCCTGATCGGATCACCGGTTGACTATCAGCAGGGCAACACCGTCCGCATCATGTATATCCATGTGCCCGCCGCATGGATGGGCCTGTTCTGTTATGTCGGCATGGCCCTTTGCGGCGCCATGAGCCTGATCTGGAAACATCCGCTGGCCGATATCTGCGCGCGCGCCACCGCACCGGTCGGCGCGACCTTTACCGCCCTGACCCTGATTACCGGGTCGCTTTGGGGCGAACCGATGTGGGGAACATGGTGGGTCTGGGATGCGCGTCTGACCTCAATGCTGATCCTGCTGTTCCTCTATCTTGGCTATATCGCGCTGGTAAATGCCTTTGACGATCCCGAACGCGGGTCAAAGGCCGGATCGGCACTGGCGCTGGTCGGGGTGGTCAATGTGCCGATCGTCAAATTTTCGGTCGACTGGTGGAACACCCTGCATCAACCGGCATCGGTCGCCCGCATGGGCGGCCCCAGCATCGATCCAAGCATGCTGGCCCCGCTTCTGATCATGGCCTTTGCCTTTACCGGATATTATTTCATCATTCTGGTCCTGCGCGTGCGCCTTGAACTGAACCAGCGCCGCATTCGTGCCCTTCAGCTCAGCGGCCTGTTTGACGAACGCGCCGCTGCCAATGGCGATGACGACGCACTTGCCTATGATCAGGGTCACAACGCCGGAGCCGGAAAATGAGTGAATTCTTCTCAATGGGCGGATACGGCAGCTATATCTGGGCCAGCTACGGCATCGCTGCCCTTGCCATGATTGTCCTTCTGATCGCAACCCTGCGGGGCCTGCGTCAAAGTAAAACCGAACTTGATCAGCTTGAAACCGTTCTGAAAGCCCGCCGTCCCAGACGTGCCCGCACCACAGACCAGTCTCAGACATCCTGAGCGGAGAATATGAAGTGTCTCTTTCGCGTGCCAAATCCCGCAAACGTCAGCGCATGTATATCATCATGGCCGCCCTTCTCGCGGTCGGTGCAGCTGCCGCACTTGCCCTGACGGCGTTTGAAGATTCGGTTGTGTTCTTCTTCAGCCCGACCGAGATCGCCGAAAAATCGCCGATTGACCCCGATCAGCGCCTGCGCGTCGGCGGCCTTGTCGAAGAAGGATCGCTCAAAAAACTCGGCGGCGGTGAAACCGTCACCTTCACCGTTACCGACATGGCAAATTCGGTCACCATTTCCTATACCGGCATCCTGCCCGACCTGTTCCGCGAAGGTCAGGGTGTCGTCGCCGAAGGCCATATGGGCTCCGAGGGTCAGTTCATCGCATCCGAAGTTCTGGCCAAACATGACGAGAATTACATGCCGCCAGAAGTCGCTGACTCATTGAAAAAAAGCGGTTATTGGGAAGAAATCGAAGCCCGAAATGCCGAACAAATGCGTAATTAAGCCACATTCTGCCATCATAAAAACCTCATATTGAAGCCTTCAACGCGGCATTAAAACTGGGTGGATGCCTTGCTATTTGACAGCAGGGGCTGAGTGGTGTTCGTTTACCGCACATCACGTACGGGGAAATCTGAAGAAACGCATGATCGCAGAGTTTGGACATTTTGCCCTTATCCTCATTCTCGCATTGGGGACCTGCCAGGCCGTCCTTTTCTGTCCGGCCCTGTTTCGCGCAAGCTATCGCGCGCTTGGCCCGACACCGGCAATGGCTCCGGCAATCGCAAATGGCTCCCTGCCTGACGGAATGACCGGCACGACCGGGCCTGCCGAAACATCCGGTTTCGGTGTCTGGCCGCTGCCCTTTGCCATGTGCGTTCTGGCAATCATTGCCGAGGCCGCCCTGATCCATTCCTTCATTGTCAGCGATTTCACCCTGCCCGTGGTGGCCGGTTACAGCCATTCCTCCACCCCGCTGATTTACCGTATCGGTGCGGCCTTCATCCCCGATAGCGGCGCAATGCTGTTCTGGGTCGCAACCACTACTCTGGCGACATTGTTATTTGCCCTGCAAAGTGTTGCGCGCGGCGTTACCGAACAGGATCGTGTTGCCCTTGGCATTCTTGGCATCGTTGTCGCCCTGCTGGTGGCAGCAACAATCATTGATGCCGATCCCTTCATGCGTTCCGGGATGGCGCCCCTTGATGGCAGCGGCCTTGACCCGGAATTGCAGGACATCGCCGGCATGATCCGCGGACCGATCCTCTATGCCGGTCTTGCCGGACTGTCGGTGATCTTTGCCGTAACCTTTGCCGCCTTGCCGGGTGCCAAGCTTGATCGTGCATGGTCCGAACAGCTCCGCCCGTGGGCAATGGTCTCCTGGACGTTCCTTGGCGGTGCCATCGCGATTAGCGCCTACCGCGCCTATACCGAACAGGCATGGGGCAACTGGTGGTATTGGGATACATCCGAAAATGCCCTGCTGCTGCCCTGGCTTTTGACCACGGCCTTCGTGCATTGCCGTGCGGTCCTTGAAAAAACCGATACCCTGAAACCCTGGACGGCCCTTCTGGCCCTGTCTGCCTTCGGGGCGGGCTGGTTCGGGACATTCCTTGTGCGCTCCGACCTGCTCGGGCCATTGCCAACCGCCCTGCTCAGCAGCGGCGACAGTGTGGCCCTTCTGGTCGGGTTCTGTGTGCTGTTTGCCGGGGCCTATTTCATGTTCTGGCGCTGTGCTGGTGGCATGATCGACAACAAGGACTTTTCCCTGATATCGCGCGAAAGCGGCATGTTCTTAAACAGCGTGATGCTATCGGTTGCTGCCGCAACCGTTCTGATCGGCACCATTTATCCGCTGTTCCTGCGCTGGTTTGACGGCGATATCATCACGGTCGGTCCACCGTTCTTCGTCCAGGCGCTGATCCCGATCGGTTTGCCGCTTCTGTTCCTGATGGGCTTTGCCCCGACGCTTCGCTGGCGCAATGACGAGGCATGGCAGATCGGACGCCGGATGAAACTGGCGGCCATGATGTCGCTGATTGTCATTCTGTTTGTCTGGATGCGCTTTATCAATGCATCCCCCCTGCCATTGCTTGGCATCGGTCTTGCGGCATGGGTCTTTACCGCCGCCCTTGGCGACCTGTGGGAACGTCTGTGGCGTCAACCCGATCACGGCGAAGGCAAATACCGCAATCTCCAGCTTCTTGGCCCCCGCTATCTCAGCATGACTTTTGCCCATATCGGCATCGCCATCCTGATTGCCGGTGGCTCGGCCAGTGCCATCTGGGAACAGCAGATATCGCTATCGGCCCGCACCGGCCAAAGCATCCAGATCGGTCCCTATAACCTGCAATATGAAGGTGTGGCATTGCTGCCCGGCGAAAACTTCGCCACGCGCAAGGCAACCTTTATCGTCTATCGCAACGCCCAGCCGGTCGCCGAACTGTTCCCCGAAGTCCGCTATTATCCGATCCGCGGCATTGAAACCAAGGAAGCCGATATCTGGCACGGACGCGACGGGGATTTGCATGTTTCCGTCGGCGAACGGGCCGAAGACGGCGGACGTGTCGTGACCGTCCGGTTCCTGCCGATGATGCCCTGGGTTTGGGGTGGAATGTTACTGATGCTGATTGGTGGTGCCATCAGCATCTGTACGCGCATCGTCCTGCGCTATAAGAAGAACGGAGTTCCCGCTTCATGAGATTCTGGATCGCAGTCATCCCGCTGGTGCTCTTTGCGGCCCTTGCCGGTGTCTTTCTGATGAATATCGGCAAGGATACATCGGTTGTACCATCTGCCTTGCTCGACAAACCGGCACCGGATTTCCAGCTTCCCCCGCTGCCCGGTCGTGATCAGGGATTGTCGCGGGCCGATATTTCAAAGGGCGAGGTTTCGGTGCTGAACGTCTTCGCCAGCTGGTGCATTCCGTGCCGTGCCGAACATCCGCTGATCAAGCGCCTCTCGCGCGAGGCCGATGTGCCTGTTTATGGTCTGAACTACAAGGAAAAAGACCCGCAGGACGGTGTGAACTGGCTTGATGAACTGGGCGATCCCTATACCGCGGTCGGCATGGATCTGTCCGGGCGGACCGGGATCGATTTCGGTGTCTATGGCGTGCCGGAAACCTTTATCATCGATGGCAGCGGACAGATCAGATACAAGCATGTCGGTCCGGTCACCAATGAAATCCTTGAAGAAGTCCTGCTGCCCAAGATTGCGGAGTTAAAGGGATGATCCGTCGAAATTGCTCACTGTTCGCGGCCTTCGTGATCCTGCTGGGTTTGCATGCAGCCCCGGCATTTGCGGTCAATCCCGATGAAATGCTGGCCGATCCCAAGCTGGAAGAACGCGCGCGCGACATCAGTCAGGAACTGCGCTGTCTGGTCTGTCAGAACCAGTCGATTGATGATTCCGATGCCGATCTGGCACGCGATCTGCGCATTCTTGTCCGCGAACGTCTGGTTGCCGGTGACAGCAACGAGGAAGTCATCGATTACATTGTCGAACGCTATGGCGATTATGTTCTGCTGAACCCGCCGCTGAAACCCGAAACCTATATCCTGTGGATCAGCCCGGCGGTTCTTGCATTCCTTGCCCTGATTGCCGTGATTGCCTTTTACCGCCGCAAACAGCGCGAAGACGGTGCAGGACCAAAATCGCTTTCCGCCCAGGAACAGAAGCGGCTTGATGAAATCCTCGGCACGTCACAGGATCGCTCGTAACGATGCAGTTTGATCACCCTGCATACCGCATTCCCCGCAAGCGAGGTTCCCTGTGATCTGGCTTGGTCTTGTCATACTTGCCGCGTTTGGCGGGCTTGCGATTTATGCCAGCCTGCCGCGCCACCTTGGCAAATCCGGTGATGCTGCAACGCCGGGCACCAAACTTTCCTTTGGCCCCGTCGCCCGGATCGGCTTTTCCGCCCTGCCGATCATTGCCGCGGTTATTCTTTATACCGCAATTGGCATGCCACAAATTCCGTCGCGCCCCTATGCCGAACGGGAAGGCGAACGCAATCTTGCCGCGGCGGCCGCCGCCGCAACCGATGTGACAGATCCCGATTTCCAGACCGATCAGCAGATCCGCCGTCTGCTCAGTCAGATTGTCCTCACGCTTGAAGCCAATCCCCGTAACCTGCAGGGCTGGATTGTTCTGGCGCGCGGGTCGCTACGGCTGGGTGACGTTGAACGGGCGGTCGCGGCCTTTGCACGTGCCTATGCCCTGTCGGGGCACAATCCGTTACTCGCCATTGAATATGCCGACACACGCATCACCGCCCAGCAAGGCCAGATTGATCAGGTATCACGTGATCTTGTCCTGCATGCCCTTGGCCAGATGCCAAACCATCAGCTCAGCCGCTATTACTATGGCATGATGCTGAAACAGCAGAACAAGTATCAACAGGCCCTGAATGTCTTTACCGATCTGTATCGCGACATTCCAAAGGACGACCCGCTCAGCGGCGCGACCGAGGCGGAAATCCAGTTGCTGAACGCTGAAATCGCCGACGCGACAGAGTCGGAACCGAACTGACGAACTGAATACCGCCCATGGGACTGTATCGGGCTAGGCCCCAATCAGATACAGCACACCCAGCAAAGCCGCGACAATCACAATGAAAGTTCCCGCGACCACCGCAAATCGCATCAGCGGATGCAGTTTGGCAAGTTCCGTGGTCTCGTCGCTCTGTGATTGAAGGCCGCCTGCTTCGCGGTCCTTGTGGAACCGGCGCAATGCCTCATCCCCACTCATCGGTGGCATCTGCATCCGGTCAAGGACCGTACCCTGATCCCGACGACCAGACGACGGATCATCATTGCGATGCTTGTTTGCGGTCATCAATCCCGGCTTAGCGTTCGGCGGTCAGGCCACTATCACCCGTACCGCCAAGGTCCTGTGACTGGTAAACCGGCCACTGCCCCGCGGCAAGACGATCGAGCGACGGGCTATCCTGCCCCAGACGCGACCGATACATCCAAAGGTTCGCCATCACACGCTCGATAAACAGGCGCGTTTCGCGCGACGGAATGCTTTCGATGAAATACAGCGGATCTTCGTTATCCTTAAGAGCCTTCTGCCAGCGCCCCAGATTGCCGATCCCGCCATTATAGGCCGCCATCAACTGCAGGAAGCCGTTATCAACCCCGTCCTGTCCCAGCAGATGGTCGACATATTTCTGGCCCAGCGACAGGTTGATTTCCGGCTCATACAGTTCCGCACGCTTTTCACCGCGATAACGGGTATTGCCGATATAGCTGGCGGTTGCAGGCATCAACTGCATCAAACCGCGTGCACCGGCATGGCTTCGTGCCTCGGCATTGAAACCGGATTCCTGACGCATCAGCGCATAAATCAGCGCCCGGTCAACTTCATACCCGCCTTCCGGTGCCCATGGCGGAACCGGATAAAGCGCATTGACGATCACCTCGCCGGTCTTCTGCGCGATATACCCGCCAAGCCGCATGGTCAGCGACGCAAAATTGGCATTGTCCGCAAGGGAAAGCACCGCCCGGCGCAGTTTGTCATCATCACTTGCCGCGGCCTTGCGCAATTCACGTTCCGCCTCGTCACGATTGCCAATCTGGATCAGGGCAAGTGCGCGGCGACCATGCGGGTCAAGTTTCAGCTTGTTGGCGCGATTTTCATCAAGCGCCAGACTGTCCCAGTCAAAAACGTCATCCCGGCCAAGTGACCGCAATGCCAGAAGCCCATAAAACGACCGCGGATATTCCGCCGCCATCTGCAACAGTTTGTCGGCTTCGACAAAACGCCCCGCCGCCAGATCAATACGTGCCGCCCAGAATGCCCCGGCCGAACGGGTCCAGCTTGACGCATATTTGTTTTCGGTCAGTGCGATGAAATGGCTGTGCGCCTGATCCATCTTGCCAAGGCGCCACGCGGTCAAGCCCGCCGTCCAATGCGCCTGCGGCAGGTATTTGCCCGACCGCTTTGCGGCTTCGGCCGCATGACGCAATGCCAGATCCGGCTTGCCGAAATAATAATATCCCGATGCAATGGATGTCCGCGATTCGTCAAGTTCATAGGCATCAAACAGGCGTTTGGTTTCCTGCGCCTCAAGAACCTGCAACGCACCGGTCGGCCAGCCGTCACCAATCCGCTGGCGGATGCGGCGTTTCAGAACCGAAACGCGCGAACGCTGTGCCGATGAAAGGCTTTTGGTCGATTTATGGTGATAGGGACGGATGTCTTCGTAATCATATCCGGCACCGTTGACATAACCACCAACCGGCTTTTTCGGATAGCTGGCACTGCCACGGCGCTGCAACGCCAGTTTGTAAATGCGCGGTGCCTGCGGATGGTCGGCATAAAGCGCCAGCCAGTCCTTCAATTCCTTGTAACGCGACCGATATGCCGTCGGATGCAGATAACGCTGTGCGAGGACATGGCCCATCAGCAGATCATCGGACAAACGCGAAATCAGGTTATCCGCATCTTTCCAGCGGCCCTGTTCCTGAACGGCAAAAATCTGTTCGTAAAGTTCTGCGTCGCGCTTGGACAGCGCAAGGGGAACCGATACCGAAGCATCGTCACCAGTCTCGGGCGCGCTCAAGGCGGCCTGTTCCTTGGTAGCCTGGGCATGCGTTACGGGCACTGCCAGCGCGATGGCACCAAGTGCTGTGAAGAAAACGGTACGCCGTAATGCCAATGCGGCACGCGGCAGGCCTGTTTTTATTGCTTCGATCAAAACCAGTCTTTCCCCTGCGAGACTCCGGCAAAGCCGTGTTTGTATCCCGAAGCAGTTTCTCGTCGCAACCTGTAGAGTGCGGTGTCCCCCCGCTTGAAGCCGCCATATATACCAGCAAAAGCCTGCCTCGCGAAATGATTTCTCCGAAATCAACCACTTGGCGGGGATGTTCGCACGCTGCCTGCCCGCTGCATATCGGCCATGCATCGTGGGTTTCGTAAGGTAATTTACGACAATTTCTGTGCCACGGCGCGCAAATCACGCCACGCCAGCCGCTTCTGTTCGGGTGTCCGAAGCAGATAGGCCGGATGGAACATGGCCGTCACATCGGCCACACTGGACGCCCCCAGTGTCATTTCCTTCCACGTGCCACGCAACCGGGTAATGCCGCGATCCTCTTCCATCAGGGTCTTTGCCGAACTGCCGCCAAGGCAGACAACAACCTTTGGCCCGATCAGTTCAAGATGACGGCGGACAAACGGTTCGCACACCGCAATCTCGGCGATGGTCGGCTGACGGTTTCCCGGCGGACGCCACGGCAGGATATTGGTGATATAGACTTCCTCACGCGCAAAGCCGATGGACCGCAACATCGCATCAAGCAACTTGCCGCTCGGCCCGACAAAGGGTTCGCCCTGCCGGTCCTCTTCAGCACCTGGTGCCTCACCCACCAGCACCAATCGTGCTTCGGGGTTCCCCACACCAAACACGGTATTGCTCGCCGATTTCTTAAGCGCGCAGCCCTCGAACTTTTCGACCGCTTCCTTAAGATCGGCCAGACTGGTTGCCGCTGCGGCAAGATCACGGGCTGATTGCCGGGCTTCGTGGGGCGTATCGGATAACAGGAAACCGGCACCCGGTGCCATGGGTGGCGGCGGTGTCATCGCACCTGTGCCACCGGCAGGCCGTGGCATCGCCGGGCGGGCGGCCCCGCCACCATTGGGCGGCAATGCTGCACGACCCGGAAGGCCTGCCTGACGGCTCAGGCTTTCGGACGCCTTGAAACGGTCCAGCGGCTCGTCGGCAATCGCTTCGTCCGCGCCCATTTCAAACTGCCAGATCAATGCCTGCAGCGGGTCGAGGTTATTTACATCAAAATCTGTAATTGGTTTGCTCATCTACACAGGAACGGTGTATGTTGCGGCGCACTCTTTGGAATGGCGCATGGATTTAAATCGACTTTAACGATTTTGGATCACTTGCACCATATACAAACGCGGCTTAAATCGGTACACCTATACCGATTAACCAATGAATGTGAGAAATCAGGGCTTGGGCGAGACTCTGATCGGTGAATACCGGCTTGTGACCCATACGGACGGAAACAGTCCGAAACGGTCGGCAGCCAAAGGAGAGAGGCCATATGGAACGCGAATCCATGGAATTTGACGTGGTTGTCGTCGGTGCCGGTGTATCCGGTCTGTCGGCTGCCATTCGCTTGATGCAACTCGCCCAGGAACATGAAAAAGAAATCACCGTCTGTGTGGTGGAAAAAGGTTCCGAGGTCGGCGCGCATACGCTTTCGGGTGCGGTGATGGAACCGCGTTCGATGAACGAACTTTTCCCCGACTGGAAAGAACGCGGCGCACCGCTGAATGTCCCCGCTGGCAAGGATGAATTCCTGATGCTGAGCGAAACCGGTGGCATCAAGCTCCCCACCCCGCCGCAGATGCATAACAAGGGCAACTATATCGTAAGCCTCGGCAATGTCTGTCGCTGGCTTGGCGAACAGGCCGAAGCCATGGGGATCGAAGTTTATCCCGGCTTTGCCGCCGCCGAAGTCCTGTTTAACGAAGACGGTTCGGTCAAGGGGATCGCGACCGGCGATATGGGCATCCAACGCGATGGCACGCCCGGCCCGAACCACGAACCGGGCATGGAACTGCATGCGAAATACACCTTCTTTGCCGAAGGCTGCCGTGGCTCGCTGTCCGAACAGCTGATCAAAAAGTTTGATCTGCGCAAAAATTCCGATCCGCAAACCTATGGCATCGGGATCAAGGAACTCTGGGAAGTCGACCCTGAAGTTCACGAAGAAGGCAAAATCACCCACACCACCGGCTGGCCGCTCGATAAAAACACCTATGGCGGGTCGTTCCTGTATCACCTTGATAACAATCAGGTGGTGGTCGGTTTTGTCATCGGGCTTGATTACGAAAACCCGCATCTGAGCCCGTTTGACGAATTCCAGCGTTTCAAAACCCACCCGAAAGTCCGCAAGATTTTCGAAAAGGGTCGCCGTATTTCATACGGCGCGCGCGCGCTGAACGAAGGCGGTTTCCAGTCGATCCCCGATCTGGTCTTCCCCGGTGGCTGCCTGATCGGCTGTTCGGCCGGTTTCATGAATGTGCCGAAAATCAAGGGATCGCACACCGCAATGAAGACCGGCATGCTCGCCGCCGAGGCCGCGTTCGAGGCGCTAAGTGCCGAAACACCGCCCGCCTCGATGGAAAGCTACCCGGAAAAACTTAAAAACAGCTGGGTCTATCCCGAACTGCACAAGGTCCGCAACATCCGCCCAAGCTTTGCCAAATGGGGCTACTGGGGCGGCATGGCCTATAGTGCGGTCGATACCTATCTCCTGGGTGGCAAGGCCCCCTGGACCTTTAAAAACCACGCCGACCATGCCTGCCTGAAACCGGCTGCCGACATGCCGAAAATCGACTATCCGAAACCGGATGGCAAAATCAGCTTCGACAAACTGTCATCGGTGTTCCTGTCAAACACCAACCACGAAGAAGACCAGCCGATCCATCTGACGCTCAAGGATGCCAGCGTGCCGGTCGACGTCAACCTTGCGGTCTATGACGGGCCCGAAGCCCGCTTCTGCCCGGCTGGCGTCTATGAATTTGTCGAGGACGAGGATAAAGGCGGCAAACGTCTGCAGATCAATGCGCAGAACTGCGTTCATTGCAAAACCTGCGACATCAAGGACCCGACCCAGAACATCGTCTGGGTGGTGCCCGAAGGTGGTGGCGGCCCGAACTATCCCAATATGTAATGCTTTAAAAAAGGGCCGCATGAAGCGGCCCTTTTTCGTGATCCTGATGATCGATATGCGCCCTATTCCGGTGCATAGCCAAATGCGGCGGGCGGATTGGCCGCCGTTTCGGTCCAGACACTTTTGGGCTGCATATATTCCATCAACCCTTCCTTGCCGCTCGACCTTCCATACCCACTGGCCCCAAACCCGCCAAAGGGCGACATGACATTGATCGTCTTGTAACTGTTGATCCAGAACGTCCCGGCCCGCACATTGGCCGCCACCCGGTGCGCCCGATCCACCGATTGCGTCCAGACAGCCCCGGCCAGACCAAACTTGCTGTCATTGGCAATCGCGACCGCCTCTGCCTCATCATCAAACGGAATGACCGAAACAACCGGGCCAAAGATTTCCTCGCGCGCAATCGCCATGTCATTGCGCACATTGCCCAACACCGTCGGACGCAGGAAATAACCCTCGTCATACCCTTCCGGGCGAACGCCGCCTGCCAGCAGTTCCGCGCCTTCTTTCTGACCCGCCGCAACCAACCGACGCACCGTCTGATATTGCGCGTCATTGTTGATCGGGCCGATCTGGGTTGCGCTATCCATCGGATCCCCGACCGGAATACGATTGGCCCCATCGACCAGCATATCAAGGAACCGGTCAACCACATTGCGCTGCACCAGAAGCCGCGATCCCGCGACACAGCTTTGCCCCGCGCCGCTAAAGATCGCGGCCTGCGCACCAAGCACCGCGCGTTTAAGGTCCGCATCGCCAAACACGATATTGGCCGATTTCCCGCCAAGCTCCAAAACACAGGGCACGATATTCTGTGCCGCCTGTGCGGCGATAATTGCCCCCGTGCGCGGCGACCCAACGAAAACAACCTTGCGCGTCACATCATGGGTGGTCGCCGCAACCCCGGTCGTGGTGCCAAGCCCGGTCAAAACCGTAATCACCCCAACGGGCAAACCGGCCTTTTTGGACAGAACCCCAAGGGCCAGCGAGGTCAAAGGCGTCATTTCCGATGGCTTCAGAACCGCCGCATTGCCGGTGCAAAGGGCCGGGGCCAACTGCCAGCCGGCGGTAAAGATCGGCGCATTCCACGGCGTAATCTGTGTCACCACGCCATACGGTTCGGGACGGGTATAGTTCAGATGGCTGGTCGGCACCGGGATCACATCACCATGCAGCTTGTCGGCCCAACCGGCGTAATATTCAAACATCTCCGCGACTTTAAGCACCTCGACCTTTGTATCGCGGATCGGCTTGCCCGCCGTCACGGTTTCCAGCAACGCAAGCTGATCAAGGTGATCACGCACCTGCTGCCCGATCCGCCATAGGATCCGGCCACGTTCAGCCGCCGTCATGCCCCACCAGACTTTCTGTCCGGCACTGGCCGCCTGCATCGCCTCATCAACAACCTCCGCCCCGGCATCCTTAAGCGTCAAAAACGCCTTGCCGGTCGCCGGATCGATCAGTTCGAACATATCGCCACGTCCGGGCATCATCGCCCCATTGACCCAGCTTCCGATCTCATCGCTGCCAAAAAACGGCGCCATGGCCTTGTGATAGTCACGCGCCATCATTTTGGAATCACTGCTCATGATTTGGCTCCTTTGTCGGCAGGATCACATTCGGTAATACGGTTGAAATCAGCGTCATCGGCAAGAACTTCGGCACTTGCCGCCCAAATCTGTCCGGCCAATCCCGACACTGGCAGGGAAACGTCCTTTTCCTTGGCAAGCGCCATGGCAAGCCGCACGTCCTTTCGCATCAGTCCCATGGTAAAGCCGCTGTCAAAGGCACCGTTCATCACCCATTTCGGATAATTGACCTCGCTGATCGCACTGCGGCCCGACCCGGCATTAAGGGCAGCAATCAGGTTTTCCGTCGTCACGCCTGCCGCATTGCCAAGACGCACCGCCTCGCTCATGGTCAGAAGGTGGCTTGCCACCAGCATGTTATTGACGATCTTGACCGCATGACCCGCACCCACCGGCCCGACATGGGTAATCTTGCCACCCAGCGAATTCAGGACCGGCATCGCACGCGCCACATCGGCATCCCCGCCGCCAACCATCATGGTCAGATTGCCGCTATTGGCACCGGCCGGTCCGCCGCTGACCGGCGCATCAATCAGGATATGCCCCTGTGTCCGCAGCACCGCATCAAGCTCGCGGGTTACATCGGGTTCCGATGTTGTGGTGTCGATCACAAGCCTTGGGTCCATATCGCGCGCACCAAGGCCCTCATCACCGGTCAGAACCGTGCGCACATGGTTCGCCGTCGGCAGCGACAGGACAATCGTCGGGCACGCTTCAAACAGTTCGGGCAGGCGGGCAACGATGGTCGCCCCGGCGGCGGCAGCTTCGGCCTGACGTTCCGGCGAAAGGTCAAACCCGACCACCGAAAAGCCATCCCGCAACAGGGTACGGACCATGCCCAGCCCCATATTGCCAAGACCAACGACACCAATGGTGCCGGTTTCTGGATTACTCACGATAAATGCCTCTTTGCTTTCAGACAGCCGGGCTCAGCCGGTGAAGACACGCGCCTTCCCGTCACGGCACCAATGCGGTCCGATGTGATTTTTTGATTTTGCCCCCCGACTTTCCGGTGGATATCGGGTGAACTCAAGATCAATTGCCGGAACATGTTGTTGCCGAAACAGCAACACATATGCTCTGATTAGGTGATCAGCTTCACAAGCACCACGCATCAACCACCCAATCAGGCACCACCGCCATGAAGATCGACGACAAGCCGCTGCGTTATTTCCTTGCCGTGTTCGAGGCCGGGTCCATCCGGACCGCGGCCGAAAATCTGCGCATCGCCCCATCCGCCATCAGCCGCCAGATCGCATCCCTCGAAGCCCATCTTGAAACGCTTCTGATGGAACGCACCAAACGCGGCATCATCTTCACGGAATCGGGCCATATGGTTGCCGCCCATGCCAGACGCCGCTTTGAAATGGACGAGGCCTTTTCGGTTGATCTGGCCGCCGCCCGCGGTGCCATTGCCGGAACAGTGCGCATTGCAACGGGCGAAGGATTTGTCGTCGATCTGGTCAATCACGTTGTCCGCCCGCTTCGCGATGAATTCCCCGATATCCGCCTTGAAATTGATGTCGCCGGAACGGAAAAAATCACCCACGGCATCCTGCGTGATGATTACGATATGGGGCTTGTCTTCAACCCGCCGCGCAATCCCGATCTGGAACTTCTGGCCGAGGATCACGCACCGCTTTGCGCCCTTGTCCCGCCGGGATTTGATCTGGCGAAAAAGGAAACCTGCACGCTTTCCGATACACTGAATTACCCGGCTGCCTTACTGAACCCGCATTTCGGCGTTGCCAAACTTCTGGCCAATGTCGATCACGGCAACCGGGTGGCGCGTGATGCGTTCCTGACCGCCGATTCGATCAATGTTGCCGTCCATTTCGTGCTATCGGGGGGCGGCATCACCTTTCTTCCGGCCTTTGCCGTATCGCGACAATTACGCAGGGGCGAGGTCGTGGCGATCCCCCTGACCGACCATTTTCTGGCCCGCGTTCCATCGCATCTTCTGGTGCGCAAGGGACGCCCGAAAACCGCCGCCGTGCGGGCGGTTACCGGCATGATCCGCGACCGGATGGAGGCCTTCGGCTCCGCCTGGTATCCCGAAGAACACGCATAGCATCAAGGCACCTGTTGCCGCTCCGGCAACAGAAGCATCCCAAAATGGCACTTGCTCCACCCCGGTCGAGTTTTCATTGTCGGACAAAATCCCCGGCGCCAAAAATGGCAAAATTGTGAAATCTGCCAATGCCGGGATACCGCAGGGATGATGCAACAGTCTGGCCTTTTTGACCGTGGCCATGGTTGCGTCGAACACGCCACGTCAAGGAGATTGGGAAATGAACGCGCTTCGGGGACAATTGGAGCTTTGGCGGCTCCACCTCGCCGTTATCGTACTCGGCGCCATCGCCGAACTGATCGGCATTCAGAAAATTCCATTGGGCATCGGCGCGATCCTGCTGCTGCCGCTGCTTTATGCCTTCGTCATGGCGGCATTGATGAACCCCAATGTCATGCCGAAATTCGGAAAGTTCATCCGCCAGAAGGAAGTCGCCGCCGCATCGCCGCTGATCGTGATCGCGATCATGCCGTTCATTGCGAAATTCGGCACCACCATCGGCCCGGCAATCGAAACCATCATCGCAGCCGGCCCGGCCCTTCTGTTGCAGGAACTGGGCAATCTCGGCACCATCGTTCTGGCCTTCCCGCTTGCGGTCTGGGGCCTGAAAATGGGCCGCGAGGCGATTGGCGCAACCTTCTCTATTGCGCGTGAACCCAACCTTGCGATCATCGCCGACCGCTATACCCTCAAAAGCCCCGAGGGCACGGGTGTCATGGGCGTCTATGTGATCGGTACCCTGTTTGGCACTTTCATCTTTGCCATTCTGGCGTCCCTTTTCGCCAGCGCGGACATCTTTGATCCGCGTGCCCTTGCCATGGCATGTGGCATCGGCAGTGGCTCGATGATGGCGGCCTGCACCGGCGCGCTGACCGAAGTCATTCCGTCCATGAAGGACGAAATCCTTGCCCTTGCCGGGGCCAGCAACCTTCTGACCTATGCGACCGGGCTTTATGCCGGCCTGTTCATCGCCCTTCCGATTGTTGAAAAACTCTATAACGCGACGGCTGGCAAAAACGACATCGCCACCGCAAACAAGAAGGAGGCCTGATCATGTCCGATAACGCAATTGCAATGGAACGTACCCGTCCGAACATTGATCTGACAGATCACGCCGTCACCCTTGTCATTGTCTGCCTTGTCGGACTGGTGATGAATACGGTCGGTCCGGCCATCCCGCTTGCCGATGGGTTTGTCGGCATGGTGGTGATTTATCTGATCACCATGGTCGGCCTGCTTCTGACCCGCTTTGCACCTTTCTATCTGCCAAGCGTCGCATGGATTTCGCTGGTCGGTATCCTCGCGACCCTGCCCTGGACCCCGGGTTCGGAATGGATCGTCGAGCAGGCCAAATCGGTCAACTTCCTGGCCCTTGCCACCCCGGCCCTTGCCTATGCCGGCTTTGCGATTGCCAAAAAGGAAATCGAAGTCGCCAAGCATTCCGGCTGGAAACTGGCACTGGTTGCCTGCTTGGTCTTCCTTGGCACCTATGCCGGTTCGGTTCTGGTGGCCGAACTGATCCTGCGCCTGCAAGGCGCCTGATCAGACACCATATGAACGGGGGCGATCGCGTCCCCGTTTATCGCGGGGCTCCGATGCCCACGATAAGACCCCCGCTTTTGATATGACACACGACAGAGTATGCAGATGACAGTCTCCGCTTCCTCCCTTCATCCTCGTGCCACCCAACTCGTTGATGAATTTACGGCCTGGCGACATCATCTGCATGCTCACCCCGAAACCGCGTTCGAGGAAAAGCTGACCAGCGCCTTTGTCGCGCAAAAGCTTCAATCCTTCGGGCTCGATGTCAAAACCGGTATCGCAAAAACCGGTGTGGTCGCCACCCTTCAGGGCAAAGGCGGACCCGGAAAACGTATTGGCCTTCGCGCCGATATGGATGCCCTTGATATCCACGAAACCACCAATCTGCCCTATGCCTCGAAACATCCGGGCAAAATGCATGCCTGCGGCCATGATGGCCATATGACCATGCTACTCGGTGCGGCCAAAATCCTCGCTGAAAATCCCGATTTCACCGGCACGGTCGATTTCATCTTTCAGCCTGCCGAGGAAAACGAAGGCGGCGGGCGCGAAATGGTCGAAGAAGGCCTGTTTGACAGCCACCCTGCCGATGCGGTCTACGGCATGCATAACTGGCCCGGCCGCGATGTTGGCACCATGGCAATGAAACCCGGCCCCATGATGGCCAGCTACGATATTTTTGAAATCGCCATTGATGGTCGCGGCTGCCATGCCGCCATGCCGCATCTTGGCCGCGATCCGATTACCGCTGCCGGTCAGGTGCTGCTTGCCCTGCAAACCATCACTGCGCGCAACGTCAATCCGCTGCAAAGTGCGGTGATCTCCCCCACCCAGATTTTCGCGGGCGACACATGGAATGTCATCCCCGATACCGCCACCATCCGCGGTACGGTGCGCACCTTCGCCCCCGACATTCAGGATCTGGTCGAAGAACGCCTTAAAACCGTTGCCGATGCCACCGCGCGCGCCTTTGATTGCACCGCGCGCGTCATGTATCAGCGCCGTTACCCGGCCACGATTAACAGCGAAGCCGAAACCGCCATCGCCTTTGCCGCCGCCTCACGCGTCGTCGGCGCGGATCAGATCGATCAGAACCCCGAACCCTCCATGGCCAGCGAGGATTTCGCGTTCATGCTCAATGCCAAACCCGGAAGCTACGTCTGGCTTGGCAACGGCCCGACCGATGGCAACTGCCTTCTGCATAACGCTGCCTATGATTTCAATGACGCTGCCATCCCCTATGGCGTCAGTTACTGGATATCGCTGGTCGAAGAATGCCTTTCCGCATGATTTTCTGACGGAAATATCGCATTTTCCTTGTCTAAGTCACAATCTGCGCGTTCAATAGCCGCCCTTTTTTGACTGGCGATGGATGTGTGATGGAAATCGCGATTGTAACGCTTGATGGTTTTAACGAACTCGACAGTTTTGTCGCGCTCTCGATCCTGAACCGGGCCAAGGGCAATGGCCTTCGTGCCGTCATTACCGGCACGGGCCAGTCCGTAACCTCGATGAACGGGGTCGAAGTCACGATACAGGAACCGTTATCCTTTATCGCCACGGCCGATGTCGTCCTGTTTGGCAGTGGCATCCACACCCGCGATCATATCAATGATCCCGACCTGATGGCACAGATCGACCTTGATCCGTCGCGCCAGATGATCGGCGCGCAATGTTCGGGTGTGCTGTTCCTGCATAAACTGGGCCTTCTGCCCGCCACCATCACGACGGATACCAAAACCCGGTCCCTTCTGGCGCGCACCGATACGGTCCTTGAAGACCGCCCGCTGGTCGCGCAGGGCAATATCGTCACCAGTGGCGGCTGCCTGTCGTCGCACTATCTGGCGGGATGGGTTCTGGCGCGTGCGCTTGGCACCGACAGGGCAATGTCCATTCTGGAATATGTCGCCCCGGTCGGCCAGAAATCGCAATTCACCAAACAGGCGCGCGACATCATCGTGCCGCAGCTTGATGTTCCGGCCAAACGCCCGCTTTACTGCTAGGCTCAGGACCCATCACGAGAACGTTTCTGGCTTTGCGCAACCACCTGTGGGAAGTCATCGTACAATCACGTATGCTGGCTCATCACCGGTTGCGCGAAATGGCAAATGTTTTGCCTTATATTTGCCGACTAGTTAGGGTTAGCTCAACAAAAGTTAGTGGCCCGCATTGAAGGCAAAAAATGCGGCCGGTTGCGAATTGCAGACGCAGGACAAGTTTTTGAAACGCCATCTGTTAAACATCGTCATTCCGATGACGGCTCTTGCCCTTTCGGCCTGTGGCACCATGTCGCAGCGCGCCGACCGTGCCGAGTTCGAATATCCGCAAAGCAACAGCTTCTCTGGCAACTTCCTTGCCGGCAAGGCCGCCCAGATCGAAAACCGCACGGATTATGCTTCGCGCTATCTGCTGCGCGCCCATGAAATCGACCCAGGCAACGATGATCTGCGCCGCCGCGCCTTTCTGGCCCTGATTGCCGAAGGCCGCATTGCGGACGCGGAACCGATTGCACGCGTTCTGGTCGATGAAAACCCCGAAGACCTGTTTGCCGTGATGGCCGTCATGGATGCCGAAATCCGCGATCAGGATTATCAGGCAGCCCTTGATACCGTATCAACCCTGCCGCAACGCGGGATCACATCGCTGATCGTGCCACTCGCCAAGGCATGGCTTTATACCGGCCTTGATCAGCCGCAAAACGCCATGGCCGCCCTTAACGAATTGCAGGGCAACGGGTCGCTCAATCCGCTGTCGGAATATCATCGTGGCCTGATCCTTGCCTATTTCAATGACCTGAACGCCGCCGAAGTCGCCCTTGCCAGCGCCTATGGCGATCCGGCCGATGCGCCGCTTCGCGCGGCCGAGGCACTCGGCTCCGTCTACGAACGCAAAGGCCAGACGCAAAAGGCATCACTTTTGTATGAAAGCTATATGGATCGCCATCCGCAGTCGCTGGCGATGCCCTATCACCTTGACCGTCTGGCAAAGGGCGAACCACCAACCAGCACGGTTGTGACCCCGGCATCGGGTCTGGCGGAGGCATATCTTGATATCGCGACCCTGCTCAGCCAGGAAAACGCGGTTGATCCGGCCCTGCTCATGGCGCGCTTTTCGCTGTCGCTGCGCCCCGGTGATGACATAACCCGCCTTCTGGTCGGCGAAATCATGGAAATCCAGAAACGCTTTGACGCGGCGATCATTGTCTATCAATCGATCCCCATCGAATCCCCGCACAGCTGGAACGCGCGCCTGCGCGCCGCCTCAAGCTATGAACAGCTTGGCAAAACCGACGATGCCATTGCCCTTCTCGAAAACATGGTCAATGAACGCGGTGATCGTCCCGATGCCCTGATCCAGCTTGGCGATATCCTCCGCTTTGATCAGGACTTTGCTGGCGCGGCCAATGCCTATGACCGGGCGATTGAACGGCTGGGCGGGGCCGATGCTGTCGGCTGGCGTCTGCTTTATCGTCGCGGCATTGCCTATGAACGCGCCGGAAACTGGCAAAAGGCCGAGGCCGACTTCCTCAAGGCGCTCGAACTTGAACCCGATCAACCCTATGTCATGAACTATCTTGGCTATAGCTGGGTCGATATGGGCAAAAACTTCGATCAGGCCGAAGACATGCTCAAACGCGCGGTCGAACTGCAACCTGATGACGGTTACATCATCGATAGTCTCGGCTGGGTCTATTACAAGCTCGGCCGTTATGACGATGCTGTCGAACAGCTTGAAAAGGCGGTTGAACTCAAACCCGATGATCCGACCATCAACGATCATCTGGGCGATGCCTATTGGCAGACCGGCCGCTTCCACGAAGCCCGTTTCCAATGGCACCGCGCCCTTTCCTTCAACCCGACCGAAGAACTGCGTGCGGATGTTCAGGCCAAGCTTGAAGGCAAAACACCCCTTGTTGGTGCGGTTGCCGCAAACTGATTGATCGGGGATATCGGGCATATGTCTTCGACCCATACCGAACCGGCCCCGGCCAAGCTGAACCTGTTCCTGCATGTCACCGGCAAACGCGATGACGGCTATCACCTGCTCGATAGCCTCGTCTGCTTTGCTGATTGCGGCGATGTGATTACCGCAACCGCGCGCGATGATGCCGAACTGACCCTTTCGATCACCGGCCCGATGGCGGGTGACCTTGCCACCGGCAATATCGAAGACAACCTGGTCCTGCGCGCCGCGCGCCTGCTTCGGGCCGAGGGAGCGGTATCACAGGGCGCCGACCTCACACTTGAAAAAAACCTGCCCGTCGCATCTGGCATCGGCGGCGGATCGGCAGATGCCGCCGCCGCCCTTCGCGTGCTGTGCCGGGTATGGCAGCTTGATATCCCGACCGACGCCCTTGAAAAACTCGCCCTCAAGCTCGGGGCCGATGTGCCGGTTTGCCTGCATGGTAAAACCGTTTTGATGCAGGGGATCGGGGAAAAGCTGATTGATCTGCCGGAATTGCCCAGCCTGTCACTGGTGCTGGTCAATCCGGGCCAGGCGGTTTCAACGCCTGAAATCTTTGCCGCGCGCGATGCCGCTTTTACCGACGAAAACCTTTGGGATCGCATGGCAAAGTTTAACAGCGGGGCATCGCTTGCCGCGGCCCTTCAGGACTGCCGCAACGACCTGACCCTTCCGGCATCGGGCATCTTGCCCGAAATCTGTGACGTGCTGAATGCGCTGGCCCGCGAAGACGGCTGTTTGCTGGCCCGCATGTCGGGCAGCGGGGCGACCTGCTTTGCGATTTACGATACCGAAAATCAGGCCGGACGCGCCGCCCACGCCATCGCCGAAAGCCAGCCCGACTGGTGGGTACAGGCCACCGGAATTCAAACGACCGAGGATCGCGCACGCGCACAAATCGGCGCATCCTTCCCGGCCTAAATCCCCCGCAAAAAAAGGTTCAAATAGAGGGTTGCACTCCGGCGCGGGGAACGCTATTTTCCGCGCCACACACGCTGATGGGGCGTGGCCAAGTGGTAAGGCATCGGTTTTTGGTATCGTGTACCGTAGGTTCGAATCCTACCGCCCCAGCCAAGACAAACCGCTTTGAGGTTTTCCTCAAAGCGGTTTTCTTTTATCCGCTCATCCCCGCCTTAAGCGCCCGGACGATTTCGCCATCGGTGGCGACCCGTCCGGCGGCGTAACCGTCCCCCGCCGGGTTCGCTTTTTTGCACGATGCATGCAGTTCCGTTGCCCCGGTTGTGCGCAGCAATTTTGCCGCATTTTCCGGCGTGATGCCGGATCCGGGCAGGATCGTGATCCGTCCGTCGGCCTGTGTGATCAGGCGCGCAATCATGTCCGCCCCCTGTTCGGCGGTCGGCTGCTGGCCTGATGTCAGGATGCGGTCAAAGCCAAGGTCGATGGCACCTTCAAGCGCGTCGAACGGATCGGGCACCGCGTCAAACACCCGATGCAATGTCGCCCCAAGCCCGCCCGCCACGGACAGAAGATCGGCCAGCATGTCGCGATCAAGCCGCCCGTCCGGTGTCGCCGCGCCAATCACGATCCCCTCTGCCCCATGGTCGCGGGCAAGGGCGATGTCGTGTTTCATCATCGCCACGTCAGACGCGCCATAGATGAAATCGCCGGGCCGTGGCCGGATCATCACCCGGCAGGGCACGGGAATATCGCGCAAATGGGCCATCGCCCCGGCACTTGGCGTCACCCCGCCGACCGCCAGGGCGGCGCAATATTCAATGCGGTCCGCCCCGGCGCGCGCGGCCACCATCGCATCGTCAAAACTTTCAACACAGATTTCCAGAAGCGGTTTGATCCCGGCTGTCATACACCCGCCCCGCCAGCCAGAAGATGCAGCATCGCCGCCCCGCGAAGCCCGCCATCGCGGCTGTAATGGCCCGGCACCACCAGCGGCGCGTCATAGCGGCCGAGAACCCGCGCCCGCACCGCCTCATCGATCATCGCAATCAGGCGGCTTTCAGAAGCCAGCCCCCCGCCCACCGGTACACTATCGGGGTCGAGCACATTGACCATCAATGCAAGCTCCCCCGCGATCAGGTCGACAAAGATTTCCACCGCGCGGCTTGCCATCGCATCCCCGCCCTGCCAGCCATCGGTGATCTCGTAACTTGGCCGTTCCTGTCCGGGGGAAAGCCCGGCAATCTGCGCGTAAATCCGTTCAAGCCCCCGCGCCCCGCCCCAGGCATCAAGGCACCCGTTCCGGCCACAGCCGCACACAACGCTCGCAAGCCCATGGCGGATCAGCGCACCGGAAACATCATTGCCATGTCCCCATTCGCCGCGAATGCCGCTGCGCCCGCCAATGAACTGCCCGTCCACCACAATGCCGCCGCCGACCCCGGTGCCAAGGATGATGGCAAAAACCGTCCGCGCGCCCTTGGCCGCACCCCCGCGTGCTTCGGCAAGCGCAAAGCAATCGGCATCATTGGCCACCCGCACGTCACGATTGAGGATTTTCGAAAGTTCCGGGCCAAACGGCCATCCCTTGATCGCCGGGATATTGGCCGAAATCACCGCCCCGGTCTTGGGATCAAGCCCCCCGGCAAAGCTGATGCCGATATCGGCATTCTCGCCAAATTCGCGGTCGGCATCGGCAATCAGCCCGGCAATCGCCGCGACAAAGGCATCGCGATCCTGCGTTGGTGTCGGCACCTTGATCTGGGACCGGATGTCACCACTGGCGTCAAACGCCCCGAATTCGATTTTCGATCCGCCAATATCAAATGCGTAATGCATGGACTGTATCCCCGTGATCTTTCCTATCGGATACACCACAGGATCATCTGCCGCAAAAAGAAACGGCGCCCCCAGAAGGCAGCGCCGCATTCCTTCATCTTCTTAAAACGCCGTTCTCAGGCACGCAGCCGTGCCGCAAGGTCATCATAACCCGGCATGCCCTTGACCGGGCCAAGGGCCGTCACCGTCGGCGTACCGCCCAGAAGCGACTTGCCCGCCGCACGCACCCGTTCAAGGTCAACCGCGTCAACCTTGGCAACGATTTCCTCGATGGTTTGCGGGCCACCGAAAATCTGGATCTGGCGCGCAAGCGTTTCGCAACGGCCGGAATTGCTTTCCATGCCCATCACGACCGAAGCCTTAAGCTGTGCGCGCGCCCGGTTCACTTCTTCCTCGGTCAAATCGACCGTGGCGCGCACCAGCTCGTCACACATCACCGGCATCAATTCGCCAATGTCGTTTGGCCCGGTCCCGGCATAAATCGAAAACAGCCCGCCATCGACATAGTGTGACGAGAAGCTATAAACCGAATAGACAAGCCCGCGCTTTTCACGGATTTCCTGGAACAGCCGCGAAGACATGCCCCCGCCCAGCAACGTGTTGAACACCTGCAGATCATAGAAACTGTCATCGGTATAAGACACCGTCGGCAGGCCAAAAATCACATGCACCTGTTCAAGGTCGCGCTGCTCGATCCGGTTGCCGCCTTCATAGCGAAGGGCTTCCATTTCATGGTCTTCATGCGTCGGAAGGTTATCGAATTTCGACGACACCAGATCGACAATCTGCTGATGATCAACCTTGCCCGATGCCGAAAACACCATGCGTTTCGGGCTGTAACGGCGCGACATGAAATCAAACAGATCATCACGCGACAGCGACGATACATTTTCCGGACTGCCAAGGATCGACCGGCCAAGCGCCTGATCCGGCAGGGCCGTTTCCTGGAAATAGTCGAAAATAATGTCATCGGGCGTGTCATTGGCCTGCCCGATTTCCTGCAAGATCACCTGACGTTCGCGTTCAAGTTCCTTCGCATCAAGGGTCGAGTTCTGCAAAATATCGGCAATCACATCAATCGCCAGTTCCTGATCTTCATGCAGGACCTTGCAGTAATAGGCCGTATTCTCGCGCGAGGTATAGGCATTCATCTGCCCGCCGACATTCTCGATTTCCTCGGAAATCTGAAGCGCGCTGCGCCGCCGCGTGCCCTTGAACGCCATATGTTCAAGCATATGGGAAATGCCGTTGATTTCAGGCGTCTCGTTGCGCGCCCCCACATCAACCCACGCACCAAGTGCCACGGATTGCACATGCTCAAGGCGGTCGGTCGCAACGATCATCCCGTTGTCAAGCCGGGTAAGCTCGACTGTCATATGGTTATACTCCTGTGTTTCACATCATGTCCGAAGTCGCACGTCATCAGGCCGCACGTCGCTTTGCGCGAACATGCGCCATCAGGGCGCTGACATCATTGGACATGGTTTCGGCCTTCTCTGGCCGGTCATATAGGTCAGACAGCCGTGCCGGCAAGTCCGGATAAATCCCCGATGCCTGTTTGACCGCATCCGGGAACTTCGCCGGGTGTGCGGTCGCAAGGGCCACCATCGGAACCGATTTGTCGCGATTGCATTTGCGTCCGGCGACAATGCCGATCACCGAATGCGGATCAACAAGCTCGCCACTGGTCGCCAGCACATCCCTGATCGCCGCCCGGGTTTCATCGTCGCTCAGCCGATAGCCGTCGAAATGTTCCTGTGCGCGGGCAAACTGCCCCTGCGACATTTCCATAATTCCGGTTTCGCGGAACTTGGTCAGCATCCCGGCAATCGCAAGGCCATCGCGATCATAAAGGTCAAACATCAACCGTTCGAAATTCGAACTGACCTGAATATCCATCGACGGGCTGATGGACGGCTCGACACCTTCCATCTTCATCACGCCACTTTCGAAAAAGCGGGCGAGAATGTCGTTGCGATTGGCCCCGACCACAAACTGTTTGATCGGAAGCCCCATCTGCATCGCGGCATATCCGGCATAGACATTGCCGAAATTGCCCGACGGAACGGAAAATGACATTTCACGTTCCGGCGATCCAAGCTGCACCCCCGCCCAGAAATAATAGGCGATCTGGCACATGATGCGCGCCCAGTTGATCGAATTGACCGCCGAAAGACCAACCTCGTCGCGGAACGCATGATCATTGAACAATGCCTTCACCAGGTCCTGACAATCATCAAACGATCCCTCGACCGCGATGTTATGCACATTATCCGACAGGATGGTCGTCATCTGGCGACGCTGCACTTCGGAAACGCGCCCCTTCGGATGCAGGATGAAAATATCGATATTTTCCCGGTCCCGGCAGGCTTCAATCGCGGCTGACCCGGTATCACCCGACGTCGCACCGACAATCGTGATGCGTTCGCCGCGCTTGGCCAGAACATGGTCAAACAGCCGCCCGACCACCTGCAACGCATAATCCTTGAACGCCAGTGTCGGACCATGGAAAAGCTCCATCACCCAGTCATTGGCACCAAGCTGTTTAAGCGGTGCGACCGCTTCGTGATCAAACCCGGCATAGGTTTCTTCAAGAATGGTCTTAAGCGCCGCATCATCGACCGAACCGGTCGTGAAGGGCTGGATCACCTTATAGGCAACTTCGGCATAAGTCAGGGTTCGCAGCGCACGGATGTCATCGGCAGTGAAGGTCGGCCAGCTTTCGGGCACATACAATCCACCATCACGGGCCAGACCGGCCAAAAGGACATCATCAAACTGCAAAACGGGCGCGGTTCCCCGCGTGCTGACATAACGCAACGACCTGTGCTCCTGAACTGGGCTTTCACAACATTCAGGCGACTTTGTCCCTAACGGACAAAGACACTCCAAACCGAAAGTTAGTGAGGGGAACAGCCGCCATAGTCAAGGGTCAATCAGGCAGATCAGGCGTGCTTTGCGCAATATCGCGTAACCGGCTGGAATGACGGCCTGTCAATCAAGCGTGATCCCGTGTTCCTTGAGCTTGGCCTCGGCCACGGCGGCACGGCGCACCACGGTGCGATAGTTATTCAAAAGAATCCGCAGGACCGCCTTGATGAAGCGGTCAGACGCCGCCATTTTTTTCTCGAACATCTGGCGATTGATCGCAATCAGGACCGTCCGTTCGCAGGCGCGCGCCGATGCCATGCGCGGCTCGTTATCGACAAGCGCCAATTCGCCAAACAGGCCCCCGGCTTCTATCCTGCCCAGAATGACTTCTTCGTCGCCATTCATGGTCTTATAGATTTCAACCCGGCCTTCCTGCACGACAAAGGCCGCACTTCCCGGTTTTCCTTCCCGAAAAATGACCTGACCGGCGGCATAAACATGCCGGTCCATGACTTTCTTGTTGCCGTCGGTTATTCCCATGACGCTTCCGGGAAAATGGACATTAAATCAAAATATCCTGATGTGGGGCCGGATGCCTGCCGTCACCTGTGCCGGAAGGATGATTGATGCTAGCAGATAAGTACCGCCAATCAATCAGTTTCACCCGCCATACCTGTTTTCCATATGGGCCTTGAAGGCCGCCACGCCAAGCGGTTGACCGGTTGCCTCGATCAATATCTCGTCAGTTGATTTGCTCGATGCCTTGCCATGGATATTTTCGCCAAGCCACCCCATCAAGGGGCTGAAATCACCACGCGACAGTGCATCGGGGATTTCCGGCCGGGCCTTTTTCGCCGCGGCAAAAATCTGGGCGGCGGCCATCGCGCCCAGCGTATAGGTCGGGAAATACCCCCACGCACCTGATGGCCAATGGATATCCTGCATGCAGCCATCCCTGTCATCGGGCGGCGTAATGCCCAGCAACTTGCCCATCATCTCGTTCCAGGCACCCGGCAGATCGGCAAGCTTCATGTCGCCTTCGATCAGGGCGCGCTCCAACCGATACCGCAGGATCACATGCGCCGGATATGTCACCTCGTCCGCATCCACACGGATCAGACCCGGTTCGACACGGGTATAAAGCCGATGCAGGTTGCCTGCATTCCATGCCGCGTCATCGCCACCAAACGCCGTCTTGAAGACCGGCCCGGCATAGGTCAGGAATTCTTCCGACCGGCTGGCCTGCATTTCCACCAGAAGCGACTGGCTTTCATGCAGGGTCATGCCGCGCGCCTTGCCCACCGGCTGATTGCGCCACGCGCCGGGCAATCCGCGTTCATACATCGCATGGCCGGTTTCATGCAGAACCCCCATGATCGCCGATGTGAAATCAGTTTCGTCATAGCGCGTCGTGATGCGCACATCATCGGGAATCCCGCCACAGAACGGATGATGCGAAATATCCAGACGGCCATGCTCGAAATCAAAACCGACCGCCTTCATCAGGTCCAGGCCGACCTTGTTCTGAACCGAAACCGGGAACGGCCCGGTCGGGCTGATCGGGGCCGCTTCGGATTTCTGGCGTTCGATCACCTGGGCGGTAAAGGCTGGCAGGAACGCTTCAAGTTCGGCAAACAGGCTATCGATCCGATCTGACCGCATCATCGGATCATACTGATCCAGAAGCGCATCATAAACCGACGTGCCCAGCGCCTCGGCCTTGGCCTTGCCCGCCTCGATCGACAGGTCCAGCACGGTCTGAAGCTTCGGCAAAAGCCCGGCAAAATCATTATCCGCCCGCGCACCGCGCCACGCGACCTCGCACGAAGTCGCCGCCAGTGACATTTTCTCCACCAGATCGGACGGCACCGCCGTGCCATGCACCCAGTTGCGTTTCATTTCCGCCAGATTGGCCTTCTGCCACGAATCAAGGTTTTCACCCCCCGCCGCCTCGATCAAATCGCCCATATCCGGGGCATTGATCAGTTCGTTTGCCATGACATCAAGGGTCGCCAGTTGCTCGGACCGGGCATTGGCCCCGCCATTGGGCATCATCGCCGCCATATCCCAATGCAGCATGCCGCCGATATCGGACAGAACATTGATCCGGCGAAAACGGGCTTCAAGCGATTTATAGGCGTCAGTCATGGGAACTCCTGTTCGGCGGAACCGGAAAAATCTGGCAAACCGGGCAAACGAAACGCCGCAACCGGTATCGGGCAGCGTTCCGTCAGGCAGTCGGAAATATCGTCAGAAAGGATCAGCTTTCGGCGTCATCTTTCTGCGGGCGGCGGTGATACAGAATAAAGATCACAATCAGCGAAAGCGCAAGGCTGTACCAGGTGATCGCATATTCAAGATGATTGTTCGGCAGATCGATTTTCGCCTGCCCGCCAATCGGCAAGCCGCCGGGGATTTCGGTTTCATCAAGTTCAAGATAATACCGGCTGGCAAGATCCGCCCCGCTATCCTCGGCCATCGCATCGACATCGACAAAGAACCACTGGTTTTCCAGCGGTTCGTTTTCCGGCTGAACCCAGTGGCGGGTCTGCGGCAGGCGCAGTACGCCGGTTACCCGGACATTGCCCTCAATCAGGCTGTCGGGTCGGGTCGAAGGATCGCGAAAATCCTGCGGCACCCAGCCGCGATTGACCAGAATGATCCGGCCATCTTCCTGTTCAAGCGGTGTGATCAGATGAAACCCGATATTGCCCCGCCGGGTCCGCGCCATCAGATACATTTCCTGATCGTTCAGGAAATGGCCTTCGGCATAGGCGGCCCGGAATGCCATCGCCGGGTCGGGCGCAACATCTGTCGGCACGGCAATAGGCGGCTGGGTCGCCTGCGCCTGGCGTTCCGCGATCAGGTTCTGTTTCCAGAACAGGCGATCCACCTGCCAGGACCCAAGTCCCAGAAGGATCACAAGGGCAAGACCGGCACAGATTTTGATCGCGGGGCTTGGGCGTGTCGTCAGAAGCGGCATCTATTCAATTCAATCCTGTTCGGAAGTCGACCGGTGGCGATATTGCAGCGCCACCATGAGGCCTTTTAACGGTCGCAGCAAGGCCAGTGTTACCCCGATGATGGTCGGGAACCATAACACCGCATGCAGCCACAAAGGCGGCATATAGGTCATCTCGACCCAGAGCGCCATCGGCACCACGATAAAACCGAGAATGAAGATGATAAAAACGGCCGGGCCATCACCGGCATCATGACCGCGAAGATCAAGACCGCATTGCGAACAGCTTTCGCGAACATTCAGAAAGCCCGAAAACAGCTTTCCCCCGCCACAGCGGGGGCATTTGCATGCCAGCCCGGTGCGGATGGGGGAAAGTGCTGGATAGTAATCCATGGTCATTGGCTGACCGGTATCCTTTATTCGCCGCCCCAGATGTAAACGGCAAAGAACAGGAACAGCCAGACAACGTCAACGAAATGCCAGTACCATGCGGCGGCTTCCAGACCGAAATGATGGTCGGGTTTAAAGCCGTCCTTGATCGCCCGCACAAGGCAGACCGCAAGGAACACGGTGCCGACAAACACGTGGAAACCGTGGAAACCGGTCGCCATGTAGAAGGTCGACGAATAAATGCCATCGGCAAAACCGAATGCGGCATGGCTGTATTCATAAGCCTGCAGGCCCAGGAAGATGACGCCAAGGGCAACCGTAATCGCCAGCCCCTGCACCATGTCCTTTTTCTTGCCTTCAAGGCAGCCATGATGCGCCCAGGTCAGGGTGCAGCCCGACAGAAGCAGGATCAGGGTGTTGAGGAACGGCAAATCCCACGGATCAAGAACTTCGACACCTGCGGGCGGCCATTCGGTCACACCGGGGCTGAAAATAATGAACGCGTTGTGGAAGAACGCCCAGAAGAAGGCGACAAAGAACATCACCTCGGACGCGATAAACAGCGACATGCCGTACCGCAAGCCGATCTGCACAACCTTGTTGTGGTAGATGGTGGACTCGCTGATCACGTTGCTCCACCAGCGGAACATCACGAACAGGATGCCCGCCAGTCCAAGTCCGGCCAGCCAGAAATCTGTCGGCGCACGATCCGAATGCATGAACATGACCATGCCACCGGTAAACAGTCCCGCAGACAACGCGGCCACCAACGGCCACGGGCTCGGGTCTACCAGATGGAACGGATGTTTCTGAGCGTGATCACTCATTCCTCGCCCCCCTCAATCCTCACAAATGAAACCTTCAAAGCTCTCTTCATTGGAAACACGGAACCTGCCAACCGGTCAGGCCCTAGCCTCCTTTTCCTTTATCCCCGCCCGGACCTTCAACCGATGCCTCGGTCTTATAGAAGGTATAGGACAGGGTAATGGTCTTCACGTCTCTGGTATTCGGGTCTTCTGCAATCGCCGGATCGACATAGAAACTGACAGGCATATCCACGCGCTGACCGGGTTCAAGCGTCTGCTCGTCAAAACAGAAACAGGCGATCTTGCTGAAATACTGCCCGGCCTTAAGCGGCGTTACATTGTAAAGCGCCTGACCGGTCACCGGTTTGACCGACATGTTTTCGGCCATGTAATAGGCAAGGTTGTCCTCGCCCAGCTTCACGGTGATTTCACGCTGTTCGGGCTTGAACTGCCACGGCAGGCGGGAATTCACATCGGCATTGAACCGGATTTTGATCGTCTTTTCCGAAACATCGCGCGGTGCATCGGTGGCAACCTGTGTGGTGCCGCCATATCCCGTCACCTGACAAAACAGCGCATAAAGCGGGACCGAGGCATATGACAGACCAATCATGCCGCCAACAATGGCAACACAACTCAGCAATACGCGCTTGTTACGCGCCTTTGTTTTGTCCGCATGCTTCTGATCAGCCATATATGCCCTAGCTCATCTTAAGAATGGTGATGGCGAAAAACAGGATTGCCAGCCCGCCAAGAATGGCAAGAAACGCCCAGTTCTTCTTGCGCCGCTTGGCGTAAAACGCATCCAGTTCGGCTTTGCTCATTTTGGGTTCGGTCATGCCAGATATCCTTTGATCCAGACATCGGCAACCATCGCACCAAACAGGACGAACAGATAAAGGATCGAATATCCGAACATCTTGTGCGGTGCCTTTTCCTCGGCATTGCGCAGCACGCGAACCGCATGGCGCAGGAACCACAAACCGGTCAGAACCGCCGTCACACCGTAAAACACGCCCAGCAACCCGGTCGCAACCGGCACAAGCGTGATCGGCAGCAGCAGGATCGTATAGATCAGCATCTGCTTCTTGGTCGCGGCCTCACCGGCAACGACTGGCATCATCGGCACGCCGACCTTGGCATAATCGCCACAGCGAAACAGTGCCAGCGCCCAGAAATGCGGCGGCGTCCACATAAAGATAATCAGAAACAGCGCAATCGAATTGATATCGATCCCGCCGGTCACCGACGCCCAGCCGATCATCGGGGGGAATGCCCCGGCGGCGCCGCCAATGACGATATTCTGCGGCGTGCTGCGTTTCAGCCACATGGTGTAAACGAACACGTAAAACGCAATCGACACCGCCAGAAGGGCGGCGGCGGCAAAATTGATCGCAACCGCCATGACGGTTACGGAAAGGATGGATAACGCGATCCCCAGCGAAAGCGCCTCGTCGGCGGGCACACGGCCGGCCGGGATCGGGCGGTTCTGGGTGCGTTTCATGTGGATGTCGATATCGCGGTCATACCACATGTTGATCGATGCCGCCGCACCGCTGGCAACGGCAATACAGGCAATCGCAACCAGCGCCAGGAACGGATGAAGCGTTCCCGGTGCAATCAAAAGACCCACGGCACCGGTGAACACCACAAGGGTCATCACACCGGGTTTCAGCAACGCAATATAGTCGCGCACTTCCGATACCGGTAATGCGGCGATGTTATCGATTGCAAGGGTCTGCTGGGCGGCCTGCTTGGTCATGTAATTCTGGTCTTCTTTTCTCGGGGCGGTCGTATGTTCCCCGCCGGGACCGGCTGGTCACGGCGGGGAACGCAAGATCGGATCAATTACTTGATGCGCGGCAGTTCGTCAAAGGTATGGAACGGCGGCGGCGAGCTGACGGTCCATTCCAGTGTATCCGCACCTTCGCCATATGGGTTGGCTTCGGCCTTTTTGCCACGGATGAAGGCATGCGCCACCAGCCCGACAAAGAAGATCGTCGCCGCGAACGAAAGATACGCGCCATAGGATGAAACCAGGTTCCAGCCCGCAAACGCATCCGGGTAATCGGCATAACGACGCGGCATGCCGGCCAGCCCCAGGAAGTGCTGCGGGAAGAAGGTCAGGTTCACCCCGATAAAGAACAGCCAGAAGTGGATTTTACCGCCGAGATCGGAAATCTCGTAACCCGACATCTTGCTGAACCAGTAATAGAAGCCCGCAAAGATCGAGAACACGGCACCCAGCGACAGCACATAGTGGAAATGCGCCACCACGAAATAGGTATCGTGCAGCGGCAGATCCATGCCGGAATTCGCAAGGATAACCCCCGTCACACCGCCAACGGTGAACAGGAAGATAAATCCGATCGCCCACAGCATCGGTGCGCGAAGCTCGATCGAACCGCCCCACATGGTCGCGATCCACGAAAAGATCTTAACCCCGGTCGGCACCGCAATCACCATCGTTGCCGCGGTGAAATAGGCGCGGGTATCAACATCAAGGCCAACGGTATACATGTGGTGCGCCCACACGATGAAACCGACAACACCGATTGCGACCATGGCGTAAGCCATCCCGAGATAGCCAAAGATCGGCTTGCGCGAGAAGGTCGAAATGATGTGGCTGATGATGCCAAAGCCCGGCAGGATCATGATGTAAACTTCCGGATGCCCGAAGAACCAGAACAGGTGCTGGTACAGGATCGGGTCACCGCCACCGGCCGGATTGAAGAAATCCGTGCCAAAGTTGCGGTCGGTCAGAAGCATCGTGATCGCGCCACCAAGAACCGGAACCGCCAGAAGCAGCAGGAATGCCGTCACCAGCATCGCCCATGCAAACAGCGGCATCTTGTGAAGCGTCATGCCCGGTGCGCGCATGTTGAAAATGGTGGTGATGAAGTTCACCGCCCCAAGGATCGAGCTCGCACCGGCAAGGTGCAGGGCAAAGATCGCCATATCAACAGATGCGTCCGGGTGGCCCAGCACGCCCGATAGCGGCGGGTAAACCGTCCAGCCGGTCCCGGCACCGCTGCCGACAACGGCAGACAGCATCAGAAGCACGAAGGCCGGAACGATCAGCCAGAACGAAATATTGTTCAGACGCGGGAACGCCATGTCCGGCGCCCCGATCATGATCGGAACGAACCAGTTGCCAAAACCGCCAATCATGGCGGGCATGACAACAAAGAACACCATGATCATGCCATGTGCGGTGACCAGCACGTTAAAGAACTGGTGATCTTCGATGATCTGGGTGCCCGGATGGGCCAGTTCCATACGGAACCAGACCGAGAACGCCCCGCCGATCAGACCGGCAATCAGCGAGAATGCAAGATAAAGCGTGCCGATATCCTTGTGGTTGGTCGAAAGGAACCAACGGGTAAAGAAACCGGGCATGTGATCATCATGCGAATGTGTGTCAGCGTGAGCCATAAATCTCTCCCTCACTCTGCCGAGGCCACGGAAACCGCCGACGGCAGGTCAACCGACGCGAATTTCTCCTGGGCCTCTGCGACCCATGCCTCGTATTCTTCCATGGTCACGGCTTTCACCGCGATCGGCATGTATGCGTGGTTCACGCCACAAAGTTCCGAACACTGGCCATAGAAGGTGGTGCCTGCATATTCGCCCGGAATGCGGGTCCAGGTTTCGTTCAGGCGGCCCGGCACGGCATCCAGCTTGATGAACAGCGACGGCATGGCCCAGTTATGGATCACATCGTCCGATGTCATGATCAGGCGGATATTGGTGTCAACCGGCAGAACAACGGGGTTGTCCACATCCAGAAGGCGGATCTTGCCTTCTGCAACGGCGGTTTCCTCGTCGATCATAAGGGAATCGAACGTGAAATTGCCATTGTCGGGATATTCGTACGTCCAGTACCACTGCTTGCCGATGATCTTGAGCGTCATATCGGCATCTTCGACGTGATCTGCATAATACAGCAGACGGAACGACGGGATCGCAATGATCAGAAGGATCAGTACCGGCGCCACGGTCCATACGATTTCAAGAAGCGTATGGTGGGTGGTCTTGGACGGGACGGGATTGCGTTTCCGGCTAAAGCGGAAAAGAACATAAAGCAACAACAGCAGGACGATCACCGTAACGGCGGTCATCAGCCATGTCAGAAGAATAAAGAAATCATGGCCCTGTACAGCCACCGGCGAAACCGGGTGCTGAAGACCCAGTTGCCATGGCTCAGGCTGACCAACCGCGGCAAGCGCGGCACTATCCAGTCCGGTCAGAACTGCCAATCCCAGCAAAAGAATGGGAAACAGCATCTTGATCGACATGCGAATCTGCCCCCTCGCATTACATCTCAAGGCAATTTGTCCAAAGGAAAGCCACATCGTGACCATCGACATTTACGAACATAACGGGTTGTTCGTTCATCGAAAAGGCATGCCGTGATGACTCAACCATAAATCGGCACGCCATCAGGATCACAACACAACATCAGACAAACCTGATTTTTAAACCCGCATGCACTGCGGCACAACGGTATGGCAGGCAAATAGCCTATCTTCACTACCTGTTCCAGAAAAAACCTCGCTGCGTTGCACAAAAATATTACTTGTCCTTTCAGGAATTTAGCGCACTGGTTCAATTTTTTTCTAAATCCAGAGCCCTACCCCTGCGATAGAAATCCTGCCATTCCTTATCGCGTCGGGCCATCATAGCCCCGATTGCTGCCACGCAACAGACAGCAGGAAATTATCCTTTAGACGATACAAACCGCAGGTAAAATAATCATTTAGGTACGGATTTATCGGCATCCCCCGAACGACGCGACTTTGATCCCGAAACCGGCCCCGGTTCCGGCAAGTTATCCACAGGCAAAGCCATCGCAATCAATCATTTACCGCAACATCGAGTCGTAAAACCCAACTACCCTGATCTGCTTCCACTGTGCCCCCGGCCTGCCCCCGGTCCGCCTCCGATCTGCCCTCGCTCTGCTGGTTTCGATCATCAGGAACCGGATCGCGCATGAAGTTTTTCGAATGCACCGCACAAAGGTTGATAATCGCCGCGATCTCTGTGATTGTTGGCACAAGGAACCTGCCGGATCACTTGCGCGCCGGGCTTCCGCTTTCGGGACACGAAACCTACATAAAAACGCGCATATGCCTTTAATTGCGGGATTTTTTCCCAATATCAGGAGAATGGTATCAGCAACCTGACCGGTTGGCTGGAACTGTTCTATTCGAAAGTATTATTTTTCCTGTCCTTCCGATAATTCTCGATTATCATCCGGGCAGGATTACCGTGACGTTTCAGATCGAGGTTCGCTCATGTCCCGCCAAGGAAGCAAAAAGCTTTTCACCGCAGAGCTCCGGCTGCTCAACAAGCTGGAAAGTATGAGTGATATCGTATCCATGCCGTTACCGGCACCGGCCGCTGATGGCGGTGCCACCGGTGGTGCGGATATGTCCTCACTCCATAATGCGATCGAGGATCTGAAGGTGGAACTTCTGTCCGACATCCGCATCATGATGGAAGAACAGAAAAAGCTGAATGCGCGCGCCGATGACGAAGATCAGGACGATGCGCGCAACGAGCTTCGCATGCTCAAGACCGAAATCCGCGCACTCGCCAATTCCATTCAGGAAACCAAGCGCGAAATCGCCGCCCTCTATACCGCACCGGATGATAGCAGCGGCACCCGGCTTAACATCGTCAAGGGCGAGCTTGATTCCGTCGTCGCCGCGACGGAGGACGCCACCGCCAACATCCTTGAAACCGTCGAGAAAATCGATGCAGTTGCCCACAATATCCGCTCCGCCGCCCCCGATGACTACACGCAGGGGCTGGCCGACGATATCGTCGATCTGGTGGTCAAGGTGTTTGAATCCTGTAACTTCCAGGATCTGACCGGGCAGCGCATCACCAAAGTCGTCAACACCATGAAATATATCGAGGAACGCGTGACCCGCGTGATCGAAATCTGGGGCGAGGATGACTTTGGCGAGTTCGATCTGCCCGCCGATCCCAAAGGCCAGGACAATCTCGACAAAACCGTTACCCGCGCGCCGCAAAACGTCGAACGCGTCAGCCAGGACGAAATCGATCAGATATTCTCGCAGGAAGAAATCGACGCCCTGTTCGACTGATCCGTTTATTGGCCTGAAACGTCACCAAAACAACAAAGCCTGCCGGAAACGGCAGGCTTTTTCATGTGCGGAGTTTGGTCCCGTGGTCTTACGCGTGGCCCGCCTCACCCGAAAGAAGTTCGGGGGCAAAGCCCAGCTTGGCAAAGGCCCGTTCCCATTTGTCTTCGCAATCGGTGTCAAACAGAAGGTCGGCATCCGCATCAACATGCAGCCAGCCATTGGCAAGGATTTCACTTTCAAGCTGCCCGCTGCGCCATCCGGCATAACCGAGCGCCAGAATGCTGCTTTTCGGGCCTTCGCCCAGCGCAATCTGCTCAAGGATATCGACCGTCGCCGTCACCGACACACCGGGATCGACATGCAGGGTCGCCTCGTTTTCAAAATCGGTACTGTGCAGAACAAATCCCCGCCCGCTTTCAACCGGGCCACCGAAATGCACCTGAATATCGGCAATAGTCGGCGCCGGGCGCGCAATGCCAAGCTGCTCAAGCAGCTCGGGAAACGTGATGCTGTCGATCAGCCGGTTGACCACCAGCCCCATCGCCCCATCCTCGTTATGGGCACAGATATAGACCACGCTTTGCGAAAAGCGGGGGTCACGCATGCCCGGCATCGCCACAAGCAGCTTCCCTTCCAGATATTCGCCAGTGTGTTCTTTAATTCCCATTCCCGAACTTTTCCTGTTTTGCTCATACAAACCTAACGCGATCCGTCGCCCATTACCACCGAAAGCCACCTTTGCCTGAAAACAGTCCAAAAATGACATTGATCAAAGCCGAAACGCGCCACTGCTTTACATGTAGGTAGCCAGACAGGCAATCGACAGCAATCGCCTGGTAAAAAGATGGTGTTCCTGATCACATCACCGGGCACACCACCGATCACACCACCGATCACACCACCAGGCACATCACCGGGCACACGAACCGGTAACGCAGTCGTGCCTTGCTTTGAACATCAACCGGGATTAGCCATCATTTCCATGGCATCCTGGGGCATGCCGGTGGCACAAAGCCCGGTTTTGTGCCATATCCACCAAACGGAATGTCATCGTGCCCGTTTCGAAAACCAGAAGGAACCACCCGTGATCCGGTCTTTGCCTGTCATCCTTGGTCTGTTTATCGCAGCCCTCGCCCCACTGGGTATCGGGGCGGGCACAGGGGCGCATGCGCAAACCGCCGCCAGCAACCGGGTTGACGAGGATTTCGCATCGGTCCGCCTGCTCAGCGCGCGTGACGCCATCAATGGCCGCGATGAAATCCGCCTTGGTCTTGAATTCGAACTTGAGCCCGACTGGAAAATCTATTGGCGCAGTGCCGGTGATGCCGGTTTCCCGCCGCAGCTCGACTGGGCCGGATCAACCAATATCGGCGATGGCGAAATCCGCTGGCCCGCCCCACACCGTTTTTCGATCTTTGGCCTCGAAACATTCGGCTACAAGGATCACATCATCCTGCCGATTGATGTCCCCGTGACCGATCCCGCACAGGCCGCCCATATCGAACTTGATGTCGATTATCTGGTCTGCAGCGATGTCTGCATCCCCGCACAGGCCCACCTTACCCTTGATATCCCGGCAAACCTTTCGGGTGGCACGGATAGCGATAATGCCGCCATCAGCAGCTTTGCCCATGACATCGAAAAATTCGCATCCCGCGTTCCGCTTCGCGGTGATAACCTGCCAATGTCGGTCACCGATATCTGGCAGTCGGTCGACGCATCGGGCGAAAATGACGAGACATTTCTGAATGTCGCCGTCTCGGGCCTTGATCAAACCGCGACCGATCCGGTTGAAATCCTGATCGAAGGCAATGTCCGCCTTGGCTTTGGCGTGCCGGTCCCGACCGCAACCGATGACGCAAACGGCACACAGCAATTCCGGATCCCGATCTATGGCCTGAAAGACGGTCAGACCACGATTGGCGATGACGTGATCGTCACCGTCATTGCCGGCCCCCTTGCCATCGAACAGAACCGCCAGATCGCCGCTTCCCCGTCTGGTTCTGCCACCAGCAGCAACACCGTTTCCGGTACCAGCATCGCCGCCACCAGCCTCTGGCTGATCGGCGCGCTGGCCCTTCTGGGCGGCTTTATCCTGAATTTCATGCCCTGCGTCCTGCCGGTCCTCTCGATCAAGGTGATGTCGGCGATGAAGGCCCAGGGTGCCGAACGCAGTGCCACCCGGCGCGGCTTCCTTGCCAGTGCGGCGGGCATCATCACGTCCTTCTGGCTGATTGCGGCTGTCCTGATCGGCATCAAGCTTGCGGGCGGCACGATTGGCTGGGGCATCCAGTTCCAGCAACCGCTGTTCCTGACCGTGATGACCATCATCGTCGCCCTGTTTGCCTTCAATATGTGGGGCCTGTTTGAAATCAACGGTCCGGCCGAACTCGGCAATGCCGCCAATGATGCCATCACCACGCGCGAACAATCCGGAAGCCACCTTGGCGGTCATTTCCTGACCGGCATGTTTGCCACCCTGCTGGCAACCCCGTGCTCGGCCCCGTTCCTTGGCACCGCCGTTGGCTTTGCTTTGGCAGGCAGCAGCTTCGACATTTTCTGGATATTCACCCTGCTGGGTATCGGGCTTGCCATTCCTTATCTGGCGATTGCTGCCCGGCCCGAAATCGCCCGACTTCTGCCTAAGCCCGGTCGCTGGATGGGCTTTGTCAAAGGGGTTCTGGGTGTGGCCCTTGCCGGGACAGCCATCTGGCTGCTGTCGGTTCTGGCGGTTCAGATCGGCATGGGCGGGGCGATTGCGGTTGGTGTCGCCCTTGTGATCGCGGGCATCCTGCTGTTTGCCCGCCACCGCACGACGGTGCAGAAACGCAAATTTGCTTTTACAGCACTTGCCACCCTTGGTGTGCTGGCCGCCCTGTTTGCCCCGGGCTTTTCCAAGGCCCCGGTTCGCGAAACGGGGGGCGCTGAAACCGTCACCGGCAAACTCCCGTGGCAACCCTTCGCCCCGGATGAAATCGCCCGCCACGTTGCCGATGGCAAAACCGTTCTGGTCGATATCACCGCCGAATGGTGTGTCAGTTGTCAGGTCAACAAGAAGCTGGTCCTTGAAACCGACGAGATCACCGCGGCCCTGTCTGCCGATGATGTCATTGTGATGCAGGGCGACTGGACCCGTCCCGACCCTGTGATTGCGGGCTATCTTGCCGGCTATGGCCGTTATGGCATTCCGTTTAACGCCGTGTTTGGCCCGAACGCCGAAAAAGGCATCCTGCTTTCGGAACTTCTCAGCAAAAAAGAAGTTCTTGCTGCACTGGCCGACGCAAGCGGCCGGGCCGATCTTGTCAAAAACTGATCCGGTCCATGTCTTTGCATGTCGCGGCCAGCATGCAGGAACCGATGACAAAGATTTGAAACCATCGCAACATCACCGGATATGATTGAAGATCAACCCGTTTTGCTGTTTGATGGCCCTATCCCAGAACAAGGGCGACAATAAAGCCGCCCGTATGACGGAGAAAACCCCATGACCATCGAAATCGGCAGCCCCCTTCCCGAAGTCACCCTTTTCCGCGCCACCGCTGACGGCCCCGAAGCCGTCAACACCAAGGAATTTTTCGCCGGTCGCAAGGTCGTCGTCTTTGCCGTGCCGGGTGCCTTCACCCCCACCTGCTCGGCCAAGCATCTGCCGGGCTTCGTTGCCAATGCCGATGCCATCAAGGCAAAGGGCGTTGATGAAATCGTCTGCCTGGCATCGAACGACGCCTTTGTTCTGCGCGCATGGGCCAAGGCGGAAAATGCCGGTGACAACATCACCATGTTGTCCGATGGCGACCTCGCCTTCGTCAGCAAGACCGGTCTTGAACTGGACCTGACCGGTCGCGGTCTTGGTAAACGCGCCAACCGTTTTGCAATGATTGTCGATGATGGCAAGGTCACCGATCTTGCGGTCGAAGAACCCGGTGCATTCGACGTTTCAAGTGCCGAAACCGTGCTCGGCAAACTCTGATCGGTTCGCCCGAACCCCACGGCCTGAAAACAGAAAAGCTCCGCAGTGATGCGGAGCTTTTCCTTTATCTGTAGACGCTTAACGCGGCAAAAGGATCGGAATCGGGTCCGACTTGCTGTCAAAATCGCATTCAAAAGTCGGATTGGTGTGCTTGGCAATGAAATGCACCACACCTTCCCTGAAGTCCGCCTTGATCGGGGACCAACTCATGAATACGCCGCCCCGGTTGTCATATTCGCGAATATCGCGGTCCCGGAAAAGTTCACGGAAACTGTGACCAAGATCCTCGGTCGCCCCGGCAACCAGCCACGACGGCTTCAAACCGCCATGCCAAAGCAGATAAACACCCCCGACATTGTCGAGTTTGAGTTCACTGAAATCATCAATCATGAACAGACGATAATATTCGCCACGCGGGCTTTTCCGCCATTTGATATCTTGTGCCTTTGGCTGGCGCATACCGCCAAGCGACCAGAATCCCATTTCATCCTCCAAGCGTGCATGAATGCGCGCAACTGCCCGTCACACGCATCCCAACACAAGCTTTTGTTTTTATGAACAATACGATATCGGGAAACTGTAAACTTTTGGTTGACTGATTACAGGTCGCGATTTCGCAAGATCTTGTTCTGGCGCAAGACTCACTCCGGGTTTCAACCTGGAATATAATATCCTGTCGAACATTTTGGAATAGTCAGTCAAACAATTTGTCGATGTCGTCCTGGCTGATTCCCTCGCCTTCAAGCTGCGGACCATTCAGAAGATCGTCATCTTCATTCCTTGGCGTTCCGTCATCATCATCGGGAACCGGCAGGTCGCTAAAGGCATCCTCGCCCCAGATCAGGATCATGTTGTGAACCCGTTCTTCTACGAATTCAAGGGTGCGAACCACCTTGTTGATGCGCTGCCCGGTGATGTCCTGGAAGTTACAGGATTCGAAAACCTTGGTGACCAGAAACGCGATCTGTTCGACATGGTCGGCGACGAAGTCGTTCGGCGCCGCATTTTTAAGCGTCATCGCCAGATCATCGATCTGTTCAGCGGATTCAAGGATCGTATGCGTTGCCATTTCCGTATCCTTGATGATCGCATCAAGTTCGGTGGTCGCATTGACCAGACGGTCATCCTCGGCCTTCGGATGGCGCAGCGACGCAATCTGCATCTTCGCCTTGTGAATATGCTCGTTCATTTCCTCGATCTGCTTGCGGATCAGTTCGAGGTCGTCACGGTCGGGCTCGGATGCCCCCGGACGGTTGCTGTGGGTAAAATTGCTGCTGACCGGTTCGGGCAGAACATCCGTCGCATCGCCATCCGATGCCGGTGCGATATGGGCGGCATCAACACTGCCCCCGGCACGAACCGCATCGCGAAGCTCGGCGACTTCGGATCGAAGGGCACGGATTTCATCCAGAACCGCCTGATTGATCCCCGTCGCATCCGCCGTCGCGGCTGGCTTTGGCGCCGGTAATGCCGCACCTGCCCCCATACCGGTTTCAAGCGTCGGATCGAAAAAGGAATCCGACCAATCTTCGACCACACCACCCGAACGTTCTTTTAAACGGCGTTCTGCGGTGAAAACCTTCTGCACGCGACGTGACATGACTGACTTCAATCCTCCGGCAACGGGGTGTATTCCCCGATCCCAATTCCCCCGATCATCCGTCCCCGTGGTCCGATGATCACTTTAAAACAAGTATAAGGGTCCAGATTGCTACAAGTCCAATGGGTTTCAAGAACAACCCTTTGAAAAAGCACACCCCGGCCAACCGACCGGGGTGTGCAAAAAGGTTATGCTGCGTTGCAAATCAAGCAGATTCAGGCATCCAGCGCAGAACCGGCTTTCTTGCCGCCGCCGTTTCGTCAAGACGACGGCGCGGCGTCAGATACGGTGCATTCTTGAAGAATTCCGCATCACCCGATTCTGCCTTGGCCACCAATGCCAGAACCGCATCGCAGAACTGGTCAATCGATTCCTTGGTTTCCGTTTCCGTCGGCTCGATCAAAAGCGCACCGTGAACCACCAGCGGGAAATACATGGTCATCGGGTGGAAGCCCTCGTCGATGATCGCCTTCGCCAGATCCAGCGTCGAAACACCGGTATCTTTCAGGAAATCATCGTCAAACAGGGCTTCGTGCATGCAATAGCCGGGGAATGCCACGCTCAGCTTGTCTTTCAGACGCGCCAGCAGATAGTTGGCATTCAGCACCGCATCGCCCGATGCCTGACGCAATCCATCCGCGCCATGGCTTTTCATATAAGACAGCGCACGAATGAACATGCCCATCTGGCCGTGGAAGCCTTTCAGACGACCGAACGGCTTTTTGCCATCCTGTTCTTCGGCGGTTTCCACCAGATGGAATTTCTCGCCCTTGCGCACGACATAGGGGATCGGTGCGAACGGGGCCAGTGCGTCGGAAAACACAACCGGACCCGAACCCGGTCCACCGCCGCCATGCGGGGTCGAAAAGGTTTTATGCAGGTTGATATGCATCGCATCAATGCCAAGATCGGCCGGGCGAACCCGTCCGACAATCGCGTTGAAGTTCGCCCCGTCGCAATAGAAATACCCACCGGCCGCATGGACCAGATCGGCAATCTTGCGAACGTCGCGCTCGAACAATCCACACGTATTCGGGTTGGTCAGCATGATCCCCGCAACATCGTCGCCAAGCTTGGCTTCGAATGCCGCCAGATCAACACGGCCATCTTCGGTGGCCGGGATCGAATCAACCGTGAAACCACATGCCGCGGCCGTTGCCGGGTTGGTCCCGTGGGCTGATTCCGGCACCAGAACACGACGACGGTTTTCACCGCGCGCATCAAGCGCCGCACGGATCGCCATCATGCCACAAAGTTCACCCTGTGCGCCCGCTGCGGGCGACATGGAAACCGCGGGCATCCCGGTCAGAACCAGCAGCCAGTGCGCACAACTGTCAATCAGTTCAAGCGCCCCCTGAACCGTGCTTTCGGGCTGCATCGGATGCAGGTCGGCAAGACCGGGCATGCGCGCAACCTTTTCGTTCAGGCGCGGGTTATGTTTCATCGTGCACGAACCCAGCGGGAAGAAGCCGGAATCAATGCCAAAGTTTTTCTGCGACAGGCGCGTGAAATGACGCACCACCTGCGGCTCGGACAGGCCCGGCAAACCAACATCGCTATCGCGATCAAGGCCGCCAAGGCGTGATTTGATGCCCGCTGGCTTCGGAAGGTCAACACCGGTACGACCCGGTTCGCCCTGTTCGAAAATCAGCTTCTCCTCAAGAACGAGGCCGCGGTTACCGGTATGGGTGGTAAAGCTCATGCCAGCACCTCCTTCAATGCAGACGCAAGGTCCGCGATGTCTTCGTCGGTGTTGGTTTCGGTCGCCGCCACCAGCATGTAATGGTCCAGATCGTCACGGTTCGGATACAGGCGCGACAACGGAACCCCGCCAAGGATACCCTTGGCAACCAGTGCCTCGACCACCTCGGCTGCCGGTTTGGCAAGCTTGACGGTGAACTCGTTAAAGAAGCTGTCATTGACCACTTCCGCACCCGGTACCGCATCAATCGCATCGGCGGTCTTGCAGGCGGTTTCATGGTTAAGCGTTGCCACACCACGATACCCGTCTTCCCCCAGAAGGCTCATATGCACCGTAAAGGCCAACGAACACAGACCGGAATTGGTGCAGATGTTCGATGTCGCCTTTTCGCGGCGGATATGCTGTTCACGGGTCGAAAGCGTCAGAACAAAACCGCGCTTGCCGTCCTGATCGACCGTTTCACCACACAGGCGACCGGGCATCTGGCGTACCAGTTTGCTGGTCGTGGCAAACAGACCAACATATGGCCCGCCATAGTTCAGGTTGTTACCAATCGACTGGCCTTCGCCGCAGACGATATCCGCGCCAAAGCTGCCCGGTGATTTGACCGCGCCAAACGCCATGGCCTCGGTAAACACCACGATCAGAAGCGCACCCTTGGCATGGCACGCATCCGCCAGCTTCGTGTGGTCCTGAATACGGCCAAACACGTCCGGATACTGGACCACAACGCACGCGGTCTGATCATCAATCAGATCGTCAAGCTCGTCGGCGGTTGCCTGCTTTTCCGGGTGCCCGTCACGACCGGCAACTTCGGTATCGCTATACTGGCAATAGGTTTCCGTGACTTCACGGTAATGCGGATGCAGACCACCCGACAGAACCGCTTTCTTGCGGCGCGTGGCCCGGCACGCCATCAGAACGGCTTCCGCACATGACGTTGCCCCGTCCCACATCGATGCGTTGGCCACATCCATTCCGGTGATCGATGCCACCTGGGTCTGGAATTCGAACAGATACTGCAACGTACCCTGTGCGATTTCCGGCTGATACGGGGTATAGGCCGTCAGAAACTCACCACGCTGGATGATGTAATCAACCGTGGCCGGAACATGGTGGCGATACGCCCCCGCCCCCAGGAAGCTCGGCACGCTGGCCGTGCCCATGTTTTTGGCGGCCATTTTCGCCATGTCGCGTTCGACCTGCAATTCGCCCAGATGATGGGGCAGATCGACCGGCTCGGACAGCAGCGCGCCTTCGGGCACGTCGCTATATAATTCATCAACGGACTTTGCCCCGATGGTTTCAAGCATCGAGGTGCGATCCGCCTTGGTTAGCGGAAGATAACGCATATCTTAAAGGCCTTCGACAAAGTCTTTATACGCAGCTTCATCCATCAGCTCATCAAGCTGGGACTCATCGGAAAGTTCCATGCGGAAGAACCAGCCATCGCTTTCCGGGGCTTCGTTCACCAGTGCCGGATTATCATCAAGCTCTTCGTTGGCTTCGACAACGACACCATCAAGCGGCGCATAAACGTCGCTGGCGGCCTTGACCGATTCGACAACTGCCGCATCACCGTCCTTGGTCAGCTTTTTGCCGACTTCCGGCAGTTCGACATACACGATATCGCCAAGCGCCTGCTGGGCATAATCGGTGATGCCGACGGTCGCGACACCGTCTTCATATTCAACCCATTCATGTTCCTGCGAGAATTTTTTAGCCATTGTAATCGTCCCTGTAAGATCAGTTGTCTCTAAAATCTGTGGTCTGTCCGGTCTTCCCGTTTTCCGGGATGTTCCGGTTTTGCGGCTTCCCGGTTGTTCCGGTTGTTCCGCTATTTTTATCCCGGAAGGGCAACGTCGCGCCGCCCGCCCGATCCGTTCTGGCGATCAGCCGCGATAATAACGGTGCGGTGCAAACGGCAGCTCGACGATTTCCGCCGGGCGGGCCTTGCCGCGCACCATCAGATCGACTTTGGTACCCGGGGCGGCAAATTCAATTGCGACATATCCCATCGCAATCGGGCCATCCACGGTCGGGCCGAAACCACCGCTGGTGATTTCGCCAATTTCTTCACCGTCACTGTTCAGGACAGCCGTATGTTCACGTGCTGGTGCCTTGCCTTCGGGCTTGATCCCGACACGTTTGCGATCCGCCCCGTTGGCAAGCTGATCAAGGATGATGTCTGCGCCCTTGAACCCGCCTTCTTCGCGGCGACGCTTGTTGATGATCCAGTTAAGGTCGCCTTCAACCGGGGTGGTCGTGGTGTCGATATCGTTGCCATACAGGCAAAGACCGGCTTCAAGACGCAGCGAATCACGCGCGCCAAGGCCAATCGCCTCGACCTCATCCTCGGCCAACAACTTGCGCGCCAGTTCTTCGGCGCGGTCGTTCGGCACGGAAATCTCGTAACCGTCTTCGCCGGTATAGCCCGACCGGGTGACAAAGCACGCGATACCGGCAATATCGATCTCGGCAAAGCTCATGAATTTCATATCGGCAACCGACGGTGCAAACCGTGCCAGCACGCGGGCGGCATCCGGTCCCTGCAAGGCCATCAATGCGCGGTCATCAATCTCGATCAGCTCCACACCATTATCAAGATTGGCCCGCATATGGACAATGTCATCATCCTTGCACGCGGCATTGATCACCAGAAACAGGCTGTCGCCCGCATTGGTGATCATCAGATCGTCCAAAATCGTGCCATCGTCATTGGTGAATGCGGAATAACGGGTGCGGCCGGGTTTCAGGATCGCGATGTCACCGGGCACAAGCTTTTCAAGCTCGGCCACGCGATGTTCACCGGTCAGGCGGACCTGCCCCATATGCGAAACGTCAAACAGACCGGCCTTCGCACGGGTATGCAGATGTTCGCCCTTCACCCCCAGCGGATATTGCACCGGCATGTCATAACCGGCAAACGGCACCATCTTGGCACCCAGTTCCACATGCAAATCATAAAGGGCGGTTTTCAGCAGTTCGGTTTGATGATCGGCCATCAAGGTCTCCAGACAGGCGTTGCGAAACATAGCCGACCAGTGGCCAACCACGTCCCCCTCTGTCTTGGAGCCTGAAAGAATCACAGCCGGTTTGGACACCGGTCTGCTTACATCTTCGGCGAGGCGCACATCGATTTCTGATGCCGCCTGCTTTCCAGAGTCCCATCTCCCCGCGGTCCGTTTGCCTGAGAGTTTCCGGGGTGGTTGCTCCTTCGGCGTCCGCGCAATCCCTATCGATGCAATCACGCACATCGATCAAGACCGTGGCACTCTCCCACGGGGATCATTTGGGTATGCCCCCTTATACGGATTTGAATCCGACCAGACCAGCCCCAAAAATCATATCCTTTCGACCCCACCCATTGGTATGAGGATTAAAAGCCCTTTTTTGGCTCCTCCGGCAAATGTCCATTATTTTGTATGAGGATTACCGGAAACGAACTTTTGTCCAAAAACGAAAATCCCGCCACGCGATGCGGGCGGGATTTGATTACTCACTAAAAATGAATAATAGGCCGGATTATTAATTTTTTCCGAAGCGTCGATTGTAATCAAGCTGGTCAGCACTCAGCTGGAAACCAAGGTAAATCTCGTAATCCGGACCGGCCCAGACATCGTCCAGCGGCACGTTCAGGGTCACCTGCTCGTCACGATACCGCGCCAGGTTCAAATTGCTCGGAAAGACCATGTCGACATCAAACAGATTCTTCTGGATGAACTCGCCGGACGGGTCCTTAAGGGCTACGAAATACTGGAGTTTTGCGTTGCGCCCCTGTGCTGCCGGGCCCAGTTCGGCATTGATGATCGGGCTGATGACAACGTTCAGAACCTTGTCATCAAGGTCATAGCCGCAATCGCCCAGATATCCGCCAAATTCGGCTTCAAGGATCACATCGGTCAGATCCCTGCCCTGACCGTTGAACTGCACCAGACGGGCGGTATCATTGGGCAAAAAGGCCCGCGGGCATGCCGGGACCGGCTGCTCTTCGAACGTGCCACACGCCGCCAGGAAACCGGCAAACGACACCAAACCCAATGCACAAATACGCCGCAGTCCGTTCGCAATCGTCATCCAAGCCTCTATAGAACTGGTCAAATCCGCTGTCATGCCCGATCCGGGCACAGCCGCGCGCAGTCTATTCGCTCCGATATGGCGACACAACCCGCTTCCGTTTGAAATCAGTGCATTCACAACAATTGCCACCAATACATGCATCCACATCCATCTTTGCATGGTGTCTGTCATTGCACGTCCGGTGCTGGCGGGTTATGTAACGAAGACATTTGAATAACCGTGCCATCGCATGGCACGCATCATGAACATTCGGACCCGTATCATGTCTGACAAAGCCGACCTTCGGATCATTCTTGCCAACCCGCGCGGTTTCTGTGCCGGGGTGGATCGTGCGATCGAGATCGTCGAAAAGGCGCTGGTGAAGTACGGCGCGCCGGTCTATGTCCGCCACGAAATCGTCCACAACAAATTCGTGGTCGACCGCCTGCGCGACATGGGGGCTGTTTTTGTCGATGAACTTGATAAGGTTCCCGACGGAGTTCCGGTGATCTTTTCCGCCCACGGGGTGCCGAAATCGGTCCCCGAAACCGCCGAAAGCCGCAAGCTTGAATATCTTGATGCGACCTGCCCGCTGGTCTCCAAGGTCCATCGCGGGGCGGAACGCCACCATGCCGATGGCAAACATATCCTTCTGATCGGTCATGCCGGCCATCCCGAGGTGATCGGCACCATGGGCCAGTTGCCACCGGGCAGCATGACCCTGATCGAAACCGAAGAAGACGCCGAAAACCTGCAGGTCGAAAACCCGGAAAACCTTGCCTTCGTGACCCAGACCACCCTGTCGCTGGACGATACGGCAAGGATCATCTCGATCCTGCAAAGCCGTTTTCCGGCAATCGAGGTCCCGAAGAAAGAAGACATCTGCTATGCGACCACCAACCGCCAGCACGCGGTCAAGCTGATCGCAACCGATGCCGATGCCATTCTGGTGCTGGGCGCGCCGAACTCGTCAAACTCGAACCGTCTGGTCGAAGTCGCGAAACGCGAAGGATGCGACCGCTCGGTTCTGGTCGAACGTGCCAAGGACATCGACTGGTCCAAGCTTGAAGGCATTTCGACCCTTGGCATTACCGCCGGTGCCTCCGCCCCGGAAATCCTGGTCGAGGAAGTCATTGATGCCTGTCGCGAACGTTATAACGTCACGGTCGAAACCCTGACTTTGACCAACGAAAACGTCACCTTCAAGCTGCCCCGACAGCTTGCCAGCTAACCCAGCTCTGATCCAGGAAATCCGGACATCACATGGCCGTCTATACCGACGTTTCTGACGAAGATATCGCCCGTTTTGTTGCCGAATACGATATCGGCAATGTGATTTCGTTCAAAGGCATCGCCGAGGGTGTCGAAAACACCAATTTCCTGCTTCAGACCGATCAGGCATCCTTTATCCTGACCCTGTATGAAAAGCGCGTGAACCCCGATGATCTGCCGTTCTATCTGGGTCTGATGGATCATCTGTCGGCCAAGGGGCTGAACTGCCCGACGCCAATCCACGGCAGGGATGGGGTTGCGTTGCGCCGTCTTTGCGGACGTCCGGCCGCCATCACATCCTTCCTGAACGGCATGTCGCCACGCCGGATCATGCCCCATCACTGCACAGGTCTTGGTACCGCGCTGGCGCAATTGCATACCGCCGGTCAGGATTTCGACATGTATCTTGGCAATGCGCTGAGTGTGAAGGGCTGGCGCCCGCTGTTTGAAAGCTGCCGTGCCGATGCCGATGGCGTTCAGCCCGGCCTTGAAAAGCTGATCGAGGACGAGCTGGCCTTTCTTGAAGCCAACTGGCCCCATCAATTGCCCGCAGGCGTCATCCATGCCGATCTGTTCCCGGACAATGTGTTTTTCTTCCCCGGAAAGGACGATGTATCCGGCCTGATCGATTTCTATTTCGCGTGCAATGATCTGCTGGCCTATGACATTGCGATCTGCATGAACGCCTGGTGCTTCGAACCCGATAACAGCTTTAACGTCACCAAGGCGCGCAACCTTCTGTCAAGCTACGGCAAGGTGCGCACCTTGTCCGATGACGAACTGGCGGCCCTTCCGATCCTTGCGCGCGGGGCATCTTTACGGTTCCTTCTGACCCGTCTTTATGACTGGATCAATACGCCCAAGGATGCGCTGGTTACGCCGAAAAATCCGCGCGAATACATCAATAAACTGCGTTTCCATCAGCGCATCGACAGTGCCGGCGCCTATGGCCTGGGCGAGGAATAGGATCTAATGACGGCAACCGAAGACAACCGCGTCGAGATTTACACAGACGGCGCGTGCAGCGGCAATCCCGGTCCCGGCGGCTGGGGCGCAATCCTGCGATTTCGCGGGGTGGAAAAGGAAATGTCGGGCGGTGATCCCGAAACCACCAATAACCGTATGGAAATGATGGCTGCGATCAGTGCGCTTGAAGCATTGAAACGCCCCTGCATCGTCGACATTTATACCGACAGCAGCTATGTCCGGGACGGAATTACCAAGTGGATTTGGGGATGGCAGAAACGCGGATGGAAGACCGCAGACAAGAAACCGGTCAAGAATGTCGAGCTATGGCAACGGCTTCTGGATGCCCTGAAACCTCATAAAGTTGAATGGCACTGGGTCAAAGGACATGCCGGGCACCCCGAAAACGAACGGTGCGACGAGCTCGCACGACAGGCCGTACCAAAATAAACTTGGCCGACAAGTCCTTGAAGCTGCTGGACTTCGATCCAAAATAGATGGACCGGGACAGTTTTTGTGAACGCTATATGAAAAAAATGAAATCAAACTTGCTTTTGGGCTGACTTCCGGATTGAGTATGACAGTCTTAGGGGTATTGGAGCCCACCCGAAGGTCGAGTATGGTTGCCATTAACTAATCGATAGTGGGTGCCGAGGAGAAATACGCTTGTCGCGCGGATCGTACGGCTTTTTACAACGGAAGTCGCTTAGCAGCCGATTGCTTTTTATCGCGCTGCCGCTGGTTTCCTTGTTCTCCCTCGCCCTGTTCGTTGTCTTCGGATACGTCAGTTATACTGTGCTGCGCGACGATCTGACGGAAAAAATCGAACAGACGGCCGATATCAATGCTCGCGTTCTGGCAACACCTTTCTGGTATCTGGATGTCGACAATATTGAATCAGCCCTGAACGCCATGAGCCGCGATCGCGATATCGTCGCGGTGCAGGCATTGGGGGCTGATGGCACCGAATTTGCCCATACCGGCGTATCCCAGTCCGAACTGAACGACACCCTTCGCCTGTCGCGTCGCGTGTTCTTTGAACGCAACAATGTGCGCCATGATGTCGGCGAACTTGTGATCTTCTTCACAGAAGCCCGCGTTCAGGATCTGCTGTTCCGCCGGATCGTGATCGACATGATCCTGTTCGGCCTGCTGATTGCGGTTGTCGCCGCAAGCCTCCTGATCGCGAACAAGCGTTCGATCAAGGAACCGCTGAACCGGCTTTTGCATTCCATCCGCATGACCAAACATGGCCGGCTCCGCCGCCCGGTGGAATGGAACAGTTCGGATGAACTTGGCCTTCTGATCCGCGAATATAACGAAATGGTCGCCCTGCAGGGGCAGGCACAGGAAGAAGCCCAGCGCAAACAGGCCCTTCTGGAAGCCACCCTTCACAATATCGGCCAGGGGATATGCCTGTTCGATCAGGACCTGAACCTGATGGTCTGGAACGAACGCTATATCGAATTGCTCAACCTGCCGCGCGATCTGGTCAAGGAAGGCACGCCGCTTTCCGATATTCTGCGCTATAATGCCGAACGCGGCGAATATGGCGATGTCAGCATTCAGGCCCTGATTTCCGACCGTGTCGCGATTGCGCGCCGTCGCGAACCCTATCGCATGGAACGTACCCGCCCGAATGGCCGTGTGGTTCAGGTGGACCATAACCCGATGCCCGGCGGCGGTTACGTCGCGACCTATACCGACATTACCGAACGCAAACAGACCGAAGCCCGCATGCGCCATCTGGCTGTCCATGACGTGCTGACCAGCCTGCCGAACCGCACCCTGTTCCTGGATCGCCTGCGTCAGGCATTGCTGTCCGCCCGCCGGTTCCAGCGCGGGGTCACGGTCCTGTTTGTCGATCTTGACCGGTTCAAGGACATCAATGATCACTTTGGCCATGATGTCGGCGATCTGATGATCCAGGAAATGGGGCAGCGCCTGTCGCGGATCATCCGTGATTCCGATACCGCCGCCCGTCTTGGCGGCGACGAATTCGCGATCATCCAGACCGACGTTCAGAATATCGAAGACACCATCGCCCTTGCCCAGCGCATCATCGACGAGCTTTCGCAACCGTTCGATTGCCGTGGCATCCGCCTGCATTCGACCGCCAGTGTCGGCATCACCCTGTTCCCCGAAGACGGCGAAAACCCCGAACAGCTTGTCAAAAACGCTGATATGGCGATGTATGCCGCCAAGGCCGAAGGCCGCAACAATTACCGCTTCTTCCTGCCGTCGATGCATGAACGGGTCAAGGAACGCAAAACGATCGAAGAAGACCTGCGCAACGCGCTGGAATATGACCAGCTTGAACTTTACTATCAGCCGAAAATCGACTGCCGCACCGAAAAGGTCGTCGGGGCCGAGGCGCTGGTGCGCTGGCACCACCCGGATCGCGGCATGATCCTGCCGGGCGAGTTTATTTCGGTGGCCGAGGAATGCGGCCTGATCAATCGGCTGGGTGCATGGGTTCTGAACAAGGCCTGCAAACAGACGCAAATCTGGCGCGAAACCACCTTGCCGGGGCTTCGTATTGCGGTAAACCTGTCCCCGGCACAGTTCCAGGATGCCGAACTGGTCAGTTCCGTCACCCAGATCATGGATCAGACCCGCCTGCCCGATGGCACGCTGGAACTCGAAATCACGGAATTGATCCTGATGAACAACCCGGAAAAAGCCGTTTCGACCTTGAACGAGCTTAAAGGCCTAGGCGTGCGGATCGCGATTGACGATTTCGGTACCGGCTATTCATCGCTGAACTATCTGAAACGTTTCCCGGTTTCCTCGATCAAGATCGACCGGTCGTTTGTCAACGACATCCATGTCGATATGGATGACAAGGCGATTGTCGATGCGGTGATCGGATTGGGCCACAGCCTTAACCTTGAAGTCGTCGCCGAAGGCGTTGAAGAAGTCGAACAGCACGAATATCTGCGTGACAAGGGATGCGACTTCATTCAGGGCTTCCTGTTTGCCAAACCGTTGCCCGCCGCAACCTTTGAAAACTGGGTTCTTGAACGCCACGGCCGCCAGACGGCACGGATTGCCGTCAAGAATTGACCGGGCTTTAAGGCTTCAGGCAGGGATTGCGACATGGCGTTGCGTTCATTCACCGACATCATCACCGAAACGGCGGCTCTCAAGGGTGGCATGGATGCCATCAATGCCCGGCTGATCACGCCCAAGACCCCCGATGAAATCCGCAAAATCCCGTCGGACCGGTGGCTTTCGGCCATGACGATGTGCGTGTTTCAGGCGGGGTTTAGCTGGAAGGTGATTGAAAACAAATGGCCGAATTTCGAAACCGCCTATGACGGATTCGATATCAGCCGCTGGTCGATGATGCATGACGAGGACATTGATCGCCTGATGGCAACCGACGGGCTTGTCGCCCATGCACCGAAAATCAAGGCCGTTGGCCCGAACGCCCATTTCCTGTGCCAGATCGAAGAAGATTACGGCACCGTCGGCGCATGGTTCGCCGATTGGCAGATTGCCGATTACTGCGACAATCTGCGCATCGTTCAAAAAGGCGGTTCGCGCCTTGGCGGCAAAACCGGGCAGATGTTCCTGCGCCGGATGGGGGTCGATACGCTGGTCTTTTCCAACGATGTGATCAAGGCCCTTGGCCGTGAAGGCGTGGTTTCGAAAATGCCATCATCGGGCAAGGATTTTGCTGCCGTTCAGGACGCGATTAACCAATGGCACGGTGAAACCGGTCGCCCCCTGACGCAGATCAGCCAGATACTGGCGCTATCGGTGGGCTGAGATATCCAGCCCACCGACCTGCAAATTCCAGACAAGAGCCGTTCGATCAGGCATTCACCCCGCTATCGACCGTGAATTCCGAACCGGTGACGACCTTTGCCTCCGGCCCGGCAAGCCATGCGACAAGACCGGCCGTGTCATTAGCGTCGCTATATTGCGAGATCGCCATGCGGCTGCGCTGGGCATCGGACATTTCGCCGTCTACCGGATTCATATCGGTTTCGGTTGACCCCGGATGAATGACATTGGCGGTGATTTTCCGTGGCCCCAGATCACGGGCAATCCCACGGGTAAAGCCCGATAGCGCGGATTTCGACATGGCATAAAGGCTAAATCCCGGCCAAAGCACGCGATGCGCCAAATTGCTGCCGGTCGTGATGATCCGGCCCCCATCGGGCATATGGGCCAGTGCTGCCTTGGTCGCGACAAAGACGGCCCGGACATTGACATCGACCGTCCGGTCAAACTGTTCGATGCTTAATTCATCGACCGGTGCCATTTCGATAATCCCGGCATTATTGACCAGAATATCGATCCTGCCGAATTTCGCGGCAGCTTCGTTAATCGCCGCTTCGACTTCCTGTGCTTTGCGATTATCGGCCTTGATCGCCAACGCCACACCACCCGCAGCCTCGATTTCACCAACCACATCACGGGCGCGGTCCGGCGCACTGACATAGGTGATGGCGACTTTGGCACCTTCACGCGCCAGACGTTTTGCGATGGCGGCACCGATTCCACGGCTGCCGCCGGTAACGAATGCGACCTTTCCTGCAAGGTTCTGCATGATGAACTCCATTTATGTAATGATCACTACATAATTCGTGACAGGCTTGCATTTCTCCGTCAAGTGATTTATTTAGTGATCGTTACATAATTAGATGAGCACAAAATGGCGCCACGCGGAAGACCACGCGCATTCGACCGGGACGACGCCCTGAACAAGGCCCTGGCCCTGTTCTGGGAACGGGGATATGACAACACGTCCATGGCCGATCTGAGTGCGGCCATGGCCCTCAGCCCGCCCAGCATCTATGCCGCCTTTGGCGGCAAGGAAACGCTGTTTGACGAGGTCATAACACATTACGCCACGCATTATGGTACATCGATCTGGGGAAATCTGGACCGGTTCAAACTGGCACGGGAGGCGACACAGCATGTCCTGATCGCGTCCGCCAATGCCTTTACCCGCGATGATACACCGCATGGCTGTCTGGTTGTTCTGGCCGCACCACAGGCGGAATCAAACCACGCAACCGTCAATCAGACCCTGCGCGGCCATCGTCGCAAGGTGACGGAAATCCTGAAAAACCTGTATGAAGCAGGCTTGGATCGCGGCGATATCCCGCGCGGTACGAATATCGATAAAATGGCGAACTATTACGCGACCGTGCAGCATGGCATGTCGATCCAGGCCCGCGATGGCGCAACCCGTGACGAACTGATCGCCGTTGCCGAGGCCGCAATGGCAACCTGGCCAAGCCTGATCAGCACACCGCCGGTCAAAGCCTGAAACCCGCCCCCATGAAAATCAATCGATACCATCAATAGATCGCGGTTCCGGCCCCTTCCGGCTTGCCCTCAACCTTACGCGGGGCCGGATGTTCGGTTGATTTGCGATCCACCAGATCGACAATTTCGGAAATCACCCGGACCAGTTGGTAATCCTTGGGCGTATAAACCGCCGACACCCCCATCTGACGCAGGACAAGCATATCCGCATCCGGGATGATGCCGCCAACGACGACGGGAATATGCCCCGCCCCGTGGGCGCGCAATCCATTCACAACCTCGCGCACCAGCGGCACATGCGACCCTGACAGGATTGAAAGCCCGATCACATGCGCGCCTTCGTCGATGGCATTGCGCACCAGTTCATCGGGCGTCCAGCGAATGCCGTCATAAAGCACCTTGATCCCGGCATCGCCCGCCTTGACCGCAATCTGCTCCGCCCCGTTGGAATGGCCGTCCAGCCCCGGCTTGCCGACCAGCATTTTCATCCGTTCGCCAAGCTTTTCGGAAACTTCATCCACGCGACTGCGCAGTTTTTTGATGTCTTCTTCATCCCCGGTCACGATCATCGATGTGATGCCGGTCGGCGCACGGTATTCGCCAAACACCTGACGCAGCGTTTCGGACCATTCCCCGGTCGTGACCCCGGCATGAGCGCACGCAATCGAACTTTCCATGATGTTGCGGTCTTCGCGGGCGGCAGCTTCAAGATCGGCAAGGCTTCTGGCAACAGCCACCTGATCCCGGCCGGATCGCCATTCTTTCAGTTTTTCGATCTGTTCCTGTTCGGCCATGTCATCGACCGTCAGGATTGATTTATCCCCCGATGTCAAGGGCGATGCTTCGGTTTCGGTATAGGCATTCACACCGATCACCTTGGTCAGCCCGGTTTCGATATCGGCCAGACGGCGCGCATTGGATCGCACCAGTTCCTGCTTCATATAACCGCGATCCACCGCCGTAATCGCCCCGCCCATCTCATCGATTTTCGCCAGTTCCGCACGCGCCCCTTCCTTAAGCAAACCGACCTTGCGTTCAATCGCCGGATTGCCGTCAAACAGGTCGTCATATTCCAGAAGATCGGTTTCATAGGCCATGATCTGTTGCAGGCGCAGCGACCATTGCTGATCCCATGGGCGCGGCAGACCAAGGGCCTCGTTCCACGCCGGAAGCTGCACGGCACGCGCACGGGCATTTTTCGACAGCACCACGGCGAGCATTTCGATCAGGATGCGATAGACATTGTTTTCAGGCTGCTGTTCGGTCAGACCAAGCGAGTTGACCTGCACGCCATAGCGGAACCGGCGATATTTTTCGTCAGCGATGCCATAACGTTCCCGCGTGATTTCATCCCACAATTCGCAAAATGCCCGCATCTTGCAAATCTCGGTCACAAACCGGATGCCGGCATTCACGAAAAATGAAATGCGCCCGACAACCTTGGCAAAATCTTCTTCGGGCACCTGACCGGATGCCTTGACCGCATCAAGCACGGCAATCGCGGTCGCCAGCGCATAGGCCAGTTCCTGTTCCGCGGTCGCCCCGGCTTCCTGCAAATGGTACGAGCACACATTCATCGGATTCCATTTCGGCACCTCGCGATAGGTAAAGGCCGCAACATCGGTAATCAGTTTCAGACTGGGTGCGGGCGGAAAGATATAGGTCCCGCGTGACAGATATTCCTTGATGATGTCGTTCTGGGTCGTCCCCTGCAGGCTGTCGCGCGGCGTTCCCTGTTTTTCGGCAACGGCAATATATAACGACAGCAACCATGCCGCCGGGGCGTTGATCGTCATGGATGTGTTCATCTGATCAAGCGGAATGCCGTCAAACAGGGTCATCATGTCGCCCAGATGCGATACCGGCACGCCGACCTTGCCGACCTCACCGCGCGCCAGAATATGGTCCGAATCGTAGCCGGTCTGGGTCGGCAGATCGAACGCCACCGACAGCCCCGTCTGCCCCTTTGCCAGATTCTGGCGATACAGCGCGTTCGATGCGCTGGCCGAACTGTGCCCGGCATAAGTCCGGATCAGCCACGGGCGATCGCGTTCCGACTTTGCTGCACTGCGTTGACTTTCCATCGACATGCCGACCTCGCGTATCTTTATTACCCAAAAGCTTTTTGTTTATTACAAGGAAACGTTATTAAATTACCTACTGGACATCAGTTGGATAATTATATAACAATTTGTGCAACGCGATAAAAGCGAAAACTAAGAAAGCATTCGGGAACCCCAACCGGAAACCAAGGGAAACCGGTGCATTTCAGGGAAAATATCACAAAATCCGTGGCTTGGAGGATTCGTCGACCGCAGCGCAACACAGGATAATTTTATTACCATCCTTTTACAGCGCGATTCGGATCGACCCGAACAAGGAGTGAAGGCCATGAATACGACTGCTGAAGTTCTGCCGTTCCGTGGTGGTCATGAAGAAAAAGACCTGTATGAAATCGGCGAGATTCCACCACTGGGCCATGTGCCAAAGAATATGTATGGCTGGGCCATTCGCCGCGAACGCCACGGCGAACCTGATACCGCCATGCAATGCGAAGTCCTGCCGGTCATTCAGCCCGACAGTCACGAGGTCCTCGTCCTCGTGATGGCGGCGGGTGTGAACTATAATGGTGTATGGGCGTCGCTCGGCAAGCCGATCTCGGTCTTTGACGTGCATGACCTGCCCTATCATATCGCGGGATCGGATGCGTCGGGCATTGTCTGGGCGGTCGGGTCAAAGGTCACGCGCTGGAAAGTCGGCGATGAAGTCGTTATTCACTGCAATCAGGATGACGGCGATGACGAGGAATGCAACGGCGGTGACCCGATGCTGTCCCCCACCCAGCGCATCTGGGGTTACGAGACACCGGACGGATCATTCGCGCAATTCACCTGTGTTCAGGCCCAGCAGCTTATGCCGCGCCCCAAACACCTGACCTGGGAAGAAAGTGCGTGCTACACGCTGACCCTTGCCACCGCATACCGCATGCTGTTTGGCCATCGCCCGCATATCCTGCGCCCCGGTCACAATGTTCTGGTGTGGGGGGCGTCGGGCGGCCTTGGATCGATGGCGATCCAGCTGATCACCACGGCGGGTGCCAATGCCATTGGCGTGATTTCCGATGAAAGCAAACGCGATTTCGTGCTCGGCCTTGGTGCCAAGGCCGTGATCAATCGCAAGGATTTCAATTGCTGGGGCCAGTTGCCAACCGTAAATGGCCCGGAATTTGGCGACTATATGAAAGAAGTCCGCAAATTCGGCAAGGCGATCTGGGACATCACCGGCAAGGGCAATGACGTTGATATTGTCTTTGAACATCCGGGCGAACAGACCTTCCCCGTATCGTGCAACGTGGTCAAACGCGGCGGGATGGTTGTTTTCTGTGCCGGGACGACGGGCTTTAACCTGACATTCGATGCGCGCTTTGTCTGGATGCGTCAGAAACGTATTCAGGGCAGCCATTTCGCCAACCTGAAACAGGCAGCCCAGGCCAACAAGCTTGTGATTGAACGGCGCATTGATCCCAGCATGTCCGAAGTACTTGGCTGGGACGATATTCCGCGCGCACATATGAAAATGATGCGCAACGAACACAAACCCGGAAACATGGCCGTTCTGGTTCAGGCCAAACGTCCGGGCATGCGAACCCTTGAAGAAGCAGTCGACGCCTAAGCCCACATAAAGCGTCGACTGACCGTTGGTGGCCCTGATGCGTTCTCGCCCGATCCGCATCGGGGCTGCCACTTTTCAATCCTTGCCGAACCGGCATGACAACAATGATAGTCTGCTTCATGCACCAGATGGACCGAACCCGAGGATCAGACCAATGAGCGATAAAGCCCTGCTGCCCGAACTGACCCGGCTTTGCGACGATGCGCTGGCGGCCCTTGCCCCGGTGCATCAGGCCGCCGAAACCGCGATGCGCGAAATCGTGACGGTAGATGGCAAAATCGATGCGAGCGCACTGGATGAAAACCAGTATGCCGCCCACGGCTTTGCATGGTTTTCAACCTATGTCACCGCGTTAAAGCAGATGAAGGCATGGGCGGATCGGCTTACGACACAGGGAAAGTTCGGAACGCTTGAACAATTGATCCTTCAGGCGGCGTTTGGCGAATATCTGGCACAGATTCAGGGCGGCATTGCGATGTCGCAGGGCGAGTTCATCCGTCTTTCAACCCTTGGCGTCCCGGGCGATGTGATTGCTGCCCTTGGCGATAGCCGCGCGGTTGCGACCCTGACCGGCATGGGCAACAGCGACGCCACCCGACGCGCCATTGCCGATCAGATCAAGGACAGCCTTGATACCGGCCGCTTTGGCGAAACCGGGCTTGAAGACGAAACCCTTGATATGGTCCGGGACCAGTTCCGGCGCTTTGTCGATGAAAAGGTCAGCCCGCATGCCCATGGCTGGCACGAACGCGATGAACTGATCCCGATTGAAATTATCAACGAAATGTCCGAACTGGGCGTTTTCGGCCTGACCATCCCCGAAGAATTCGGCGGGCTTGGCATGGGCAAAACCGCGATGTGCGTCGTGACAGAAGAACTCTCGCGCGGCTATATCGGGATCGGCTCGCTTGGCACACGGTCGGAAATTGCCGCCGAACTGATCCGCCTTGGCGGGACGGATGCGCAAAAGGAACATTACCTGCCGAAACTGGCATCGGGTGAAATCCTGCCAACCGCGGTCTTTACCGAACCCAATAACGGATCGGATCTGGCGCGCCTGCGCACGCGTGCGATCAAGGATGGCGATACCTATAAGGTCACCGGCAACAAGACATGGATCACCCATGCCGCCCGATCCGACCTGATGACGCTTCTGGCGCGCACCAACCCCGATGAAACCGGGTATCGCGGGCTTTCCATGCTGCTGGCCGAAAAGCCGCGCGGCACGGAAACTGATCCGTTCCCGGCCAAGGGCATGAGCGGCGGCGAGATCGAGGTGCTTGGCTATCGCGGCATGAAGGAATACGAACTGTCGTTTGACGGGTTCGAGGTTCCCGCCGAAAACCTTCTGGGCGGCGATGAAGGTCAGGGCTTCAAGCAACTGATGGCGACCTTTGAATCTGCCCGCATCCAGACCGCTGCCCGTGCGGTGGGTGTCGCCCAGAACGCGCTTGAAATCGGCATGCGCTATGCGCAGGACCGCATCCAGTTTTCCAATCCGCTTTACAGCTTCCCGCGGGTTTACGGCAAAATCGCCTGGATGGTGGTTGAAACCATGATCGCCCGTCAGTTGACCTATTTTTCCGCCATCGAAAAAGATCAGGATATCCGCTGCGATATCGAGGCCGGCATGGCAAAGCTTCTGGGCGCACGCGTCGCATGGTCCAACGCCGATAATGCGCTGCAAATCCACGGTGGCAATGGCTACGCGCTTGAATACCAGATCAGCCGCGTCCTGTGCGATGCCCGCATCCTGAACATTTTCGAAGGGGCGGCCGAAATTCAGGCGCAGGTCGTGACCCGCGGCCTTCTGGGCCGATAGACGGGGCCGCTGCCCGAACGTCTCGCTTAGTTCCTGTTCCAGCGAACCGTGGCCCCGGTGAAAAACTTGGGCAAACTTGGCCCGTCAACCTTGACGGGCCTCTTTCTTGTATCAACCTAAAGTATGATATCTGTATACCTACCCTGCGGTGGTAACATCACTTTAATCAACAGGTAAAAAATCGAAAAATCGAAGCCTGTGCGGCCTGATGTGCCGAAGGGGAAATAGGGAGAGACGTTTCTATGAATCACGCGTCTGCATCACCGGAAAATACAATTTTTACGCGTGCACACGCCGCGCGCGAGATTTTTGACAAACATGCCGACAAGCTCGCCGAAAGCCTTCTGGCCGAGCTGTTTGGCTCAGGTCAGAACAGCCGTAATCCGCACGATCCGAAAGCCCATGTCAGCGCACTGGCAAAACGCCTGCGTACATTGATGGCCGCAACCAACGGATCAGATTTTGATGCCTGCTTTGCCGATCACATTCTGGCCGATGCCATTGTCGGCACCCCGGCAAGCCGCATCGTTCAGGCCTACCACAACACAATCGAAAATTTTGCCCGACTGGCGGCCTCCGAGGGACGCGGCAGACGCGATCCCGGCGTGCTGGACGCCTGCCGTTCGGTGCTGATGGGGGATATGGCCTGCCTGATGGCCAAGGCGGAACGTAAATCCGCACAGGGCCGTTCGGCATCGGAAATCCAGTCGATGTCGGAAATCATTGAACGCGAAACCGATAACATGATCGCCGAAGTCGGGTTTCAGGCCGGTCGCACCAATGACGTGGCGCAAATCATGGCATCCGATGCGCATGATCTGTCGGAACTGGTCGAACGGATCACATCGACCACCGCCATTGCCAGTAACAATGTCTCCACCGTCGCCTCCGCGACCGAGGAATTGCAGGCATCAAGCGAAGAAATCGCGGACCGCATCCACAAAACCAACGACATCGCCAGTCAGGCCGTGACCCGCGCACAGGAAACATCGGTCACGATGAACAGCCTGTCAGACACCGCAAGCGAGATCGGCAAGGTCGTCGATATCGTCAAACGCATTTCCGACCAGACCAAGATGCTCGCCCTCAACGCGACCATCGAAGCCGCCCGCGCAGGCGATGCTGGCAAGGGCTTTGCGGTTGTGGCGAACGAGGTCAAAAACCTCGCATCGCAAACCGAAAAGGCCATTTCCGATATCAACGCCCAGATCACCGCCATTCAGAACGCCACATCCGAGGCGGTCGGCGCGATCGAAGGCATTGGCGGCGCGATTGACGAAGTCAGCCAGCTTTCATCAGATATCGCCTCCTCCGTTCAGCAGCAAACCGCCGCCATCAGCGAGATTTCAACCAGCGCCCAGGAAGTGTCCACCCACATGCAGGGCATTTCCAGCGACATCGCACTGGCCAGCGAAAGATCACACAACGCCAGCAAGACATCGGAAAACCTGCGCATTCTCGCATCGAATATCCGCAAGGATATCAACGAGATGGAAAACCGGTTCCGCGTTGTTCTGCGTTCGGCAGACACCAGCAACCGCCGCAATCAGGAACGCGTTCCGATTGCCGTTGATATCGAAATGGATTTCGGCAATGGCGACAAACGCAAGGGCGTTACCGCCGATATGTCGGTGGCCGGTCTTCTGGCCCGGATCAAGGCCAGCGATCAGGACAATGGCAAACCGGTTTCGATCCTGCTTGATGGCAACACCCGTCTGCACGGCATCCTGAAGGCGGTTTCAAATCTGGGGTCGCATGTCCAGTTCACCGAACTGGACGAAGAAGCCAACCGCACGATCATGGGGCTTTTGCAGAAAACCCGCGATCACGACAACAAGATCGCCGAACTGGGCGCACCCTTGGCGGCCCAACTGGCAAAGGTACTGGAAAACGGCATCCGCAATGGCGAGATCAGAAAAGAAGATCTGTTCCGTCCCCGCTATGAACCGATTGACGGCACAGACCCGATACAGTTCATGACGCCCTATATCCCCTATACCGACCGGCATTTCACCCCGTTACAGGAAGAAATCCTGCAAAAGGACAAACATATCGTCTTTGCCGCCGGGGTGGATATCAACGGCTTCCTGCCGACCCATAACAAGGTCTACAGCCAGCCACAGCGCCGCGGTGAACCGGCATGGAACATGGGCAACTGCCGCAACCGGCGCATCTTTGACGACCGGGCCGGCCTGATGGCGGCACGCAATACCAAACCCAAACTGTTGCAGACCTATTTCCGCGACATGGGATCAGAAGTCGTCTTCATGAAGGAATGCGACATCCCGATTGTGGTCAATGGCGAACAATGGGGCAATCTGCGCATCGGCTATCGCGCCTGATCATTGCCAGAAGCAGAAACAAAAACACCCCGGTCACATGCCGGGGTGTTTTGTATTTGATGAAACGGAAATCAGCTATGCGACCGTAAAACCGCCTCGGCGATTTCGCGTTCGACATCCGCCGGGTAATCATAGAATCCCGGCTTGAAGGACGATGCGCCCCCTGATGCCAGCCAGTCGATCCCGCGAATCAGAATGGCGGAAAACGGGTCAAACAGGTCCTTGCCCGATCCCCCCATGCCCGGCGCGAGGTTAAGAAGGCTGCCACGGTTCAGAAGGTAAACTTCCTTGCCGTTATCAAGCGTGAAACGTTCGATATAGCGGCGCATCCGGGTGCATTCCTGCGTATCAAGCCATTTGACGTCAATTTCGGTATTGGAATGCCCGACATTGACCAGAATGGCACCACGACGCGCCAGTTTGATCTGATCCGGGCCAAGAATGCCGGAAAAACCGGTGGCGGTAACGACAATCGCACATTCCCGAAGCCCGTCTTCAAGCGCCACAACGCGGCAACCGTGATGCTGTGCTTCAAGGGCGCGAACCGGATCGCGTTCGGCGACCGATACGACCGCCCCCAGATTGCGCGCCCGTTCGGCAACGCCGCGCCCGACCGGGCCAAAGCCGATCACCAGAACCGAACGACCATAAAGCGCCAGACCGGTGACATTGGAAAAGACCGGCCACATTTCCTGCGCCACGTGATGGCGATTATGCAGTCGATCCTTGATCGCGATATCGTTCCAGTTAAAGACCGGGAAAGTGAAATCAAGCTTTTCAACGCGGTGAACGCCGGTCGTGGTCGCTTCAAGCGCACCATCAACCTTATGGCCCTTTTTCACAAACGCCTCGATCAGTTCCCCACCCATGTCGGCCACGATATCGGCCGGGCTATCAGACAGGATATCGATGCTTTTGGCATATTCTTCTGGTGTCATGCCGGAAAAGGCATGGACCTCGACCCCGTTCGCCGCCAGATAGGCCGCCGCAACATCATCGGTGCTATCGGGGTTGCACGCGCCCACCTTGACCTTGGCGCCTGCTTTGACGAACGGCAGCAAGGTCGGAATGGTGTCTTCAAGAACGTGCTGGAAACTGACGATGGTTTTGTCACGCAGATCGCGTTTGGCAACGTAATTGCCGTATTTGGCAGTCACCGGGCAGATCACCTCGCGCCAGGCAAGGGTTTCATCGGTGATATTGGCAGCAAGTGCCGGATCCTTGATGCGGCTGGTGGTCGAGGTGGTCATGGGTGGGCTCGCTTGAAACGTGGGACGAATACTGGATTACCCCCATGTGTTAATCCCAGCCCGGCCGGATGAAAAGCATTTCTGACCATGTGGTCAGATTTTTCATCCGGCGGGCAGGATCAAGGACGCGAACCCCTTACTTTAAGGACGCGCCGGAATTTCCAGACCACGTTGCACCGCCGGACGCGCAAGCCCGCGTTCAAGCCATGCCGGAACGTTTTTGAGGCTGTCATAATCCACCAGTGCCCCGGCATCATAGAAACCGACCAGATTGCGCACCCAGCCAAGGGTTGCGATATCGGCAATGGTATATTCATCACCCATGATCCAGTCACGCCCGGCAAGACGCGTTTCCAGAACACCCAGCAAACGTTTGGATTCCCCAACATACCGATCCCGCGGGCGTTTATCCTCGTATTCACGCCCGGCAAATTTGTGGAAAAAGCCAAGCTGGCCAAACATCGGGCCAATTGCCGCCATCTGGAAAAACACCCACTGGATGGTTTCGATCCGGGCAATCGGATCAGATGGCAGGAATTTTCCGGTTTTTTCCGCCAGATACAAAAGAATTGCGCCCGATTCAAACAGGCCAACCGGTTTTCCATCCGGGCCGTTAGGGTCAATGATGGCCGGGATTTTGCCATTCGGGTTCAGCGACAGGAATTCCGGCGTCCAGGTTTCGTCCTTGCCGATATCGATGAAATGCGGCTCGTAATCGATGCCGGTTTCTTCCAGCATGATCGAAACCTTGACCCCGTTCGGTGTCGGCAGGGAATAAAGCTGCAGGATATCGGGGTTCTTGGCGGGCCAGCGTTTGGTGATGTCAAATGCGGACAGATCAGCCATCTGATTATTATCCTTCCTGATTTGGGTCATGGTGGTTGATGGGATCGCACATTGCGCCAGACCATCAACCCTTATCCAACGTGATGTCCCCAAGATGTAGGATAAGACGGTCTTCCCGCCAGCGCGAAATTGGCAATTGACTGTTTCCCGACCTGTTTCAGTCCTGCGGCAACAACAGATCAGGCCAACCCGCGCATGCAGATCGGCCTGACTGGACTGCGACATCCGGATCAATATTCATCCGCTGCCGATATGGGATTGCCTTAACCGCGTGCGATATTATCTTACCAGGCACGATAAGGCAGGAATTTGCCATCAAGGGTCACGACAACGCGGTCGCCCTTCGGATCGGCCTTGCGTTCGATATACATTTCGTAATCAATCGCGCTCATGATGCCGTCGCCGAACTTCTCATGGATGATTTCTTTGATCGTTTCGCCGTAAACGCCCATGATTTCATAGATACGGTACACGGCTGGATCGGTCGGCACCGCCTGTTCCCAGATTTTCATCGGGCATTCCTGCAACACGGCGGATGCCTCCGCCGGAAGCTCCAGCAGGGCCACCAGCATATCGGCCTTTTCCTTGGGCGCGGAATTCATGCCAAGGCAGACCGACGTGGTCCATACCGGGGACATGCCGATCTTGCTGGCGATTTCTTCCCAGCCAAGACCCTTGGCTTTTTTGGACGTAATGATCAGTTCTTTCACATCTGCTTTTTTCACAGCTTTTCTCCACTTCACTGTCTGTGTCGTTACGGATTAGTCGGCACCATTCACCACCCGCGCACGCGCAGGTGTTTCCCCGGCACCTTTGTTGGATTTATTGGCAACCGGCCCGTTCAGACCAAAACGGATGACGTTCGGTTCGGAAACGCCATCCTCGTCGCGCTTCCCGGCCAGTTCGCGGGACCGTTTGGCAAGGAATTCGACCAGATGGTTGCGAATATCGTAATAGTCGGGATGATGGATGATATCGGCCCTGACACGCGGACGTTCGATATCGACCTGTACCGATTCCGCAACCCTGGCATAGGGGCCGTTGGTCATCAGAAGGATGCGGTCGGCAAGAAGGATCGCCTCGTCCACATCATGGGTGATCATGAAGACAGTCTGATCCGACCCGGCCCAGATACGGATCAATTCATCCTGAATGCTGCCCCGTGTCAGGGCATCAAGTGCCCCAAACGGCTCATCCAGCAACAGCAGTTCCGGCTGAATGGCAAAGGCACGCGCAATCGAAACGCGCTGACGCATGCCACCTGATAATTGTGATGGCTTGCGAAGCTCCGCCCCGCCGGTCAAACCCACCATTTCCAGATATTTGATCGAATGATCATGGACCTGTTTCTTGGTCCAGTTGCGATGACGCGCCTGCACGGCAAAGGTCACGTTTTTAAGCGCGGATAACCACGGCAACAGGGAATAGTTCTGAAACACGATACCGCGATCAAGGCTCGGCCCCGATACTTCCCTGCCATTCATGATCACCGCACCGTCGGTCGGCTCGTCCAGCCCGGCAAGGATATTCAGGATCGTCGATTTGCCGCAGCCCGAATGACCGATGATGCAGACAAATTCGCCCTTTTCGATGCCAAGATTGACGTTTTCAAACACGGTTAACGGATCAGATCCCTTAGGGCCGGGAAACCGTTTGCTTAGTCCCTGTACGCTCAGGAAGGGTGTTGGCATGGTGCTTTTCCTTATTCCTGGTACTGCACAAGGCGGGCGCAATAGGCGAACGCCGTATCAAGAAGCATGCCGACAAGGCCGATCATCAGGATCGAAAAGATCACACTGGTCAGATCCAGATTGTTCCATTCGTTCCAGACGTAATAGCCAATGCCGGTACCGCCCACGAGCATCTCGGCGGCCACAATCACCAGCCACGCAATCCCGATGGAAATCCGCATCCCCGTCAGGATCGTCGGCGCCGCCGCCGGAAGAATGACGATCCATGCGGTTTTAAGCGTGCCCAGTTCATGGGTGCGCGCGACATTGACCCAGTCCTTGCGTACACCGGCAACGCCAAAGGCCGTATTGATCAGCATCGGCCAGATCGAACAGATAAAGATCACGAAAATCGCCGATGCCTGACTGTCCTGAATGACAAATAGCGCAAGCGGCATCCACGCCAGCGGCGAAATCGGGCGAAGGATCTGGATGAACGGATCAAGTGCCCGATACATCAATGGCGACATGCCAATCAGAAACCCGGCGGGAATGGCAATTGCAGCGGCCAGAAAATAGCCCGACAGCACGCGATAAAGCGAATAGCCGATCTGAATGCCAATCCCCTTGTCGTTGGGACCGGCATCATAGAAAGGGTTGGAAAGTTCTTCCCACGCCTTGACAAACACCGCAGATGGCGGCGGCACGGCGGCCTTTGGCTCTGCCCCGCCCATCAGGATTTCATATTCTGTCAGTTCACTGCCCAGTTTCTGCTGGGGGCTGGCGGCCTCCCATATTCCAAGAAGAACCGCCAGCAAAACAGCAGACAACAGCAGCGCCCTGGCATTCAGGGATGCGATCATATCAGCTTACCCCTTTGCCAATCGGGAAGCTGTTGACATAGGCCTCGGGCTGATCGGGGTCGAACTCTTTGCCCATGATCGTGTATTTCTGATAGGTGCTGTCTGGTGCTTCGTAGCCAAGGTCCTTCATGATCTTGGCGCAATCGCTCGCGACATAGACTTCTTCGGCGATTTTCTTGTAATCGACATCGCCGTCGATATAGCCCCAGCGCTTCATCTGCGTCAGAATCCACACACCCATCGAATGCCACGGGAACGGATCGAAATCGATGCGATCCGGCACATTCTTGACCTCGCCCAGACCATCGGCATACCGCCCGGTCAGGACCTGCTCGATGACCGGCACCGGCTGGTTCAGATAGTTGGTCGGCGCGATTGCTGCCGAAATTTCCTTGCGGTTTTCCGGCTTCGATGCGTATTGCGTCGCATCGACAATCGATTTCAGAAGCGCGCCATAGGTATTGGGCATTTCATCGGCAAATGCCTTGGAACAGGCAAATGCGCAGCACGGATGACCTTCCCAGATATCCTTGGTCAGGGTGTGGATGAAGCCGATTTTCTCCCAGACGGCACGCTGGTTGAACGGATCAGGCGACAGATAGCCATCAAGGTTACCCGCACGCAGGTTGGCGACCATTTCGGGCGGCGGAACGACACGGATCTGGATGTCTTTATCCGGGTCAAGGCCATGTTCGGCGACGTAATAACGCAGCAGGAAGTTGTGCATCGAATATTCGAACGGCACACCGAACTTGAAGCCCTTCCACTGTTTGGGATCGCGTTTATCAAGATGGTCGTTATGCAGGACAATCGCCTGCCCGTTGATGTTTTCAACTGCCGGCATCAGGAACGGGGTTGCGGTCGAACCCGCCCCCATGGTGATGGCAAGCGGCATCGGGGTGAGCATATGCGACGCGTCATATTCATTGTTCAATGACTTGTCACGTGCGACCGCCCAGCCCGCAGTTTTGATCACATCGACATCAAGGCCGTATTTCTCATAAAAGCCCATCGGCTGGGCCATAATGATCGGTGTGGCGCAGGTGATCGGAACAAAACCGATATTAAGCTTGGTCTTTTCCGGCGTGCCCAGATCATCAAGGATCGCCGCCTTGACCTTATCCAGCGGCAGGACCGACGCCAGTGCCGCCATCATCGTGCCGCTGCCAACCATTTTGGCAAAGGAACGACGCGAAATCTCGTTATGCCCGAAGACAGAGCGGACCACCGCACTTTCAATCGCGCGATCCAGCATTTCCTCGCTGCTGGCAAGTTTGCCAGACGATGACGCCGCGCCATCCACAGCCATATCGCTATGGGCGGGCATCGATGCCAGATCGTATGTGTCTTCGTGATGGTCATGACCGGCATGGTGATGTTTGCCGGTTGCGCAAGCCTCGCAGCCGCACGATTTGCTATGCCGCAGATCGCTTTCGCCACTGAATGGATCGCCCAGACTTTTGATAGACATGTGGTCACCCCCTGTTTTGTTTACGCCGCCCGTCAGGCGACACCGATATTCGGGGTGATAACAGCAACCGGCGTGCCAGATTTGTGCAGCGCGAAAAACTCTAGGGAAAGACTGGACTTTGGCCCGAAACAGGCGCAATCTCGGGCTATACGAAATTTCGTAATTTACGATATTTCGTAACCATATTTACGAAATATCGTAGGCCAATCACGATGGATCAGATTGCAAACCCGCCACCCCCAACGGTTTCGGATGCCCTGTATCAACAGGCCCTTGCATCGCATATTCATCCGACTTTGCTGGTGCATCCGCAAAGTGATCGCATCATGTTTGCCAATCAGGCGGCGGCGCATTTGCTGGGCCGCAGCATTGCGGACCTTAAATCTACCGCCATGAGCAGCCTGCACAAGGGGCAGGTGCCAAGCCTTGTGGTGTTCAGTCAGGCCGCCCTTTATCACGGCTTCGCCTGGACGCGGGGCCTTAACCTGATGCATGCGGATGGCACCGAAATCCAGCTTGAACACGAAGCCCGCGCCCTGCACTGGGAGGGCGAGGATTACCTGATCATCATCCTGTGTGACCTTGATGCCCGCCACCGCCGCGACGTCGATGCCGAGGCCGATAATTACCTGCGCGAAGGCATTGCCGAATGGCGGCGTGCCGAACGGTTTTTCCGCGAAATCGAACGCGAAAACCAGTTGATCCTGGGGGCAGCGGGCGAAGGCATTTACGGGGTCAACAGCGACGGCATCACCACCTTCGTCAATCCGGCTGCCGAACGGATGCTGGGCTGGACGGCCGAGGAACTGGTGGGCAAGGAAATCCATTCGATCATCCACCATTCGCATATCAATGGCGATCCCTACCACGCCGAACATTGCCCGATTTACAATGCGTTCCGCGAAGGCATCGTTCGGCGGGTTGATGACGAGGTTTTCTGGCGCAGCGACGGCAAACCGATCCGGGTTGAATATACCTCCACCCCGATCCGCGATCATGGGCTGGTGATTGGCGCGGTGATCGTGTTTCGCGATATCACCGAACGCAAGATTGCCGAGGAAAAGCTGCATGCGGCGCTTGCCGAAGTCGACCGCCTGCGCGAAAGGCTCGAACTTGAAAACGCCTATCTGCAGGAAGAAATCCTGTCGACCAACAACCACCATGAAATCATCGGCCAGTCCGAGGCGATCAATAGTGCGCTTAAACAGATCGATCTGGTCGCCCCGACCGATGCCAACGTCCTGATCACCGGGGAATCGGGGACCGGCAAGGAACTGATCGCGCGCGCCATCCATCAGGCAAGCCACCGGCGCGACCGTGTTCTGGTGCGCGTGAACTGTGCCGCCATCCCCCATGAACTGTTCGAAAGCGAGTTTTTCGGCCATGTCCGCGGTGCCTTTACCGGGGCCGTGCGCGATCGCGTCGGGCGGTTCGAACTGGCCGATGGCGGAACGCTATTTCTGGACGAGGTCGGTGAAATCCCGCTGGAACTACAGGGCAAGCTTTTGCGCGTTCTGCAGGATCAGAAGTTCGAACGCATCGGCGAGGAACGCACGCGAGAGGTCAATGTAAGGCTATTGGCCGCAACCAACCGCGATCTCAAGGAAGAAGTCCGGCTCGGCCGCTTCCGCGAAGATCTGTATTTCCGCCTGAATGTGTTTCCCATCGAATGCCGGCCGCTGCGCGAACGGCCCGACGATATCCCGCCCCTGGCGACACATTTCCTGCGCAATATCTGCCAGCGGCTGAACATTCCGCAACTGACGCTCACCAACGGGCAGGTCCGAAGCCTGATGAAATATGACTGGCCGGGCAATGCGCGCGAACTTGAAAACATCATCGAACGCGCCGCCATTCTGGCGCGCGACGGTAAACTGAATTTTGACCTGCCCGAACCCAACCGCCGCGAAACAGATCATGGCAATGCCAACCCCGCACGTGATCAGGCCAGCCCCCAATCGGCAATCCTGACCGAAGATGACCGGCGCAAACGCGAATATGACAATATCATCCGCGCCCTTGAAACCACACGCGGCCGGATTTTTGGCCCCGATGGCGCGGCAGCCCTTTTGAATGTAAAGCCGACAACACTGGCATCGCGGATCAAAAAGCTTCGGATTGACCGGCGCGATTTCACGCCATCGGGCCAACCCTAGGATACGGCTATAGGAACCAGTCATCGGAAATCGCAAAGATTTTTCGATCTGCGACCTTGCCCCCGCCCGCAGTTTGACGCAGCATGTCGCCCCGCCCGGCACATCACACCCGCAGGGCGGCACAAAGGAGTAGTCCGGTATGGCTGGATTTTTACAGATTGGCGTTCTGATCGCGATGGCCGCGGTCGCGGTTATTCTGGTGCTTGGCATCATCACCATGGCACGTGGCAAGGATGCCAGAAAATCCAACAAGCTGATGCAGCTTCGCGTACTGGTACAGGGGATTGCCCTGCTGCTTCTGGTCATTCTGTCCTTCATGGCGCTGGGCAAATAGGCCCGCCGATGATCCACCCCGAAAGTCACGCATCAGGACAACGGAATTCACCATGGTTCAACTGACCCGCATCTACACCAAATCCGGCGACAAGGGCAAAACCGCCCTTGGCAATGGCACCCGCGTTGCCAAAAACGATATTCGCGTTGCGGCCTATGGCACGGTGGACGAAACCAATGCGGTGATTGGGGTTGCCCGCCTGCATGCGACTGGTGATGTCGATGCCATGCTCGCCCGCATCCAGAACGACCTTTTTGATCTTGGGGCCGATCTGTGCACGCCCGGTGATGGCAGCGACGATAACCCGGAACGCCCGGCCCTTCGCATCACGAGCAAGCAGACCGAGCGGCTGGAAAGCGAAATCGATGCGATCAATGCCGGTCTTGATCCGCTGACATCCTTTGTCCTGCCCGGTGGCAGCGCCCTTTCGGCCCAGCTTCATGTCGCGCGCACCGTATCGCGCCGCGCCGAACGGCTGATTGTGGAGCTCTCGGGAATCGAGGCGATCAACCCCGAAGCGGTCCGTTACATCAACCGCCTGTCGGACCATATGTTCGTTCTGGCCCGCCATGCCAATAATGGTGGCAAGGACGATATCCTGTGGCAACCCGGCCTGACCCGCTAGGCAAATATTCGAACAAACCCCTGTCTTTTCAGGGTTCGGTTGCGTATCAAGGCAGCCCGAGACTTCAGAATTTCAGTAAAGAAGTTGTCGTTAACGTTAACCTCTTTACGTAAATTGACAAGCCCCGTAGCACCCCCTATTGTGCATCGCGGGGAAAACAGTAACATCGGGCCCCACTGCGGACTGCCCCGGCAGAACGCAGCAAGCCCATAGCTTCGACAACAAAAACGAACAGGTCTGTCATGAAGGTTCTTGTCGCCGTTAAGCGCGTTGTGGATTACAACGTCAAGATCCGTGTCAAACAGGACCAGTCTGGCGTTGAATTGAACAACGTCAAAATGTCCATGAACCCGTTTGACGAAATCGCCGTTGAAGAGGCCGTCCGCCTCAAGGAAGCCGGCACCGCGACCGAAGTGGTCGCTGTATCGCTGGGTGTGAAACAGTGTCAGGAAACACTGCGTACCGCCCTTGCCATGGGTGCCGATCGCGGCATTCTGGTCGAAACCGACGACGAACTGCAACCGCTTGCCGTTGCCAAACTTCTCAAGGAAGTCGTTGCCAAGGAAAGCCCGGATCTCGTGATCCTCGGCAAACAGGCAATTGATGACGACGCCAACCAGACCGGTCAGATGCTGGCCGCCCTTCTGGACTGGCCGCAGGGCACGTTCGCGTCCAAGGTTGCCGTTGCCGATGGCAAGCTTGACGTCACCCGCGAAGTCGATGGTGGTCTTGAAACCATCAAGATCGATCTTCCGGCCATCGTCACCACCGACCTTCGCCTGAACGAGCCGCGCTATGCGTCGCTTCCCAACATCATGAAAGCCAAGAAAAAGCCGCTTGATACGCTAAGCCCGGCTGATCTTGGTGTCGACACCGCGCCGCGCCTGAAAACCCTGAAAGTGACGGAACCGCCGGCACGTCAGGCAGGTGTAAAAGTTGCCAGCGTCGCCGAGCTTGTCGACAAGCTTCGCAACGAAGCAAAAGTGATTTAAGCGGGGGCCGATCAAATGAGCATTCTTGTTATTGCCGAACACGACAATACCGAACTGAAGGGCGCAACGCTCAATACCGTTGCCGCCGCACAGAAAATCGGTGGCGACATCACCATTCTGGTCGCGGGCGAAAACTGCCGTGCGGTTGCCGATGCGGCCGCAAAGGTTGCGGGCGTTTCCAAGGTTCTGGTTGCCGATAACGCGGCCTATGGCCATTTCCTGGCTGAAAACCTGGCCGGTCTCGTCAATGAACTGGCCGGTGATTACAGCCACGTTCTGGTGGCCGCTTCGACCACGGGCAAAAACTTCATGCCCCGCGTTGCAGCATTGAAAGACGTCGCGCAGATTTCCGACATCACCGATGTCGAAGGTGCCGATACCTTCGTCCGTCCGATCTATGCCGGTAACGCGATGGCAACCGTTCAGTCGTCAGACAGCCTGAAACTGATCACCGTCCGTACCACGGGCTTTGATCCGGTCGCGGCCGAAGGCGGTTCTGCATCGATCGAAGATATCGCAACTGCGAAAGATGCCGGAAAATCCGCTTTTGTCAGTCAGGAACTGACCGAGTCGGAACGTCCGGAACTGACCGCAGCCAGTGTTGTCATCTCTGGCGGTCGCGGCATGGGCTCGGGCGAGAACTTCCACCTGATCGAACCGATTGCCGATAAACTCGGCGCTGCCATTGGCGCTTCGCGTGCCGCAGTCGATGCGGGATACGCCCCGAACGACTGGCAGGTCGGCCAGACCGGCAAAGTTGTTGCACCGCAGCTATACATTGCGGTAGGCATTTCAGGTGCGATACAGCACCTTGCCGGCATGAAGGACAGTAAGGTCATTGTTGCGATCAACAAGGACGAAGAAGCACCGATCTTCTCGGTTGCCGATTACGGTCTTGTCGCGGACCTGTTCGAGGCCCTTCCCGCACTGGCGAGCGAACTCGACAAATAATCAGATCCCATCTAGGGTCAGAACAGTCAAAGAACATTGTTCTGACCTTGTTTTGACCCTGGGGGATGAGTGGGGAACAAATGGCTTCGCTTGAAGATATCAAGACCATTGGCGTAATCGGCGCCGGTCAGATGGGCAACGGGATTGCTCATGTGATTGCGCTTGCCGACTACGACGTCCGACTGCTTGACGTATCGGCAGAGGCGCTCGACAAGGCGCTTGGCCTGATTGGCAAGAACATGGATCGTCAGGTCAAGAAAGACCTGATTACCGAGGCACAGAAAGAAGCGGCCCTTGCCCGGATTACCACGGGTACGGATTACAGCTTCCTGTCTGACTGCGATCTCGTGATCGAGGCCGCAACCGAAAACGAAGAGACCAAGAAACAGATTTTCAAGGCTCTGTGTCCGGTTCTGGGTCCCGAAGCCATCATTGCGACCAACACATCGTCCATTTCGGTGACGCGTCTGGCTTCCTATACAGACCGCCCGTCGAAATTCATGGGCATGCACTTCATGAACCCGGTGCCGCTGATGAAGCTGGTCGAACTGATCCGTGGTATTGCCACGGACGAGCCGACCTATCGCACCATTCATGAACTGACCAAGAAACTGGGCAAGGACACGGCAAGTGCCGAAGATTTCCCGGCTTTCATCGTGAACCGTATTCTGCTGCCGATGATCAACGAGGCGATCTATACGCTTTACGAAGGTGTCGGCAATGTCCGGTCCATCGACGATGCCATGCGCCTTGGCGCAAACCATCCGATGGGGCCGCTGCAACTGGCCGATTTCATTGGTCTGGATACCTGCCTGTCGATCATGCATGTCCTGCATGATGGTCTGGCCGATACCAAATATCGCCCTTGCCCGCTTCTGGTCAAATATGTCGAAGCCGGCTGGCTTGGCCGCAAGGTCGGCCGCGGCTTCTATGACTATAGCGGCGACGAGCCGGTTCCGACCCGCTGATCATCGCCGGATCAAAAATTCAAAAGGCCACTGCATCACTGCGGTGGCCTTTTTGCATTGGGGGTATACCCCCGCCTTGATGATTTAACCGACGTGCAAAGCTTTTGATCTTTCGATCAGAAATTGCCCTGCTATGATGACCCATAAGAAACCAAGACCAAAAAGAATCCAGGAGGCCGTCCCACATGTTTCTCGGAATAGATGTCGGTACATCTGCCGTTAAAGCGCTTCTGATGGATGAACATTCGGTCACCGTCGCCGAAACAGATGTGCCCCTGACGCTGAGCAACCCCAAACCATTCTGGAGCGAGCAGCACCCGGATGACTGGTGGGCTGCGACCTGCACGGCGATGGATCAGTTGAAATCATCCAACCCCGCCGCCCTTGCCGCGGTTCGCGCGATTGGCCTGTCGGGCCAGATGCACGGTGCGGTGATCCTTGATGCGAACGATAAACCACTTCGTCCTGCGATCCTGTGGAATGACGGCCGGGCAAAGGCCGAATGCGATGAATTGCAGGCCGCCCTGCCCGATCTGCCATCGCGTGCCGGTGTGGTCGCCATGCCGGGCATGACCGCGCCCAAACTGATCTGGCTGCGCAAACACGAACCCGATATCTTTGCCCGGATCAAAACCGTCCTGCTGCCCAAGGATTACATCCGTTTCTGCCTGACCGGCGAAAAGGTCACCGAAATGTCGGATGCCGCCGGCACGCTCTGGCTTGATGAAGAAAGCCGAAGCTGGAACTTTGACGCCATCGCCGCAACCGGCATGGATATCGCCCAACTACCCCGCCTTGTCGAAGGCAGCGACCCCACCGGCCATCTGCGCGGTGAACTGGCCGCGCGCTGGGACATGAAGCCGACCGTGATTGTCGCGGGCGGCGGCGGGGATGCCGCGACCGGTGGCATCGGTGTCGGCGCGGTCAGCCATGGCGACGGCTTCATTTCGCTCGGCACATCGTCACAGATTTTCGTCGCATCGGATCGTTATCGCCCGAAACCCCACGAACTTCTGCACAGCTTCGCCCATGCAGTACCCCAGCACTGGTTCCAGATGGCCGTCCTGCTGAACGGGGCAAGCTGCCTTTTGTGGGCGGCAAACCTGTTGGGTGAAAAGGATATCGGCGCATTGCTGCAACGGACCGAAGCCGGGCACAAGGCCCCCTCGGATGTCGTGTTCCTGCCCTACCTTAATGGCGAACGAACCCCGCATAACGATCCCTATGCGCGCGGCGTGTTCTTTGGCCTTGGCAGTGACACATCACGCGAAACAATGGTCCAGTCGGTGCTTGAAGGTGTCGGTTTTGCCCTTCTGGATGGGCAGTCACGCCTGCATGCCGCCGGAACGCATTGTGAATTGCCCGGTGTCATTGGCGGCGGTGCGCGCAGCCGATACTGGATTCAGTTGATATCGGATATCATGGGCTGCCCGCTTGCCCGATACGAAGGGGCGGCCAAGGGCCCGGCCTTTGGCGCGGCGCGCCTTGGACGGCTGGCACTCGATAACGAAACGGTCGAGGATGTCTGCCAGAAACCGGCCATTCAGGAAGTGATCGAACCCGATATGAACAGACACGCGGCCTATCAACCGCGATTTGCCAAATTCAAACGCATCTATTCCGCGCTTCGCGAAGAATTCCAACCCGCCTGACCCACGCCACCAGACTGATACCTTTTGCCCCACCTGATCGGCTTTTTTGCGGTGTGATGCATTTCACCTGAAATGTTGCACCGGGTTCTTTAATCACTTCAAAAGATGCCAATATCAGCAAAAGGTATTAGAAATTTGCCAATCGGATAGCCCATGACCATTGCCATTGTCGGAAGTTCCAATATCGATTTTGCCGCCCGCGTTGCCGAATTGCCCAAACCCGGCCAAACCGTATCGGCCAAGGATTACATCACAGGCCCCGGCGGCAAAGGCTGCAATCAGGCGGTTGCCGTGGCCCGCCTGGGGCAGAAACCTGTTTTCATTTCCAAAATCGGCAATGATGTTCTGGGACGCAGTCTGATTGATACGCTCAAAATCGAAGGATTTGACACCAACCAGCTGATCCAGACGACGGATGCGCAGACCGGCACCGCCCTGATATCCATCGACGATGCCGGGGAAAACATCATCACCGTGGCCGGTGGTGCCAACATGACCATGAGCCGCGCCGACATCCGCGAAAAGCAGGTTTTCCTTGAACATTGCGACTATCTGCTCGTGCAGCTTGAATGCCCGGTTGTCGCCGTGGCCTGCGCCATGAAATATGCCCGCGACGCCGGGGCCACCATCATTCTTGATCCGGCACCGGTACCCGACCGGGTTGTTCTGCGCGATCTGATGACGCTGACCGATATCGTCACCCCCAATAGCAGCGAATGTTTCGCCATGACCGGCATTCTTCCCGAAAACCTTGAAACCGCCCATCAGGCCGCCGAAAAGCTGCGCGAAATGGGCGCCCGTATCGCGATCATCAAAATGGGATCAAAGGGCGCGTTTTATTCGGATGGCGATCAGTCCGGGATTGTCCCGCCATTTGATGTCTCGGCGATTGATACGGTTGCGGCGGGCGATTGCTTTAACGGTGGCCTGGCCGTCGCCCTGCACGAAGGACGCCCCTTGCGCGATGCCGTCCGCTTTGCCTGTGCGACCGGGGCATTGGCGACCACACGCTATGGTGCCGCCGATGCCGCCCCGACCCTTGATCAGGTTTTATCGCTTCTGGAACAAGATACCGGCACCTGATCGCGTCAGGACGCGGCATCAATCAGGCTGTTGAAATAATCGATGACCGGACCGGCATCCCATTTGGCCGTGCCTTCCAGCTTGCCAATGACCTGCCCGTTGGCATCAATCACGAAACTGGTCGGAAGGCCGCGCGCGCCAAAGGCCCGTGCGGTTGCCCCGCGCGGATCAAGCACGACATCAAGATGGCCGATTCCGTTTTCATCAAAGAATTCCTGCACGATTTCCGCCCCGCCGCGATCCTGACTAAGGGCCAGGACACGGAACGGCTTGCCCTCCATCTCAGACGCCAGACGATCAAGATCGGGCATTTCTTCAATGCAGGGCGCGCACCATGTCGCCCAAAGATTAACCAGAATAACCTGACCTTTCAGGTCTTTAAGGTCACTTTCGCTGCCATCTTTTTCGATGAAAACCGCCTTTTCCGGCAGGCTTGTGCTATCAGGTGCGGTGTCCATTTTCGAAAGTTCTTGCGGCAATTGCGTATCTGCGAAGGCAGGGCTTGCATAAATGGCCGATATGGCGACAATCACGCCCAGTTTTACGTAACGAAGCAGTGCCTTCACAATACTCACCTTTCCAACGCTTGCGGATCACAATGACCGATCAAAACGCCACCGACCAGAAAAATGCCAACGCCCTGTGGGGAGGCCGCTTTGAAGCGGGCCCGTCCGCCATCATGGAAGAAATCAATGCTTCCATCGGCTTTGACAAACGCCTGTACGCCCAGGACATTCAGGGTTCCAAAGCCCATTGCGCCATGCTGGTCAAGCAGAAGATCATCCCCGCAGAAGATGGCGAGAAAATAGTCGCGGGTCTAGACCAGATCCTTCAAGAAATCGAGAGCGGCCAGTTTACCTTCTCCGCCGCCCTTGAAGACATCCACATGAATGTCGAAAGCCGCCTGCGTGATCTGATCGGGCCTGCCGCCGGTCGCCTGCATACCGCGCGCTCCCGCAATGACCAGGTCGCGACCGATTTCAAACTCTGGGTGCGCGACGTGGCACTGGCCGATCTTGAAGCCGGGCTCAAGGGCCTTCAGGAAGCACTGGTTGAACAGGCCGGCACCCATGCTGAAACCATCATGCCGGGCTTTACCCACCTTCAGGCCGCCCAGCCGGTCACCTTTGGCCATCATCTTCTGGCCTATGTCGAAATGTTTGGCCGGGATCGTGGCCGCGTTGCCGATTGCCGCACGCGTGCTAATGAAAACCCGCTGGGTTCAGCGGCCCTTGCCGGAACGCCCTATCCGATTGACCGTCACATGACGGCGTCATCGCTTGGCTTTGATCGCCCGACCGCGAACTCGCTGGATGCGGTGTCGGATCGCGACTTTGCGCTGGAATATCTGAACGCGGCCTCGATCACCGCCATGCACCTGTCGCGCCTGGCCGAGGAAATGGTGATCTGGTGTTCGGCACAGTTCCGCTTTGTCGGCATGTCGGACAAGTTTTCGACCGGCTCCTCGATCATGCCGCAGAAACGCAACCCCGATGCCGCCGAGCTGATCCGCTCCAAGATCGGTCGTATCGTTGGCTGCTATAACTCGCTGATGCTCTCGATGAAGGGTCTGCCGCTGGCCTATTCCAAGGACATGCAGGAAGACAAGGAACCGGTCTTCGAGGCCCACGACCATCTGGGTCTGTGTGTCGCCGCCATGACCGGCATGATTGCCGACATGAAGGTTCACAAGGACAACATGCGTGCGGCTGCCGGTGCCGGTTACACCACCGCAACCGATCTGGCCGACTGGCTGGTCGCCGAACTTGGCATGCCGTTCCGCGATGCCCATCACGTGGTCGGTGCGACCGTGAAACTTGCCGAAGGCAAGGGTTGCGATCTTGATCAGCTTTCGCTCGAAGACCTTCAGGGGATCGAACCCAAAATCACCAACGCCGTTTACGATGTCCTGACTGTCGAGGCATCGGTCAGTGCCCGTCAAAGCTTTGGCGGCACCGCCCCGGTCCGGGTGAAGGAACAGGTCGCGGCGGCAAAGGAAAGGTTCCTGAAATGAGCAACCCGATCTTTAAACGCAGCACAGTGATCGTACTGGCGGTGATGCTGGGCCTGTCTGTTGCCGCCTGTGGCAAAAAAGGCCCGCTTGAACCACCGACCGACGAAGGCAACAAATATCCACGGACATATCCGGCACAATGAACCATTTTGAATATATTGATGGCGTCCTTCACGCAGAAGGCGTTTCCATCCCCGAGCTTGCCGAAAAAGTCGGCACGCCGTTCTATTGCTATTCCACCGCCACCCTTGAACGCCATTACAGGGTGTATGCCGGTGCGTTTGACGGGCTTGATGCCACGGTTTGCTATGCGATCAAGGCAAACTCCAATCAGGCCGTCCTGAAAACGCTCGCCAAACTGGGTGCCGGTGCCGATGTGGTTTCGGTTGGTGAAATGCGCCGCGCCCTGCGTGCCGGTGTCGCCCCGGGCAAAGTCATCTTTTCCGGCGTTGGCAAGGCCGATGCCGAAATGCGCGAAGCCCTTGATGCCGATATCGCCCAGATCAATGTCGAAAGCATCCCGGAACTCGAAGAACTCAACCGGGTTGCCCTCGACATGGGTAAAAAGGCCCGGATCGCGATCCGCATCAACCCGCATGTCGATGCCAAGACCCATGAAAAGATCGCCACCGGCAAGGCCGAAAACAAATTCGGCATCGACTGGACCCGCGCGATCGAGGTTTACCGCATGGCCGCCGCCATGGACGGGATCGAGGTCACCGGCATTGCGATGCATATCGGATCACAGCTAACCGATCTTGCCCCCTTCCGGGAGGCCTTCACCCGTCTTGCCGGGCTGGTCGAAAAGCTTCGCGCCGAAGGCATCAATATCCGTAATCTCGACCTTGGTGGCGGGCTTGGCATTGCCTATCAGGGCGAAACCCCGCCCCTGCCCGATGCCTATGGCCAGATGGTGCGTGAAACCGTCGGTCACCTTGGCTGTCACATCACGCTGGAACCGGGCCGCCTGATTGCTGGCAATGCCGGTGTGATGATTTCGCGTGTCATGTATATCAAGGACGGCGAAGCCAAACGCTTTGTCATTCTCGATGCCGCGATGAACGACCTGATCCGGCCAACCCTTTACAGCGCCTATCACGAAATCATCCCCGTCGATGAACAGGGTGAAGGCGACAAACAGGCGACCGTCGATATCGTCGGACCGGTCTGCGAAACCGGCGACACCTTTGGCAAGGACCGCAAACTGCCCGATGATCTGAAACCGGGCGATCTGGTCGCGGTCATGTCGGCAGGTGCCTATGGTGCGGTGATGTCATCGACCTACAACACCCGTGCCCTGACGCCCGAAGTTCTGGTCAAGGGCAACGACTTCGCCATCGTCCGCCCGCGCCAGTCGATTGACGACCTGATCGGTCTGGACCGCATTCCCGACTGGCTCGACTGATCCGGGCCGGCAAAAACCGGAAAAACTTTGCAAGGCGGTCTTTCAACACGAAAGGCCGCCTTCTGCATATCCGCATCCTGCCCGGCAGGGTTCATCTGACCTGCCCCATCTCCTTCGATCTCCCGGATGGTTCCGGGGACCAACGGCAGTACAGGAACGCCAGACTCCGAAAGCATGGTAACCGGCCGGTTCTCCGGGAAGCAGACGAAATGCCCCACCCGAACAAAACACGGCCTTCCGACAGACGTCCCACTGACAGCCACAGGCTTACCGCCCGCTCCGGTCCCTTCCGCCAACGCCATGACCACGAAGCCCGGCCAAACCCCGGACCTCAGAAAGCCTAACCACCAGACACCCCACAGACCGCCCAAAACCTCGCTGCCCGTTTCGGCCGCTTCCGGCAATGGCATGATCACGAAACCCGGACGCACCTCGGGCCTCCACCAGCCCTCGCCAGCAGATGGCACACTGACGGCCCGCAGCCTCGCTACCCGCTCCGCCCTCTCGGCAATGCCATGATCACCGACGCCCGGACAAAACTCGGGCCTCCAGCAACCGTCGCCGACGGACAATCATCGGCCGCTTTGCCGCCTCGATCACCGTCCGGCCAAGGCGGCAACCTGCCACCTCGACGACCAGACACACCTCGGGCCACTGCCATTTTCACCAGCAGACGGTCCAGGGGCTCGCTGCCCACTTCGATCATCTTCCGGCCACGGCGGCAACCTGCCACCCCGGCGTCCAGACACACCTCGGGCTGCTGCCATTTTCACCAGCAGACGGTTTTCGGGCGCACTGCCCCCAACCTGTCCACCACCGACGGACCGCAAATCACTGCCGCCACTGCTGCCATTTCTGCCCCTTCCGGCAAATCCGGGGTCGCTTCCCGACAAGACGCACCTCTCCCGTCATGACAAACAAGCGTAATAAAAGCGTGTTAGAATCGGCGCGGAATGCCGCCGTAATGGCTCCGCCATCCGCCGACGCATATCCTGCGGACTGCCCCGCCACCCTGCCTCAATCCTTGCCGCTGCATCCTGATCACCTCTTTGATCCGGCCCCAAACGCAAAAACCCGCGAGGCTCAGGGCCTTGCGGGTTTCGGTCCGGGTGCATTTCTCCCGTTGACTTTATCTTTATGCCACAACAAAAAGAACAAATCAAGAACTTTTTGAAAAAACTTTGCATGCCTTCAAAAGCCGCCGCCCTTCAGGGACCGCCTTTTATTTTGGCCTGGCCGCGATCCTGACTTGACCCGCCCCGCCAAAGCCCCAAACTTAGATTAAGGTCTGAAATCTGTTCATAGGACCACGCTGGCGTCACATGTCCCGGACACGGGGCGATTGCAGGGGCCTGAAATCGATATGTCGATCATACCACCCAATCCCCGACTGGAACGGCATCTGCGCTTGGCGCGGATGATCATGTCGTGGGAACGGGTGTGGCCGCGGCTGATCCCGCCTTTGACAATCGTGATGCTGATCGCCGGGCTGACCCTGACCGGCACCTTTGAAATACTGCCCGCGACCGGGCATATCATGTTGCTTTCGATCCTGTCGGTTGCCGGTCTTGTCGCCATCATCCTGCCGTGGCGCCATTTCACATGGCCCAATCGCCGTGCTGTCCTGCAAAGGATCGAACAGGAAAATGGCCTTGAAAACAATCCGCTGCAAAGCCTTGAAGACCATATCGATGATGGTGACGACCCGCTAACCAGTTACCTGTGGCAAAAGCAGTTGCAACGCCACGAGGCTATGCTTGATAACCTGCATTTGCCCCGCCCCCTGCCCTCGCTGGCGCGCATTGACCGCTATGGGCTGGTGGTTTTGCCGGTACTGCTCCTCGCCGTCGGGCTGTTTGTCGCCCATGACCGGATGGGGGAACGTTTCTATAAGGCGTTCAGCCCGCTGCAACGGCTGGGTGCTGCCGATTTCAGCACCACATTATGGGTCACCCCGCCTGCCTATACCGGACAGATCCCGCGAGTCCTCCGTTTTGCCGATGGCACCGACCAGCCGCAGCTGCAACCGGCGGATACAAACGCCGGAAATCCCAATGTTATCGATGTGGATGTCCCCGTCGGATCAACACTGGCCGGCAGCATCGGAAGTGTCTGGCAACCGACACTGCATACCCCCACCGGCGAACGCGAGATATCGGAAAGCAGCGACAACAGCTATGTCATTTCGACCGCCCTTGATCAGGCCGGGCCGTGGCGCATTTCGGTCTGGGGCAATGACCGGCTGACACTGAATGTCAATCTGGTGGCCGATAAACCGCCCGCCCTTTCATTCGTCAGCCCGCCCTCGGTGACGCGCCGCGATCATATCCGTCTCGATTATGTCGCGACCGATGATTACGGCATGAACAACCTTGATCTGATCATCACCCCCGCGACCGATGGCATTGGCGCCGAACAGTTCGGGTCGATCGACAATATCCGTATCGATATGTCCGGTCGCGATGGTCAGGGGGGTGCTGTATCCATGCCGACCCGGATCGAAGGCCCCCGTTTCCTTGATCTTGTTTCCCATCCCTGGGCAGGGCTTCCGGTCAATCTTCAACTGGTATCGCAGGACAATTCCGGGCAGCGCGGCGAAAGCGACATGCGATCCATCGTGTTGCCGGAACGCGAATTCACCCATCCGGTTGCCAAAAAGCTGATCACGATCCGGCGTGGCTTGCTGCGCTATCCCGACAAGGCGCTTGAAATGCGCAATGCTCTTTTGCCCGTGCTGTATGCCCCGCAGGCATTTAACGGTCATATCGGTATTTTCCTGGCCCTGTCGGTCACCGAAGCCCGTCTTTCGGCCCATCTGCGCGACCGCGACGTCCATCAGGAAGTCGCCGGATTGCTGTGGCACATTGCCGAAGAAATCGAACGTGGCAGCTATGGCATGGCCGAACGCAATCTGATGGAGGCCGAGGAACGGCTGCTCGAAGCACTCGCCGATCCGAACGTCACCGAGGCCGAAATCGCCGAGCTGATCGAAAACTATCGCCGGGCCCTTAACGAATATATGGCCGCCCTCGCCCGCGAGGCACCGCAAAACCAGCAAAGCCAGCAACAGGCGCCCGCCGCCATCCTTGAACAGCAGGACCTCTCGCGCATTGTCGATCAGATAGACGCCCTGATGCGGGCCGGTGCCCGTGATCAGGCACGCGCCCTGATTGATCGCCTGCGTGAACTGGTTGAAAACATGCAGGTCACATCGGGCGACGGCGGGACCGATATCACATCGACCCTTCGCGAAATGCTCGATGGCATCCGTGATCTTGCCCGTCGGCAGCAGGAACTGATGAACCAGGGCGACAACCCATCCACCAATTCCGGCGGCAATGGCAACCGTGCCGAGGAACAGCAAAACCTTGCCGGTGATGCCCAGAACCTGACCAATAATTCCGGCTTTGGCCAGTTTGGCAATCTCAGCGGCATTGAAACTGCCATCGAGGCGATGCAGCGCGCCGCAGAAGCCCTTGGCCGCAACCGCGCCCACGAAGCCCTGCAACAGCAGGGACAGGCCATGGAGGCCCTTCAGCGCGGCATTGGCGAACTGAGCCGTGCCCTTGAAGGACTTAGCCAGATGATGCCGATGCTTGATGAACTGCGCGGGTCGGGCAACCGTGATCCGCTTGGCCGGCCTGTCGGCGGGGATGGCACAACCGTCATCCCCGAAGTCGACACGCTTGAACGGGCGTGGCGTATCTTGCAGGAACTGCGCCGCCGATCCGGCGACCCGGACCGCCCGGTGATCGAACAGGAATATATCGACCGGCTGCTTAAACGGTTCTAGGGCGTCCTACCGGACCCTTTGCGAACGACCACAAAAAAAAGGGCAGCGATCCGTCGCTGCCCTTTGTCATTTTCAGATCAAACCGATCAGGGTTCGACCGCCTCGCGCGGGTCAAGGAAGGTGACCTGCAGGCGGGTTGCGGTCGGGTTCGGACGGCGGATCTTGGTTTCCACCGTCATGGTTTCGCCAACCGGCAGCATCTGGGCTTCCATTGGCATTTCCGCACTGCCCTGAACCGCACTTTCGTCATAGATCAGCGGCACTTTTTTGCGCTGAACCACACGATCCAGCGGATCAAGAAGCTCGATCAGCAGATAGGGAAGAACCCGGTCAACCTCGCTGATATTGACGATCTCGGCGCGCACGACAAGAACATCGACACCGTCTTCTTCTTCGCGAGTCGGCGGCAATTCACGAATATCAAGACCTTCGCCAACATGCGGGACGTCAAGCCCGACCATGTCATAGACCTTGGCAATCGGCGGCCACAGATTGATCAGGATATCTTTGGCAAAATATCCGCCCGCGCCAATCCCGCCAAGGATCAGGAAGAACAGGATCCAGCCAACCACACCCTTTTTCGATTTCGCAGGCGGCTTCGGATTGTTGCGAATCAGCTGCTGCGGGATGGGGGGCGGATCGGGGATTTTATCGGCTTCTTCGAAACCGGGATCAACCTGACCTGGCATCTGGTCGGCATTGAAGTCGGCACCAAGTGCGCCGTCCTGATCGAAAGGTGGCGGCAGCTTGTTTTCCTGCGCTGGCGACGGGGTTTTCGTTCCCGGCGGGTCCTGATGCCAGCTATTGCCGCAATTTTTGCAGCGCACGGTTCTGCCCTTTGGGCCGATCGCCTCTGTTTTCACAGAGTATTTTTTTGAACAATCTGGGCAAGTAATGATCATTGCAAACCTGGCATCTCGATGTCAGCGGCATGAAACCCGGGGCACGGCCATAACCTGAGTGATTTCCGGCGACCCCCCGAATTCGCCGGTGTAGGGCAGAACCTACACTATATGTAAATAGCGGCGATTTAACAGACTGTTAAGCACAGATAACTGAAGCTGCCCGAATTTGGTTGGCACAGCATTGCATATATGGTGCTTCGATGACATCCGAAGAACTGTTTAAGTCGTCATATTTTAGGCCAATCTGCAATGATACCCACTTTGGGGTCTGCCAGATCGGACTTTTGCAATTGTTCAACCGGCCCCCGCATTATCATGTTATGTCGGGTCTGATACGTCGTGCTGCGATATGGAGCGCAAGTTTTGACTGAAGTCGTAAGTTTCAGGAATGTGGGTGTCCGCTATGAATCCGGGCCGGAGATTCTGCGCGATCTGAACTTCACCCTGCATCGTGGCAGCTTCCATTTCCTGACCGGGGCTTCGGGTGCAGGCAAATCGACATTGATGCGCCTGCTTTATCTTGCCCTGCGCCAGACCCGCGGCGAGATCAACATTTTCGGCCGCGACAATATCCGTATTCCGCGCGATGAACTGCCCGCGATCCGCCGCAGGATCGGCGTGGTGTTTCAGGATTTCCGCCTGATCAATCACCTGACGACTTTTGAAAATGTCGCCCTGCCGCTGCGCGTCGCCGGGGTTGAGGATTTGCAGATCCGCAAGAACGTGACCGAACTTCTGGAATGGGTCGGCCTTGGTGATCAGATCAACGCGGTACCATCCCGGCTTTCGGGCGGACAGCAGCAACGCGTTGCCATCGCGCGCGCCGTTATCGGACGCCCGGCCCTGCTTCTGGCTGACGAGCCCACCGGTAACGTTGATGACCGCATCGCCATGCGGCTGTTATATCTTTTTGAAGAACTGAACAAACTTGGCACCACGGTGCTCATCGCCACCCATAACCGGCAACTGGTGCGTCGTTTTGGCCATAATCAATGGCTGCTCGAAGCTGGCACCCTGCACGACATCACGCATAGCGCGTAACCGGACCAACCGACGGCAACTGGCTCAGACAGGACCCAAAATCGATCATGGCTTTTCGTTCGCAACCGTCACATCTGCCACTTGATAGCGACTCATCGACGCGCTTTTTGCCAAGCATCGTCGCATTGATGGTGGCCCTGCTGACGTTTTCGATTGTTGGCCTTGCCGCCCTGCATGACAGTGTCGGCAAATGGTCCGGCCAGATCGAAGGCAGCCTTTCGATACAGGTTCCCCCGACCGGCATGGCGGATCGCGACCCCGAAGAACGCGAAGAAGCCCTGCAGGCAACGGTTGACGATATTATCGAACAGCTCGCCGACATGCCGGGCATTTCCCGGATCGAGGAACTCAGCCCCGAAACCATGTCCGCCCTTCTGGAACCTTGGCTTGGCCCGGACGAGGTCGTCAGCGAATTACCCATCCCGCGCATTATCGAAATCACGCCGGAAACCGGTTTTAATTTCGATGCCCTTGAACGCAGGTTGGGCGAAATCGCGCCCGAGGCGGTTCTGGACGACCATCGCATCTGGATTGAACGGATTGCCGATGTTGCCTTTTCGGTCGAACTGGCGCTGATTACACTGATTATCGTTCTGTTCGGGGCAACGATGCTGTCGGTCGTATTTGCCACCCGATCAGGTCTTTCCATTCATCGCACAATCATCGAATTGCTGCACCTGATCGGGGCGCAGGATTCGTATATCGCGGGCCAGTTTGCCCGTCATAACCTGCGGCTGGCGTTTTTTGGTGCCCTGATCGGCCTTCTGATCGCCCTGCCGGTTTCGGGGGTAATCGCGTGGCTTGGCATGCGGGCGGGCTGGCCGATCCCGACACTGGTTTTCAGCCCGCTTTTCATTGCGATCATCATTGCCATTCCGTTCGTGGTCGCTGGTGTCGCCCAGATGACGGCCAAAAGAACTGTACTGCGTGTCTTGCGCAGAATGTTGTAACCTGCCTCACTCCTCCGTATAGTCGGCCTGCAGCGTCGTGATCATTTCCCGTTTCGGATCATGACCTTGTCCCCAAAAGGAGAGCCTTGTCGCATGCCAGCGTCCCGTCAGGCCCAATCATATGAGTAAGCCACCCCTTTCCGTTCAGCACCGGCGACGCTTCCGCCGGTTCCGTTTTTTGCTGTCGACCCTGATCCTGCTGGGGCTGGTCTGGGCGGGTGGTTTTGTCTGGTATGTCGATATCATCCCGACCGAGGTCAATGAACCTGACCGCACGACCGATGCCATCGTCGTTCTGACCGGCGGCAGTGAACGCCTGTCAGAAGGCCGTCGCCTTCTGACCCGCCATCTTGCCAAAAAGCTGTTCATTTCCGGCGTTTATCGCGGGGTCGAAGTGGACGAACTTCTGTCCGCTGGCAAAGCCGACCCCCGGCTGATTTCATGCTGTGTGGTTCTGGGCCATGTCGCGGAAAACACGCGGGGCAATGCGCTTGAAACGGCGGTCTGGGTCTATGAAGAAGGCTATAAAAGCCTGCGCATCGTCACAGCCAATTATCACATGCCGCGATCGCTTCTGGAATTTCGCAGCCTGATGCCCGATGTCGATATCATCGCCCATCCGGTTTTCCCCGAGAATGTCAAGGTCGATAGCTGGTGGCGCTGGCCGGGAAGCGCCAGCCTGATTGCCAGTGAATATAACAAGTTCCTGTTTGCCAGCCTGCGGAACTATCTTCTCGGATTTCTTCCGGACGGGGACCGTGCTGGCCTGCATGGACCGAGCACGCCATCAACGCCGCCAAAGCAGGATTATTCGGCGTCCAATCGCCTGTCCCAGAAATCAGGCTGAAGATACGGCGTTTCACTCGTGTCTCATAACTGTTACAAACCCTTTGACGAAGTGTTTGAAGGATCTGTCTGCATGAGAGCCCTGCGCGCGTTTTTGTTTAACGTGTTGTTTTTCGCCGGTACCGCAGCATTGTGCATTGTGCTCATTCCGGTGATGCCGTTTGGCCGCAAAATCAATCAGTGGGTTGGCCATACATGGTGTCGCCTGACACAGGGAATGCTGGCGACGTCGGTTGGCATGTACAGGCGTATTCGCGGCCTTGAAAACCTGCCGAAAGGCCCGTGTATTCTGGTTGCCAAGCATCAGTCTGCGTGGGAAACCCTGACCTTTCACACGGTCGTGCCTGACCCGGCCTATATCCTTAAAAAGGAACTGACCCGCATCCCGTTGATGGGGCAGTTTCTGCTGCTGTCCGGGCAGATCGCGGTCGACAGATCGGCTGGATCATCGGCCCTGAAAGACATGATCAAGGGTGCCGAACGTGCCCTTGCCGATGGCAGACAGATCGTGATTTTCCCCGAAGGTACGCGCACGCCCCCCGGGTCGGATCGCCCCTATCACCCGGGCATTTACGCGCTTTACAAGGCTTTCCCGAATGTCCCGGTCATTCCGGTCGCGATTAATTCCGGCATGTTCTGGGGACGGCACAGCTTCATGAAATATGGTGGCGAGGTCACCATGGAATTCCTGCCCGCGATGGAACCTGATCTGGATCGCAAAACCTTTATGAAGACGATCAAGGGCAGGATTGATGACCGCACCCGTGAACTCGAACGCGAAGCACAAACCGAATTCAACCTGCCGACCCTGACATCCCGTGACGTCGAGATCGAGGAAGCCCGCGAAAAGGCCGAAGCCGAACAGCAGGAAGCCAAAACCGCAATTCCGATGAAATCCATCGACAAGGAAAAAACGCCTTCCTGATCAGACGGATCGTTCGAACACCAAAAAGGCCGGAGTTTCATCCGGCCTTTTTCAATTCCATCCATTCAACTATCGGCTGCTATGCCTTTCGGCGTGTTGCCTGCCAGATACCAAAGGCAATCAATGCGATCCCGCCCAGATGGTAAAGATGCAATTCCTCGCCCAGGAAGATGATGGCAAGAACACTGGCGAAAACCGGCATCAGATACAGGAACACGCCTGCATTTGCCGGGCCGACAACCGCAACGCCCTTGTTCCAGAACAGATATCCCAAAAAGGCTGGTCCCGCCCCGATATAGAAAATCTTCAGCATATCGGGCCATGCCGGATCAAGATGGGTAAAGAACGGCTCATTGCCCACGGTTACCGACCAGATGTAAAGCGGCGTCAAGAACACCAACCCGATCAGGGCCGAAACGAATACGAGGCTTAGCGGATGCACCCCCTTGGGCGCGCGTTTCAAAAGCATTGAATAGGCCGCCCAGACCATTGCCGAAATCATGGCAAACAGGTCACCCGAGACAAAATTCATCTCGGCAAATACCGAAAAATCACCTTTGGCAATAATCACCGCCGTACCGACACCGGCAATCAGCACACCGACCCACTGGCCAAGCTTGGGTTTATCGGCAGTCAGGAAAGCTGCGAACAACAGAACCCAGACCGGGGTGGTCGCATTCAGAAGCCCGGTATTGACCGCGGTCGTGTTGTAGGCAGCCAGATAAATGACAATCGAAAACATGAAAACACCGGTTGTTCCGATCAGGAACATCGACATTTTATGATCCGCCATCAGCCTCAGATCGCGTTTAAGGTGCGGAATACAAACCGGAAACAGCAATACGGCAGCCACAACCCAACGCCAGAAAGCCAGCGCCTCAAGCGGCACCGTGGCATTCACCCCGCGGGCAACCACGTGGTTTGATCCCCACATCATCGCGCAGGCAACCAGCATCAGATAGGCTGCCATCATCGGTGCGTTTCCGCCTTTTGACATCGTGGTGGCATTCGACATCAGATACCGGCTCCCATATTGATTTCACCGTATTCGCGGCGCACCAGATCCATCAGATCGTGCAATGGCGGGTCGACAATTCCCATCTGGTCCAGATGACAGACCGTATTTTCAAGATATTCAAGGTTCGGGCCGATATTGCCGTGTGCCGCGACAATGATTTCAACCGCTGTTCTTACCGGCAGGTTGCCCGCGAACTGTTCATGCGTTGGATCGGCGACATAGGTGTGCGCAATGACCTTCCGTCCATCGGCAAGCTCGACCTCGACATCGGCGGGAATATAGGTGTTGGTCACCAGTTCGCGTTCATCCAGATATGCCTTGACCAGCGGCCAGTTGTCCGGCGCGATCCGGAATGCATTGCCCACACATTCCCCGCCAACATTCAGCCCCAGAACCAGCCCCGGGTTTTCCGGTGTGCCGCGATAATGATGGGAATATATGCAAAAGGACCGGTGATAGCCGCGCAGCGTCGCGCGTGCCCGTTCTTCAAATTCGAAGCCCGGCCGCCATAGCAGCGATCCATATCCAAATACCCATCTTTCCTGGGGCTCAGTCAAAATTTCCTCCGGTCATGCTGGTATTTTATGTCCGGTTCTGAACCTAGCGTTTCACCATCACCAATGCCACCCCGAGTGCGGCAATTGCAAATCCGGCAAAACCGAGCAGGCCCAGATGTTCATCAAAAAGCAGCCAGGCAAAGAAGGCAGCCGTGGGCGGGACAAGGTAAAACATGCTTGCAACCCGGGTTGCCTCGCCCTGCTTGATCAAAACCATCAGAAGCATGATCGCCCCGATTGACAGCACCAGAACCAGCCACGCCATCGCAAGAATGAAGTTCATGCTCCATTCGATCACCAATGGTTCCTTGATCAGGGCCACCAGCCCGACAAAAGCCGCCGCAGCGATATACTGGATAACCGTACCGCTCATCAGGTCCATGCCCGTGCAGAACCGCTTCTGATAAAGCGTCCCGGCCGTCATGCCAAACAGCGCCATGATGGCAAGCCCGATGCCAAAGGCCGTAATACCGATCCCGTCACCAATTTTGGGCAGCAGGACCAAAGCCACGCCAATCAGGCCAAGAACAAGCCCGGCCCACTGACGCCCGCTGACACGTTCACCCAGAAGGGCACCAACAACCGATGCCGTCACAACCGGCTGCAACCCGACAATCAGGGCCGCCAAACCCGACGGAAGCCCCGTATCAATCGCCCAGAAAACGCCGCCCAGATAAATCCCGTGAACTAGAACCCCGGTGGTACTGATATGGGCAACCTGTCGCCAGCTTTTGGGCCATTTGGCGCCCAGCAGCGAAATCACCGGCACCATCAGAACGATGACAATGGCGAAACGGGCAAACAGAAAGGTAAAGGGTTCGGCATAGGGAAGACCGAACTTTGCGCCAACAAAGCCCGTGCTCCATAGGAACACAAACACAAACGGCATGATCCGTGCAAAAGCCGGATGATCGGTGGCAGGCATGACGTTCCCCTTTAACCGGCGGAAGATGCAGTTTGGGGCCCATCTTTCCGCCCGACAACGGCCTGCCATTTGCAAACCGTGAAAATTGCTTATTTATCGGACTTGCTTTTACCCTTGGCGTCGCTTTGGCGGTCTTCACCCTCGGCCGAGAAATTGGTGAAGTACTGCCCGGCATCGACAATACCACGGCGAATTTCGCGTGTACGGGTGAACAGGTCGAACAATTTTTCGCCCTCGCCCCAGCGGATCGCACGTTGCAACGCCATCAAATCTTCCTGAAAACGGCCAAGAACTTCAAGAACAGCTTCGCGGTTATTCAAAAACACGTCGCGCCACATCGTCGGGTCGGATGCGGCAATACGGGTGAAATCACGGAAACCCGATGCGGAAAACTTGATGACTTCCTGACGCAGTGCATCTTCAAGATCGGTTGCCGTCCCGACGATGGTATAGGCAATCAGGTGCGGCAAATGCGACGTGATGCCCAGAATGCGATCGTGATGATCGGCATCCATGCATTCGACCTTCATGCCACATGCTTCCCAAAGGGCCTGCACGCGTGTGGTCGCACTTTCCTTTTCCCCCGGAACCGGGGTCAGAATGCACCAGCGGCCTTCAAACAGTTCGGGAAAACCGGAATCCGGTCCGGAATGTTCGGTCCCGGCCAACGGGTGGCCCGGCACGAACGAAACACCTTCGTCAAGATGCGGGGCGATATCGCGAATGACCGCCTGTTTGACCGACCCGACGTCGGAAACAATCGCACCCTTTTTAAGTTTTCCGGCAAGCTGGGCGCCAATGGCTTCATTGGCACCCACCGGGGCACAGATCATCACCAGATCGGCATCCTTAACCGCTTCCTTGATGTCGCAATAGGCTTCATCGGCAATACCAAGTTCAAGCACCCGGTCACGGGTAGCTTCAGAACGCACGGCACAGGTGATTTTTTTCGCCAGACCATCGCGCAGAATGCGACGCGCCAGGGACGAGCCAATCAGCCCCATGCCGATAAAAGCAACGGTATCAAAAAGCGGTTCGGATGCGGTGTTGGTCATTTTACCTGTTCACAAAGTCTTTGATCGCCTTGAGGCAGATTTCCATTTCTTCCTTCGTACCGATCGAAATACGAAGCATCTGCGGCAGGCCATAGGCACCAATTTTGCGCGGGATAACGCCCTGTGCCATCATGAAATCATTGGCAGCATCGGCGTTCTTGCCTTCTTCCTTGGGGAATTCGGCCAGCACAAAGTTGCCATAGCTCGGATGGGCGATCAGCCCGTCAATCGCGTTCACCTGATCGCGGAACCACGCCAGTGTTTCGGCATTGTGACGCACGCAGGCATTGACGAATTCATCATCATCCAGTGCCGCAAGACCGGCTTCCTGTGTCGGAAGGGCCACGTTAAACGGATTACGCAGGCGTTGCAGAACATCGGCAATATCAACCGGTGCATAGCACCAGCCAAGACGAATGCCGCCAAGACCATAAATCTTGGAAAATGTACGGGTCATGACGGTATTTTTACCGGCTCGCACCAGTTCTTCACCCGCAGAATAATCTTCCTGACCAGTCATGAATTCGGCATACGCCGCATCAACGACCAGAACGATATCTTCGCGCAGGCCATCACGCAGGCGTTTCATTTCCGCATCATTGATGTAGGTGCCCGTCGGATTGTTCGGGTTAGCGACAAAAACGATTTTGGTTTTTTCAGTCACAGCGGCCAGCAACGCATCAACGCTGGTGGTCATGTTGGTTTCGGCTGCGGTCACCGGAACCGCACCAACACCCTTGGCTGCAATCGGATACATCAGGAAGCCATGCTGCGAATACAGCACTTCATCCCCCGGACCGGCATAGGCACGGATCAGAAGGGTGATCAGCTCATCCGAACCGGCACCGCAGACAATCTGATCGGCTTCAAGATTGTATTTTTCAGCCAGCTTGTTGCGCAGTGCCTCGCAACCACCATCGGGATAGCGATGCAACTTTTCAGCCGACTTGCGGAGCGCCTCGATGGCCTTGGGGCTCGGGCCAAGCGCGCCTTCGTTCGATGAAAGCTTGATCACGCGGGTTGCACCATCGGTGCGCGACTTGCCGCCAACATAAGGCGCAATATCAAGAATGCCGGGACGTGGGGTGGGCGCAGACATTTCCTAGTTTCTCCCAGTGGGCAGGGCCGGTGACAATCAACCGGCCGGTATCAATCAACTCAGCGCGTCTTCGGGAATCGGCACGCCATAGGCACCAACAACACTGAGATCTTCGGGATCAAGCCCCTGATCGGTCAGTGCGCGCTGAAACACTTCGGCGCGATTACAAAAGAATCCCGGCACATCAACAAGAACAAAACGTCGATCACCGGTTTCATCTGCAGAAAAGCCAAGGATTGCCGATCCATCGATGCCATTCGCAATTTTTTTGCGCGCCGTATCCATCGAAATCTCGTTTGGCAGGCTGACGATAAACAGCGTGCGATCATCCCCGCTTTCTTCAAGCTCGATCGCCGCAAGGACAAATCCCTCGGTCTGTTCACCACGTCCGACCGGACGCCCGCCAAATGGCAGCTTCGATACAATGCGCACCGGGCTGTCATCGGACAGCAAAGTCCACCACGGCTGTGCTTCGCCAAGTTCCGGTTTCGGGAACACGCCGACCGCCGCACGACCTTCTTCAAGGGCGTAAAATGCCTCGCGCGGTGTATCGAATTCGACAATTTCGTTCAGGCAGCCAAAGTTAAGGCGCGCAAGTTCCCAACAATCAACACCATCGGCATTGCGGCAAAGTGCAACCGTATACGGCGCTTCAAGACGCGTTCCGGCCGCAATCATTTCGCGCCAGATCTGGATCAGGGCCGTTTTCGGAAAGGCACCATTGTGACGGTCAACCAGCGTGCGCATGATGCGGGCTTCACGTGCCGGACGATAAGGTACCTTGACCTTGCCACCCGCGGCAATCACCCGGTCCTTATAGGCCCCGACAGCCTGAACCACCTTTGTGCGCCGGATGATCAGGGATTGCAGTGCCTGATCGATATCATCGATTTCCGCCCTGAGCCCGTTCAGGTCAAGATTTGCTAAATTTTCGTCGCTTTGCGCCATGATCCGCTCTTTTCTCAAACGGCGCCCAGTATTAGGACAGGGCAGCCGAAAAGCAAAGAAAAGATTGACTAAATCCCGGTCTATTCCTAGCTAGAACAGGCTTGTTTCCTTCGATAGCAAGGAACAGCCAACCTTGCCTGCAAGAAAAACAACCTAATCAAAGGGAAACGGACATTCATGTCGACCGCCGCCAGTACGGATCAGCGCAGCAAACTTCCCGGCCATCACATGGTCCTTGGGGAAACGGAAAAGCTGCGCCTTGATAGCGGCATCGAATTTGGGCCGTTCACCATTGCCTATCAGACATATGGCGAACTTAACGCCGACAAGACCAATGCAATTCTGGTCTGCCACGCATTGACGGGTGATCAGTATGTCGCCGACGAAGTCCACCCGATCACCGGCAAGGAAGGCTGGTGGCGTGAAATCGTCGGGCCGGGCAAAATCATCGATACCGACAAATATTTCGTCATCTGTTCGAACGTGATTGGCGGCTGCCTGGGCAGCACCGGGCCCAAGGAAATCAACCCGGCCACCGGCAAACCCTGGGGTCTTGATTTCCCGGTGATCACGATTGCCGACATGGTGCGTGCGCAGACCATGCTGATTGATGCATTGGGCATCGATACCCTGTTTGCGGTTATTGGCGGTTCGATGGGCGGCATGCAGGTTCTTGAATGGTGCAAAAGCTATTCCCATCGCGTTTTCGCCGCCGCCCCGATTGCAACCAGCTTCCGCCATTCGGCGCAAAATATCGCGTTTCACGAAGTCGGGCGTCAGGCGGTCATGGCCGATCCGGACTGGTGCGGGGGCAATTACCTGCTGGAGGGCAAAAAGCCGTCCCGCGGGCTTGCTGTGGCGCGCATGACCGCGCACATCACCTATCTGTCGCAACCGGCCCTGCATCGCAAATTCGGCCGCAAGCTTCAGAACCGCGGGGCGATCACCTATAGCTTCGATCACGATTTCCAGATCGAAAGTTACCTGCGCCATCAGGGCAAAAGCTTCGTCGACCGGTTTGATGCCAACAGCTACCTTTATATCACGCGGGCGATGGATTATTTCGATCTGTCCGCGGATGCAGAAGGTCGCCTTGGGGAGGCGTTTGTTGGCTGCAAAACCCGTTTCTGCGTCATCTCGTTTTCCAGCGACTGGTGCTTTACCACTGCCGAAAGCCGCCAGCTTGCCCACGCATTGAATGCATCATCGTGCAATGTCAGTTGCGTCGAAATCGAAAGCGACAAGGGGCATGATGCCTTCCTGCTCGACGAGCCGGATTTCCATATGGTGTTAAGCGGCTTTATCGAAGGCGCTGCTGAAATCCGGGGATTGAAATAGGTTATGAGTCATTCTTTACCAAACGCGACCGGCGTTATTCCGAATGATCGCATTCGTGTCGACCTGCAGCTTATTGCCGATATGGTCGAACCCGGCACGCGTGTACTTGATATCGGGTGCGGCGATGGTGAATTGCTGAGCTATCTGACGCGCAGCAAAAATGTCGATGGCCGTGGGCTTGAGCTTTCCAACGAGGGGGTGCGCAACTGCGTAGCACAGGGTCTTCCGGTGATGCAGGGTGATGCGGATCGCGATCTTGGCGATTATCCCGACGGGGCGTTTGATTACGCCATTCTCAGCCAGACTTTGCAGGCGACCAACCGCCCGAAACAGGTTCTGACCGAACTGCTGCGCATCGGCCAGAAAGCCATCGTTTCCTTTCCGAATTTCGGGCACTGGCGCGCACGGTTTGATTTGATGTTCCGCGGGCGCATGCCGCAAAACCCGAACCTGCCGATCATGTGGTACGAAACCCCGAACATCCATTTTTGCACCGTCCGGGATTTCGTCACCCTTTGTGATGAGTGCGGCTTTAAAATCGAACGATCGATGGTGCTTAATGAAAGCGGATCGAAAGTCAGTCTCGACAGTCATTCCCGGCTTGCCAATTTCTTTGGTAATCAGGCGCTTTTCATGCTGAGCAAATAGCACCTGCCGGTATCCGGATTTTAAAAGGCCGCAGCAAATCTGCGGCCTTTGTTATTTTTGCCATCACATTTTGCACCTGTTCCCGTCAGATGACGAGCATGATCACGTGATGGGGACGTTATGGCAGTTTCATCGATCTACCAATTCACACGCAAAGCAGTCCTGATTATTGGCATCGGGCTTTTGGCCGCCTGTTCGCAAAAAGCCGAAACCCTGAAAATCACGGTCACCCAGTTTGGCAGCGCGGCCGAGGATGCCTTTGATGCCTATGGCACGGCACAGACCGCGCAATTTGCACCGACACCAAAATCGCAAAACGCCCGGCAATCCGAATTCATCACGAATATGGAAGCCTTCACCGGCAAGGTGACGCCATCCAATCTGCCCACCCTGCTTGATCCGGATGCGGTTAAAATAGATCCGAATGTTGCGCAAGAATGGCAAAAGACACTGGCCGACCTGCGCAGCCAGTATCGGCAATTTGTCGCAATTTTCGATCAGATCGAAGGCGGATCGGCCCTTGGGGCATCGGCGGTCACGGATTCCGGTCCGATCCTTGAAAAACTGCGCAGTCAGCTTGACGCCATCACCAGCGATCTGGCCAAAGACCCGCCGCAATATCTGGTACGTCGCGGCACATTGATCGCCGAACTGAACAAAATCCGCTCCGAACCAAATGATGATGACGACGCCAAATCATTGCGTCTGCAAATCTGGTGGCAGGACTGGCAGGCTCTGATGGCCGAGGAAAAGCTGCTTCAGACCCATACGCTACGCAGCTTCATGACGGCATCCTCTCTTGGCGCGCATCTGCAAAATCAGATCGACAGTTACGCCCAACTGGACGTCACCGCCCTGATTGGTGCGGCAGAACAGGGCATTGCACTGGCCGGAGAAGTTCGCAACCTGCCACCGACGGAACTTATTGCGCAGGGCAGCAACCTGCTTGAAACCGCCACCGGTAGTGCAACCGCGATACCAGCACAATAGGGAGTATCACCATGAGCAATCTTGATGAACTGATAAGGGCCGCCAAAGCCAGCTTCATTGAAATCGACGCGGCCTACCAGTCGTCAGATATCAACGAAAAACTTGTGATGGCCGAAACACGCAATAAAGCTGCTGATCAGCTTATAACACTTCAAGCAAAGCGGCTGATCCAGAATGCATCGGCAATTACCGATGCGGATATAGCCGAAATGAAGAACCTTAAAGACCGGATCGATGATGCCGCGCAAATCCAGACAGCCCTTCTTCAGTTTGTCGGATTGCTGGCAAAATTTGTCGGTTAATCCGTTTTCCAGCGATCAGCATCGGCATCGTCCGATGCCTTTGCCGTGACCCAATGATCACCTTGGGCGGTTTCTTCGCGTTTCCAGAACGGGGCCCGGGTTTTAAGAAAATCCATGATGAAGTCGCAGGCCTCGAACGCAGCGCGTCGATGGGCCGACAGGGTTATCACCAGAACGATCCGTTCACCGGGCAACATACGCCCAAACCGGTGCACGATCCGCACATCATCAAGCGGCCAGCGATTGGCGGCTTCGTCTGCGATCTTTTCAAGTTCGCGTTCGGTCATTCCGGGATAATGATCAAGTGTCAGGGCGGAAACGCTGTCCCCGCCGTGGATATCACGCACCAGCCCGACGAAACTGACCGCTGCCCCGATATCGGTACGACCTTCGGTCAGGGCTGCCAGTTCGGCACCCGGATCAAAATCCTGTTCCTGAACAGATATACGTGTCATGCGCGACCTGATCCTTCCGATAGGTGTCAGTCGAGATGCTTGAGCCCGGTGCGAAGATAGATATACCCTGTCTGAACCGTCACAAGCCCAGCAATCCACAACAGGATATCACCGATCAGGATCGACGGGATCATGTCGGGCGACGCATCGCCAACCAGAAGAAACCCGATGGCAAGGATTTGTGCCGTGGTTTTCCATTTTGCAAGAACCGTCACCGGCAATGGCACTTTCAGTTCGGCCAGATGTTCGCGCAAACCCGACACCATGATTTCGCGGCACATGATGATCACGGCGGGTAAAATGGCCAGACCGGAAATGCGTTCAAACGCAACCATCATCATCAGGGCGGCAGCGACCAGAAGCTTGTCAGCAATGGGGTCAAGGAACCGGCCAAGCGGCGAGACAACATTCATGCTGCGCGCAAGGTAACCATCAAAAAAGTCCGTCACCCCGGCAAAGGCAAACAGCGCAAACCCGATCCAGTTACCAACCGGTCCGCTGATATAAAAGGACGCAACCAGAGCCGGAATCACAATGATGCGCGACAAGGTTAGCAGATTGGGAATCTGGTTTTTCATAAACAGGCCTGTTTGCGGGTATTGTATCGAACGGTCCGGCGAAGCGTTTTCTGTCTCCCCGATGCGAGGCAATTATTAATGTCTCCGGGCAGTTACCACAAGAGCCGCGTTCAATTGCAACAAACCTGTTATGAAACAGCCGGTAACCGGGATCAGTTTTCGCCGTGGAAATGATCGTAAATCTTGCGTGCAAGGGCGGCACTGATGCCGTCCACCGCCTCAAGATCGGTCAAACCGGCATCCGCCACGCCGCGTGCCGACCCGAAATGATGCAACAATGCCTTTTTGCGTGCCCCGCCAACGCCGGGCACATTATCCAGAACACTTTTGCCGATCTGCTTGGACCGTTTGGCGCGATGTGTGCCAATCGCCCAGCGGTGGGCTTCATCGCGCAGACGCTGGATGAAATATAGAACCGGGTCCTGCATATCGAGGCGCACGGGCGGCTTTCCGGGGATATGCAGGACTTCCTTGCCCGCATTCCGATCGACACCCTTGGCGACCCCAACCAGCATCACATCTTCGATTCCCAAATCCTCAAGCACTTCGCGGGCAACGCCAAGCTGCCCCAAACCACCATCAATCAGACAAAGGTCTGGCCATGTGCCGTTTTCCCGGTCCGGATCTTCCTTTTGCGCACGGGCAAAACGCCGGGTCAGAACTTCGCGCATCATGGCAAAGTCATCACCCGGTGCGATGTCGCCCTTGATGTTGAATTTGCGATAGGCACTTTTCATAAAGCCCTCGGGCCCGGCAACGATCATGCCGCCGACCATGTTGGTGCCCTGAATATGGCTGTTATCGTAAACCTCGATCCGTTCCGGCGTACCGTCCAGTTCCAGTTTATCGGCCAGATCTTCCAGCAATTTGCGCTGTGACGCGCTTTCGGCCATACGACGCCCCAGCGCATCCTTTGCATTGTTCATCGCATGTTCGACAAGCTTGCGCCGACCGCCGCGCTTGGGTACCTGCAGGGTGATTTTGCGGTTATTGTTGATCGACAACGCGGTTTCGACCAGTTCCTGGCCTTCGATCTCGTGCGACAGCAGAACCTGTTTCGGGGCCGGTTTATCGGCATAGAACTGCCCGACAAAGGCCGACAGGATTTCGGGGATCTCAGCCCCCTGTTCATGACGCGGGAAATAGGACCGGTTGCCATAGTTCGACCCGGACCGGAAGAAGAACACCTGAACGCAGCTTTGCCCACCTTCGTGATGCAGGGCAATCACATCGGCCTCTTCAACGCCTTCAAGATTGATATCCTGATGCGATCGTATCTGGCTTAGGGCACGGATACGGTCGCGATACATCGCGGCCTGTTCAAAATCCATGCGTTCGGATGCCGCCAGCATGTCGCTTTCAAGCTGCTTGAGGATTTTCTGGCTACGCCCGGTCAGGAAGTCACGACAGATATCGACAAGCCCGTCATATTCGGCCTTGGCAACCCGGTCCACGCACGGCGCGGAACAGCGTTTGATTTGATACAGCAGACACGGGCGCGAGCGGTTGGCAAACACCGCATCCGTGCAGGACCGCAGCAAAAAAGCCCGCTGCAGATGATTGATCGTGTTGTTCACGGCCCAGGCGGACGCAAACGGCCCAAAGCAACTGCCATCCTTGGCCCGTGCCCCGCGATGTTTGACGATGCGCGGATAATCGTGATCCTCGGTGATCAGGATATAGGGGAAGCTTTTGTCATCGCGCAGCAGGATGTTGTAACGCGGTTTAAGCTTCTTGATCAGGTTGGATTCAAGCAGAAGCGCTTCGGCTTCGGTATGGGTGGTGATGATTTCCATACGCACCGTCTGCGCGACCATACGGGCGATCCGTATCGGCAACTGCATCAGGCGGGTATAGGCCACCACACGCTTTTTAAGGTTCTTGGCCTTGCCGACATAAAGAACCCGGTCCTTGTCATCGATCATGCGGTAGACACCCGCCGAACCCGGCATGGTTTTCAGCGCATGTTTGATGGCCTCGACACCACGCGCAGCTCCCCCGTCATAATCATCGCTTTCAAGCGACAATCCGATTTCCCGAGCGGGGTTTTCGGATGGGGTTTCAGGCTTCATCAGGCGTCTCCGGCAGATTTATTAAAAATCAAAAGTTGTGATGGCCGTCACTTCTCAAAGTGGCTTCCGACAATACTCAAAAAGATTAACGCCGCAACATCACTTCACAGAATCGCGACCGGAAAAAGATGTCCACCAAGGCTGTGGATAAGTTTGTGGGTAATAGGGGGGCTCTTTGCTACACCCCTTGAGAGTCTTAACGTTCTATGAAGTGCACATTTATTGAGCAAACAAGTTAAGTTATTGATTTAATTTACAAAAAATACTGTCAACCTGAAAACATTCGGTAATAGAGGAGTCAAAAAAGAATATTTTCCTTTGATTCCACGTCCCCAGATGCTTGTGCATAAGGGCGGCAGCGATTCGGCCTAGAGGAATCACAGAGTCCCCGTCCAAAACCGTTAACAAAAGTAAATTTTACGCAGATTTACCGATGCGATCAGCGCGCGATATTAAAGCGCTCTATTTCGACCCCGACCGCCGCAACGTCGTCAAAGACATCAAGCTTTTCAACCCGGACGTTTACCTTGCGCACCCGGCGATCCGCCAGGCACATATCGGCCAGTTTTTCCCCAAGGGTTTCCACAAGGTTCACATGACCGTCACGGCAGATTTCCCGCGTGCCTGTCACCAGATCCTCGTAGCTTAAAACAGTGGCAATATCGTCATTCTGGACACCTTCGCCTTCAAGTACGGCAAGATCCAGATTGATGCGCACCCGCTGCGGGGCATGTTTTTCGTGGTCATATACGCCAATGGATGTCTCGACCACCATGTCGCGAACGAATACACGACGCAAACTGCCTGCATGATCTGCATAGGGCAGTGTCGTAATGTTATCGTCCTGCTTAAGGCCTGCGGTCATGGTCTGGTCTTCCTTGTGCTGCGCTTCTGCGGCCAGATGTCCGGAACCCAAGCCCGATGCATCATTCCTCTGGCATATTCTGTTCGCCACTGGGCGCCCAATTCAGGTGCTGCCCGCCGTCAAGCGCTAACATTTGCCCGGTGATGGCTGGCGCGGCAAGGAAAAATCGTACCGCGTCGCAAATCTCTTGCGGGTTTGTCCCAATTTTCAGGGGAGTCTGATCGCATTGCTGATCGAAAACTTCCTGTGTTTGCCGAACACTAGGCAATGCCGGACCGGGGCCAATGGCGTTGACCCGGATTTGCGGTGCCAATGCCAGTGCCAGCGTCTGGGTCAGGGTCCAAAGACCTGCCTTGGACAAGGTATAGGTCATGAAATGCGGTGTCAGATTCCAGACGCGCTGATCAATCAGGTTGATGATGGCACCCTTGTACCCGTCCGGTAACCGTTTGGCGAAATCCTGCGACAGTACGAACGGCGCACGCAGATTGGCTTCCATATGATAGTCCCAGCCTTCGCGCGTGGCGGTGCCGATATCATCATACTCAAAGGTGGATGCGTTGTTGATCAGAACGCCAATCGGGCCCAGTGCAGCCGTTGCCTCGCGCACGACACGCCCGGTGTCTTCTTCCCGGCCAAGATCGGCCGAAATAACGCAGGCACGACGGCCAAGGGCACGGATTTCATCCGCCAGGCTTTCCGCATCCCTGCGCGAGGAATGGCAATGAAGGGCAACATCATATCCCTGCGCGGCCAGATCAAGCGATAAAGCCCGTCCGATACGCTTCGCAGCCCCTGTCACAAGGACCGTTTTCGGCATTATCCCTGTCATCCGGTTTCCATCCCGTCCGTCAAGATGCGTCCCCTTTTCCGGGGAAGGCGGCCGCATTCGAACGCAGGCCGCCATCATTTAGTTCAGTAATTCCGGAACTTACAATCAAACCTGCCTGCCGGTCCATCACCGTGTGAACGGTTTCAGGCACGTAAGATGGATCATGCGGTAACCAGACTTGCGACATATCCAAGATAGGCAAGAACAAAGACAATCCCCGTAATCCGCGACACGCCGCGCAGGAAATAGCCGACAACCAGCAAAAGAACGGTCACCGCCAACATGATCCACAGATCGGATTGCAGTATCTGATCAGGCACCGCAATCGGCGCAATCAGCGACACACCACCGATGATCACCAGCAGGTTCAGAAGGTTTGAACCAACCACATTGCCCAGCGCGACATCGGAATGCCCGCGAAACGCCGCAACAATGGATGCGGCCAATTCCGGAAGTGACGTTCCGAACGCGACAAGTGTCAAACCAATCACGGCTTCGGAAACGCCGAACTGACGTGCAACAGAAACACCGCCATTCACCAGCAGATCGGCACCATAGGTCAGGGCGACAATACCGATAACGGTCGCAACAATCGGTTTCAGCCAACCGCTTGGCACCTCGCCGACTTCGTCGACTTCTTCCTCGTGCAGGTGGCTGGCTTCGCCCGGGCTTTTTTTGTCATGCTGGTAGGTGAAATACCAGATCGCCGCCAAAACCAGCAGCATCACCGCTCCTGCCCAACGCTCCACAACACCGAACATGCAAAGACCGATGAACAGTACAGTGCCCAGCAACATGGTGCCACCATCGCGAACAATCATGGTCCGGGACGCTGCGATTGGCTTCAGAACAGCCGTCGCACCAAGGATCAGAAGAATGTTGGCAATGTTGGAACCAACAACGTTCCCCATCGCGATATCCCCCGAACCGGCAAGTGCCGCATTCAGCGACACTACGAATTCCGGGGCCGACGTTCCGGCGGCCACCACGGTCAGGCCGACGATAACCTTGGAAACACCCATTAGCAGTGCAAGACCAACAGCGCCGCGAACAATGAACTCGCCACCGGCCGTCAAAAGCACAAGACCACCAATAATCTGCAAATAGGGGATGAACTGTTCCAATGTCGGCCTGCTCGTATGGGGGAAAATTGTGATTATTTTTGTGCCCTTTAACGGGCCAGCGGAACATGGCATTCCGAACACAGAATAGCAAGCCGTGTCGTCCCGCCGCGGAACCCTTTTGGATGGCTGTGTGATGCTGTTCCCACACAGGTAAGCACGCCGAACGTAATCGCCACGGTCGCTTACTCTTAATACGTGTCGTCTACCACAGATGTCTTCGCATACGCGAAATTTCCATAGAAATCATAGGGGTATTTCCGCTATCCTGATTTGAACGAGTTTCCTTTACACGCCCATCTGCGCCGGACGCATATCCCAACATGTCTCACAGCGTTCTTTTCGAACTGTTCCTTGTCCTGACGGCCGCGGTGATTGCTGTGCCGCTGGCCCAGAAATTACGTGCAAACTCGATCATCGGCTTTCTGATCGGTGGTTTTTGCATCGGACCTTTTGGTTTTGGTCTGATCAATGACCGCGAAGACATTTCAACGGTGGCCGAGCTTGGCATTGTCTTTCTGCTATTCATGATCGGTCTTGAACTGTCGCGCGAACGATTGCGCGTGATTGGCGGCCGGTTTGCCACCCTTGGATTTCTGCAAATCGGCGTCACGATGGCGGTGATGTTCGGTGTATTGCTGCTGATCAATTACGATATGCCTGCCTCCATCGTGATTGCCGGAGCACTGGCCCTGTCATCAACAGCCATTATCCTTAAACAGCTTTCCGATGAGCGCCAGCTGCATACCCGTTTCGGCCGTGCAGCCCTTGCCATCCTGCTGTTGCAGGACGTTGCGGTTGGTCCCTTCCTGATCATGGTGCAGGCCGCAGGCAAGGCCGGAACCGAAACCAGCCCATGGATCAGTGCGTTAAGTGGGGTCGGCGCTGTTGCCGTCCTGCTGCTTGCCGGTCGTTATCTGCTGCCACGGCTGTTTCGTTATATTGCGTCCCTTAAAAATCCCGAACTTTTTGCCATCGGCACCCTGTTTGTCGTTCTGGCTGCCAGTACCCTGACCGAAGCCGCCGGTCTTTCGATGGCGCTTGGTGCCTTCATCGCCGGGGTGATGCTGGCCGAAACCGAATTCCGCCATCAGATCGAAGCCGACATTTCGCCATTTCGCGGGGTTTTCCTGTCGCTGTTCTTCATGTCGGTCGGCATGTCGGTGAATGCCAATGTCGTCATTGGTCAGGCCGGTACCATCATTTTATGGCTGATCGGGTTGCTGGTCGTTAAGGCGGCGGTCCTTTTCGGGTTATCCCTGCTGATCGGCTTTAACCGGGCATCATCGATCCGGGTTGCCATGAGCCTGGCCGCAGGTGGCGAATTCGCCTTCGTCATGCTGGCACTGGCATCGCAGAATGGCGCGGTTCCGATTGATATCGCCGTGATGCTGATCCCGGTTGTCGCGATTTCGATGGGTTTGACCCCCTCCCTGATTTCACTGGGCCACCGGATCGAACAGAAACTTCATCCCAAGGAAAACGATCAGCTCAGCGAAATTTCAGATGAAACCGATGGCATTCAGAAGCATGTTCTGGTGATTGGTTGCGGGCGTGTCGGCCGGGTTCTGGCCCGTCTGCTGCGTACCAAGGATATCCCGTTCATCGTTCTTGAATCCGATGCCCAGCAGGTTTCACGCGGCCGTGCCGAAGGTCTGCCGGTTTATTTTGCAGATGGATCACGTCCGGAAACATTCCGAGCGGCCCATACAGAACAGGCCCATATTGCCGCCGTTGCCATGGGCAACCCGCACGCAACCGAAAAGACCGTCGCCTTGCTGCGACAGCATTATCCACATCTGAAAATCTTTGCCCGTGCCCAGGACATCACACATATCGGTCCCCTGTCACGCAGCGGTGCGGATGCCGCCATCCCCGAAGTACTCGAAACCGGTTTGCGCCTGTCCGACCATGTTTTGGCCGCCTGCGACATCCCGCAGGAAGATATCGATACCGAAATTGCCAAGTTCCGTCGTGCCGATATGCTTCTGATGAACGAACTGGCGCCACGCACCGCGCGCCAGAAAGCCGAAGATCCGGCATCAAAATCGGCCAAACCGGTAAAATCCAGGAAAACCACCTGAAAACAAAAACCCCCATCATAAAGATGGGGGTTTTTCGTTTCACCTTCCGGAATAACCGCGATCAGGCGGCTTCGACATCCAGTGCGTAACCGGCGGCACGAACCGTACGGATCACATCGCGCGTTCCCTTGACGTCATTCAATGCCTTGCGCAGGCGGCGAATATGTACGTCAACCGTTCGGGTCTCGACATAGATGTTCGGACCCCAAACCGCGTTCAGAAGCTGCTCGCGCGAGAAAACCCGCCCCGGATGTTCGAGGAAGTAACGCAGCAGACGGAATTCGGTCGGGCCAAGATGTATGGCCTTGCCGTTACGGCTGACACGATGGGCAGCCAAATCCATTTCGATATCGGAATAGATCAACTGCCCCTGTGGTTGCGCCGGGCCGGATCGGCGAAGCAACGCGCGAATACGCGCCAGCAATTCGCCAATCGCGAATGGCTTGGTCACATAATCGTCGGCACCGGTATCAAGGCCACGGATGCGGTCACCTTCTTCGCCACGCGCGGTAACCATAATCACCGGCAAATCGCGGCTTTCCGGTTTCCGGCGGATCTGGCGGCAAACCTCGATCCCCGACATTACCGGCAACATCCAGTCCAGAAGGACCAGGTCGACATGGGTTTCAGCCAGAATCTTCAACGCTTCGTCACCGTCTCCGGCTTCGACAACCTGCATCCCCTCGCGTTCGAGGTTGTAGCGCAACATGGTTACGATTGCAGCTTCGTCCTCGACGATAAGAACCGTTGGGTCCATCTTCCTATGCTCCAGTGTCACTCATTCGGTTCTACGACAGCGAAATTCGCCGCGTCATTTTTTGGCCGAGTATCCATCGGCAGGTCTTCACCCTTGATCCGGTAATAGATCGTTTCGGCGATATTGGTCGCGTGATCGCCAATACGTTCGATGTTCTTGGCAATAAACAGCAGATGGGTCGATGCCGTGATGTTACGCGGATCTTCCATCATATAGGTCAGCAATTCACGAAACAGGGAGTTATACATATCGTCAACTTCCTGATCACGCGCCCATACACGCTGGGCCTTTTCCGCATCGCCTTCGATATAGGCGTCCAGAACGTCCTTGATGATTTCCTGGCACAGCTTCGCCATGTTCGGGATCACCTGAACCGGACGGATCGGCGGCACCTGGTTGAGAACCTGCGCGCGCTTGGCAATGTTTTTCGCCAGATCGCCAATACGTTCCAGATCGTTGGAAAGTTTAAGCGCTGTCACCACCTGACGCAGGTCATCTGCCATCGGCTGGCGCAGGGCCAGAAGACGTACGGCAAAATCCTGTACTTCCTGTTCCAGCGTATCGATACGATGATCGGAAATAATGACCTTTTCGGCCAGTTCCGAATCCCGCTTCACGATTGCGCGGATCGCAGAAATCAGCTGGCTTTCGGCAAGCCCGCCCATCTGCGAGATGATATTGTTCAAACGGGTCAGTTCTTCGTCAAACGAACTGACGATATGGTGTTTTTCGTCGGCCATCTAATAATACTCCTGCCCGGAATTAACCGAAGCGACCCGTGATGTATCCCTTGGTGCGTTCGTCCTTGGGATTGGTGAAAATCTGATCGGTTTCGCCCACTTCGACCAGCTTGCCGAGGTGGAAGAACGCCGTGCGCTGCGACACGCGGGCCGCCTGCTGCATGGAGTGCGTCACGATCACAATGGTGTAGTTCGAACGAAGCTCGTCGATCAGTTCTTCGACCTTTGCGGTCGCAATCGGGTCAAGCGCCGAGCACGGCTCATCCATCAGGATGACTTCCGGGCTAACGGCAACCGCACGTGCGATGCAAAGGCGCTGCTGCTGCCCACCCGAAAGACCGGTCGCCGGTTCCGGCAGGCGGTCTTTGACTTCTTTCAGAAGGCCTGCCCGTTCAAGCGAGGTCATGACGATCTCGTCAAGCTCGTCCCGCGAGTTCACCAGACCATGAATACGCGGACCATAGGCCACATTGTCATAGATCGATTTCGGGAAGGGGTTCGGTTTCTGGAACACCATGCCGATACGGGCACGCAACTGAACAACGTCGATGGCCTTGTCATAGATGTCACGGTCATCAAGCGTCACCTTGCCGTTGATCGTGACACCGTCAATCGTGTCATTCATGCGGTTCATGCAGCGCAGGAAGGTCGATTTGCCGCAGCCCGACGGACCGATCAGCGCAGTAACCTGACGTTCGACAATGTCAAGATTGACATCGAAAAGCGCCTGGTTGTCACTATAGAAAAGATTAAGGTCACGGGCCGTCATTTTCGGGCTAGTGACTGACGGCTCTGCCGTCATTGCGCTTTGAGTTACAACAGCCATTTTACCACTTCCGTTCAAATTTCTTGCGCAGATACACGGCCAATCCGTTCATCAGGATCAGGAAGCCCAGCAATACCATGATCGCCGCCGAGGTTTTCTCGACAAAGGCTCTTTCCGGACTGTCAGCCCACAGATAAATCTGCACCGGAAGAACCGTCGCCGGATCAAGCGCGCCTCCCGGAACATCAACGATGAATGCCACCATGCCGATCATCAGAAGCGGTGCGGTTTCACCAAGCGCCTGCGCCATGCCGATGATGGTTCCGGTCAGAATGCCCGGCATTGCCAGCGGCAGCACATGATGGGTCACCGTCTGTACCGGTGATGCCCCAAGTCCAAGGGCAGCCTGCCGGATTGACGGCGGTACTGCCTTGATCGCTGCCCGCGATGCGATGATGATCGTCGGCAGGGTCATCAGTGCCAGCGTCAAACCACCGACAACCGGTGCCGAACGCGGCAGATGCATGACATTGAGGTAGACCTCAAGCCCGAGAAGACCGAACACGATGGAAGGCACAGCCGCAAGGTTGTTGATATTGACTTCGACAATAGTCGTGAAACGGTTTTTCGGAGCGAATTCCTCGAGATAAATCGCGGCCAGAACACCGATCGGGAATGACAGGAGAAGCGTCACAATCAGGGTATAGAACGACCCGACCGCGGCCCCCCAGATGCCAGCAAGTTCCGGTTCGCGTGAGTCACCATTGGTGAAGAACCGCGTGTGAAACTGCTTTTCAACAGCGCCTTCGGCGGTCAGGGCGTCATACCAGCCGAGTTCCTGGTCATTCAGGCGACGGTCGCCTTCATCTGTATCTGCGCTGATATAACCCTTGTTGAGCATATCAAAATCGTCACCCGAAATCAGCCAGACCTTGCGGGTCTGTCCAATCAGGCTCGGATTATCAAGCACACGCTGGCGCAGGTCGTAAGAAGCCCCGCCCGAAACGATGTCATAAAGGTCACGGCGTTCGCGGCGATCGGTTACATCCGGGAACCGGTTGCGCAATGCTTCCTTGACCAGACCATCGAAATTGGCGCGACCGATAACTGCGGGGTCACCTGTTCCGTCCGGATCAATCTCAGCCGGATCGAAATGAATTTCGAGCTGAACATAGGTCTGGAAGAAGGCGCTATACCCCTTCGAAACAATCGAATAGCCAAGCACGACAAGCGCCATGAGAGCGATGGCAATCGCGCTCAGGCCATAAATCTTGAACCGGCGTTCCGCCGCATACCGCTTTTTGATGTTGCGGGCAATTTTCGGGCTATCCCAGTCAACCGGCGTGTGCAGATTGCCAGAGATCACTTTTGCGGCGGCTCTATCTTCCATAAGCGATGCCATATCAGTCATATTTCTCGCGATACTTCTGAACAACCTTAAGGGCAAACACGTTCAGGCCCAAGGTGACGAGGAAAAGAACAAGACCGAGTGCAAAGGCCGACAGGGTTTTGGCACTGTCGAACTCCTGGTCACCGACCAGAAGCGTCACGATCTGCACGGTAACGGTGGTAACCGCCTGCAACGGGTTGACCGTCATATTGGCCGCAAGTCCGGCGGCCATAACCACGATCATGGTTTCACCAATTGCACGCGACACTGCCAGCAGAACCGCCCCGACAACACCTGGCAGGGCAGCGGGAAGGATCACGTGGCGGATGGTTTCCGACCTTGTGGCACCCAGACCATAAGATCCGTCGCGCAGGGATTTGGGCACCTGCGACATGACATCGTCAGACAGCGACGACACAAACGGAATGATCATAACCCCCATAACGAGGCCGGCCGCAAGCGCGCTTTCGGAGCTGACATCAAGTCCAAGAATAGCACCATTATCACGCAGGAACGGCGCGACTGTCAGGGCAGCAAAGAAGCCATACACAACCGTCGGAACACCGGCCAGAATTTCAAGGGCTGGCTTGGCAAAAGCACGGAATTTCGATGATGCATACTCGCCCATATAGATGGCAGAGAACAAACCGATCGGCACTGCGACAAACATCGCGATCACAGTGATCAGCAGCGTCCCTACGAATAGCGGGATCGCACCAAAGGCCCCTTCGGATGCCACCTGATCAGCACGGATCGCCGTCTGCGGGCTCCATTCCAGCCCGAACAGGAATTCGAGCGGGTTGATCTTGGAGAAGAAATGCAGCGCTTCGAACAACAGCGAGAAAACGATCCCCACTGTCGACAGGATCGCGATCCCGGAACAGGCGATCATCGCATAACGCGCGATACGTTCGACATTGTTGCGTGCCCGCATTTCTTTTGCGATCTTGCGATACGAAAGCGCCAGCCCGACCACCGCCGTACTCAGCATCACCACAACCAGTGCCGCATTTGCAATGGTCTGCAGGTTCGCAAGACGCTGGCCCGCCTCCACGACTTCCGGATCAACCGACAGATGTTCTCCGTTGCCTGCGGCAATCAGCGAGATACTGTTCAGTGCCAGTGAAAGACGGCCGGAGTCACCGGTAATTTCGGCAGGAAGATCGGAAACGATCATCGCTTCGATGATCGACCCCTGAAACACGTGCCAGACCAGAAGCAGCAAAAGCGCGGGAATACCGCACCACATCGCCGTATAGGTCCCATAATGGGCTGGCAGGGAATGAAGATTGCTGTATCGGCCGCCCGACAGGGCAACGGCCCGCTGCCGCCCGAAATAGAATGACAGCGCGCAAAGTGCAGCAACCGCGAGCAACAGAAAAGTCAGGGACATTTCGATAAATCCGTTTGCCTGGAGGGCCTGTTTAAATCACGAGGAGCCAATAGGACAAAAATAATAAATCAATCAAGCCAAGAAACAAAGAAACCGGTGGCAGCAGGGGCCGCCACCGGTTGAAAGATCGCGTTACATGCTCAGCGGAGCAAGGTTCAGCGCAGCATTGCGAACTGCTTCACGCTCGCTCGCATCCATCGGGATGAGACCACGGTCAGCAAGGTAACCTTCGTCACCAAATGCTTTGTCGGAGGTGAATTCGGTCAGATATTCTTTGATACCCGGAATGGTACCAACATGGGCGTTCTTGACATAGAAGTACAGCGAACGCGAAACCGGGTAATCACCAGCCGAGATGGCTTCGAAGGTCGGCTCGACACCGGCAATCAGGGAACCCTGAAGTTTGTCGCCGTTCTGATCAAGGAACGAGAAGCCGAAGATGCCAAGCGCATCATGGTTTGCTTCGAGTTTCTGAACGATCAGGTTGTCGTTTTCACCGGCTTCAACATAGGCACCGTCTTCACGAACGCCTTTGCAAACTGCACCGTGCTGATCTTTATTGTCTTTGATTGCCTTGATGGCTTCGAAGGAGTCACAGGCTTCTTCAAGTACCAGCTCAGTGAAGGCATCACGGGTACCGGAGGTCGGAGGCGGGCCGAGAACTTCGATTTTAACGTCCGGCAGGCTCGGGTCGATTTCGGCCCAGGTGCTGTACGGGTTATCGATCAGCGACTTGCCGTCTTTCGAAGGAACGGTTTTGGCCAGCGCCAGGAAGATCTGTTCTTTGGTCAGGTCAAGACGCGGAGCATCTTTGGAGTTCGACAGAACGATACCATCGTAGCCAACTTTGACTTCGGTGATTTCGTTGATGCCGTTTTTGGCACAGGTTTCAACTTCGGACTTCTTGATGCGACGCGAAGCATTGGTGATGTCCGGGTGCTGTTCGCCAACACCGGCGCAGAACAGCTTAAGACCACCGCCGGAACCGGTCGATTCAATAACCGGGGTCTTGAACGAGGTGGTTTTACCGAATTCTTCAGCAACCGCAGTTGCGAACGGGAATACGGTGGACGAACCAACGATACGAATCTGGTCGCGTGCCTGGGCCGCGCCAACAAAGGCAACGCTCATCAGCGCCGCAACAGCAAGAGTCTTCTTCATGGTAAATTCCCCATTGATTGTTCCAAACCGGAACGGTGCAACGATCTGCGAGGCGGACTCTAACGCCGGGTGCTTACGGTATTGCGTCAGTTTTGTTAACGTTATGTGACAACGTATCAGAGATGCAAACGACCTTCTGAAAACCTTTATTTCTCAATGATTTTTTCAAAATAGCGCCTGTGAATAATCAAAGCCGGAACCGGCAATTCCAGGGCTGCATTGTTCGATTTTGACGGACTTGGTTACAAAAACTGTAACATTGCCCAAACACAGCACTGGAAATTCTTGAGACTGTCGTTCAAACATACCCGAGATACTTTCTGCTTCCCCGACTTTACAAAGCGGGCCGAAAACACGAAGCTTGTTCATAAGATATCAATCCGTTGGGGACAAAGTAGCGCAGAACCGCGCAAAAGGGAGACGATAATGAGCACTTCGCTCGACGAGATTCAGGAACTGATCCAGAAACTTTCCGGCGAGTTGGGCGACATGTCCGAAGCCGCATCACGCCATATTGATGACCTGCATGTCGCGGTCAACAACATTGCGTCTCATGTCCTTGCCATGGAAGCCGTCATTGCCGTGATGGCAACAAAGGTCGATGTCAGCGAAGCCGAAGTGCAAAACTGGATTCGCGAAAAAACCGCTGCCTTCGCCGAAGACAGCAGCGAAGGTTCTGCCGCCGAAGGCATCGCCACCAGCCTGCTTGCGAAATAAGCGGCTTTACAACGCATCCGTCCATCAGCTTGCACAAAAGCCCGCCGACATTACGTCGTGCGGGCTTTTGCTTTAAAACTCCAACCGCCAGCTAGGCGGTCCTTTCCGTATAATAAGGCAAAAGCTTTTCCGGGACCGGTCCGCCCATTGCCCAGTCAAGCAATTGAACCGTATGCACAACCTTTAACGCATTGGTTTCAAGCTGCACCATGCAGCCGATATTGCCGGTCGCGACAAGGTCCGGTGCCGTGTTTCTGATATTGCCAAGTTTGCGTTCACGCAATTTACCCGCGATTTCCGGCTGCAGCAGGTTATAAACCCCCGCCGACCCGCAGCATAAATGTCCCTCGGCAATTTCAAGCACCTCGTACCCGGCCTTTTTCAGAAGGTCGCGGGGCTCACGAATGATCTTCTGACCATGCTGCATCGAACATGCCGAATGATAAGCCACCCGTGCCCCGCCATGGGTCGCACCGGCAAAACGATCCACCGGGACATCAATTCCTGCCAGATATTCGGTCACGTCACAGGCAAGTTCCGAAATTCTGGCGGCTTTTGCCGCGTAATCCCGGTCGTTCCGTAACATATGCCCGTAATCCTTGACCGTTGTGCCACATCCCGATGCCGTGATGACAATCGCATCGAGCCCCTCGCCCGAAAGTTCCCCGGTCCAGGCATCAATATTGGCTTTGGCCTGCTGCTGGGATTGCGCTTCCTTGCCCATATGATGGACAAGTGACCCGCAACAACCAGCCCCTTTGGCCACCACAATCTCGATGCCAAGGCGTGTCAGCAAACGCACGGTTGCTTCGTTGATCTCGGTCTCAAGCACCTGCTGCGCGCAACCGGTCAGGATGGCGACCCGGCCTTTACGTTGACCAATGGCCGGGATCACCTGCGGCTTATCAACCCAGCTTGGCGGCGGCATATGCCGTGCCCCCATCTTCACCATGCCCTTCAACCGCCCGGGTAAAAGGCCCGCGAATGGCGATGCCAGCTTCGCCCCGATCAGCGAAAGTCTGAACAGTGTAGGGTTGGGCACAACAATCGATAGAATCCGGCGCAACCATTTATCGGCAAATGGCCTGTCATAGGTTTCTTCGATATGGGCGCGCGCATTATCGATCAGATGCATGTAATCAACACCCGACGGACATGTCGTCGTGCACGACAGGCATGACAGGCACCGGTCCAGATGCTTCACCACCTTATCGGTCGCCGGTTTATCGTTTTCCAGCATGTCCTTGATCAGGTAAATGCGCCCGCGCGGGCTATCGAGTTCATCGCCCAGCGTGACAAAAGTCGGGCATGTCGCGGTACAGAACCCGCAATGCACGCATTTCCGCAGGATCTGTTCACTTTCGGCGATTGCCGGATGGGCAAGCTGGGCGGGGGTAAAGTTCGTTTGCATTACGCATCCCCCTGCTTGGTAAGCATTTGGCCAATACGCCCTGGATTAAGGATGCCTTCAGGGTCAAAATTTTCGCGAATCCTGGCATTGATACGGGCCAAAGCCGCGTCCTCGGCATGGAACACCGACATCTGATTTCGGATATCTTCTGGCGCACGGACCAAAACCGCCCGCGCATCGTAGGACACGGCAATGTCGCGCACTTTGTCGGCCATCGCATCACGCCCCGCCAGTTGCAGCCAGATTTGCGCTCCGGCCCAATCCATCATGACCTTTCCACCGGTTTCCGCCGCCAGCTTCGAGGCAATCGCCCCACCCGATGCCGGTGCTGCGGAAACACGCCATAAAATTCCCGCACCACCGGCAAACGGCGCCACATCGGCGACCGACCGCCAGAACACATGACTGTTGGTGCTATGAAGTTCCTCGCTTGTGCCGATATCGGCCAGAAGCTTGCGCAATGCCTCGCACCGCCAGGCAACCGAGGGAGCCGGTCCCTCAAGGCGCAGCGCGACAATCCCGGCCCCGATGCCAGTTGCGATATCCACGCCAAGCATTCCAACCTGTTCCCGTGCGATCCATGCGGCGGCAGAAACTTCATTTTCGCTGCCCATGGCACGCGTCATCGCACGCCCGGCACTTTCTATATCGTCACAGGCGATCAGAACGGTTCGGGTTTTCTCGTCGCGCGGCATGACTTTCATGGTGATGGTATGCATCACGCCAAGCGTGCCAAACGATCCCGCCATCAATTTTGAAAGATCAAAACCCGTCACATTCTTCATTACCCGCCCGCCGGATTTAAAATCCTCGGCCCGGCCGCTAATGGCTTCAAACCCCAAAAGATGATCGCGTGCGGCCCCAACCTTGATGCGGCGTGGACCTGACAAATTCGATGCAACCAACCCGCCAATCGTTCCGGCATGGTCCGTAACGCCATCGGCCAGCAATCCCGGAAAATTTCCGGGCTCAAAATGGAATTGCTGGTTTTTATCGCTCAGCAATGCGTGGATTTCTGCAAGAGACGTGCCCGCCCTTACCGACATCACCAGTTCTTCGGGCTCATAAAACATGATCCCGCTCAATTTCGACAGGTCCAGAACATGGTCGGCGGCAACAGAATGTCCGTATGTTTTCTTGCTACCCGATCCGATGATTTCCAGCGGGGTTTTTGAACCAAGCGCCCAACTGATGGCCTCGCGCAATTGTTCGGGCGTGGCGGGGGATATGACTTCCGTCATGACGGTTTCTCTCTTCCTCTCCTGATCCTTGCCGACCGGTTGGTGGGAACCGATGGCAGGATTATTTTTATTCTCGTTTTTCGACCCGGCTCAGAAACGCGGAATATCCGGGAACTTGTCGGCGACTTCACGCGCATGCAGGGTTTTAAGTTCCCCGCAGCCATGCAAGGTCGGGAAAACCTTGCCGGGATTCAGCAATTCGTCTTCGTCAAACGCCAGTTTCAGGCGTTCCTGATGTTTCATGTCATCTTCGGTAAACATTTCAGGCATCAGATCGCGTTTTTCGACGCCAATCCCGTGCTCGCCGGACAAAACCCCGCCGACCTCGACACATAGTTTCAGGATATCGGCACCGAATGCTTCGGCCCGTTCCAGTTCGCCGGGCTGATTGGCATCAAACATGATCAGCGGATGCAGATTGCCGTCGCCTGCATGAAAAACATTGGCAACCCGCAACCCGTGGCGTTGCGACAAAACCTGCATGCCGGTCAGGACTTCGGCCAGACGTCGGCGCGGAATGGTGCCATCCATACAGATATAATCGGGTGAAATACGGCCAATCGCCGGAAAGGCATTCTTGCGTCCCGACCAGAACAGCAGTCTTTCATCCTCGCTTTCGGAAATACGCGAATAAACCGCACCGCATTCCCTGGCAATCGCACCGACACGTTCAATCAGATAATCGACCTCGACCTTTGGTCCATCGAGTTCAACAAGCAGCAACGCCTCGACATCAAGCGGATAACCCGCATGGACGAAATCCTCAGTCGCCTTGATGGCCGGGGCATCCATCATTTCAAGTCCGCCCGGGATGATCCCGTCGGCAATGATCCGGGCAACGCAATTGCCGCCTTCTTCGCTGCTGTTAAAGCCAAGCAGAAGCGCGCGCGCCGTTTCCGGCTTGCGCAGGATGCGTACCGTGACTTCGGTAACGATACCCAGCAACCCTTCGGACCCGGTAATAACCCCCAAAAGGTCATAGCCCGACTGATCCGGCCCCTTGCCCCCGACACGAAGGATTTCACCTTCGATCGTGACCATTTCAACACCAAGGACATTATTGGTGGTCAGTCCGTATTTCAGGGAATGCACCCCGCCCGAGTTTTCGGCGATATTGCCACCAATCGAACAGGCAATTTGGCTGGACGGGTCCGGGGCGTAATAGAACCCCTTATGTTCGACCGCACGCGTGATGCCAAGATTGGTCACACCGGGCTGCACAACGACGGCCCGGTTGTCCCAATCGATATCCAGAACGCGGTTGAATTTCATCATGCTGATCGTGATAGCATCCGCCATCGGTAGCGCCCCGCCCGAAAGGCCGGTGCCCGCCCCACGGGGAACGACACGAATTTTATGGGTATGACAATATTTCAGGATGGCCGCGACCTGCCCGGTATTTTCGGGCAGGACCACGATCATAGGAAGCTGGCGATAGGCCATCAACCCATCGCATTCATAGGGCCTGAGCTGATCTTCATCGACGATAACCCCGCCTTCGTTCGGAACGATGTCCCGCATGGCGGCGATGATATCCTTGCGACGCGCAAGGGTCGATTGATCCGGCTCAGGCATCCTAAGCATGCGAAGTTTACTCCCTTAATTCGATCAGCAGATCCTTGCTGTCGACCTGTGTACCCGCGGGGGCATGGATGGTTGCCACGACCCCGTCCCTTTCCGCATGAACCGCGGTTTCCATTTTCATCGCTTCAAGCGAACACATCACATCCCCCGCCTTGACCTTCTGGCCTTCGGCAACATGGACCTCGACGACAAGACCTGGCATCGGGGCCGCGATATGAAGCTGGTTGCCATCCTCGGCCTTTGGTTTGACCTTGCCAGTCGCGGCCAATGTCTTGTCAGCAACCTTGACTGTTCGAGGCTGACCATTCAGTTCAAAGAACACGGTCCGATTGCCTTCCTCGTCCCCGCCTTCGGATGTTGCCAGATAGCGGATAACAAGCGTCTTGCCCTTTTCCAGATCGACGGAAATCTCGTCATTCTGGCTCATGCCATAGAAGAAGATCGGGGTCGGCAGGATCGAAACATCGGCATTGTGGCTGCGATGTTCGGCATAATCGAGGAACACCTTGGGATACATCACATAAGATGCGACCTCGGCATCACTGATGCTGCGATGGGTTTTCTTTTCGATTTCCTTGCGGGTTGCCTCAAAATCAATCGGCGGCATGGATTTGCCCGGACGATCCGAAAGGGCTTCGGCCCCCTTAAGCACCTTGCGCTGAAGGGCTGGCGGGAAGCCGCCAACCGGCTGACCGATTTCACCGCGGAAGAACGAAATGACGCTATCGGGGAATGCGATGTCCTTTTTCGGGTCCAGCACATCCTTTTCGGTAATGCCCGATGTCACCATCGTCAGCGCCATGTCACCCACAACCTTCGAGCTTGGCGTCACCTTGACGACATCACCAAACATCTTGTTGACCGCGGCATAGGCTTTGGACACTTCCGGCCAGCGTTCCTCGATGCCAAGCGACCGCGCCTGCTGACGCAGGTTGGTATATTGGCCGCCCGGCATTTCATGGACATAGACATCCGATGTGCCACTGCGGATATCGCTCTCAAATCCGGCATAATACCGCCGGACCTGCTCCCAATAGGTCGAAACTTCTTTAAGCGCCTCGGTATTCAGCCCCGGATCACGTGGCTGCCCGATATAGTTATTGGCAATCGAACCGAGGTTTGGCTGCGATGTCAGGCCCGACATCGAATCCATCGCGGCATCGACCGCATCCACCCCGGCATCAATCGCGGCAATCACGGTGGCCGCCGAAATGCCGCTGGTATCGTGGGTATGGAAATGGATTGGGATATTGACCGTATCCTTCAACGCCTTGATCAGGGTCGTTGCCGCCGCCGGGCGCAGAACCCCTGCCATATCCTTAAGCCCCAGGATATGCGCGCCGGATGCCTCAAGCTCCCGGGCCATTTTGACATAGTAATCAAGGTTATATTTCGGGCGTTTCTCGTCAAAAATATCGCCCGTATAGCAAATGGTCGCTTCGCACAGCTTGTCGGTTTTCAGAACCGCATCCATGGCGACTTTCATGTTTTCGACCCAGTTCAGGGAATCGAAGACACGGAAAACATCCATGCCGTGTTCTGCCGCCTGCTTGACGAAATACTCGACCGCATTGTCGGGATAGTTGGTGTAACCAACCGCATTCGACGCCCGCAAAAGCATCTGGGTCAGGATATTGGGAACGCGTTCGCGCAGCTTGACCAGACGATCCCACGGATCTTCTTTCAGGAACCGCATAGCGACGTCAAATGTCGCCCCACCCCAGCATTCCAACGAAAACAGTTCCGGCAGCCCATGCGCATAATAAGGCGCGATTTCGAGCATATCGAAGGTCCGCATCCGGGTGGCCAGCAGTGACTGATGGGCGTCACGCATGGTGGTATCGGTGATCAATACCCGTTTCTGATCCTTCATCCAGCGTGAAAAACCTTCGGCCCCCAACTGGTCAAGCTTCTGCTTGGTGCCCGGGCGGATTTCGCCCAAATCAATCGATTTCGGCATGACCGGCGCATGCAGGTTGGTCGGCACCACCCGGCCTTCGACTTCCGGATTGCCGTTCACCGTGACTTCACCGATGAAGCGCAGCAACCGGGTTGCACGGTCGCGGCGGCGCACAAACTTGAACAGTTCGGGCGTTTCATCAATGAACCGCGTGGTATATTCACCGGCCCGGAATTTCGGGTGATTGATCAGGTTTTCAAGGAACGCCAGGTTGGTCGCAACACCGCGGATACGGAACTCGCGAAGGGCGCGGTCCATCCGGTCCACCGCTTCACGCGGGGTACTGCCCCATGCCGTAACCTTTTCCAGCATGCTGTCATAGAACGGTGTGATCACCGCCCCGGAATAGGCCGTGCCGCCATCCAGACGGATGCCAAAACCATTGGCACCACGATAAACCTTGATGATCCCGTAATCCGGTACAAAGCTGTTTTCGGGGTTTTCGGTCGTGATGCGGCACTGAAGCGCATGATCACGCAGCTTGATCTTGTCCTGCCACGGAATGCCGGTTTCCGACGGGAAGCCGATCCGCCCCCCCTGCGCAACAAGGATTTGCGCCTTCACAAGGTCAAATCCGGTCACGCATTCCGTCACGGTATGTTCGACCTGAATGCGGGGATTGACCTCGATAAAGTAAAACTTGGATGTATCGACATCCATAAGGAATTCGACGGTACCCGCATTGACGTAATTTGCAGCCTTGCCCAGACGAAGCGCTGCTTCGCAAAGTTCTTTGCGCTGATCTTCGTTAAGGTAGGGGGCAGGTGCCCGCTCAACGACTTTCTGGTTGCGACGCTGAACCGAACAGTCACGTTCAAACAGATGCACCAGCGTGCCATGCGTATCGCCCAGAAGCTGGACTTCGACATGGCGGGCACGACGGATCAGCTTTTCGAAATAAACCTCGTCATTGCCAAATGCGGCTTCTGCTTCGCGCTTGGCGGCCAGAACCTGTTTGGAAAGGTCCTTGGAATTCTCGATGACGCGCATCCCGCGACCACCACCGCCCCAGCTGGCTTTCAGCATGATCGGATAACCGACCTGATCAGCAATGCGGGCCACTTCATCCATATCATCGGGCAATGCGCCTGATGCTGGCATAACCGGCACACCCGCACTTTCCGCCAGATTGCGCGCGGCAACCTTGTTGCCCAGCGTGCGCATCACTTCAGAATCGGGACCAATGAATGTTATGCCAGCCTCGGCACAGGCATCAGCAAAATCGGGATTCTCGGACAGGAACCCATAGCCCGGGTGAATGGCATCAACGCCAGCTTCACGGGCAACGCGCAGGATATCCTCGATATCAAGATAGGCGCGAATGGGTTTGTTGCCCTTGCCGACAGTGTAACTTTCGTCGGCCTTGAACCTGTGCAGGGCAAAACGGTCTTCGTCGGAAAAGATGGCAACTGTGCGAATGCCAAGCTCGTTGGCGGCACGCAGAACACGAATCGCGATTTCACCGCGGTTCGCGACCAGAAGTTTACGGATACGCTTTGGTGCAGAACGCGTCATGGACACCGGGCTCCTACCAGATTTGTAGGGCAGGTGCGTCCCTGTGCGCCCCTGCCGAAAACCAAGAGAAACGCCACGATATGATCCCGGAATGCGTTGCGGTGCGGGATGCCTGCAACGCCATACCATCTGTGGCGATAAAGGATGTCTGTCACGTTAAAACGCGTGCAGTGCATCCAGGGTTCCTGGCGCCCGGTGGGCAGGCGACGTGTCTGATATATGCGCAATGCGCTGCCTCTGTCAAAGCATGATCTTCGAAATTGGTAATACCAATTTCACTTTGTCGCGGCCAGTGCCTTTTCACCATGCGGAAAATCTCGACTTTGAACAATGCAACCCAAAGGTTCGAAAACTGCGATCAGGCGCAGACTTTTGATGCTTTTATGATATTGTCCGGCCCGAAAAATTTTCCTGTATCCGAGACTGTTGCGCCCATGCCGAAAATCAATCTTCGACTAAAGTTTTTGCTGCTGTCGATCCTGCCACTGGTTCTGGCGGCTGCGGCAATCTCGTATCTGGTGTTTGCACAGGCCGAACGACTGGCCGAAGCCGAAATCAGAACGTTCGAGCGCAACATCCTTGAAGCCCGCAAGGAAGAGCTTAAAAGCTATCTTGAACTCGCCCTTGCCTCGATCGATCACATCTATTCGGTCGCAAGCCCTTTGGATGCGGTTTCCAAGGAACGGGTCAAAAGCATCATCGAAGACCTGTCCTATGGCGAGGATGGCTATTTCTTTATCTATGACCGCGATGGCACTGCCCTTGTCGATCCGCCCCAACCGTGGCGACTGGGGCGGACATACTGGAACCTGCGCGATCTGAACGGGAATTCCGTCATTCAGGCGCTGATTTTCAATGCCGAAAAGGGGGGCGACTTCCTGCGCCATGTCTGGGAAAAACCATCGACCGGCGAGCCTGCCGAAAAAATCGCCTATTCCCTGATGCTGGATAAATGGGGCTGGATGATCGGCACCGGGATTTATATCGATGACATTTCCGAACAGGTGAAGGAAATCGAGACCGAGGTATCATCCCACATCCGTGACACGACCATATCAATTGTCGGAATCACCATTCTGGCGGTTTTGCTGGTTGGCATTTCGGGCACCGTAGTCACGCTTTCAGAACGCAAACTTGCCGATTCCAAGCTAAAGGAACTGACCCATCGGGTTGTCGACGTTCAGGAACAGGAACGTTTGCGGGTGTCGCGCGAACTGCATGACGGCATCAGCCAGATCCTTGTTTCCGTCAAATATTCGGTCGAAACCGCCATCGCACGATTGGGGCCGGAAAAGAATGCCGCGACCGAACCGATGGAAAAGGCCGCCAAACGTTTGCAGGATGCCATTCACGAGGTCCGTCGCATATCGCGCGACCTGCGCCCGGCGGTTCTGGATGATCTGGGCCTGCGTCCGGCGATTGAAAGCATGTGCAAGGAATTGGCAGACCGGTCCGACATGCAGATTGATGTCAAATCGGATAACATTGATGTTGTTCTTGATATCGCAAAAAAGACGACCCTGTATCGCGTCTTGCAGGAAACCCTGACCAATATCGAACGCCACGCCGATGCCACGCATATCAAGGTCACGATCCGCCGCGAAGGCCAGAGTGTCGTGATGAAAATCATCGATAACGGTGTCGGGTTTGAAACCAACCGTTATATTCGAAATCGCGATCCGCGTGCCGGGATCGGACTTCGCAATATGCGCGAACGCATGGAATTCCATGGTGGCGGCATGACCGTCAAATCCGAACCGGACGATGGCACAACCATCACAGCCTATATTCCGGTTTCGCGTGATAATGATCTACCCGTCACCGCCATCACCGGCTAAGGTGACATCAGATGTTTCGGCCCAGATGTTTCCGTAATGTGACAGAGAACTGAATTGACCATGAGCAGCGCAAATATCTCCTATTCGCCCAACCGCCCCATTCGTGTTTTGCTGTGCGACGACCATGCGCTGGTCATGGATGGCATTCGTTCGCGTCTTGAATGCTATGACCATATCGATATCGTCGGCGAAGCTGGCAACGGCATGGAAGCCCTGTCACTGGCCTCTAATGTCAGACCCGACATCGTTCTGATGGATATCTCGATGCCGGTGATGAACGGGCTTGAAGCCGCCGAAAAATTCCGCGAAACCATGCCCGATATCAAGGTCATCATCCTGACCATGCATGAAAATCCGGAATATCTTCGCACCGCCCGGCTGGCAGGCGCACGCGGCTTCATCCTGAAGGACGTATCGTCAAACGACATGGTCCGCGCAATCGAAACGATTGCCAATGGCGGCGAGGCCTATAGCCCGACATTTGATCGCATCAGCAACAACGAAGGCATGCCTGACGACGGCATGCCGTTGACGACCCGGGAACGCACCGTCTTGCGGCTTCTGGCCAAAGGTGCCAGCAACAAGCACGTTGCCCGCGAACTTGATATCAGTGTGCGTACCGTCGAAACCCATCGCCGCAACATCAAACGCAAGCTTGATATCGACAGTTCCGCTGGTCTGGTCCGCTATGCGATTGAAAAAGGCCTGGTCACTCTGGACAACACTGCATAACGGTCCTCCCGAAAAGGTCGTGCCATTGTGATGTTTCTCGCGTCTTGGTCGCTATTAGGTTGAATTTACAAATCAATAAGGTAGATTGTTCCAAGATTTAGAGTGCTTCCACCTAACAGCCTGCGGCGACCGATCCTGCATCTGTCCCGTTCCGTCAGGGGGTTTTGTGAATTACTCCGCACCGCAATCAGCCATGCCCGACATGTTGCGTTGTCGCCAATGCGGCGTTCGGCAACTTGCGCTTTTCAACGACCTGACCGATGCCGATTTCAAACTGGTTCACCTGCCGGTCGAAGACATGGCAATTGCCAAACGCACAGCCCTTTATAACGCCGGTGATGATGCGAACGCACTGTTCACCCTGCGTAGCGGCCTGATCAAACTGACGCATTATCTCGCCGACGGCTCGCAACGGGTTGTCAGGCTTGTCCGCCCCGGCGGTACAATCGGCCTCGAAGCCCTTGTCAGCGATAGCTTTGCCCATCACGCCGAAGCCCTTCAGGACAGCACGCTATGCCGGATTCCGGTTGCGGTTGTTGAAAAGCTTGATCGCGAAAGCCCCCGTCTGCACAAACAGTTGCTCACCCGCTGGCATCAGGCGGTGATGGAATCCGATAACTGGCTTACCCAGATGTCGACCGGTTCCGCCCGGGAACGAGTTGCACGGCTGTGCCTGTATCTGTGTGATGATACCGATGACAGTTGCGTTCTGCCCGGTCGCGAAGACATGGGGGCCATGCTTGGCATCACGACCGAAACCGCCAGCCGGGTTATCGCCGAGTTTCGCCGACATGGTCATCTAAACCTGCGCAATCGCTCTGAATTCGGGCTTGATGTCAAAGCACTTCAGATCGTTGCCGGACTTGATCACGAAGCGGCCTGACCGAATTGCACAAAACCAGTCAACGCATTGCATCGGGCAATGTTGTCTGGAATGCCGAATCTGGTCCGCATGCCTTCGATAGCCGTTCATATTCTTCCGGGGTGTCTATCGCACGATGGTCTTCGCGCCGCGCAAGATCGATGGCGCGCAACCGGCGTTTGAAATCCTGTCCATACTGGTTCAGCAAACGCCGTTGCAGGCGTTGCACCTCGCCCGCACCAACCGGTCGCATGGCGGCAAAGTCCGCGGTAATTTCCGCAACCATCGCATCAAGTTCCCGCTGGATATCGCGTTCCATATGCTGGTTGATCTGCACATGTTGCCCTTCATGGGCATAGACCACATCATATTCGCATGTGCCACGCTCTAGCTCAGACGCGACATACACCAGATGTTTGATCACCTTGACCTCGGGATTGATCCTGATCGGATAAAGGCAAAATTGCCCCACCCCGACTTCGACTGGTTCAAGCCGCATGTCGAACCGTGCCTGAAGCTCATATTCGGTCAAGCCGGTCACCAGATAACGACTGCCCTGGTTGGCCCGGTTGTTAAGCCAGCGCACGGACCGATGACGATCCAGCATCGGGTCCTGATTGATGAATGAAAGGCTTGCAACAGGTGCACGCGCGACCGCACAGCTGTTTTGCTGTGCGGCGGCATAATCGCTCGGCGTCACAAACAGAAACACCGCGATCAGACTGCATGCTGTAATTGCGCCGCACCTGATCAATGATTTGGGTACAGCGTGTTTCGCCCTTTGATCTGCCATATAAAGGATACGTTAATTCGGCCTGACCGGTTTGATCAATCCGCCCCTAACTGTGTTTGACATGGGCAGCGCAATCAACGCAAAGCGGTGTGGTCGGATCAAATTCCAGACGCTTCTTTTCAATTTCCTCGCCACAGTTATGGCAGAAACCGTAATCAGCACGTTCGATCCGGGCCAGCGTCTTTTCAATGCGATCAAGTTCGGCAGCGCGGCGACGTTCCTGTTCCAGATGCATCTGCTGATCCTGAAGCGCATCCATCCGCGACAGGCGACCGACGGCCTGCTGATCAAGTTCAACCGGCTTTCGATAATCTTCCGAATGGTTTGAATGGGCACTGATATCCGCGCGCCGGTCTTCAAGCCGCTGACGCAAGAATGCAATGTCAATATCTCTACGATCAGACATTCTGTTCCCTCACCGATTTGTTGCCGCCATAAAATATATATGGGTAGCGACCGGTGCCTTTCGCCAAGGGGGCGTCACGAATTTGTTCCGCCCCCTGCATTCAGCCGTGCCTAACCACAGTTTCCGCAGGCATCGACCAGCTTTTCCATCGCTGCCTCGGCCTCATCATCATCGAGCTTTTCGGCCTTCATCTTTTTCTGGATCTTGCAGCACAGTGCCGGACCATCGGCAAAGGCATGATCGGTCCAGAACGGAATATCGGTGCCGAAATATCCAATCTGGTCCAGGAACGACACACCGTAATAATAGGCTGCCCCGACTGAATTATAGAAAGTCGGATCATCAATGAACCCGCCATCCGGCGTCATGGATTTGGTCAGGCACCAGTCAAGGATCGTGGAAATGTCGGCTGATGCGGATTTCTGGCTGCCGCTATCGACTTCATCCCAGCCAAGGTCAAAGATTTTGGCAACGTCATAATTGTTGTGATTGTTAAAATCACCATTGTGCTTCCAGCCAAACGGATAGGCATCATCACGGATTGCAAGTGTTGTCTTGAAGATGGCCGGCCATAGCCCGACCTTGCCATGCTGATAGGAAATATTGTGGAAGGTCAGACTAAGGTCCGGACTTTTCAAAATATCGCCCGCGTCTGTTTCAAACCAGCCGCCCCAATATCCCGATTGCGCATCCTGCCAGTCATCCAACCAGCTTTTATAAGCCGCAATATAGTCATCGCTAAGATCAAAGCCTTTGACGTATTTGCGGAAATAATCGCGAATTTCGCTTTTGAAACACATTTCCGATAATGCCGCACTGACCGCACCCAGCGCATCGCGACGATCAAGCCCATCGGCAAAAATTCGCGATGTTTTCTGACTGTTCAGCCAGGCGACCAGATCGGCCGGTTGGGCAATCGGCGCCAGAAATGTCAGCGGATAATCCGGTGCAATCCCTTCGTCGGCCAACGAGTTGACCGCATCAATCATCGCATCCACCTTCAGGAACCACTGGTCGTAGCATGGCCCCCAGGAACCATCGCTTGCTACCTGTTCCTCGGCCCAGTCCTGATCCTTGTTTTTCAGCGACTTTTCAAACTGGGCCATCTTCTTTTCAAGCGCATCCCAGTCGGCGGTGTAAAGCAGCAACCACTTGCACTCGATCATATACTGATCGGATGCTGCCATACTGTTGCCTGTCTGCTGGGCCGCGATCAGCTTTTCTTCCAGCGGGGCGAGCTTGTCGGCATAGGCACCTTTTCGATCGGAATAGTCCGGATCAAAAGCACTGAACTGCTGCTCTATCAAGGAATTGAAATCTGTCACGCAGGCCCCCTGTCATCGGTGTGTTCGACGACTTAAAACAGGTGCCGCCCGAAATGGAAAGTGAAACAGAAACAAAGATCAGCAACGACAGTCAGTCCTGAGCCAGCCAATTCCTGATCACGCGCAATGCCTGCCCTGGATCGGTATCGACAATCCTGTTGGCAATATTGACCTTGCGACGATCAATTTTTCCTTCAATCCCGGCCACCGAAAAACTGTCAGCATCAGAATCATGTACGCGTTCATCCGGACGATAGCGGTCCGGCGACGATCCCGGCTCATAACGCGGGATCGGTGCCAAGGGCTTCGGCCCGGCCAGATAGCCAGGATCATAAGAAGCCTGCCCGGATGATGCAGATTTGTTTGCCATGCCGAAATTGTCTCTCCGATCAGCTCTTTCTGGCAAGAGGAATCACAGTTGGTATCTTTGCCGTCATATGGCCCACAAAGCGTTCAAAACGAAATTTATTAACAAAAACTTATATGGTGATAACAAGCACATCAGATTATGTTATACTTTAGTCTCAGCCAACGTTGATCAGCACGAAAGCCGATTCCTGTCCAAATGGTCGGGAAACCCGCACGGATCGCCGTAGAAGGTGTCGGCCTCAGTTGAACAAGGCCCGGTTTATCGCGCTATTCTAAGAGGTTCGAACGAAAATTTGGCGGACCGGTATGTTGTTTATAGATACAAAAAGATGCACATAGGAAAATTATCCGCCTGTACGTTGTAAACAACGAACAGCTCGCGCATCTTTAGAAGATCAGGGGAAAACCGGCTTTCAGAACTTTACCCGGCATTGGCTTTAGGATATTCACTACTTAAGAGTAGGAATATCGATACCTTTCGATAGGCATAAGAAATTCAGGGGAAGCCCGACGTGTACAGGGTAGTGGGTTGTTTTACATCGCTGGTATTATTGCTGGCCGTGGTTTTGACTGCGGTTGGAAATGGTGCGCATGCGGCTGAATTTGGTGAAGCACCGATGCTTGCCGATATGGTTGCAAACGGAAAACTGCCACCCGCCGGGGAACGTCTTCCGCGCACCCCGATGATTGTCACCCCCAATGACAAGCTTGGCCAGTATGGCGGCACATGGCTGATGGCGCAGAATGCCGAACGCGATCACGCCCTTCTGATCAGAACCATCGGATATGAACCACTCTTGCGCTGGACGCCGCAATGGACGGATACGGTTCCCAATGTTGCCCTTTCCATGCAAGCCAATAGCGATGCGACGGAATTCGTGTTCCGGCTGCGCCCGGGAATGCACTGGTCGGATGGTGCCCCTTTTACCGCTGATGATATCGCCTTCTGGTACGAAGACATTCTGCTTAATCCCGCATTTGAAAATGCAACGCCCGAATGGCTGACCGCCGGCGGAAATCCGGTGCACGTTGAAAAGATCGACGAAACCACCATCGCCTTTCGGTTCAACACACCCTATGGCCTCTTTCCGACCTTCCTTGCCCGTCCCGAAGGCGTTGAACCGGTAAGCTACCCGGCGCATTTCCTCAAACCCCTGCTGCCAAAATATAACAAGGATGCGGATGCAAAGGCACAGGAGCTTGGCTTCAAAGGATGGAAGGATCGTTTCGTTTCGGTGTTCGGCACACCAGGTACTATCGACGATCCCGGCCGATGGTCGAACCCGAATGTTCCCACCCTGAACGCATGGGTTTTGACCGGCGTTTACGGCCAGGACGACCCGCTTGTTGCCGTTCGTAATCCGTTCTACTGGAAAATCGATCCGGGCGGACGCCAGCTGCCCTATATCGACCGCGTGTCCTTTGATCTGGTCAATAGCAAAGACGAAGCCGGTGATGCGGCGATTGCAGGCAAGGTTAACATGCAGGAACGCCATATCGGCCGTCGTGCGGACGAAATCCTTGCCGCCAATGACAACCTGCAATCCTTTACCCTGATCGAAAGCGACATGAATATTCTGACCCTGTCGCTCAATCTCAACGACAGGGACCCTGTTCTGCGCGATATATTCCAGAATAAGGAATTCCGTATCGCCCTGTCTCATGCCATTGACCGCGACAGCATCATCGGCAGGTTCGTTCCCGGTGCCCTGCCCCATCAGGCCGCCCCACGCCCCGAAAGCCCGCTTTACCATACGGTACTGGCACGCCAGTTCATCACTTACGATCCGGTGCTTGCCGCAAGCCACCTGGCAAATGCCGGGCTGACACACAAAGACGACGAAGGCTTCCTTCTGCGCCCGGATGGTAAACGGCTGTCCTTCACCATCGATACCGAAGGCGCATCCCGCTTCGAGATGCTGTCTGCCGTTGTTGATTACTGGCGCGATATCGGCCTTGATGTGACGCCCCGCGATCTGTCGCGCGATGTTTTTGTAAACATGCGTGACAATAACAATCATCACGCCAGCGCATGGGGTGGTGACGGCGGCCTTGATGCCATGGTGATTCCGATCAACTATCTGCCGGTATCAAGCGAATCATCGTGGTACGCGACCGGCTGGGCCGAATGGTATACAAACCCGACAAATCCCGATGCAATCGCCCCACCCGCCGAGGTAATCCGTCAGCTGGCACTCTATAACCAGTTGAAAGCAACGGCAGATGCGGAAAAACAAAATAAACTTATGCGCGATATTCTCGACATCAGCGCAAATCAGTTTTACGTTATGGGAATTGCCTTGCCGCCCAATCGCAAGGGGCTCGTGGCAAAGAACTTCAAGAATGTTCCCAAGGTCATCCCTGCGGCTTGGAGCTATGCCACACCGGCACCGACCAATCCATCCCAGTATTATCTTGAGAGCCAATAACAGAATTAACCGGCAATCAGGCTGGGCCAGGGTTTAGAGGTTGGCGTGAAGAAGCTTTTTGACCGCCTGTTTGGCAGTCTGGTTTTCAAGATCGGGATCGCAATTGTTATTGTCGAAACCATCCTGCTTGGCCTCTTTGGCGGTTATTATGTTCAGTATTTCGGGGCGGAAATTGATCGGCGCATTGCCGAGCAGATAAGCGCACCCGGTCGCCTGATTCAGGATGAACAGCTCAAGATTTCCGTGATCAGCGACCCCAAGCAGCTTGAACTTCTTCTGGGTCCTCATCTTCGCGAAGCCATGGCAATCGGTTTTGACGGCACGATTTATCATGCGATGGACCCGATGCTGATCGGATCCGATATTGATTCCGTTCCCGATTTTCCGAAAGAACGGCTTTCTGCCGATCTGCGCAGTCAGGTATTGTTCACCACCGATGATGCTGGTGGCCGCAACATGGTCAGCATTACCCCGCTGTTCAGCCTGAACGCCAATCAGCCTTTCATGTTTGCCTATTTCAAGGTTTCGACCGTCGGCCTCGAAGAAAGCCAGCGCCAGATGCAATCCGTGCTGCTGATCGGGTCGGTCCTGTGCATTCTGATGACGTCAGGGCTGATTTTCCTGTTCATGCAGCAGACCGTGTTGCGCCGACTGATCACAGCCTCACAGTTCGTTTCCGAAATCCAGTTTGGCAAGCTCAGCGCCCGCCTGAAACCTGCCGGACGAGACGAAATCGGCACATTGGAACGTGGCCTCAATACAATGGCCGAAAGTCTGGAACGACGCACCAACCAGCACCAGATCGCCCAGGAAGCCCTTCGCGACAGCGAGGAACGGTTCCGCGACTTCACCCTTTCTTCTGCCGATTGGTACTGGGAAATGGGGCCGGACCTTAAAATCGCGTTTGCATCCTATAAATTCTATCAGCTGATCGAAGAACTGAACGGCTCGCCACAGGGTCAATCCTTTGACAAACTGGGCCTCAAGGCCGAAACCGATCATAGCTGGAACAGTCTGGTCAAACGGCTTGAAAGCCATCTGGCGTTTCAGAATTTTGAATTTTCCTGGATCTCGCGCGACGGACAAAAACATTTCGGACGCATCAATGGCGTGCCGGTTTTTGATCTGGATGGTTCGTTCAAGGGGTATCGCGGCACCGGCAGCGACGTAACCTCACAGCATCGCGCAACCGAAGAACAGCAGGCCCTGCAACGTCAGCTTGCCACATCACAAAAACTCGAAGCCGTCGGGCAGATGGCGGGTGGCGTGGCGCATGAATTCAATAACTGTCTTGCTGGCATTTTAAGCTTTGCCGAAGTTGCGCGCGCCAAAATTGATGATCCGGAACGGGTCAAGGAATACCTTGATCACGTGATTTCCCTTGGCGAACGCGCCACCAGCGTTGCCGATCAACTTCTGATGTTCTCGCGCCGCCGTATTGATCAGCCCACCATCGTTCAGGTCGATACCGCGATTAGCGAAATGGAAAAGCTGCTCGTTACGCTACTGGAACACCGGATCGAACTGCAAATCTGGGCCAATGACGCACCGCTTTATACGCGCGTTGATCCAACACAACTTTCTGCCTGCATCCTGAACCTTGCGATCAATGCCCGTGATGCGATGCCTGATGGCGGCACGTTGCAGATTTCCTGCTATGGTGCAACAGTTCCACCTGCCGATGAGCGGTCCCCTGATGACGAAGATGACATCTTCCCAAAGGCCGCCGCAGGCGACTATGTCGTGGTAACAGTTCAGGATACCGGTACCGGCATTCCTGCGGATATTCTGGACAATATATTCGAACCCTTCTTCTCGACCAAGGAACCCGGCAAGGGCACAGGGCTTGGCCTGTCGATCGTCCATAGCTGGGTCGAAGAATCCAGTGGCTTTATCGATGTCGAAAGCGTCGAGGGCGAAGGTACGACTTTCTCGATCTATCTGCCGCGCTCCGAAGCCGGCAAGGTCAAGGCATCTGCCCTGCAGGAAATCGACTATTTTCCCGGCAATGGCGAACGGGTCCTGATTGTCGATGATGAACAGTCACTGCGCACGACCGCCAAGATCATTCTTGAAGATGCCGGCTTTGACGCCATCGTCGCACGCAGTGCCGAAGAAGCCCTGCAGATCATCACCGAATCACAAAAGACGGACCGGATTGACGTCATTCTGACCGATGTGGTGATGACGGGGCTAAGTGGGCCGCAACTTGCCATCGAGGCACAGCGTCAATACCCCGATCTGGCCGTGGTCTTCATGTCTGGCTATCCGGCACGAACGCGCAGGGAAATGGAAAAGATGCTGGGCGATTATATCTTCGTCAAAAAACCGTTCCGACCCGCCCAGTTGCAAAAAGCCATCCACGAGGCTCTTGCCCACAAAACCGAACGCCAGCGGCTTTAGGGCATCATCAGCCGATTCGTCCAAACATCGTGGCGGTTGCGCGATCCCGTGGTGCCACGCTGTCACAGCACATCCAAAAATTTATTTTCCAAGGGAAGCATAAACCCTTGATTTGACATCGTTCACAAAAAAGTAATCGCTGTTTGATGCCATGCTGTGACAGCTGTCACTTTAAAAGTGTTAACCGAAGCCTAATCTGAGAGTCAGAAGCCGTGATATCGCCAATGCGCAGTTATCACATCTTCACGGAATTTGGGACGAGGATACAATGATCGGATCAGCAGGTTCAGGACTTAGCTCTGCCGCACAGGCCGTAAATGACGCGATCACACCGGGCGGTGGTAAAGATGGCGTATCCGCACCGCTTGCCGCAGCAACGTCTTCGATCCAGAAGGCGCAAGGCCTTGCACAGGTTATAGGCTCTATCGTCACGGAACATCAGCCGCTTGAAACCAGCGGCGCACGCGGTACCCGCGTCAATCTTCTAACGTAATTTTTCCCTCTCGTTAGCTTCCTCGGGGTGGTTTCGACCACCCCTTTTTCTGCGTGGCTTCCGGATGTATCCTGTCTGTATGCAGAAACCATCCGGACCCCGTGAAAAAATCATTCCCGAAGGCGATGACCGCGAACGGTTAAGCTGCCCCGATTGCGGTTACATCCGTTACGACAATCCCAAAATCATCGTCGGTGTCGTCGCAACCTGGGAAGACCGCTATCTGATGTGCCGCCGCGCGATCAATCCGCGCAAGGGCTTCTGGACGCTGCCCGCCGGTTTCATGGAAATCGATGAAACCTCTGCCGCCGGTGCAGCACGCGAAGCCTATGAAGAAGCCCGCGCTGATCTTTCGCTTGATCGTTTGCTCTGCCTTTATGACCTGCCCCATATCAGCCAGTTACAATTGCTCTATCGCGCAACCCTGAACAGTCCCGATATTTCCTGTGGCCCGGAAAGTCTTGATGTCGGCCTGTTTCCCTGGGCCGACATCCCGTGGGATAACATCGCCTTTCCAACCGTCCATTGGGCCCTACATCATCATCGTGACGCCATCGGGCAGGATGTCTTTCCGCCATTTGGCAACCCACCCGGCGCATCGGCCCGAATGGGAGGCAATGGCAATTGATGCCCCCGCAACTTCATGACAAAACCCGTTGACCGTGCTAATCTTTTTGCGATTTCAGAACGGATGAACTCATGGCAACCAACCGGATCGGCAGCAGTGCCACACAAACGGGCCTTCACGATGCCCGCTCCATGCCGCAAGGCGTGCCTTCGGGTGTGCGCGGCCGTGTTGCCGCCAACACTGATCAGCCATCATCCGACAGCTTTATCGCCGCCCAGCTTGCCCGTCTGCGCAATCTGATCGCAGCCGATCAGATTGACCACAATGCGCGGCGCGGGACATATCTGAACATTGTCCTTTGATCAGGCCTTATCCCGGCCTACCCTTGCCTTGTGGGATGACCAAAAACCCGGATGTAACGTTCAACCTGCTTTGGATCGCCTGAAATCTTTTCCGGATTGTCTGAAAGCTTGACCGCCGGTTGCCCATTGGCACTTGTTACCTTGCACACCAGCGACATCGGCTCAAGCCCCTGTTCGCCAGCCGGATCACAACCGCGAAAATCATTGGTCAGGTTCGTACCCCAGCCAAAACTCATCCGGACCCGGCCATGAAAATGCAGATAGGTTTCGATGATCGCATCAATGTCGAGATTGTCTGAAAAGACCAGAAGCTTCTCGCGCGGGTCCCTGCCATGCTCTTCCCACCATCGGATGATCTGCTCACCACCTTCAATCGGCGGCGCACTGTCGGGGCGAAATCCGGTCCAGTCCGCCAGCCAGTCTGGCGCACCTTCAAGAAAGGCCGTCGTTCCAAATGTATCGGGCAACGCGATCAGAAGATTACCGCTATAATGCTGGCGCCATTGCTCAAGCACGCGATAAGGTGACGCAGCAAGTTCTTCATCGGTTTTGGAAATTGCCGCCTCGACCATCGGCAATTCATGGGCGTTGGTGCCAATCGCCTCAATATCCGCCGTCATCGCCAGCAACACATTCGATGTACCGATAAACCGGCTGCCAATTCCTTCTTTCAGGGCCTCGACACACCAGCGCTGCCATAAAAAGCCATGCCGCCGCCGGGTGCCGAAATCAGCCAGAATAAGATCGGGCAAATCGCGAAGCCGTTCGACCTTTTCCCAAAGTTTGGCCTTGGCGCGCGCATACAGCACATCAAGTTCAAACCGTCCGCGATTGCGCAATACAGCACGCGACCTTAATTCAGTAATGATCGCTAATGCCGGTGTTTCCCACATCGAACTGTGCGTCCATGGTCCGGAAAAATGCAGTTCAAACTGTCCGTCAATCTTGCGCAATTCATAGTCGGGCAATTGGAAATCGCCCAGCCAGCTGATGAATTCCGGTTTGAACATATGGCTGCGCCCGTAAAACGTCGCCCCGGCCAGCCAGATCAGTTCCTGCCGCGTAAAACGCAAGCTTCGCGCATGATCAAGCTGCGCACGTAATTCGCCTTCATCAATGATATCGCCAAGCCTTATGTGATGGCTGCGATTGATCAGCGAAAAGGTAACGTCCACATCCGGGTGTTCCTGCCAGATCGCCTGCAACATCAGAAGCTTGTAAAAATCCGTGTCCAGAAGACTGCGGATGATCGGATCAAGCTTGAAATTGTGATTATAGGTCCGTGTGGCGATGTCGGTAACGGTCATGAACCACCTGTCAGATTGGCTGGGATGTTCGCTTTGACATAAGTATCAATGCCACCGGGCGAAAGCGCCACCCCGCAAACATTCCGACCGGCAAAAAAGAAGCCCCGTACAGAGTACGGGGCCAGTTTGTTTGTCCGGGTGTGTGGACAAGGGAGCTTGCGCAAAAGCGTGAAAAGGGTTCACGCAGTTGCCTGGTTTTCGCTCATCGAGCGAATGGGGTTTTCCAGCTTGTCGACGATTTCTTTCGGCACGATCTGCCAGAAATTGCCGCGTTCGCGATCCCAATTGTCGAGTATGGTGCGCGCAAAACCACTATCGGTTTCTGCAACATGCTCTTCAATCAGCGAACGACAGACTTCGTCCCAATGCTGGGTTTCAATACGCTGGTAAAGGATGGAGCCATCATTGACGACATCCCCAAAGGTGCCTTCAACGTCATAGATGAACGCCATGCCACCGGTCATGCCGGCACCGAAGTTCTCACCGACCGAGCCAAGGATCACGGCCGTACCGCCGGTCATGTATTCACAACCGTTCGAGCCACATCCTTCGACCACCACGGTTGCGCCCGAGTTACGAACGCAGAAACGTTCCCCGGCCTGACCAGCAGCAAACAGCTTACCGGCCGTCGCACCATAAAGGATGGTGTTACCGATAATCGTGTTTTCGTTGGTCTTGAGCGGGCTTGACGGCCGCGGGCGCAAGACGATGGTACCGCCCGAAAGACCCTTGCCGACATAGTCGTTGGCATCGCCCTGAACTTCGATTTTCAGCCCCTGAACCGCAAACGCGCCCAGTGACTGACCGGCAGAACCACGCAAACGCACATGCAGGTGGCCCGGTTTCAGACCGGTCATGCCATATTTCTGCGTGATCAGCGACGAGATACGCGTCCCGATCGCGCGCTGCGTGTTCTGGATGTTGTATTGCAGCTGCATCTTTTCGCCGTCTTCAAGCAATGCACGCGCATCCTTGATCATCTGGGCGTCAAGCGTGTCGGGCACTTCGTTACGGCCGACAGTCGTGCAGTAACGTTTGTGATCACCGGCATCAGCCTGTGCAAGCAGCGGGTTCAAATCAAGGTCAACAAGATCCTTCGCGCCGCGATGAACCTGCTGCAGCAGATCCGAACGACCGATGATTTCCTGCAGATTGTCATAGCCAAGCTCGGCAAGGATATCCTTGACCTCTTCGGCCATGAAGGTGAACAGGTTGACCAGCTTGTCCGCTGTACCGACGAATTTGGCACGCAATGCCGGGTCCTGGGTACAAACGCCAACCGGGCAGGTGTTCGAATGGCACTGACGCACCATTATACAGCCAAGTGCGATCAGGGATGCGGTACCGATACCAAATTCTTCCGCACCCAGCATCGCACCAATCACAACGTCACGGCCGGTTTTGAAACCGCCATCGACGCGCAGTTTGACCTTGCTGCGCAGGTTGTTCAGCGTCAGGACCTGATTGACTTCCGAAAGGCCCATTTCCCACGGAATACCGGCATATTTGATCGAGGTCTGCGGGCTGGCACCGGTACCACCGTCATACCCCGAAATCAGGATGACGTCGGCCTTTGCCTTTGCCACACCGGCTGCAATCGTGCCCACACCCGAACGCGACACCAGCTTGACGCAAACGCGGCAACGCGGGTTGATCTGCTTCAGGTCATAGATCAGCTGCGCCAGATCTTCGATCGAATAAATGTCGTGGTGCGGCGGCGGCGAAATCAGGGTCACACCCGGCGTCGCATGACGCAGCTGTGCGATTTCAACCGTGACCTTGAAGCCCGGAAGCTGACCACCTTCGCCGGGTTTTGCACCCTGGGCGACCTTGATCTGGATTTCTTCGCAGTTGTTCAGATATTCGGCGGTTACACCGAAACGACCCGATGCCACCTGCTTGATGGACGAACGCGCATTGTCCCCGTTCGAACGCGGACGGAACCGTTCACGCGATTCACCGCCCTCGCCAGAGTTCGATTTCGCACCGATGCGGTTCATCGCAATCGCAAGCGCCTCGTGGGCTTCGGTCGAAAGCGCACCGTGGGACATGCCCGGTGTTACGAACCGTTTGCGGATTTCGGTAATGCTTTCAACCTGTTCCTGACGAACCGGTTTACGGTCGGAACGGAAATCAAGCAGATCACGAAGATGAAGCGGCTCACGCGAACGAAGCCCTTCCGAAAACTTGCGGAAGGTATTGTACGAACCCGTGGTAACGGACGACTGCAACGTATGGATCAGCGGGCCGGTCCAGACATGGCGTTCACCCGAACGACGATATTTGTAAAGGCCACCGACCGGAAGGGTCACGACATTGCCGTTAAACGCTTCCTTGTGCTGGGCAATGCATCGGCGCTGGATACCCTGAAGACCGATACCCGAAATGCGCGACGGCATCCCCGGGAAGAATTCCGCCACCAACGACCGCGACAGGCCGATACTTTCAAAGTTATAGCCACCGCGATAGGAACTGATGATCGAAATGCCCATCTTGGACATGATCTTGAGCAGGCCGGCATCAATCGCCGCCTTGAAACGCTGCATGACCTCGGCGGTGCTGCCGACATTCGGGAACAACCCACGCGCATAACGGTCCAGAAGACCTTCCTGCGCCAGATAGGCGTTCACCGTCGTCGCACCCACACCGATCAGAACGGCAAAGTAATGCACATCCATGCATTCCGCCGACCGGACGTTAAGCGAGATGTAGGTACGCAGCGACGTTTTCACGAGATAGCTGTGCACACCACCCGTTGCCAGAACCATCGGAATTGCAGCACGTTCAGTCGTGATGCCTTCATCGGTCAGGATGATATGAAGCGCGCCACCACGAACGGCTTCTTCGGCTTCGCGCTGGATGCGGGTAATCGCATCGCGCAGTGCTGACGGGCCGCCATTGATGTCAAACGTGGTGTCGATTTCGACCGCCGTTTCACCCATATAACCACGCATCGCGTCATATTCGGCATTGGTCAGAACCGGGCTTTCAAGCTGAAGCAGGTCACACTGGCTTTCATCCTCGTCAAGGATGTTGCCAAGGTTGCCAAGTCGCGTTTTCAGACTCATGACGCGGGCTTCGCGCAAAGAGTCAATCGGCGGGTTGGTCACCTGCGAAAAGTTCTGGCGGAAGAAATGATGCAGACCGCGATACCGATCCGACAGGATCGCAAGCGGGGTGTCATCCCCCATCGAGCCAATGGCTTCCTTTCCGTCCTCACCCATCGGGTGCAGGATCAGTTCAAGGTCTTCATGCGTAAGACCCATCGCCTTCTGCAGACGCAGAAGTGCTTCCTTGCCAAGGCGTGCCGGTTCGGTATGTTCCGGCGAAATCAGGTCATCAAGCACCTTGGTGCGGCCAACCCATTTCGACCAGTCACGACGGTTCGCCAGCTTATCCTTAAGCTCGCTGTCATGGTACAGCTTGCCTTCTTCAAGATTGATGGCAATCATCTGCCCCGGGCCAAGCCGACCTTTTTCAAGGCAGCTTTCCTCGTCGATATGCACCATGCCTGCTTCGGAACCGGCAATCAGAAGGCCGTTACCCGTGACGGCATAACGCAACGGACGAAGACCGTTACGGTCCGTACCGCCCATCAGCCACTTGCCACCATAGGCTGCCAGTGCCGCCGGGCCGTCCCACGGTTCCATCACCGCATTGCAATAGGCATAAAGGTTTTTATAGCTGTCCGGCGTTGATGCCTTTTTCGACCATGCTTCGGGCACCATCATGGTTTTCACCATCGGCAGGTCACGACCGGCACGCACCATCAGTTCGAACACGGCATCAAGGGCGGCCGAGTCCGATGATCCCGGCTGAATGACAGGTTTCAGGTCTTCGATGGTGTCGGAAAATGCCTCGTGCGCCATGCGGGCTTCGTGGCTTTTCATCCAGTTGACGTTACCGCGCAGCGTGTTGATCTCGCCGTTATGGGCCAGAACGCGGAACGGCTGCGCCAACGGCCAGCTCGGGAAGGTGTTGGTCGAATAACGCTGGTGATAGACGCAGAAGTTCGAAACGAACCGCTCATCACGCAAATCCGGATAGAAGATGTCGACCTGCTCGGCAAGGAACATGCCCTTGTAGATGATCGAACGGCACGACATCGAACAGATATAGAAATCCTTGATCGCTTCTGACAGGACCGCTTTCTCTACGCGACGACGGATGGTGTAAAGGTCAACCTCGAACTGGTCTTCATCAACGTCATCACGCGCACCGATCAGAACCTGTTCGATTTCAGGCCGCGTCTGGTTGGCTTTTTCACCGATAACCGAAACATCAACCGGAACCTGACGCCAGCCAAGAATACCGTAACCCTGTTTCAGGATTTCGGTTTCAACGATGGCACGGCACCGTTCCTGTGCCGACATGTCGATACGCGGCAGGAATACCTGACCAACCGCAATCAGGCTTTCCGGGGCTTCCTGGTTGATAACCTTCAGGTACGCCTTGAAGAAATCCTGCGGGATCTGCAGGTGAATGCCCGCTCCATCGCCGGTTTTACCGTCGGCATCAACCGCACCGCGGTGCCAGATGGCTTTCAGCGCCTCGATACCGGCTTCGACAACCTCGCGACGCGGCTTGCCATCAATCGCACCGACAAGACCCACGCCACAGTTGGCGTGTTCTTCGGCCGGGTCATACATGCCGTTCGCCGACAGATGTTCGGCATTCTTTTCAAAACGGGCGATCTCTTGCGCGCCACGGTCATGAATAATCTTGTTCATAACTCTCTCTCCTAATGCGGCAGCGGGCTTAAGCAGCAGCTTCTTTGCGCGCCAGCAAATATTCATCGATCCGGTCAGCCGCATCGCGACCGTCACGGATGGCCCAGACCACCAGCGACGCACCGCGCGCAATATCACCGGCGGCAAAAACGCCATCCAGATTGGTCATCATCGAGCGGAAATCGATTTTAACCGTGCCCCAGCGTGACACACCCAGTTCCGGTGCCTCGAACATGGTCGGCAGGTCTTCCGGCTCGAAACCAAGGGCTAGGATGACCATGTCGGCATCCATGGTGTAGTTCGAACCTTCGATCAGTTCCGGGCTCTGGCGGCCACCGGCATCCGGGGCGCCAAGGCGCATCTTGACCGCGCGCACACCGGTCACCTTGTCGTCGCCAACAAAGGCTTCCGGGTTGGTCAGCCAGACAAATTCGACACCTTCTTCCTCGGCATTGGCCACTTCGCGCTGTGAACCCGGCATGTTGGCGCGGTCACGGCGATAAAGACATTTGACCGACTTCGCACCCTGACGGATTGCGGTACGGACACAGTCCATTGCCGTATCGCCGCCGCCAATAACGACAACGTTCTTGTCTTTGGCGTTCAGCGTGCCGTCGTCATAGGCCGCAACCGTATCGCCAAGACCGATGCGGTTCGATGTGGTCAGATACTCAAGAGCTGGATAGATATTGCCAAGGCCGACACCCGGCAGCTTCAGATCGCGGGATTTGTAAACGCCCGTTGCGATCAGAACGCTGTCATGTTTGCGGCGCAGTTCATCAAGCGTCGCGTCACGGCCGACCTCGAATTCGGTGTGCATGACGACACCGCCTTCTTCAAGCAGCTTCACCCGGCGTTCAACGATATGTTTTTCAAGCTTGAAGCCCGGAATCCCGTAAACCAGCAACCCGCCCATGCGGTCATAGCGGTCATAGATATGGACTTCATATCCTTTAAGGCGCAGCTGTTCGGCCGCTGCCATGCCTGCGGGACCACCACCGATGATCCCGACCGACATACCGTTTTCCTGCGTCGGCTTGGGCGCCTTGACCCAGCCATTCGCAAAGGCGGTATCGGTAATGTATTTCTCGACCGACCCAATCGTGACAGCGCCATGCGTTGACTGTTCGATCACGCAATTGCCTTCACACAGACGGTCCTGCGGGCAGATGCGACCGGTCACTTCCGGCATATTGTTGGTTGCCGCCGAAATGGCATAGGCTTCTTCCATGCGACCTTCGGTCGTCAGGCGCAGCCAGTCCGGAATGTTATTATACAAAGGACAATGGGCCTGACAGAACGGCACACCACATTGCGAGCAGCGCGCAGACTGATCGGCCGCAGCTTCTGTCTCGAAACCTTCGTAAATTTCATTGAAGTCCGTGCGACGCTCGGATGCTTCTCTCTTGTGCGGATATTTTTGTTCAAGATGAACAAACTTCAGCATCTTTTCTGTCATAGCAGCCCTCTAAAAGGGTTTTATGTTGCGGGTTGGCTTTTGTATACGCGCCGGTTTTGCAAGAATCCAGCACAAAATGCATGATAGGTCAATATTACTGACCATTATATCCCCAAATAAAATCAGGATATCGGGAATTTCGGGTTTTAAAGCGCTGAAAGAAAGTTTCATTAGTACCATTTTGGTACTATTAATGCATTTCGCCTGTTCGCGCTAAGCTGCTATAAGCGGGGAGTTTTTGCCGATAACAGCGATCGAGGCCGGGGTGACGTTACAACATATAATTCTTCTGGCAGTCATCCAGGGGATCACGGAATTCCTCCCCATCAGTTCATCAGGTCACCTGATCCTGACCCCCGCCCTGACTGGTGCTGCAGATCAGGGTTTGTTGGTAGATGTTGCCGTTCATGTCGGCACACTGGCCGCTGTAATGATCTATTTCTGGCGCGATGTTTTCGCGATGATCGGCGGATTCTTCGTGCTTTTGTCCGGCCGGATCAACCCCGGTGCCCGACTCGCGCTGCACATCATTTTCGCCACCATCCCGGTGGTCGCGGTCGGCTTCTATTTCAAAGTCTCGGGCATCGAGGAACAACTGCGCTCGGTCGAAATCATTGCCTGGACCACGCTTGTCTTTGGCATTGTCCTTTGGATTGCCGACAAGATCGGCATGACGATCAACCGGCTTGAACATATGCGCTGGGGCGGGGCGCTTTTCATCGGCCTAGCACAGGTCATTGCCCTTGTTCCCGGCACCAGCCGTTCGGGTATCACCATGACGGCGGCACGCCTGATGGGCTATGAACGTGCTGATGCTGCACAGTTTTCGATGCTGCTGTCGATCCCGGTCATTCTGGGCGCTGGCCTTCTGGCCGGTATCGATCTGCAACAATCGGGTGACATGGCCCTGACCATGGATGTTCTGCTGGCTGCCGCCCTCTCCTTCATCACCGCCCTGATCGCCATCGCCATGCTCATGAGCTGGCTTAAACGGTCAACCTTCACGCCGTTCGCCATCTACCGCATTCTTCTGGGCGCCGGCTTGCTGGTGTGGATTTATGGCTATGGCGGCGGTCCGATCCCGTTCCTCGGGTAATCCTGCCGTCACAATAGCCTGCAATTGAGCAACTGACCAACCGAATGGCCAAGTGATCGACCATGCCTGCCCGAATGTTTCTTCGCCCGATTGATCCTGTTGCTGACGGTGCGGCTCTCCACGCCATTTTTGGTGATCCGGAATGCTGCACATGGCTTCCCGAACCGGCCTTTGCATCGGTCGTGGATACCATCGCAAAGCTCAAACACTGGAGCAACGGCTTTGAAAAGACGTCATGGGCGGTTGCCGCGTCGCCGGATGGCCCGGCCCTTGGCCGCATCGCCCTATATAACACCGGCGATGATCCCGACGTGTGGGAAGCCGCCTGTATGATTTCCCCTGCGGCACGCGGGCAAAACCTCGCTGCTCGGGCATTGTCCCATGCCATTGGGTATCTTTTTGAAACCACGACCGCGCGCCGCATCTTTGCTGATATCGATCCGGACAATATTGCGTCGATCCGGGTATTCGAAAAACTGGGCTTTACCCGCGAAGGTCAGCTTCGCGGGACCTGGAACACGCATATCGGCATTCGTGATTCGGTGATCTACGGGTTGATGAAAACAGACCCACACCCCGATATTGGCCCGGCCCCCGTCGTGATGATATGAATCCGGTCCGACAACACGACCGGAAGGCATTAATCCTGCCAGATCGGCCCACCCGAAAGGACGATTTGCGCACGCGCCGGATCTCCCGGCGCATAACCGCTATCGTCGACAAAACGCATCAGGAACGGTTCGTGCGACATTAAAAAGTCAATCGCACCCAATTGGACTTCATTACTGGTGATCCCGGCTTTCAGGTCATCAAGCCCCATACCGGTCTGGGCAAAAAGCCCTTCAAGCAACTCGTCATCGCCCGCAATATGGGCAATTGCCCGAATGGCCAGAGTTTCAGCCGCTTCCTTGTTCATCGTCCCCCCATCCTTTACCGCTACACCTCGCCGTTTGCCGACGAGGCTAGCTGAACCACTTTGCCTTGGCCAGGGCACGCCAGACAACCAGCCCGGCAATCACGACCAGAATGCCGCCGATCATGCCGAAATTCTGCCCCAGTAACACGACGAGTCCCCAGAATCCGATGGTGCCAAACCCGACCGCAAGGGCCAGAAATGCCGATTTCGTAAGACTGTCCTGATTCTTCTGGGCGGCTTCGGCACGTTTGAGCTCGTCAACAATCTCGTACCAGGCGATCTGCTGCCAACGTGAATATTTAAGCCCCTTGCGCGGACCCTTGCGCAGGAACTCGTCAAGCTGCTTGACGATATTGGCCGCACGTTCCTCGGGCACGACATATTTGCCGAACCGCTCTTTCTTGCGCGGGCCTTCGTCTTCACTATCGATATCGTTCACCCAACCACTCCGAAAGCTGCCCGTTTTCGGGCCATGCCATTGGTCATAAGCGTTTCTGATTTATATCCGGTAAATCCGGCAACGCTGTGAGAACCATCACGCAGCACTTTCTGTCCCGCAAAAGATTGCAGGAAACAGATAATCTCAGACGCCAAAAGAAAGAGTGGAAGTGTTCTGGTACGTTAAAACGCGCGCCTTCCCAGACCGCATCTGCGGTCCGAGACGCGCATCGTTATCTGCCTCAGGCAACAACCAGTGCACTGACAGCAATCACGCCGAATACAAAAAGATGGATCATCATTTGCTCCTGTCGCAAGGGGACATCGGTCCCGGTCAAACGCACTCACTTTGCGTTTGTTCCTGATAACTAGCTTGCAAAGCAGGTTATTTGATGGCGCATGTCCCCCGGACGAACGGGGCAATCTTACAATCAGATGTAAATGGTGCGGGCGGCCGGACTTGAACCGGCAAGGTCTTTAAGGACCGGCGGATTTTAAGTCCGCTGCGTATACCAATTTCGCCACGCCCGCAAAGCGCTCACAAGGTTGGAGTTCCAACCGGCAGAACAGGGTTCTAGCGCGGCTTTAAAAACGGCGCAATACCGGAATGCCCGATTTTGCCAATCCCGGAAAGCCCGACATGGGTGGTACCTGCATAATAGCGAATGCGGCATTGCGACATAATTGCCTGTCTTTCACCACATTACCCCCATTTTTCCCCGGCAAGGTTGCAACGATCCCAAAGGAATCCAACAGGCGATCCGGTTGACCGTGAAGAGGCACAGGTACATTTCACTGGCTATTTCAGCATGTCTGGCGCTTGCCATGCTTGGCCTGTTGTTGCGCCACGAAATCATTCCCCATGCCAACGCCGAAGATGACGGCCCCAGCCGTCTTGACGCTCCGATCCTGCGAAGTGAGACAATCAACCGGTCGGCCAACCAGCAACGCCACCTCAATCGCCTCTATGACAAGATGGAAAAAGATCTCGTCGGAAGCACAATCGGGCCTCTTTTTCTCGATAATTCGATTCCTGCCCCGGCCCAGCCGCCAAATGCACTTGCGCTTGGTACCGGTGATGCAACAACCATCGAAACATTTGGCGGTCGGTCCGCTTTGGCATCAATTGCCAAGAAACTTGATTTCGATACGGCGAATGGCACCTTCCCCAATCAGGCACGCCGCCGGGCCACGCCCATCAACATGTGGGTCCATGGCAGCCAGACGAATATCGAGAATCGCATTGCCGATACCGGTTACAACCCGAACCTCAGCGGCGATGTCATCTCGATTGATACCGGGGTCGATTATCAGGTCGATGACAGCCTGATTATCGGACTTGGTGTCGGTTGGGGCAGCACGCTGAGCGAAGCCGCTGCAAGGCAGGTTTTATACCGGGAAAACAACGTTACATTTTCCCCCTATTTTGTATCGCGCATGACCGAATGGCTGAATATTCGCGGCAGCATCGGAATTGGCAGCAGCACCATCACCCAATCCGCACTAAATGGCGGTTCGGATGATCTCAGCTATGCCGAAAATCTTGATAGTTCTACATTGTCGAGCTCCATCGGCTTCGGCACCGAATATGATCTCGGCTTTCTACCCCTCACGCTCAGCCTTGACGGGGACATCATCACCGCCCGCGAGGAATTTGAAAGCGCACGCGCGGTCGACGGATCACTGGTACCGGCACGCACGGCCTTGAACCAGATTTTCGATAGCACCGCCGAGGCACGCTATAACCTTGTTCTCGGCGATCATCGCCTTGTGCCCTTTGCTGGCCAGGATCAGGCCATCACCCTGATGAACCAGGGATATGGCCGCTCAACCAATCGCCGCTACTTCGCCGGCACCGAATATGCCTATGACCCATGGCAGATCGGGGCATCCGTCGAAGGCTTCCGCGAATTTTCACCAAATTCCGATGCGGTCGAGGGCATAAGGTCCGAACTCAGTCTGCGTTCGGAATTGCCCTATGGCTACGGGGTCCTGAGCCCCTACGTGACAAGTGAAAATACCAGCACCTATTCGCAAATGGGGGGCGGCATCACCCATAACTGGGGTGGCATTCCCGGTCAGATGAGCCTCGAGGTACAGCGAAAACTGACCTTCGAAACCGAACACAACAATCTTTCTGGCCTGATGACGATCCATTTCGATTTCTGATGTTTTCCGCCCCTTGCTGATATCTTGTGGCTTGGCGTTACATCCCTGTCCGGTTAGGGTGCACAAAGAATTCGAAACCGCCAAGACCAGCAGGTTCGCGCCATGACACAATCCGATCGCGATGCGCCCGATACGCCCGACGCGACAGATACACTGACCCCGCCGGTGTTTGATCGCAGCTTTCAAAAGCAGTTCATCAATCTGCTTTTGTGGCGTCGTGACGTGCGGCGTTTTCGCACCGACCCGATCCCCAGGGCCGATATTGATGACCTGATCAAGGAAGCCTGCCTTGCCCCGTCTGTCGGCAATTCTCAGCCATGGCGTTTTGTAAAGGTCAACGATCCCGACCGCCGCCAGGCCATCCGCGACAGTTTTGAACGCGCCAATCAGCAGGCGCTTAACGACTATCACGGCGAACGTGCCAGACTTTATGCGTCCCTGAAATTGCAGGGTATGGATCAGGCCCCCGTGCAGCTCGCCGTTTTCGCCGACGAGGAAACCGAGGCTGGCATGGGATTGGGCCGCAAAACCATGCCAGAAATGCTCGATTATTCTGCCGTCGCCGCCGTACAGCTTTTGTGGCTGGCTGCACGCGTCAAGGGCATCGGGGTCGGCTGGGTCTCGATCCTTGAACCCGAAACCGTTCTCAAAGCGCTTGAAGTACCGTCACATTGGCGACTGATTGCCTATCTGTGCATCGGCTATCCCGAAGAAGACCATGTCGTTCCCGAACTCGTCCGCGAGGGCTGGCAGGATCGCATCAATCCCGCTGACCTGACGCTTGAACGCTAACCCGAATCCGATCATCAAAGGAAATCCCGATGACCGCCGATAAAGGCCAACCAACCAACCCCGAACAACCCGCAAAAAAAGGCCTGCCCAATGGTCATTACTTCAAGATCATGGGCTATCTTCTGACCGCAGCGTGGGTTGGTTACATTCTGGCAATTTCCGGGGGCGATACCACGCATCCGATGTTTGACTATATCTTTGTCGTACCGCTGGCATTCTGGATCGGCGGCATGATCATCGCCAAAATACTGCGTTCGCGCAGTGGTGCGGATCGGCCCTGATCGCGGTTCGCTAGATGGCAAAAGGCGCTGAAATCATCAGCGCCTTTTTTTATGATCCGTTCCGATCATCACGATGCTTTTTTCGTTCGTCGTCATAGCTGTCATTATCGGAAAACCCGCCCAAATTCATGATCCCGATGCCAAGGCTGATACCGCCAAACGTGATGAACAACCCGAAAAACAGCAGCATGATAAAGATCGGCGCATCACGTGATGCCATGGCCAGGCTATAAATCCCGCCAATGTCAAAAAACAGCACCAAGGAGCCAAATACCAGCGCCCCGAACCCGCCATAGGCGGTATGTTCGATCATGAACTTGATAATGGAACGGGCTTCGCGCGCAGCCTTGCTGTTACGAATTTCATCCGTGTCGTTTGACTTGCCCGTCATGCTGGTTCCTCCAACGCGACATCATCGGATTGTCATAGCCGGAATTATAGCATCGCCAAAATGATCAATCGCAATCCACAGTTTACGAAACCGCGCCGCTATCCTCGATAACCTCGCGGCCCTGCTCGATGATCGCAGCCCGGATGCGCTCGGATGCCAGATCGACATCCTTGGCCTCTTCGCCCCGCACCACAAGCGTCGTGCCCAGTTTCCCCTCGCGCAGGAACGGATAGGATCCGATATCGGTATCGGGGAAATCATGCTGGATTTCGCCCAGCACCTTGGCAATCGTGCCTTCGGGGATATATCCCCCGATGGACCGCGAAACCATTGGCCGCCCGCCGGTCAGCTGATGTTTGATCCCCTGGAACATAGCCTGCATGATCATCGGCACACCGGCCATGACATAGACATTTTCCATCCGGAAACCCGGTGCCTTGGATATCGGATTATCAATCAGCTCTGCCCCGACCGGAATATGCGCCATGCGAAGCCGCGCCTCGTTCAGATCAGCCGGATTTTCATAATGGCTTTTCAGCAATTCATGCGCTTGTGCATTCAGTTCAATCTCGACCCCAAAGGCCCGCGCAACACAGGGTGATGTAATATCATCATGAGTCGGGCCGATGCCGCCGGTGGTAAAGACATAATCGAACTTTGCCCGGCATTCATTGACCGTTTCGATGATCGTGGTTTCGATATCGGGAATGACGCGGGTTTCCGACAACCGAATGCCAAGCTTGTTCAGTTCTTCCGCCAGATAGGGCAGGTTCTTGTCATGGGTTCGCCCCGAAAGGATTTCATTGCCGATAATGATCAGACAGGCCCGAACCGCTTCAGACATCACAACCCCGCAAACTTGAATTCGTCATTTGATACGACCGGCGGCACCAGCCGGATCGTCACAGAAAATCGCGCAACATCGCCACCAGCGGCACATCGGCCGGCGGCATCGGATAATCACCCAACCGGATCGGGCGCACCCATTTGACCTGCTGGCCTTCCATCGGAGTAATCTCCCCCTTCCAGACCCGGCACAGATAAAGCGGCATCATCAGATGGAAATCGTCATAGGTAAATGATGCAAAGGTAAAAGGTGCCAGACAGCTTTCGGTGATGTCGATACCAAGCTCTTCCTTAAGCTCGCGCACCAACGCCATTTCCGGCGTCTCGCCCGCCTCGACTTTGCCACCCGGAAACTCCCACAGCCCCGCCATCGATTTGCCTTCGGGGCGCTGGGCGATCAATACGCGATGATCGGCATCCACCAGCGCCACCGCACTGACAAACACCGTTCTTTCCGGGATTTTCCCCTGCCGCAGGTCCACCGACATGCAGCCTCTATCTGGATTCTGAATGCTCATGCGATTGTTTTATCCTGCAAGTCTGCTTTCGCCAAGTGCCGCATTTGACCGAAATCGGCTCAACCCTTTTGCCCGTCCAGCAATCGCAAAATCATCGCACGATCTTCGCTCGAAACCGCCCCGTTCCCCGGCAAATCTTCCCGCCCGATCAGGTAATCGCGCACCGAAAACCCTTCATCATCAACCGCATTGGTCTTGGCCCCGGCCGCAATCAGCATCTTCACGACCGCAGCGTCCCCTGCGGCCGCAGCATAATGCAATGCTGTTCGTTCCCCATGGCGGGGATATTCCCATTTATCCGTGGCATTTGTTCGCGCCTGAACATCCGCCCCCTTGTCCAACAACCATCTTACCGCCGGGCTGTTGCCCTGCTGGGCGGCGGCCATCAAGGCGGTTTTGCCAAAATCATTGCGTGCCTCGATATCGGTGAAATAACCGTTCTGCGACAAAATATCGAGGATTTCCGCACTGTCGGATCGCATCATCGCAACATGCAATAACGGATCAATGCCACCATAAGCCGCACATCGGGCAAACAGATTTCCATCCTGCCCCGCACCGCGCGTTGCCATCGCCACGATATCCGCAACCGGGCGGTTTTCGATTAACATCACACGCATCGCATCAACCGGTACCGGCGTATCGCAATCGGCCCCATACACCACGGAAAACAGGGTATCGCGGGCGATTTTAACCGCCATATCCCGGCTTTCGCCGCGTGAAACCCAATAGGTAATCAACGCATCCTGCGCCGGTATCCGTACGGTTTCAATCGCGTTGAATACATCCCGGTTGGCGGGTGAAAGATACGACCAGACCTCGAACGGCTTGCGTGATCCCGCCGGGGCAGACGGCAATTCATCAGGCTTTAGCATCGCCATCTCAAGATCGTGACTTTGCCCCGCCATATGCGCAAAACGTATCGTTCCGTTTTCCGGGGCAAACATATCCCCACTGGCCAGATAAGCCGCATCAACATAGGCATCCATCAGCGCGGTTGGATAGCCCGCAACCGCCCCGCGCCCCCATTGGCACCCCGAACGCGGCATGAAATTGTCGCGATTGCCGCCCCATGTCGGTCGGGTTGCATCCAGAAGCCCCGGCTGTCGCTGCAAAATCGCACAGGGAATGGCGTAAAACGCGGAATCCGTATTCGCATAACCGCTGCTCGACGCCAGCGTGATCGTCGGCAACATGCTTTCAATTGATCCGTCAAAGCTTTGCAAGTCCCCCAGCACACTACGTTCCAGCTCGTCAGTCAACGGAATGACGTCTTCATTGACCCGGTCTTGCAAGGCGGCAATTTCACGATCGCGTGCCGGGCTCTGGTCCTTGAACGCATATAAAAACAATATCCGGTCCAGTAATCCGACACCGTCCGACCGGCCCTTAACCGCCTTCTCTGCGGCTTGCGGATTTTCTGCCATACCGGCAACCGCAGCTTCATAAGCCTCATTGTCATTGTCTGCGAATGCCGCGGATGAAAAGGCGATCAGAACCGGCATCACAACCAGCGTTCTTGCCAAAGTCATCAAACCCGAATTGCGATGCACGTCTAACACCCTTGAAATGAAACAAATCCCGATGGCGGGCTTTTGCGTATAAGCTTTAAATCCAAATCGATAATATCTGTTTTACGGTGACAATGCGCGTACTCAAACTGACGGCAAATGCCCTGATCGCAGCCCTGTTTCTGGCGGCCTGCGACAAACTCGCCGCATTCAATCACCTTCAGGCAGGGGACTATCACCCGACTGTTGCCGACCTGCGATACGGCGATGATGATCGCCAGAAACTTGATCTCTATCTGCCGCCCGACCGCTCAAAACCGGCCCCCCTGATCGTCTGGTTTTATGGCGGATCGTGGGATTCGGGTGACAAGGCAAAATACGCCTTCGTCGCCAAACGCTTTACCGATATGGGCTACGCGGTGGCCATCCCCGATTACCGGCTGGTGCCCCAAATCCGTTTCCCCGAATTTATCGAAGACGGCGCCAGGGCACTCGCCTTCATGAAGCAGTACGGCAATCAACATCCCGACCGCATCACCGCAAACCCGATGATATTGGCTGGTCATTCCGCCGGTGCCTATAACGCGGTTCAACTGGTGGCCGATCAGTCCTATCTGGCATCTGTGGGCATGTCGTCCAACGACATTGCAGGCATCATCGGGCTTTCCGGCCCTTATGATTTCTATCCCTACGATGTTAAGGCAACCCGGATTGCCTTTGGCGAAACCCCTGCTGCCCAAAGCCAGCCGGTCGAACAGGACCTGTCACACATGCCGTCGATGCTTCTGATCACGGGTACGCGTGATCATACGGTCTACCCCCGCAATTCCCGACGATTGGCGGAACTTGCCCCGGATGCAAAACTAATTGAAATCGACGACACCGGCCACGCCGGAACCCTCATTGCACTCGGCAGTATCCTGACAGAAAACCGGGCCGTGCTGGATCCTATAACCGCATTCCTTTCCGACCACACACCCCCATATCGAAACATCCCCGCAGCACAATAAGTGCCGCAACCTCAAGAAACAAAAATATGATCGGGGGCTTTGCCTTCGAAATAACGGTCATATGCCGTTTCATATGCCTTTTCCAGATGCTTGGTGTAAGCAGCCGAATCAAATAACGGCACGGTCAATCGCGTATCAATCAACTGCTGGCGGATTTGACCAAGCCGTTCAGGATTTTCCACCAGATCAATGATCAATGCCTCATACTGTGCTTCGGTTTCTGCCACCAGTTCAGGCAACCCAACCGCATGCAGCAAGCTTGCAGCAACACGCGCCGCAAAACTTTCCCCGGCTTTTGTCACCATCGGCAGCCCGGCCCAAAGCGCATCACTTGCCGTTGTATGCGCATTGACATTAAATGTATCAAGGAACAGGTCAGCATGTTTGTGGCGCGCCAGATGCTCAGGTTCTTTTAACCGTTCGGCAAATACGATCCGTTCCCGTGCAATCCCTCTGGCTTCGACCTCGCGCAACAGGTTCTCCTGAACGCCTTCATTGGCACGCAACAGCCAAAGAACACTGCCATCATATTTGGCCAGAAGCCGCATCCAGATATCGAACTCTCTGGGCGTGATCTTGTAGTTGCTATTGAAACTGCAGAATACAAAACCCTTTTCCGGCAGGCCGAGCTCGCTTCGCGTCTTGGTTGTTTCAGGAATGATACGGTTACGATCATTGGGCTGATAACTATCAGGAAGATAGATCACTTTTTCGGTGTAAAACCGTCGCAGATGCTCTGGAATGACGACTTTGTCGGCAACGATATAATCCATGAAATCCGCGCCAAGAGTCCCCGGATAGCCAAGATAGCTGATCTGTATTGGTGCCAAACGATATGCAAAAAGCCCACTGCGCCCCTGCCTGGTAAAGCCTTTCAGATCAACAGCGATATCAATTTTCTGCTGCCTGACGGCCGCCACGATCTGTGGATCTGACGCCACTGAAATATCGACAAAGCTGTCAACAAGCTTGTGCAACCGGTCCCGTTTGACACCCTGTTTGACGGTCCCATAACTATAGGCATGAATTTCAAACTTCTCGCGATCATGATGCTCAAGCAATCCGATCATCAGAATAAGCGTCGCGTGATCGTGAAAATCGGCTGAAAAATAACCGATCTTTATTTTCTCCGGTCGGGCGACCGGTCGCTCTGGCAACGGCACCGTATTCACATGATAACGTTTACGGATCGTATTGGCCGCACGCTTCTGCTGACGTTCCGCATTGTCATCGTATGACAACATGGAAAACGGCTCCACTGCATCGCCTTCAATACCGATACGCGGCGCAAGCTTGGCAAAATCGGCGATCCCCGACCAGTCACATAACAGCGCCTGCATATAAAGCTTTTGCGACATGGCGGGCATATTCTCGCCCTGCACCTGTGCCGCAAAACTGAAGCTTTGCTGCGCCGCACTGATCTTGCCTCTCTGAAAGAAGGTATTGCCCAGATTGTAATAGGCTTCGGCATAGTTTTTGTTGGCCTGTATCGCACCAACATAATATTTCTCAGCTTGGTCAAATTTACCCAATTTATGGTAAATGCCGCCAATGCTGTTATATCCTTCGGCATATTGCGGATTGGTTTTGATTGCGTTGGCAAAGGCTTCCAACGCCCCCTGAAGCTTTTCCTGCTGATACAGCAAAACCCCCAGATTGGCGTGGGCTTGGGTAATTTCCGGCTCCAGTTCAACCGCTTTGCGGAAACTCTGCTCGGCAATATCGAATTTCTTCAAACCAAAGGCCGCCGCGCCAACCAGATTCCACACCACGCCGGAATTCGGGGCTTCTTTCACAACCGCATTCGCCGCATCAAATGACGCCTCGATCTGCCCGCTATCAAACAGCCTGCGAATTTCGGTCACTTTATCCTGCAACGAACCCTTGGCGATTGCCGCTGGCAGTTTAAGCTCGGCAAGTGCTTTTCGGGCCCGCTCATTTTTCGGATAAGCCTCCAGGAACTCTTCATAAAGCTTGATCGCCTCGTCCTTGCTTCCCTGACGTTCAAGTGATTTCGCCCGACGCCTGACCTGATCAAATGAAAGCTTCAAGTCCCGTTCCCCGCATAACGCAATTTAACAATTCAACATCCTGCCCCAAACATAGAGCCCCTCGGTCTCTTTGTCCCATTTTGGCAGTATTTGCTTCTATCATCATGAAAAAAGCCCGGATCAACAATCCGGGCTTTTTATTAATTTATGATTTCTGACTTACGCCAGCTGACCGTGGCAATGCTTGTACTTTTTGCCTGATCCGCACGGACATGCGGCGTTACGTGCAACACGGCCCCATGTCGAAGGATCGTTGGGATCAACATTGCCCGATGCCGCACGCGAATGGACCGTTGCACTGTCACCACCTTCACCCGCCATGGTTTCGGGTTCCGGGTGATTTTCGTGCATTTCCTGCGGTGCGCGACGTGGTTCAAGGTCTTCCGGGCGTGGGGTGGACTGCAATTCAACATGCGACAGCATCTGGGTCACACGTTCACGCAATGTCACCAGCATGCCTTCAAACAGGTTGAACGCCTCGCGCTTGAACTCGTTTAACGGATCGCGTTGGCCATAGGCGCGAAGACCAATGCCCTGACGCAGGTGATCAAGCGCCAGAAGATGCTCTTTCCATGTCTGATCCAGCAGCTGAAGAACAAGGCTCTTTTCGACCTGGCGCATGATATCGGCGCCATAATTGGCAACCTTGGCTGCCATCTTGCTTTCAACCGCCTGCTCGATCCGCTCGCGCATGACTTCGACATCAATGCCTTCTTCCTTGACCCAGTCGGTCACCGGAAGATCAAGGCCAAACAGACGCGTGCATTCTTCATGCAGGCTGGCCGCTTCCCACTGTTCCGGATAAACCTTTTCCGGGCAGTATTTGGTCACGAGGTCTTCGACGACTTCGCTGCGCATGTCGGCCACATCTTCGGCAACATGCTTGGCCTGCATCAGATCGCGGCGCTGTTCATAAATAACCTTGCGCTGGTCATTCATGACATCATCGAATTTCAGCACGTTCTTACGAATGTCGAAGTTGCGCGCCTCGACCTTCTGCTGTGCCTTTTCAAGCGCCTTGTTGATCCACGGATGATAGATCGCCTCGCCTTCCTGAAGGCCAAGCTTCTGAAGCATCCCGTCCATGCGCTCGGACCCGAAAATACGCATCAGGTCATCTTCAAGCGACAGGAAGAATTTCGAACCACCCGGGTCACCCTGACGACCGGAACGACCGCGAAGCTGGTTATCGACACGACGCGATTCATGGCGTTCGGTACCGATCACGAACAGACCACCCGCATCCAGAACCTTCTGCTGATCGGCCTTCACTTCGGCCTTGATCCGCTCGATCCCCTCGGCACGCTTTGCATCGTCGTCGATATTGGCAAGCTCGATCTCGGCACGCATTTCAACGTTGCCGCCAAGTTTGATATCGGTCCCGCGACCGGCCATGTTGGTTGCAATCGTGATCGCGCCCGGCGCACCGGCCTGTGCCACGATGAACGCTTCGCGTTCATGCTGCTTGGCGTTCAGGACCTCGTGCGGGATTTTGCGTTCTTTCAGCAACGCGCCAAGAATTTCCGATTTTTCAATCGAAACCGTGCCGACAAGGGCCGGCTGGCCGCGCTTATGACAATCTTCCAGCAGATCGGCAATCGCGTTCCATTTTTCCTTGGCCGTCCGATAAATTTCATCATCGGCGTCTTTACGGGCAATCGGGCGATGGGTCGGGATTTCAACAACCTGAAGATTATAGATTTCCTCGAACTCTTCGGCTTCCGTTATCGCCGTACCGGTCATCCCCGCAAGCGTCGGGTAAAGACGGAAATAGTTCTGGAAGGTGATCGAGGCCAGAGTCTGGTTTTCGTTCTGGATCTTGACCTTTTCCTTGGCTTCCAGTGCCTGATGCAGACCATCGGAATACCGGCGGCCTTCCATCATACGCCCCGTGAACTCGTCAATGATCACGACCTTGTCGTCCTTGACGATGTAATCTGTATCCTTCTGGAACAGCTTGTGCGCCTTCAGCGCCTGATTGACGTGATGCACCAGATGCACGTTGGCAACGTCATAAAGCGTCCCTTCCGTCAGGATGCCCATCTGCTGCAAAAGCTGCTCGGCATTCTCGGTACCATCTTCGGTCAGGGTGACGGCGCGTGCCTTTTCATCCTTCTCGTAATCGTCCTCGGTCAGTTTCGGGATCAACGCATCAATCGCGCGATACAGTTCCGAACTGTCTTCGGCCGGGCCGGAAATGATCAGCGGGGTACGCGCTTCGTCGATCAGGATGCTGTCAACCTCATCGACGATGGCAAAGTTGAACGGGCGCTGCACCATGTCTTCAAGGCGGAACTTCATGTTATCGCGCAGATAATCAAAGCCCAGCTCGTTATTGGTGGCATAGGTAATGTCGCACGCATAGGCCGAACGACGCTGGTCATCGGTCATGCCATGCATGATCACGCCAACACTCAGCCCCAGGAAGCCGTAGACCTGCCCCATCCATTCCGCATCACGACGCGCAAGGTAATCGTTGACCGTAACAACGTGAACGCCCTTGCCTTCGATCGCGTTCAGATAAACCGGAAGGGTCGAAACAAGCGTTTTACCTTCACCGGTTTTCATCTCGGCGATCTTGCCAAGTGTCAGAACCATGCCGCCCATAAGCTGGACATCGTAATGACGTTCGCCGCGCACACGCCTGGCCGCCTCGCGGACGGTGGCAAATGCGTCAGGAAGAATATCCTTCAGAGTCTCGCCCTTCGACAGACGTTCGCGCAGCCAATCGGTACGGGCGCGCAGTTCGTCGTCACTAAGCTTTTCGACTTCGGGTTCCAGGGCATTGACTTGCTCGACCGTGGCCCGCAGGGCTTTGACTTCACGATCGTTAGCTGAACCGAAAATTTTCCGGGCAATTACGCCGAGCATTAAAACGTTCCTGAACAAATGAAAAAACAGTTATGGGGCAACGGCTATATACCGAGGCCCGATCACAGATAGAACCCTGTCTGCCATCTGTCAACGGAACGAACCATTATCGCTAATGTTCGGGCTGTTATGGCCCCCAAAAGTCCGGGCCAAAGGGGCCGACTTGCACAACCCTTGCCTGTACTCGCGAATGTCACTTCCTTCATGCTTGAGGAAATCGCAAAAAACACGTATGATCGGTGTTCAACTTTGAATTAGAGAGCAAGTAGCTCATCTTTTTCGCGACATATCAGGGCTCAACCCCTTGCGCGAAAGAAGCCTCAGGAGGAGGAAATGGTGGATTTCTCCACGCTTAATCCCTTTCGACAGGGACAGTCTTCACTGACCGATACGCGTCAGCCGATTGCCACATCCGGGAATCCTTCGGGCAACGGTGCGACACAGACCGGCTCGAAACAGCATCCGGTTGTTGACCCTGTGGATCTGTCCGAAGATGCCGTTGCTGCACGCAATGCGGATAAAAATCTGCAACCGGCCGGTTCAAAGTCTCTGACATCCGAACCGATGACCACCGATGAACTTTTCGCCAAGGCGCTCGACGCTGCCCTTGAACTGATCAAGGATGACATGGTCGAAATGTTCAAACTGGCCGGAATGGATGACAAGGAAGCCCTTGCCGCGACCAACGCGATGTTCAGGGGAATCCGCGAAATGGCTGCTGATGACGGCCAGATCGATTTCTCCTTCCAGCAGGCCATCGCAAGTCACTCGCGCACCGAAATCTCTTATGCCGGGGCGAATGGTGCCGGTGTCGGGGTTTCCGAATCCGCGATGATGGCAATGCAGTCCCTTGATATCAACATCAACAGCGAAACCGGCGAATTCTCGTTCAATTACGAAGCGTCCAAGGTTCAGATCGTCAGAACCGAAGCCGTTGCCATCGGCAACAGCATGGGGGCTGCGATGGGTGCGCTTGGCGCCGTCATGAACGGCCTTGGCGGCGGTAATCTGGTCGATATGCTCGGCAATCCGGCCAGTGCGGGCAATGGCGGTCTTCTGTTTGACATGGAAGGCAGCGGAGTCGCCGAATTCATCCGTGATCTGATGCTTGATACCACAGGGGCCGCACCGGCAGCCGAGGGCAAAGAAAATGCAGATGGCACCACCGAAGATGCCAGCATGCAGGAAATTCTCGCCAGCCGCATGGCGAAACTCAATGCCCAGATCATGGAACAGGCAACCCTGGTCGTACGTGGTGTGACCGAAACCATGGCCGAAGACGGTTCTGGTGATCCGATGCTGAAACTGTCGGTCGACATGCTGATGCCGATGGGCCGTTTCGGGCAGGATGAAAACGGTGCCACCTTCCAGTTGCCGAACGGTGAAACCGTTTCCGTAATTGACCCAAGCCAGGAACAGGACGTTCTGGCCTGACCATAGCAGCACGGGATGGGGCCGCAATTGCCGCTCCCGTCCCGCAGCCCTTCAGGAAGGAGGCGCTGAATGTTTGGACACCCGTCGTTTAATAACAGCACCCAGGGACGATCCGCCGATTTGCTGGCAACGTCCCGTCGTGTTTCGGCCGCCGACATTCAGCCCGACACGCGGCAAAACCGCCCGGTCCCGGAACCGCAAAATGTTCGCGAAGGACGCCGCATCATCGATCAGATCGATGAAAGCCTGCGGATCAATCTGCGCCTTGATGAAACACTCGGCGATGGTGCCCTTTCCAATCCTGTGCCCCCAACGGCAATCGAAAAACTGACCGGTGCCGTCGGCGCAACGCTTGGCGATGCGGCGACAAGAATGAACCGTGATGCTTTCATCGTACTCGCCATGCTGGGCATTCCCCCGGCCGAGGCCCGTGAAATGGCCAATGCCCTGACCAAGGGGCTTGAGGGTGATATGGCGGCTGCTGCCGGTATTGATGGCAGCCCCGCCGCCATGGCGCGTGATTTTGGCCTGGCACTGGCCAATGGTTTTGCCGAACGCGGCAGCAGTGCGGCCTTTTCGATGGTGTCGCAAAGCATCCATATCGATATGAAACAGATCGAAGCCCGCTTTTCCGACGCCCTTGGCAGTGGCAGCATCTCGATCAGCGAATTTCACGCCCGCGTCGAACAGATCCGCGTTGAAATCATCGGCATTACCCAGCAGGACCCGCTGATCCTTGATCTTGACGGCAACGGGATCGACATCACCAGCTTAGAAGACGGCAGGATATTTGACATCAATGGTGATGGCACGCAGGACCGCACCGCATGGATCACAGGGAATGACGCCCTGCTTGCGCTTGATCGCAACCATGACGGCATCATCAATGATGGTACCGAATTGTTCGGCGATCAGAATGGTGCAAAAGACGGCTTTGCCGAACTTGCCAAATATGACGGCAACAAAGATGGCCGGATAGACAGCAACGATGATGTTTTTTCGTCCCTGATTCTGCTGCGCGCTGATGGTTCGACCACCAATCTAGCCGATGCCGGAATTTCCGCGATTGATCTGACTTTCATCACCCCGCTTGATCAGAAACTGGTCGGTGGTGTTCTCGCGGCCAGTGCCGGTTTTGAACGTGATGACGGCAGCACCGGCACTGTTGGCGAAGTCTTTTTTGACGTTCGTGCCTAGCTGTCATTTGCCGATCTGCGCCACAACCCATCAGGGAAGAACATTAAAGCCCCCAATTCGCGGCTATTATGTTTTCCGCGCTACATCAGCATTTCACATTTTAGCCAGATTGCTTTGAAAAAACCGTGACACCCGAGGGGAACCCTTGTGTGTCGCGAACGGATGTGATTTATCCGTGGGGTGAGGCATGGGGCAAAATCCCCCTAAAATGAAAGTCTGGAGAAAATATGCTGCGCAAAACCCTACTCGCTGCGTCACTTGCGACCGTTATGTTTGCAAGCCCGGTTATGGCTCAGGACGCTGCACCGGCCGAAGACCAGGTTCTGGCAACCGTCAATGGCGAGGAAATCCTGGAATCCGAAGTGCGCGCGACGCAACAGGGCCTGCCCCAACAGTATCGCCAGCTCCCGTTTGAAATGCTCAAGCCGATGCTTGTCGACCGCGAAATCAATCAGCGCCTGCTGATGCTTGCCGGTCAGGACGCGGGTCTTGCCGACGACGAAGAGGTCAAGAAACAGCTCGCAGCCCTTGAACGCCGTATCGTTGCCGAAACCTATCTTGAGCGCGCAATCGAAGAGAAAGTCACCGACGACGCGATCAAGGCCCATTACGACGAATTCATCAAAACCAACGAGCCGGAGCCGCAGGTTCACGCGCGTCATATCCTTCTGGAAAACGAAGAAGACGCCAAAGCCGTGATTGCCGAGCTTGATGGCGGTGCCGATTTCGTCGAACTCGCCAAGGAAAAATCAACCGGCCCGTCCGCTCCGAATGGCGGCGATCTTGGTTTCTTTAACAAGGGCGACATGGTCGCACCGTTCGCCGAGGCAGCCTTCTCGATGGAGCCGGGCACCTATAGCAAAGAACCGGTTCAGACCCAGTTCGGCTGGCACGTGATCCTGGTCGAAGAGAAAAAGGACGGCGTCCAGCCAAGCCTTGAAGAAATCCGTCAGCAGATGGAAGCCGAAGTGACCCAGCAGGCCGTTCAGGACCTGATTGAGGAACTCCGATCCGATGCCGAGGTGGTGAACAACACCGAAGCCCCGGCCGCAGACGACAGCGCAGAAACCCCGAAAAACTAAGCCGTACGGCTTAAACGGTTTCAAAGCTGGGATCCAGAACGGGGTGAGCCATCGGGCTTCACCCCGTTTTTTTATCATCCAACCGTTCCAAATGCGCTACCTTTGAATTAATGGCTTGATCACGTTCAACGAAGGAAATTGAACAGATGGTTGCGACTTCGCTTTCTCCGCTGGCTCCGGCCGGTTTTCCCGATCTTCCGGCAATTTCCGGTGTCAAACTGCATACCGTAACCCTTGGCATCCGATACAAGGGCCGCCCCGATGTCCTTCTGGCCGAACTGGAACCGGGCACGCAGGTTGCGGGTGTCTTCACCACCTCGACCACGGCATCGGCCGCGGTTCGCTGGGGACGCGAGGCGCTTAAAGGCGGCACCGGTCGGGCATTCTTTGTCAATGCCGGCAACTCGGTTGCTTTTACGGGCAAGGCAGGCGAAAAATTCGTCGCAGACAAAGTCGAAGCCGCCGCAAAGGCACTGGGTTGCGACAAGACCGAAATCTTCACCGCCTCCACCGGTGTGATTGGCGAACCAACCACTGCAAACCGCATTACCGATGCCCTGCCCGACCTTCTGGCGAACCAATCCGGCTGGCTTGATGCCGCCAAGGCGATCATGACCACCGATACCTTCCCCAAGGGCGCATCGGCCACCGCCACCATCCATGGCGCCAAGGTCACGATTGCCGGTTTTGCCAAGGGCTCAGGCATGATCGAGCCGAACATGGCCACCATGCTGGGCTTCATCTTTACCGATGCCGCCGTGCCCCATGACCTGCTTCAGGCGCTGCTGGCCGATTGCACCAACCGGTCGTTCAATGCGATTACGGTCGATAGCGATACCTCGACATCCGATACCGTCCTTCTGGCCGCAACCGGCAAGGCGGGAAATGCCACCGTTTCGGGTATTGATGATCCGGCACTGGCCGGTTTCAGAACCGCCCTTGAAGACGTGATGCGTGATCTGGCCCATCAGGTGGTCCGCGACGGTGAAGGGGCTTCGAAATTCATCACCGTCAATGTCACTGGCGCCATCAGCGAAAAAGAGGCCAAAATCACCGCCAAGGCGATTGCAAACTCCCCGCTGGTCAAAACCGCGATTGCCGGTGAAGACGCCAACTGGGGCCGTATCGTCATGGCGGTCGGCAAATGCGGCGTTCAGGCTGACCCGAACAAACTGACCGTTTCAATCGGCGGCATCGTTCTTGCGAAAAACGGTGAACGCGTTGCCGATTATGACGAAGCCCCGGTCGCAGCCCACATCAAGGGCCAGTATATCGACATCGACGTCGATCTCGGCTTTGGCGATGGCAAGGCCACCGTCTGGACCTGCGATCTGACGCATGGCTATATCTCGATCAATGCCGATTATCGCAGCTGATTGATCCAAACGGCCTGAATAAATCAAAGCCGCCTTTCATGCGAAGGCGGCTTTTTGCTTTCTGGGGGCACAGGCTTTACTCAGGAATGATCGGGCAAATGCCCGCTCAAGATCGCGCCGACATTCGCCCCCTCGAAATCAACACCGCTCAGATCCGTATCGCCAAACGCAACGCCCGAAATATTGGTGCGGATCATTTTGACATCGGCCATTTTCGGATTGGTGAAGATCGCATTGCGAATATCGGCCTTGGAAAAATCCGCACCACTAAGGTCTGCATGCCACGTCACCCCGGTTTTGTGGCCATGGCCGTCACGCTGCTCGACCGCGCCAAACCGTGCCCCCTGGAAAATTGCCTTCTGGCAGTTCGCCCCGTTCAATCGCGCCCCGTTCAGGGTCGCACTGTTAAGTCTCGCAAGCTTGAGGTCCGCCCCGCGCAAAGATGCCATGGCAAGAATGGTATCGATAAACAAGGCCCCGCGCAGGACGCAATCGTCAAAACAGGCCGCCGAAAGGTCCAGCCCCGAAAAATCCATCCCCGAAAGATCACGCCCCGTCGCGTTAAGCGGCTTGCCCTGCTGGCCACCGCTCGAAAGCCATTCACTATGCGCATTCACCAGATCGCGAATGTCATCCGGCAGGGGGGCGACCGCCTTACTGCCCAGACTGTTGGCGATATTGGCCTGCGAAAGATCCACACCGTTAAGGTCGACATTTCGAAGATTGGCCCCGCTTAAATCCGTTCCCGAAAGCACCGCATTCTGAAGCTTCGCCCCCTTGAGGTTGGCGTTCTTCATCTTGGCCCCCGAAAGATTGCAGCCCGTCAAATCCGCCCCTGCAAGATTGACGGCAAACATGTTGGCATCGCTCAGATCGGAGTCCATCAGATTCGAACCCGACATATTGGCTTCCGCCAGATTGGCCCCCACCAGCATCGATCCTTCCATATCCGCATTGGCAAGATCGGTGGCCCGTTTGACCCGGCGTTCGCGCCCGGCATCCATCACGATCATCACACCGGATCGAAGATCGGCCCCCTTGAGGTTGGCATTGCGCAACTTGGCCCGTGCCATATTCGCCCCGCGCAAATCAGCCCGCACAAAGCTTGACCCTTCAAGGTCGGCTTCAACAAAATTGGTCCCGAAAAGATCGCAAAAATTGAAACTGACATCCTTGATCACGGCCTGGATAAAGTTCGATCCCGGCATGATCGCGTCATCAAGGCTGATCTTGCTCATTTTGATACGCGAAAGGTTCCCGTTGCGAAGCTGCATGCGCTTGCCACCAGGTTGCTTCAATACATATCGCTGATGCTTTTTGATCGCTTCAATCAGCTCTGTACGTGAAACCATTTTCTAGGATCGATCCCCCGATGATCTTCTGGCCCGGAACAGTTTTGGAACGGTTACAGCTTTATGATAGCCCGGCTTCACCGCTAATTTTCTGACACAATATGACATCTTGGCATTTTCGCGCCGCTTTCCAACAAGTTGATGCGATAAATCGCAAACAAACCTGCCTATCCGCACAGATACGTGGAAATCTGACACCGCTCTTTCCACCAGTTTCCCGGCAAAACTGGTTGCCTTGGGGGCCGGTTGCCCCTGGCACATTCGGTGACATAATCTGTAACGTGCAAAAATTTTCGGGCACAACTTTAATTAATTGCTGTCCGATACCTTTGATCCGGCGTGCAAAATCACCAAATCCATAGTTGGCACCAAACGCCGAAATCGATGCATGGGCCCGATTAATGAATCAGATTCTGTTCGTTGACGATGACGAGAACATCCTGCACGGCCTGCGCAGGCGCCTGCGCAGCATGCGGCCGGACTGGCAAATGGTCTTTGCAACCAGTGCTGCCGAAGCATTGGAACTTTCCAAAAGCATGCAGATTGATGTGATCGTATCGGACATGCGCATGCCCGGCATGGACGGGGCAACACTGCTTGGCACCCTGCAAAAAACACATCCGCATGCCACACGCATCATCCTGTCGGGCTTCGCCGAAGAAGAAGCCGTCCTCAGGACAGTCGGCCCCGCCCATCAGTATCTGGCCAAACCGTGCGAGGATTCGCTTCTGATCGAAACCATCGAAAATGCACTGGATCTCCGCGGTCTGCTTTCCCGTCCGGAATTGCGTTCGCTGGTTGCCAGCATCGATACGCTGAGCTCCCCGCCCGATACCTATCTTCGGCTGGTCAAGGCCCTCGAAGACCCGAAAATCTCGCAGGAACAGATTACCCAGATCGTTTCATCCGACATCGCGCTGACCGCCGAAGTCCTGAAACTGACCAACTCGGCCTATTTCGCCATCGCCCAGAAAATAAGTTCCGTTTCCCATGCCGTGCGGATGATCGGCACCGAAACGCTTAAGGCCCTGGCACTTTTCGTTGGCATTTTCCGCGGCTTTGACGGCCCCAAAAGCGAAGCCGACAATCTGCTGCGCCTTTGCCATCGCAGCCAGCAGATCGGCGTTACTGCCGCCCTGATCGCCGAATATGAAAAACTGCCGCGCCCTATATGTCAGGCCGTCCCCTCGACCGGAATGCTAAGCCACGTCGGCAGTCTGATCCTTTATGCCAATCGCAACAAAGAAATGACCAAGGTGATCGCAAGGGTTGAAAAATATCATATTCCAATCGAGCAGGCCGAAATTGAACAGTTCGGCGCAGGTCATCCGGAAATCGGTGCCTATCTTCTGGGATTGTGGGGCTTCCCGGCCCCGGTGGTTCAGGCGGTTGCCTATCATCACCGACCGATGGATACGCCCCATCGCGAAATGAATGTCCTGACCGCGATCTATGTCGCCCAGGACCTCACACGACAGGTTGCCGCCAACGAAACCGGCAAGAAAGTCGAAAGCCATATCGACATGGATTACCTGGCGGGTATCGGCAAGGCCGACCAGCTTGATGAATGGCACAAGATCGCACGCGTTGTAGCCGACAAATATAAAACCCTGACCCAGTAAAGACCCGCGGCCATGGAAAAAAGCAAAGTCCTATTCGTCGACGATGACAGAAACCTGCTTCACGCCCTGCAGCGCAAAATGCGCCGCAAATTCGATTTCGAAATTGCAGTCGGCGGCGAGGAAGCCCTGCGTATCCTGATGGAAGACGGCCCCTTTGCCGTCTGTATCGCCGATATGCGCATGCCCGGCATGGATGGTGTCAAACTTCTGACCGAAATCGGCCGGGTCAGCCCCGATACCGTCCGCATGATGCTGACCGGCAATGCCGATCAGCACACCGCGGTCGAGGCCATCAATCGCGGCCAGATTTTCCGGTTCTTCAGCAAACCCTGCGATGACGAGGTGCTCGAACAGGGGATCAATGATGCCATTCGCCAGCATCACCTGATCACGGCGGAACGCGATCTGCTTGAACAGACACTGGCCGGCAGCGTCAAGGTTCTGACCGATGTTCTGGCACAGCTTAACCCTCTGATATTCGGGCGTTCCATGCGGGTGAAATCATGGTGTGACATGATTGCGCGCGATATCGGCTATCCCCAGCCGTGGGAACTTGGCCTTGCGGCCCTGCTTGCGCCGATCGGCATGGTATCGCTGCCACCCGATACCCTCGCCCGTCTGGCGATGGGCAAGGTTCTGCAACCGCTGGAACGCGATCTTTTGAAACGCACGCCCGAAGTCGGCAAGCAGCTGATCGCCAATATTCCGCGCCTGCACCATATCGGCGAAATTGTTTATCTGCAGTTCAAGAATTTCGACGGATCGGGCTTTCCGGTCGGCGACAGCCCCAAGGGCAAGGATATCCCGCTTGGCGCGCGTGTGCTGCGCATCCTCAATGATCTTGCCGAACTCAGTACCAGCGACATGCCGCTCGCCCAGAATTTCGATGAATTGCAGGAACATCCGCACCGCTATGACCCCGAACTTCTGGGTCAGATATCCGACCTTCTTGCCATTGTTGACGACTCCTACGATATCGAAGCCCACCCCAAAGGACGTGAACAGGATGTCTTTCTCAAATCGCTGCGGGTACACGACTTTCTGATGACGGATATCGAAACCGTCGAAGGCCACATCCTGCTGACCCACGGCAATCACGTTTCCGAAGTCCAGTTGCAACGCCTGCGCGTATTCCAGCAGATCCACAAATTTCGTGAACCGATCCGTATTCGCCGCGGCGGCTCCGCCCTTCGACCAATAACTGAATAACGGAACCGCGGGCATGACAGACAAGCGGCATAACGACGATCATCTCAAGGTCATTCACCCTGCCAGTGACTCGGCGGGGACGGACGATATTCTTGATGCGATCAATCAGCTTGATGTCAGCCCCGAGGTTCTCAAGCAGATCCATGCCCTTCTGAACGAACAGAAAAAACGTGAAACCGAAGCCAATCAGCGGCTGAAAACCATCCTGAACAGCGTGGTCGAAGGCATTCTGGTCATTGATGGTGCGGGGATGATCTGTGACTGCAACGAGTCCGCCCTTAACCTTCTGCGCGGCACGATGACCGATATGCTCGGCCTGTCGGTCGACGCCCTTTTTGTCGACCGCAAATCCACGGTGCGCCACAAACTGCTGAACCGCTGCATCAATATCAGCAGCGGCACGCTACGATACGACTATACCGAAACCATGGGGCAGCGCCTTGATGGCGATACCTTCCCGATGGAAATCACCGTAAGCCCCGCCAATTTCACCGGCGAAATGAGCTATCTTTATATTTTTCGCGATATCACGCGCCGCAAACAGGCCGAAGAATCACAGCAAAAACTCGAAGGCGAACTGCGCGAAGCCTTGAAACTCGAAGCCATCGGCCATCTGGCGGGCGGGATCGCGCATGAAATCAACACGCCCAGCCAGTATATCCGCGACAACCTGAAATTCCTCAATGACGGCTACGGGGCGCTGTCGCGCATTCTGGGGCTGGCGCTGCAAACGCTCTGGCAAAATCGTGATCGTTTGCCGGAAAACACCTTCAACAATTTTGCCCGCAAAATGCGCGATGCCGATCTGGAATTCCTGCTTGATGAAATCCCGCATGCGACCCAGCAATCCCTTGACGGCATCAATCAGGTGGCCCGCATTGTCCTGTCGATGAAGGAATTTTCCCATCCGGGCGGGGCGGAAAAAACCGCGACCGATATCAACCGGGTCCTGTCAAACGTCACCGTCATATCACGCAATGAATGGAAACATTACGCGCAACTGGTCGAAAATTACGAACCGGAACTGCCGCATATCCCGTGCCATATCAACGAAATCAATCAGGTGTTTCTCAACCTGATCGTCAATGCTGCGCAGGCAATCGACGCCGCCGGCCGATCCCCCGAAGAAGGCGAGATCAAAATCAAAACCACCTTCCTTGATGACAGTGTCCTGATCAGCATTTCCGATAACGGAACCGGCATCGCCAAGGAAAACCGATCCAAAATCTTCAACCCGTTTTTCACCACCAAGGAAGTCGGCAAAGGCACCGGTCAGGGCCTTGCCATCACCCATGACATCGTCCAGATCAAGCATGGCGGGCGCATCTGGTTTGAAACCGAAATGGGCAAAGGCACAACCTTCCACGTCCTCCTCCCGGCCGAGGATCGGACAGGCAAACCCGACACGGTCAAAAAGGCTCCCGATAAAAAGAAGAAAACCGCCTAGACCCCGCGCCTATCGCGGCGCGAACAGGATAATCCCCGCCCCGACCAAGCAGACCGCAACCCCGGTCATGTCCCATCGATCGGGCATTTTGCCCTCAATCAGCCATAACCAGCCCAGTGAGGCCGCGATATAAATCCCGCCATAGGCCGCATAGGCCCGACCGGCAAAATCGCTTTCAACCTTGGTCAACAGCCACGCGAACACAATCAGCGACAAAATACCCGGCACGATCCAAAATGCGGATTTGCCAAGCCGAAGCCACGCCCAGAATGCAAAGCATCCGGCAATTTCGGCAATTGCTGCACCGGCATAGGCCGCAATGCTGTGCATCTTTCCCCCAAATCAGAATGCCGGGCGCAAATCCCCGGCATATTTGCCCGCCCAGTTGGTCAGAACCGGCGTCAGATACTTTTTAAGCGTCTCGGCACGGGCATCGTCAATCACGCCATGCTGGCGCAATATCGCCCCCATCGCAACCTCGGCCCCGCGCTGGGTGCCGTCATCGATCTTAAGCGCAACGCCAAGTCCCTGTTTGGGGAATGCTGCGCAATAAACGCCTTCGGCGCCGACCTTGACCAGCGCATCCTCGCCGCACACTTCCATGATCCCGGTGCAAAAACGCCCGGTGCCCGCCACCATGAACGGGGCTTGCGCACATCCCTTGCGGATGCGTTTGATCGCTTCAATACGTTTCGGTGCCAATCCGCTTGGATCAGCCATGCGCGCCATGGCAAGGCCAAGGTCACGCAACCGCATCCCGATCACCGGAATGCCGCATCCATCAATACCGCGTGGCGTGGACGACAGATCGCAATCACCCATTTCCTCCAGAACCCGTATCAGGCGCTGCTGAACCGGATGGGCTTCCTCGATATAACCTTCGGGATCATCGCCCAGATGCTGCGCGGTCGTCAGGAACCCGCAATGCTTGCCCGAACAGTTATTGTGCGCCTTTGAAAGCTTCACATGATCAGACGCCTGCTTGATCGCCGCATTCAGGCTCAATGAATAATGCGGCGCACAGGCCAGCGTATCGACGGACAACCCGATTTTCTCAAGCCATGCGGCAACGGTCTTGGCATGTTCTTCCTCGCCATTATGCGACGAACAGGCCAGCGCAATATGCTTGTCCTCAAGCCCGAACGCATCCGCCGCCCCGCTTTCAACCAGCGGAATCGCCAGCAACGGCTTGATCGCGGACCGCGGATACATCAGCGCGTCAATATCGCCCCCTTCGGCAACCACAGTGCCATCGGCCTTCATCACGACATACCGCCCGCGATGGAAACTTTCGACCATCCCGCCACGCGTGGCTTCGACAAGGATCGGATTGGCAGCAATCTGGTTGGCAGAATTGGCAGACATCTTGGGGCTCTCCATGACCGGGCGCATTCAGAACAGGATCAAACCTATGCCCGAAATCACCAACCAAAAGCAAGCATCACCCGTGATGCAGTGCAGCGTGATCAAAACGATCACCCACCCGCCAGATGACCAACCGGAATGGCCGTCTGGTTCTTGTATTCCTTCAGCACAAGGCTTGACTGCACATCACGCACATTGGGCATCGATAGCAGCTTGTGCGTCACGAAATCCCCGAAGCTTTCAATGTCGCGCGCCAGGGCCACCAGAAGGAAATCCTGCCGTCCGGTCATCGCCCAGCAGGACATGATCTGCGGCAGGTCGTTCATCGCCTTGGCGAAATCCTCTGCCCCTTCTTCGGTGTGGCGTTGCAGGCGGACCTGAATGGTTGCCAGCACGCCAAGCCCTGCCTTCTTGCGATCCAGCAACGCCACCGTCTGACGGATGATGCCCGATGCCTCAAGCTGCTTGACCCGGCGCAGGCAGGGCGAAGGCGACATGCCAACCTTTTCGGCCAGTTGCACATTGCTGATCGATGCGTCGCGCTGAAGGATTTGCAGGATTTTGATATCGGTTGGGCTCAACAGCATATCGGTCATTTTTCGCCCCGAAACTGGTTTATACGGTCACATCTGATCAACCATAACGCATTTTGACCACGACATCGCGCGAAAATGACATTTGAATTGATGTAAAATGGTCCGTGCAGAAAATCTCATCAGGGAGCAAACGAGGACCGTCATGGACCAGAACAAAAATCTGCGCGGCGATTACAGCCACATCAATGATGACTACACCGTGGCCCAGGACTGGGCATCCTATTCCGGGGCCGAACACGACCTCTGGCGCAAACTTTATGCCCGCCAGAAGGCGATCCTGCCGGGCTATGCCGCCCCCGATTACATCCGCAATCTTGAAAAACTTGATGCCGCCGATGGCATTCCGCATTTCGGCCGGGTCAGTGAAAAGCTTCATGCTGCCACCGGCTGGCACCTTATCGCCGTGCCGGGGCTGGTGCCCGATGATGTGTTTTTCGATCATCTTGCCAACCGGCGCTTTCCGGTGACCGTCTGGCTGCGCAAGCCAGAGGAAATCGACTATCTGGTCGAGCCCGACATCTTCCATGACTTCTTTGGTCATGTGCCGATGCTTTATGATCCGGTCTTTGCCGATTATCTGGCGGCTTATGGTGCCAAGGGGGACGAGGCCATTACCAAAGGCGGGCTCAAGAAACTCGCACGGATGTATTGGTACATGGTTGAGTTCGGCCTGATCATGACCGACCATGGATTGCGCGCCTATGGGGCGGGCATGCTGTCATCGCAAACGGAAACCATCTATTCCGTGTCTGATCCAACCCCCAACCGGGTGGCGTTTGATCTCGAACGGGTGATGGCAACCGACTATGCGATTGACGATTTCCAGAAAACCTATTTCGTGCTGACCGACTATCAGCAGCTTTTCGACGCGATGGATGCGGATTTTGCGGCCATCTATGACCGCCTCGCCCAGCGTCCGACCATCGATCCGTCGACCACGCTTGCCAGTGATCGGCTTTATCATGTCCACGGGGACGAGGATCACACGATTGCCATGCCATCGGGTGACCCGGCACAGCTTCGCCACGCCTGAGAAGGCGTTTGCTATTATGATATGAGAAATACGAAAAATCGGGTCGAACGGCATTTTTTGCCAAAAGACCCGATTTTTTGATTATTCACTAAAAATGAAAAATGCAGGCGATTGCCAAAAATAACTCAGCAATGGCTCATGGATTTATCGAGCGCCCGGTTAAGCTGCTCGATCACCACCATCGGGCTTGCATCCTTGCTGATAAAATCTGCCGCGCCAAGGGCATCGGCCTGGGCCCGCGTATCGGCATCATAATGGGCCGAGAAGAACAGAACCGGCACCTCGACCGCGTTCGGGAAGCGGCGGCGAATCTCGCAAAAGGCTTCAAACCCGCTCATACCGGGCATTTCAAGATCCAGAATAATCGCGCGCGGATAAAGACCGTCCAGTTGGTCGATCAGATCGTCGGCACAGTCAAACCCTGCCACGTCATACCCGGCACGGCGCAAAACGGTTTCAAGGGCCGCTTTGGCGCTGGGGCTGTCGTCGGCAAACGCAACCAGACCGTCATGTATCGGTCGGGGCGGCACGGCGCTGAGCGCATTCATGGATGGCAATACTCCGAGATTTGGGACAGCCCCAATCTGGCAGATGAAAATGTCAAATTGGTTAAACCCCGCATTTTTTCCCAGAAACCATCACAATCCGGCCAAAGTATAATGGCAGCGACACGCCATAATTATCCGTCCAGCAATCCCACCCTTGGCAGAAAACAACTATTTTTCAGGATGATAACGTTACGGAATACTGATGGATGGTCGGTATATTGACCTAAATAGGTATTTCCATGCCTATTTACGTAATTATGGGCGGGTGCTATAAACACCGCCATGTCGCAGATGCGATATGGAAACATTCTTTCGGGAATTCGGTACGATCCGGCGCAAGCCCGCGATCAAGGCCGAAGCTGCCCTCGCAACTGTAAATGCGCCGTTTTGGCGGTGCACAAGCCAGATACCGAAAGATGGCTCTGTTTCTGCCGGACCGGGCGGGGTGTACCGGGCGGAGGGAATCCGTTGTAAAATAGAATCGGCCCAGATCCGAAAAGATCCGACCGCGACCGGGAGAGAGCATGACAGACCCGTTAAAGCTGGCCTCAGAGTTTCCAGCCGCAGATTATGCGAGCTGGCGTCAACTGGCGGAAGCCGGCCTGAAAGGCGCATCCTTTGACAAGAAACTGGTCACAAGGATGCTTGACGGTTTCGCGATGCAGCCGCTTTACACCAACGACGATCAGGACGACGCAACCCGCCTGATCCATCAGGTCCTGTGTGCCACGGTCGATGCCAAGGATGCCGCCAGCGGCTGGGATATTCGACAGCTTCATGCCCATCCCGATCCCAAGTCGGTCAATGCCGCGATTCTCGACGATCTTGAAAATGGCGCAACGTCGGTTCTGTTGCGTCTGGATGCCGCCGCGCGCGCAGGCGCGGATGTTACATCAGGCGATGCTGGCATTGATGGCATTGCCATTCACTGCCTTGCCGATCTCGATGCCACACTTGACGATATCTATACCAACCTTGCGACCGTCGCGATCGATGCCAGTGCTGCCGCCATCCCGGCCGCCGCCATTCTGGCCGCGCGCCTTGAAAAGGATGCGGAAAACAGCACCGACGCGGATGACGATTTTGCAAGCGACGCCGCCCCAGCCTTTAACATCGATCCAATCGGCACATTGGCCGCAACAGGATGCCTTCCGGTTTCCGCCGATGATGCGATCAAACAGGCCGCCGATATTGCCGCCGATCTGATCGACCGTTTCCCGCATGCCACCGCCATCACCGTCAATGGCGCGCCGTTCTATAATGCCGGTGCGACCGATGGGCAGGAGCTTGCCTGCCTGCTGGCAGGTGGTGTCACCTATATGCGTGCCCTGACCGATACCGGCATGGTGATTGATCAGGCCGCGGGTGCGATTGCGTTTAATGTTGCGGTCGGCACCGATTTCTTTGCCGGGATTGCCAAGCTGCGCGCGCTTCGCCTGATGTGGAGCCGCGTTCTTTCGGCATCGGGTGTGGATGACGCCACCATCACGATCAATGCGGTATCGGCCGAAATGGCGCTGTCGAAGGTTGATCCGTGGGTCAATATGCTGCGCACTACCGTCACCAGCTTGAGCGCCGGTCTGGGCGGTGCTGATAGCGTTATCTGCCTGCCCTATGATCATCTGATCGGCCAGCCCGATGGCTTTGCGCGCCGCATTGCGCGCAATACCCAACTGATCCTGCAGGAAGAAAGTAACGTTCACCGTGTGATCGACCCCGCGGGCGGGTCATGGTTTATCGAAAATCTGACCCGCGAACTGGCATCCAATGCCTGGGGCCGGTTCCAGTCACTTGAAGCCAGGGGCGGCATTATCAAGGCCCTTGCCGATGGATCCCTGCAAAAAGAGATTGCGGAAATCTGGCAGGCCCGCGAAAGCCGCGTTGCCACCCGTCGAGATCCGCTGACCGGGGTGTCGGAATTCCCCAACATCACAGAGGCCAAAGTCACCTGCGATACGCCGGATCTGGCGACGATCCGCAAGGAGGCCAAAGCCCGCCAGACCGGATTTAAGGATGTAATCGGAAACAGCCTTGAGGGTCTGATCACGGCCGCCAAATCGGGGGCAACCATCGCACAGATGTATGAAGCCCTTTATGGCAAGGCAGCCGGCACCACCATCAGTCCGCTGCCAACCCATCGTCTTTCCGAAAGTTTCGAAACCCTGCGGGATCGTGCCGATGACCACAAAGCATCAACCGGCAAATTTCCGCAAATCTTTCTGGCCAATCTGGGCCCGGTTGCCAAGCACACCGCGCGCGCCATGTTTGCCCGAAACTTCTTCGAAGCTGGCGGGATCGAGGCGATCACCAATAACGGTTTTGCCGATGCCAGTGATACCGCCAAGGCATTTGGCGAAAGTGGTGCCAGGATCGCGGTGATTTGCGGATCGGACCCGCAATATGCCGACATGGCCGCCGATATTGCCCAAAACCTTAAACAGGCCGGGGCAACCCGCATTTACCTTGCCGGGCATCCCGGCGATGCCAGGGCCGATTACGAGGCGGCCGGTATCGATGATTTCATATTTATCGGGGCGGATGTTCTCGCGATCTGCGAGACGGCCCTGTCACATCTGGGGGTAAAATAACCATGACCCGGATTCCGGACTTTTCCGATCTGCCGCTGTTTGATGGCGCGACTTCCGGCCCGACCAGCCCGGCAATCACCACCCCCTGGACCACCCCCGAAGGCATCGATGTCAAAGCCGTCTTTGGCGCGGAAGATCTGGCGGGACTGGATCATTTAAACACCATGCCGGGCATGCCGCCTTTCCTGCGCGGTCCCTATCCAACCATGTATGTCCAGCAACCCTGGACGATCCGGCAATATGCCGGTTTTTCGACCGCCGAAGAATCCAACGCGTTTTATCGCCGCAACTTGGCGGCGGGCCAAAAGGGCCTGTCGATTGCCTTCGACCTTGCCACCCATCGCGGCTATGACAGCGACCACCCGCGTGTGACCGGCGATGTCGGCATGGCCGGTGTTGCGATTGACAGCATCTATGACATGCGGACCCTTTTTGATGGCATTCCGCTCGATCAGATGTCGGTCTCCATGACCATGAATGGCGCGGTTCTGCCGGTGATGGCGCTTTATATCGCGGCTGCCGAAGAACAGGGTGTGAAGCATGAACAGCTTTCGGGCACCATTCAGAATGACATTCTGAAGGAATTCATGGTCCGCAATACCTATATCTATCCGCCGAAACCCTCGATGCGGATCATTTCGGACATCTTTGCCTTTACCTCGCAAAACATGCCGAAATTCAATTCGATCTCGATTTCCGGCTACCACATGCAGGAAGCCGGGGCGACGGCGGACCTTGAACTGGCCTATACCCTTGCCGATGGCATCGAATATGCCCGTGCCGGGCAGGCTGCCGGGCTTCCGATTGATAAATTCGCGCCGCGTCTGTCGTTCTTCTGGGCGATTGGCATGAATTTCTTTATGGAAATCGCCAAAATGCGTGCGGCCCGCATGATCTGGGCCAAACTGATCAAACAGTTCGATCCACAGAGCCCCAAATCGCTGTCATTGCGGACACACAGCCAGACATCGGGCTGGTCACTGACAGCCCAGGATGTGTTTAACAACGTTATCCGCACCTGTGTCGAGGCGATGGCATCAACACAGGGCCACACGCAGTCGCTTCACACCAACGCCCTTGACGAGGCATTGGCCCTGCCGACCGATTTTTCGGCGCGCATTGCACGTAACACGCAGCTTTTCCTGCAACAGGAAAGCGGTACGACCAAGGTCATCGATCCGTGGGGCGGGTCCTATTATGTCGAACGCCTGACCCGTGATCTGGCGGAAAAGGCATGGGCCCATATCCTTGAGGTCGAAGAACAGGGCGGCATGGCCAAGGCGATTGAGGCCGGCATTCCCAAAATGCGCATCGAAGAAGCGGCTGCGCGCACACAGGCCCGCATCGATAGCGGCCGTCAGACACTGGTGGGCGTGAACAAATACCGTGCCACCGATGATCGTCCGGTCGATGTTTTGCAGGTCGACAATGCCGAGGTCCGCCGTCAGCAGATCGCCAAGCTGGAACGTCTGCGCGCCGAGCGCAACAATACGGATGTTGAAAGCGCCCTGACCGCCCTGACCAATGCCGCCGATCAGGGCAGCGGCAATCTTCTTGAACTTGCCGTGCAGGCCGCCCGGTCGAAATGCACGGTGGGCGAGATTTCCGACGCGCTTGAAAAGGTCTATGGCCGTCATCAGGCGGTGATCCGGTCGATTTCGGGGGTCTATAAAACCGAAGTCGGTGCTGGTAACGAGGCACTGGACAAGGTCGACCGGCTGGTAAACGAGTTCGAACAATCTGAGGGCCGCCGCCCGCGCATCCTGATTGCCAAGATGGGGCAGGACGGGCATGACCGCGGCCAGAAAGTCATCGCGACGGCCTTTGCCGATCTTGGCTTTGACGTCGATATCGGCCCGCTGTTCCAGACACCCGAAGAAGCCGCCCGACAGGCGGTTGAAAACGATGTCCATATCGTCGGCGCCAGTTCGCTTGCGGCTGGTCACCTGACACTCGTGCCGCAGCTTCGTGCAGAACTGGACAAGCTTGGCCGCGAAGACATCATGATCGTTGCCGGTGGCGTTATCCCGCCGCAGGATTTTGACAAACTTTACGAAGCCGGGGCCGAAGCGATCTTTCCGCCCGGAACCGTGATTGCCGAAGCGGCCTGTGACCTGTTAGAAAAGCTGAAGGAATCAACGTCCGAGGAAGCAGCCTGATTGTGAAGGCGAGATCGTGACAGAAACTGCGCCAAAGAGTGCGCCCCAAAATGCGCCGGAAACGCTGCGCACCATATCGGGTGGTCCCAAGGGCCAGCCCCGCAAAACGGTGCGCAGACGGGTTCTTTCAACCGACGAGATTGTCGATGGCATTCTGGCCGGTGACCGCACCATTCTGTCACGCGCGATCACGCTGGTCGAAAGCCGCAATGCCAGACATTTTGATCAGGCGCAGGATGTTCTTTCGCGCCTGATGCCCCATACCGGCGGATCACAGCGGATCGGCATTACCGGCGTGCCCGGTGTCGGCAAATCCACCTTTATCGAGGCATTTGGCAAAAACCTGACCAAGGCCGGGAAAAAGGTCGCCGTGCTGGCGGTTGATCCGACCAGTGCGCGGTCAGGTGGTTCGATCCTGGGTGATAAGACCCGGATGAACGAACTTTCGATCGATCCGAATGCCTATATCCGCCCATCACCCAGCAGCGGCTATCTGGGCGGGGTCAATCGCATGACCCGCGAAACCATTTTGCTGTGCGAGGCCGCCGGTTTTGACGTGGTCCTGGTCGAAACTGTCGGGGCCGGTCAAAGCGAAACCATGGTCGCCCAGATGACCGATTTCTTTCTGGTTCTGATGCTGCCCGGTGCCGGGGATGAATTGCAGGGGATCAAGAAAGGCGTTCTTGAAATCGCCGATCTGATCGCGGTCAACAAGGCCGATGCCGACCCGGCCAAGGCCCGCGAAGCCAAACGCGAATATTCATCCGCCCTTCGTATCCTGCAACCCAGCAGCCATCATTGGCGCCCGCAATCGATCATGGTTTCCGCCCTGATCAATGACGGGCTTGATCAGGTCTGGGATCTGATCAACCAGCACCGCACGATCATGGAAAACGAAGGCGAGTTCGCCGCCAAACGGGCGCGTCAGCAACGTGACTGGATGTGGACCATGTTGCGCGACCGGTTGCTTGAAACCTTTACCGCCCGCCAAGATGTTGCCGGTCGGCTCAAAGCCCTTGAAGCCGACGTGCTGGCCGGATCAACCAATCCGACCGCCGCGGTCGAGGAAATGCTTGGATTGATCAAGTCCCCACAAAAATAAAGGCCGCACAGAAGTGCGACCTTTGATTGGATAGCCCATCGCAGCAGGTCTTATTTCTTTTCGCCAGCCGCTTCGAGTTTTGCCTTGAGAACCTTAAGCTTTTCGACGGCTTCATTGATTTCAGTATCAAGATGCGCAAGGTCTTCACGTTTGTCACGCGGCATGGCTTCAATCTCGTTCAAAGCTTTTTCGATGATATAAAGCAAATTCTGTCCTCCATTATTGGCTGCCGGTTATATGACAGCTCGAAATCTCTTTGTCTCAAGCAGGCCGTAATTCGGCCTGTCATAATCGCTGCCGTCATAGCCCGGTTTGCCGTTGGCCCCCATGATCCTGATCAACAGTCTGGTCAAGCCGGATCAACGGCTTATGGGTAGCGCACCCTTTTTAGTGCGCACCAATGAGCCGCCCGGATCGTATGCCAGACCCGCAGGTTATTCTACCCAAAACAGGGGTAAAGAAACAGGGATCAAGAGGCTATTTGTTGAAAAAGCAGACCGGAAACTAGCCGTTGGTGGCAGGCTGTTCGAGTTTGTCTTTGAGGATTTTAAGATTTTGCGCGGTTGATTTCATCACCGTTTCAAGGCGCGACAGTTTTTCACGGGCATCGCGCGATACGGCTTCAACTTCGTCCAGCGCACTTTCGATAATATACAGCATTTCCACACTCTCCTGCCCGGACCATCAAAGGCCGGGTCGTTTTATTGTGATTGACCAATTGAAGGTGGGCGGGAAATTCGCTGAAACATTGTCGGAAATAAGCCAAATTGGCCTTAATTCGCCGATCCTGTTGTTCACAGGGCAAGCCTGATCTGTGATTTTTGACCGGCATGATGTTGCGGTTTGTGTTAAAAGCCGCGCACTCAATTTCATTTAACGGGATAATTCGCAAATGACGCATCTGGTGCTTGCACCAATGGAAGGACTGGTCGACTGGCGCGTTCGGCAATTGCTGAGTGCGACGGGCGGGTTTGACCTGTGCGTGACCGAATTTATCCGTGTGTCGCAAAACCTGTTTCCGGCCCACGTGTTTTACCGTTATTGCCCCGAACTGCTTCAGGGTGGCAAAACCGCATCGGGCACGCCGGTTCTGGTGCAGTTGATGGGACATGATCCCGAATTGATGGGCGAAAATGCCGCCTTTGCCGCGTCCCTTGGCGCACCGGGGATCGATATCAATTTCGGCTGTCCGTCCAAGACGGTGAATAAACGCGAAGCCGGTGCATCGCTTTTGAAATGCCCCGACAACCTGTTCAACATTGTTTCCGCCGTTCGCCGTGCGGTTCCCGATCATATCCCGGTCAGTGCAAAAATCCGTCTTGGTTATGCCGACAAGGAACTGTTTCTGGACAATTCGCGTGCGGTCGAGGCCGCCGGTGCGCAGCACCTGACAGTGCATGCACGCACCAAGCTTGAAGGATATAAACCGCCCGCACATTGGGAATATCTGGCGCGCATCCGCGACGCCATTTCAATCCCGATGACGGCCAACGGCGAAATCTGGACGGTCGCGGATTACGCGAAATGCCGGGATATTTCCGGTTGCACGTCCTTCATGCTGGGCCGCGGCGCCATTGCCGCCCCCGACATCGCCAATCGCATCAAGGCGTCTGAAGCGGGCCAGAACCTTGAAAAACAAAGCTGGTCCGATGTCCTGACGATGCTTTTGACCTATATCGATCTTATGAGTGCCGATGACACCACCGAAAACCATCAGGCAGGGCGCATCAAGCAATGGGTGGCGATGATCCGCAAGGGGCATGAACAGGCCGCCGATTGCTTTGACGAGATCAAGCGCATTCGCGACATTCACGAGCTTCGCGCCAAACTGACCATGGATCGCGACAATCCGGATAATCAGCGGAAAAATGTTCCAATTGCCGCCGAATAGCCGGAAAATATGGAACAATAAAAGAAAAGGCAGCCTGTTTGGCTGCCTTTGTCATTTTCCGGCCAGATAATCGGAACGACCCGCGATCAGGTGCCGAACCCGAAATCATCGGCATCAAGATCATCAGGATCATGAATACCCATCAGGGTGACAGATGCATCATTGCCAAGATCGATGACGACATTGCCATCGGTATCAAGATGCATGTCGTTCTTGATCTGGTTGAAGTTGCTGTAATTCCATTCGGACAGATTGATGATGTCCTCGCCCGGGGTGAAGTCGGTGATGATGTCGTGACCGTTGGTTTTGCCGATCTCGAATTCATCCCAGCCCGAACCACCGGTCAGGGTATCATTACCATCACTGCCATAGAGACGGTCGTTACCCGCACCACCGAGCAACACATCATCACCCGCATTTCCCCACAGGATGTCATTGCCGTTACCGCCATCAAGTGTGACATCGCCATAGGTTTCATAAGTACTGGTCATATCGATGATATCGTCGCCATCACCGGCTTCAATCACCTCGATATTGCGGATGCGTGGGGATATTCCCGGATCGGAAATCTGATCGGCAAGGAATAGCGCGTCATTGCCGCTGGTCAGTTTCAGGGTATCGGTACCAGCACCGCCTTCGAAGATGTCATTTGACTGGTTATAGCCGCCGACATTGACATACTCGCCACTGCCATTGTCACCATCATTGTGATGTCCCCACCAGCCATGATGATTATCACCGTCCGGTGTTCCATCATTCAGCGCATGCCAGTTGGAGCTCCAGACGCCATCGGCGTTATATTGCAGGACGTCATCACCAGCACCACCGTTCAGAATGTCGATACCATTGCCACCGGACAGGGTATCGTTGCCCGAACCACCCCAAAGCGTGTCATTGCCTTCGCCGCCGTCAAGGACATCGTCACCGGCGTTGCTCCAGATGATGTCATTGCCGGTTCCGCCAAGAACCGTCACATCACCATAAGACTGGGTTTCGCTGGTCAGGTCGACAATATCGTCACCGTTACCGGCATCGATGACTTCGATATTCGAAATTCGCGGCGAAACGCCCGGATCGGTGATCTTGTCGTCAAGGAACAGGACATCATTGCCGCTGGTCAGGGACAGGGTATCGGTCCCGTCGCCACCATCGAAGATATCCTGCGAACGGTTGTAACCCTGCAGATTGATCTGCTCGTTGGTGCCGTTCATATCCGGATCGCCGACATTCTTCGCGGCATAGCTACCCGACCAGGTCGCATCTTTCTGATATTCGATGATGTCGTCACCGGCACCGGCATCGATCAAATCAGTGCCCGAACCGCCATTGATGACGTCATTGCCATCGCCACCCCAGATGGTGTCATTGCCGCCATCACCGCCCAGAACATCATCGCCAGACAGGCCCGACAGCAGGTTGGCACCATCATCGCCAAACAGGTAATCGTTGAAGTTCGACCCGATCAGATCCTCGATCGAGGACAGGACGTCATTGCCATCGCCACCGGTAGCCGTACCAAGTTCAAGGCTGACGCCAACGGCGGATGTTGCATTGGCATAGCTTGCGGTATCCCGGCCCGATCCACCCGAAAGGGTATCGTGACCCTGACCACCCATCAGGGTGTCATTACCGCCGTCGCCATAAAGCTTGTCGTCGCCCGATCCGCCAAACAGGGTATCGTTGCCATCGCCGCCCCACAGACGGTCGTTGTTTTCGCTGCCATCCAGAACGTCGTTGCCGTCACCGCCAAGGATCGAGTCATCGCCGGTGCCACCATTGATCACGTCATTGCCGGCTTCGCCATACAGCCTGTCCTGACCCTGACCGCCCAGCAGCGTATCAGCCCCGTTTCCACCCCAGACGCGGTCATCACCCGACCCGCCATCCAGCGTATCGTCGCCTTCGCCACCGGTGATGCTGTCCTGCCCGCTGCCACCGTCAATCAGGTCATTCCCGTTGTCACCATACAGCTTGTCGTCACCATCACCGCCATAAAGGCTGTCATTGCCATCCATGCCCGACAGCGTGTCCTGCCCATTCAGGCCAAAGACGGTATCGTCACCCGCAAGGGCCGCAATCGTGTCATTGTTACTGGTGCCATACAGGACATCGTCATAAGGCGTCGGCCCGGTCGAGGCTTCGACACCGACAAACATGTTCGCATTCAGATCACTGATCGCGACACCCAGCAGGGTAAGCGTACCCTGACCGTTCAGGTTGATGACGGCGTTACCATTGACCTCGGACATCAGACTGCGCAGTTCGGCCCAGTTATCCACATCAAGCGCAGACAGATTGATCTGGTCACTTGCCGGATTGAAATCGGTGACGACCTTGTCGCCGGAATTATCCGACACGATGATCTGATCCGAACCGGCGCCACCGGTATAGGTATCGTTGCCAGCCCCGCCATCAAGCGTATCGTTGCCGTCACCGCCCAGCAGCGTGTCGTTACCGGCATCACCCGACAGGGTGTCGCTTCCGATACCGCCTTCAAGCAGGTCATTGTCATTGCCGCCCGACAGGACGTCATTGCCGGTGCCACCCGAAAGCGTATCGGCACCGTCGCCACCCATCAGGGTATCGTTGCCATCCGCACCCGAAAGGGTGTCATTGCCCGCATCGCCCGAAAGCACGTCATTTCCAAGACCGCCATTGATGGTATCGGCACCATCGCCGCCCGAAATGACATCATCACCCGCTTCGCCCGAAAGCTGGTCATCCCCGGCCGCGCCATAGATCGTATCGGTATCATCGCCGCCGGTGACAACATCGTCGCCATCCATCGCATCGATGAAGTCCGAGCCACCGCCGCCGGAAATCACATCGTTGCCCGATCCGCCGATCAGGGTGTCATTGCCCGCACCACCCGCGATCACGTCATGGCCGTCATTGCCATCCAGATTGTCATCGCCGTCGCCACCGTCGATCACATCATTGCCGTTGCCGCCCGAAACCGTATCGTTTCCGGCACCACCCGACAGGTTATCGTCGCCATCATTGCCAAGGATGGTGTCATTGCCATCCCCGCCATCGACCACGTCATTCCCGGCCAGCGCATCGATATAATCATCTTCGCTGGTGCCCAGCAGGACATCATCAAACGGCGTCGCGCCAACCGGGCCTTCGATCCCGACAAACATATCGGACGTGACCTCGTTCAGGCGCACACCCAGCAGCGTCACCGAGCCATCCGGACCCAGATCGATGACAGTATTGCCATTGACCTCGCTCAGACGCGGGGCCAGTTCGGACCATTCGGAAATGCCAAGGGCATCAAGGGAAATCTGATCAACGCTTGTGTTGAAATCGGTAACGACCTTATCACCGACAAGGCTTGTGACCTTGACCAGATCGGCACCCGACCCGGTCGTGATACGGTCATTGCCCGATCCGCCATCCAGCGTATCGTTGCCATCACCGCCGAAAAGGCTGTCATTACCAGCCCCACCGTCAAGCGTGTCGTCGCCTTTTTCACCGTTCAGGTAATCATTGCCATTGCCACCGATCAGGGTATCGGCGCCATCGCCGGTCCAGATCGTGTCATTGCCTTCGCCGCCATCGACTGTATCGGCACTGACATCGGCTTCGACATTGTCAAATGTATCGTTGCCATCACCCAGATCGACAACGTTGTTCTGGCTGTTGCCATAGACATAGTCATCATGGGCCGACGCTATGACGCGTTCGAAATTGGCAAGAATATCGCCCGCGGCATCACCGCCAAACGCACGGCCACCTTCACCCGGTGTTCTGGCATTGGCATCGGTATCGCCAAGATAAATCTCGACCCCGGCATCCGATCCCTCATAGCTGATGGTATCAATGCCATCGCCACCATCAAGCGTATCGGCACCCGCACCGCCTTCGATGGTGTCATCCCCGGCACCGCCCGAAAGGACGTTATCGCCATCCGATCCGGTAATGTCGTCATTGCCCGCCGACCCGATGACATTTTCAAATCCGGAAATAGTGTCATTGCCGGTTTCGGTACTGCTTGCGGTACCGGCCGACAGATCAACCGTGGCACCACTTGCCGCCTGGCTCAGATCAAGGATATCGGTGCCCGCACCACCCGAAAGCGTGTCATTACCGGCACCGGCGACAATGGTGTCGTTACCGGCCCCGCCATAAACGGAGTCATCACCCGCACCACCGTCCAGAACGTCATCACCATCCGCACCAGACAGGACGTTTGCCCCGCTCGATCCGATAAGCGTATCCGCCCCCGCCGTGCCCAGAACATTCTCGAAGCCGGAAATGCTGTCTGTACCGGTGGCATCGCTGCTTGCAGTGCCGGTCGAAAGGTTAACCGCAACACCATTGGCAGCAGCGAAATCAAGGGTGTCAGTGCCATCACCACCGGCAAGAATATCGTTGCCTGCACCGGCAACAACCGTGTCATCGCCCGTACCCGCATCAACCGTATCGGCGCCTGCACCCGCGGTGATGACATCATTGCCATCGCCCGCCAGAATAACGTCGTCGCCCGCCCCGGCATCAAGGGTATCGTTACCAGCACCAGCATCAAGCGTATCATTGCCTGCCCCGCCATAAAGGCGATCAGCACCGTCGCCGCCAGTCAGAATGTCGTTACCATCGCCACCATCGAGCATGTCGTTGCCGATACCACCATCAAGGGTATCGTTGCCGCCATTGCCGATCAGGCTGTCATTGCCCGCACCGCCCGAAAGCAGGTTATCGCCATTCGACCCGGTCAGGGTGTCGCTGCCGCCCGAACCAATCAGGTTTTCAATGCTGGTCAGGGTGTCTACTTCGCCATTGGCAAGCTGTGCGGTACCGGTTGCAAGGTTCGCACGAACCGCCGCGGCCGAATTGCTGTAATCCGCCGTATCGTTGCCATCACCACCGCGCAGCGCATCATTCCCGGCGCCACCCGAAAGGGTGTCATCACCAGAACCGCCATCCAGCGTGTTGTTCTGCGCATCACCCCTGATGATGTCATCATGGGCAGAGCCGACAACGTTTTCGACCCAGTAGATGCCGTCATTCCCGGCACCACCCGTCGCGGTGTAATTGGCCAGATGAACATTCACGCCCGATGCCGCGTCGTCATAGGTCACGGTATCGATGTCACCACCGCCATGAATGATGTCGTCGCCTTCACCACCACGAAGCGTATCGTTACCCTGCCCGCCGATCAGCGTATCACTGCCTTCGGCACCATCAAGGACATCACGGCCATAACCACCATCAAGATAGTCGTCACCCGCGCCGCCATAAAGATTGTCGTCGCCAAGTTCGCCATTGATGCGGTCATCGCCTTCGTTGGCCCAAAGCGTATCGTTGCCGCCGCCACCATTGATGGTGACATCGCCATAGGCAATCGTATCGCTGGTCAGATCGACAACGTCGTTGCCTTCGCCCGCATTGATAACCTCGATCCCGTCAAGGCGCGCGCCGTCGGTGACGGTTTCTTCAACCACCGCATCAAAGGTGATGGAACGCACGAAATAGTCGCTGCTGTCACCGCCCGATGAACCATCGGCGTAAGGTTCGCTTTCAAAGGCGAGGTAACGGAATTCAACCGGATTACCGAGACTGTCGGTGACACTGATCGTTGCCGTGCCAACACCGCCACTGGTGTAGCTGATCGTGCTTTCGTCAAGAACACCCGACGCAACCAGATTGCCATCGGCATCAAAGGCCTGCCACGAACCGACTTCACCGCCATGTTCGGCCGCAATCAGGTTGGAAACCTGAACCGTGGCATTGCGCGCATTGGCACCAAGATCGACGACAACGGCTTCGCTTTCGCCGGTATTGCCATTGTGGTTGATCTGGCTTCCGGCCGGTGAACCGCCGTTATTGCCGATACCGTTGCCATCAAAGGTCACGGTGTCATCGGCCGCGGCAAGGTTCAGTTTGCCGTCTTCACCGACATAGGATGTGCCAAAATCAAAGGCGTAAAGATTTGCATCCGACCATGCGGCCTGCACCGCACCCGATGATGCCGAATCCGTCAGGCCAAATGTCCGGGTTTCGATCGTGCTACCCGTCGTCTGGCCATCGCCCAGTTTGCTGCCATCGAGGATCAGCGCATCACTGCCACCGGTCAGGTTCAGGGTATCGGTACCGTCACCACCGATAAAGGTATCGTCCGAGATGTTCTTGCCACCGATATTGGCAAGCTCACCGGTGCCATCGACGCCCGGGCTGCCGGTATTTTCGGTGGTGTCACCGCTTGCGGCCGTGCCATCGGCTTCAAAGTTCAGGACATCGTCGCCGGATCCACCGTCAAGGGTATCGTCACCCGAACCACCCGAAAGCGTGTCGGCACCATCGCCACCATTAAGTTCATCATTGCCGGTGCCACCGCCAAGCGTATCCGAACCGGCGCCACCATCGACAGTGTCATCGCCCGAACCACCCGTCAGGGTATCGTTGCCCGCACCACCATCAATCGTATCGTTACCGGCACCGCCATCGACAATATCGTCACCGGCAAGCGCATCAATGACGTCATCGCCATCGCCACCGGTCAGGCTGTCGTCATAAGGTGTCCCGCCATCGGTCACACCGGTGAAATCATCGGCTGAAAGATCAAGCGGATTGACACCCTGCAGCGTTATCGTGCCACCGGACGGCAGATTGATCACCGCATCACCAAGCGAATTGCCGGTGATCAGATCACGAAGCTGGGTCCAGGTTTCAATGCCCGTGCCATCAAGGGTCAGTTTGTCGGTCCCGACTGCGAAGTCGGTGACAACATCATCATCGGTGCCGTCGGCAAAGACAAAGCTGTCATTGCCAGCCCCGCCCGAAAGCGTATCGTCGCCAGCCCCGCCATCAAGGGTGTCGTTACCCGCCCCTGCGGCCATGACGTTATTGGCGTCCGATCCGGTCAGTTCATCATCGCCCGAACCGGTTGTGACATTTTCAAAGTTCGAAATGCTGTCCGAACCGGTTTCTGCCGATTGCGCCGAACCTGCTGCCAGATTGACCGTGGCACCACTGGTTGCGTTGCGCATGTCGATGGTGTCATTACCCTGGCCACCATCAAGACTGTCATCACCGGAACCCGCGATAACCGTGTCATCGCCGGTACCGGCATCAACATAGTCACTGCCCGCACCATCGGATACGACATCGTTGCCATCACCGGCCACGATCCGGTCATTGCCATCGGCACCGTCAATCGTATCGTTTCCGGCACCGGACGATATTGTGTCATCGGTAGAGCTTCCGGAAATCGTATCGTCACCAGCCCCCGTAACGACCTGTTCGAAGCCCGAAATACTGTCAGACCCGGTTTCCGTGCTGCTTGCCGTGCCATTTTCAAGATCAATGACGGCACCGCCATCGGCATTGGTCAGATCAAGCGTATCGGTGCCATCGCCACCGGCAAGGGTATCGTTACCGGCATCACCGATAATTGTATCGTCACCCGCACCGGCATCGACCGTATCATTACCGTCACCCGACGAAATCACATCGTTGCCGTCACCCGCGGCAATCACATCATCGCCGGAACCAGCGGCGATATCGTCATCACCCGCCCCGGCATCAATCACGTCACTGCCGGCACCCGTATTGATATGGTCATTGCCATCACCCGCAAGGACGCTGTCATCCCCGGCACTGGTCCAGATGGTATCGTGGCCCGCACCGCCATCAACCGTGACATCGCCATAGGAATGAACCTGGCTGGTCAGATCGACAACGTCATCACCGTCGCCGGTTTCAATGATTTCAACGCCACTGATTGACGGATTGGCGGAACCATTTTCATGATCGCGATCCAGAATGATCGCATCACCACCCGACGTGCCCACCAGCGTATCGATGCCGTCACCGCCATCATACTGATCATCACTGATACCAAGACCGTCAAGATCGGCAATTTCGCCGGTGCCATCGACACCCGGGCTACCCGCATGATCGGTGGTATCACCCGACTGGCCCGCGCGATCCGCGCCAAATTCCAGAACGTCATCACCCGCACCACCGGAAAGCGTATCCGTGCCAGGCCCGCCGATCAGGGTGTCGTTGCCATCACCACCGTCGAGCGTGTCATCACCTTCGCCGCCATCAACCGTATCGTCGCCGGCACCACCACCAACAGTGTCGTTACCCGCGCCGCCACCGACGGAATCATTACCATCACCACCATCGACCGTGTCATTGCCATCGCCACCGTCGACCGTATCGTTACCGGCACCACCGCCAACACTATCGTCGCCCGATCCGCCACCAACGGAATCATCACCGTCGCCGCCATCGACCGAGTCATTACCTTCGCCACCGTCGACCGTGTCGTTACCGGCACCGCCGCCAACGCTATCGTCGCCCGTGCCGGCACCAACGGAATCATCGCCGTCACCGCCATCGACCGTGTCATTACCGTCGCCACCGTCGACCGTGTCGTTGCCATCACCGGCACCAACCGTATCGTCACCGCTGCCACCGCCAAGTGTGTCATCACCCGGCGTTCCGACATTTTCGATTCCGGCAAAGTGATCCGGTGTCAGGTCGCCAACAGCAACACCCGAAAGCGTTACCGTGCCGCCGGACGGCAACGTGATCACCGCACCATCCGGTCCATCGGACAGAAGCGGCTGCAATTCGGTCCAGCTTGAAACACCGATATCGGGCAGGGAAATCACGTCGCTGGCGATGTCAAAGTCGCTGACCAGATCGGCGTCGCTGCCATCTTCAAAGACAAAGACATCCGCGCCATCGCCACCGCTCAGGGTGTCGTTGCCGTCACCTGCGGCCAGGGTGTCATTCCCCGCACCGCCCGAAAGGACGTCGTCGCCAGCGCCACCATCGATCACGTCATCACCGGCACCACCGTCAATCGTGTTGGCCGCGTCACTGCCGGTAATGGTATCGGCGTCTGCCGAACCCGTGACATTTTCGAAATTGGCAATCGTATCGGAACCTGTCTGTGCGCCGTTCGCGGTTCCGGTGGCAAGATCAACCGTTACCCCGCCACTGGTGCCCGACAGGTCAAGCGTATCAATGCCGTCGCCACCATCAAGATGGTCGTTACCGGCATCAATCGAAACCGTATCGTTGCCCGCACCGGCATCAATCGTATTGTCTGCGGCATTACCGATGATGGTATCATCACCATCCGTCGCGATCACATTTTCAAAGCCGGTAATGCTGTCCGAACCGGTGGCATCGCTGCCTGCCGTGCCATTGGCCAGATCAATTGTCGCGCCATTGGCCGCAGACATATCAAGCGTATCGGAACCGTCCCCACCCGAAAGCGTATCATCGCCGATACCGGCCATGATGGTGTCGTCGCCAGCACCGCCCGCGATGATGTCATTCCCGGTTCCGCCATCGATGATGTCGTTATCAGCACCCCCATCGATATTATCGGCACCCGCACCACCCAGAATATTGTCAGAACCGGCACCCCCAAGGATGACGTCATCACCGTCATTGGCCCACAGGGTATCGTCACCGGCACCGCCATCAATCGTGACGTCACCATAGGAATGCGCTTCACTGGTCAGGTCGACAACATCGTTACCCGCACCGGCATTGATGCTTTCAATATCCACAATCGACGGGTTGGTGGCACCGCCACCGGCGTGATCGCGATCCAGGATGATGGCATCATCACCGTCGCCTGCCTGCAGGGTATCGTTGCCTTCGCCGCCGACAAAACTGTCATCAGACAGATTTTTACCACTGATATCGGCAACGTCACCGGTGCCATCCGTCGTCGGACTGCCGACATGGTCGGTGGTTTCGCCCGACGCCGCGACATGATCCCCATCGAAGGCCAGGACATCGTCACCGGCACCACCGTCAACCAGATCCGCCCCGGCGCCACCGGCAAAGGTATCGTTCCCCGCACCGCCCGAAAGGGTATCATCACCGGCACCACCCGAAAGGATGTTATCGCCATCCGACCCCAGAAGGGTATCGTTGCCCGAACCACCGGTCGCCCCTTCGATATCGATCAGCGTATCGTTGCCGTCGGCGGTCGTGCCGGTACCCGCGGCCAGATCGACCACAACCGGATCGGTCCGATCCGAATAATCGGCGATATCGGTGCCATCGCCACCGACAAGGGTATCATTGCCGGTACCCGCCTGCAGGGTATCGTTACCCGCCCCGCCCAGAATGGTGTCATCGCCACCACCACCGGCCAGCACATCGTCACCGGCACCGCCTTCGATCACGTTGCTGGCATCATCGCCCGAAATGGTATCGGCATGATCAGACCCGATCACGGTTTCAAAACCGTCAATCACATCATTTCCGGCACCACCGGTTGCGGTACCATTGGCAAGGTCAACGGAAACGCCTTCTTCGGCCCCTTCGTAGGACAGCGTATCATCACCTTCGCCGCCAATCAGGGTATCGTCGCCGTCATTGCCATAAACGGTATCGTTGCCTTCGCCGCCATCCAGGATATTGGCGTTTTCATCGCCAATCAGGATATCGTCGCCATCCCCGCCGGTGACATTTTCGATGCTATCAAGGGTATCGTTTCCGGCTGCGCCAGTTGCGCTACCTGTGCTCAGGTCAACGGTGACACCTTCGGATGTATCGGAATAATCGGCGGTATCGTTGCCGTCCCCACCATTCAGTTCGTCATCACCAGCACCACCGATCAAGGTATCGTTGCCCGCATCGCCATTGATGACATCGTCACCGGCACCGCCATCAACAATATCGTCACCGTCCAGCGCATTGATTTCATCACCAAGCTGGCTGCCCTGCAGGACGTCGTCGAATTCAGTACCTTCGATGGTGACATAGCCAAAGAAGTTATCCGGCCCAAGATCATCGACCGAAACACCTTCAAGCGTGATGCTTTCACCCGGGCCGAGCGAGATAACCGCATTGCCGTTGGCGTCATCGAACATGCGATCGGCAAGATCGCTATAATCCTCAATCCCGTAGGATGACAGATCAATCACATCTTCGTTGACGTCAAAATCGGTAACCGTATCGCTGCCGCCACCCGGGGTAACAACAATCATGTCTTCGCCGTCGCCGGTGATAATGACGTCGTCACCATCCCCGCCAAACAGCGTATCATTGCCCGATCCACCATCCAGGGTATTGACCCCGTCCGCCCCGATCAGGGTATCCGCGAAATCGGTACCAATGACCCGTTCAACGTTGCGAACGATATCATTTCCGCCCGAACCCGATGCATACTGGTTGACCAGATCAACGACAACCGGGCCTTCGACATTGGAATAATCGGCCGTGTCGATACCGTCGCCACCATCAATGATGTCGTCACCGGTATCACCATAAATCCAGTCGTCGCCGGTCCCGGCCTGAATGATGTCGTCACCCGTGCCACCCGACAGGGTGTCGTTATCCGCCCCACCATCCAGCACGTCGTTGCCGGTACCACCGGAAAGGGTATCCGATCCCGCACCGCCGGTAATTTCGTCATCACCGCTTCCGGCATCAACAACGTCATCCCCCGAACCGACATTGATCACGTCGTTCCCGGCACCGGCCGTTACGGTGTTATCAGCAGCATTGCCATTGATTGTGTCGTTGAAGTCCGAACCGACAACATTTTCGATATTGGCAAGCGTGTCGTTGCCCTGACCGATGGCTGTGCCTGTGGTCAGGTTGACATTCATCGCCCCGGTTGCGGCACTGTAATCCACAGTGTCAGAATCCGCACCACCGTCGAGCACATCATTGCCCTCGCCACCGACAAGCATGTCATCGCCAGCCAGCCCCGAAAGGGTATTGTTGCCGTCGGTTCCGATCAGGGTGTCTGCAAACAGCGTTCCGGTAAGATTTTCGATGCCATCAACAACATCATTACCATCCCCACCGGTTACGGTACCGGCCGTCAGATCGCCAACAATTCCGGCGCTTTCGGTCGAATAATCGACCGTATCCGTGCCAGCACCACCAATCAGTGTATCCGATCCGGAATTACCAACCAGGGTATCATCACCAGCATCACCAGACAGGATATCGTCACCCGATCCACCGATCAGGCGATCATTGCCATCACCACCCAAAACGGTGTCATCCCCGCCCAGGGCGTTGATAATATCGCCACCGTTTCCGCCAACCATTTCGTCGGCATTTTCCGTGCCAAGACGAACGTCGACACCGATGAAGTTTGCCGCAGTCAGGCTGCCTGCCTGAATATTATTCAGCGTGATCGTATCGCCGCTATCAAGCGTGATGACCAGATTACCATCGTCATCTTCACTGAACTGGGATTTCAGGGCATCGAAACCGGCGATATTGAAATCGGTAAGATCAATAACATCAACGGTCGGGTTGAAATCGGTGATCGTGTCGTTGCCATCCCCAGGACGGAAGACAACCTGATCAGCACCCGTACCAAGCGTCAAAATATCGTTGCCAACCCCGGCGTCAAAGGTATCGTCGCCAGCACCACCAAGGAAGATGTCCGTGCCTTCGCCACCAACGAAGGTATCGCTGAATCCTGAACCTTCGATGATTTCGATGCCGTCAAGCGTATCCGTTCCGGTGCCCGTCCCGCTGACGGTATTGTTCATGGTATCAATAACCAGCCCGCCGGTCGCATCCGAATAGGTTGCCGTATCAAGACCTTCGCCACCGATCAGGACATCATCCCCGGCACCTGCACGCAGGATATCGTCGCCAGCACCACCATCAAGAATATCGGCACCACCACCACCAGAAATGACGTCATTTCCTTCGCCACCGGTCACATGGTCATCGCCTGCGCCTGCGGTGATCGTATCTGCACCAACCCCGCCATCGACCGTATCGTTACCCGTGCCGCTATCGATGACATCATTGCCTTCGCCGCCAAGGACAACGTCATCGCCCTCGCCAGTGGCAATCGTATCGATACCGGTACCACCGTCGACCGTATCGTTGCCGTCACCGGTATTTATGAAATCATTGCCAGCACCACCGGTCACAAAGTCGTTGCCGGAACCCGCGGAAATTATATCGTTGCCTTCGCCGCCGTCGACGGTGTCATTTCCGGCACCGGTATCAATGACATCGCTTCCGGCACCACCGGAAACATAATCTTCGCCGCTGCCGGTCGACAGGGTGTCCGAACCGTCCGCGCCGATAACCGTGTTATCGCCATTTCCGGCATTGATAACGTTTGCCTCATCTGTGGCGGTGATAACGTCATTACCGTCACCGGTAACAAGGTTTTCAATATTGCTGAAGATGTCGGTTACTGTGCCGTCTGTTGCCGTACCTGCGGTAAAATCAACGGTCAGATCACCTGAAACGTCTGACAGATCAAGGGTATCGGAACCTTCGCCACCATCAATGGTGTCTGCGCCGCCGCCCCCGCGAATAACATCATTCCCGGCGCCGCCCAACAGAACGTCATCACCATCACGGCCATCAAGGGTATCGTTACCCGCACCACCATCAAGGGTGTTACGACCTGCATCGCCTTTCAGGATATCGTCGAAACGCGAACCGGCAATATTTTCAAAATTGGCAACCTTATCGCCTTCAGAACCACCGACGACACCGGTTTGCAGATCAACCGAAACACCACCAGAAGCGCTATTATAGGAAACGGTATCCTCGCCGTCCCCACCATCAAGCGTATCGTTGCCTGCACCGCCATCAATCAGGTCATTGCCCGCACCACCGCTGATGATATCGCTTCCGACACCACCCGATATGATGTCATTACCAGCCCCTGCCGAGATGGTATCAGCATTGGCGCTGCCGGCGATGGTATCGTCAAAATTCGTTGCAACAATTTGCTCGATATCGCTCAGGGTATCGGTGCCGGTATCCGCCCCGGTCGCGATATTGTTTTCGAGGCTGATATTCATCCCCGACTGGGCATTGCTGAAATCGATGATGTCCGAACCGGCACCACCGATATAGGTATCATCACCTGCTTCGCCGACGAATGTATCGTTGCCTGCACCGCCATCCAGCACATCATTGCCCGAACCACCGGATAGCGTATCGTTCCCCGCACCGCCCGATAGCACGTTATTGGCGTTATCACCGATAAGGGTATCGTCAAAATCGGTGCCTGTGACATTTTCAAAGCCGGAAATGTCGTCTGTGCCATCAGCACCGGTTGCAACACCGGTTACCAGATTGACCACCTGCCCGCCGGACGCCTTGGAATAATCCAGAGTATCGATACCGGCACCACCGCGCAGCGTATCATCCCCGGTTCCACCCGAAACCGTATCGTCGCCCCCGCCCGCATTAATGATGTCGTTACCCGCACCACCAGCCAGACTGTTTGCACCCGACGTGCCGGTCAGGGTGTCATCAAATGCGCTACCGGTTGCATCTTCGATCCCCGAAAGCGTATCGGTGCCGTCAACCTTGGTAACTGTGCCACCTTGGAGATCGACATTAACCGCGCCTTCGCTTGCACTGTAATCAACGCCGTCGGTACCGCTTCCACCTGAAATCACATCATTGCCGGCACTGGCATTGAAAACATCATTGCCAGCACCACCGATCAGCGTGTTATCGCCACTGCTGCCGGTAATGGTGTCGTTAAGGTTTGAACCGACAACGTTTTCGACATTCAGCACCTGATCGCCGTTCTCGGCATTGGTTTCACCGGTTTCAAGATCAATGGTGATCCCGTTCAGATTGTTGCTGTAGTCAACAGTATCGTTGCCCTCACCCCCATCGATGAAATCTGCACCGGCTCCGCCGGAAATGGTGTCGTTGCCACGGCCCCCCAGCAATGTGTCATCGCCGCCGCCGCCAGCAATAATATCGTTGCCATCTTCACCCGACAGGGTATTCGCGGCCTCGTTACCGACAAGGGTATCGGCAAACTGCGTGGCGATAATATTTTCGATGCCCGTGACTTTGTCCTGCCCAAGGCCGGAAACATCACCTGTCGACAGGTTTGCCGAAATGCCGCCGGTTGCGGCACCATAATCAACCGTATCAACCCCGTCCCCGCCAATCAGGGTGTCATTGCCCTGTGTTGCGGTGAATAGGTCATCGCCGGCCCCGCCATTCAGGACGTTCGCACCGGCATCACCCTTAAGGGTGTCATCGAATTCGGACCCGGTGACATTTTCAATATCGATCAGTTTGTCCTGACCCTCAGCACCGGTCGCACTAAGAGCAGACAAATCAACATTCACGCCACCATCGGCATTTTGATAACTGACCGTATCGTTACCCGCGCCACCAAACAGTGTGTCATCGCCGCCAAGCCCGACGAGCAGGTCATCACCGGCACCTCCGGCAAGAATGTTTCCTTCGTCATTCCCGGTCAGGACGTCATTTCCGGCACCGCCGATGACATTTTCAATGTTGAGCAGCGTGTCATTCTCACCCCCGCCCGAGGCCGTACCGCCTTCAAGGCTGACCTGCATATCAGCGGTTTTATCACTGTAATCGGCGGTATCATTGCCCGCACCACCATCCAGCGTATCGTCCCCGACACCCCCATCAAGCAGGTCATTCCCGGCACCGCCAAGCAGAACATCGTTCCCGGCCAAGCCATCCAGCGTATCGTTGCCATCCAGCCCCGATAACGTATCCGCGCCATCGGTACCTGTCAGAATGTCATCGCCAGACGTTCCAGCGATGTCACGGATACCGATGAAATTGTTCGCGGAAATCTGGTCCAGGCTGACGCCTTTAAGAACCATGCTGGTGTCGTCGCCGAAATCAACAACCAGATCACCATCCGCATTGACCGACATGCGGTTGTAAAGTTCGTCATAGGTATCGATCGCAAGTTCGGAAATATCGATCTGATCGGCATTCACATCGAAATCGGTAACGGTGTCGCGACCGTCACCCGCAGACAATTTGTAGATATCCGAGCCGCCACCACCGCTAAGCGTATCGTCACCCGCGCCACCACGAATGACATCATTGCCGGTTCCAGCCGAAATAACGTTTACGCCGTCATTGCCGATGATCGTATCAGAACCGGCTGAACCGATAACATTCTCGACGTTCGAAATGGTATCGGTTCCAGCTTCACTGACAGCCGTTCCCGCACCGAGATCGACCGTCACGGCATCCGAACCAACGAAGCTGATCGTATCCGTACCGGTACCACCATCGATGACATCGTCGCCATCGCCACCAGACAAAAGATCGTCGCCTGCACCACCGGAAACGGTATCGTTTCCTGAACCGCCCGCGATTGTATTGTTGGCAGAATCACCTGCAAGGATGTCGTCGAAATCCGAACCCGATACGTTCTCGATTTCCGAAAGCGTATCATTGCCAGCCGCACCAGATGCGGTTCCGGATGTCAGATCAACACTAACAGCCCCTTCCGCGTCCGAATAATCAGCCAGGTCCTGACCGGCACCACCAACCAGCTGGTCATCCCCAAGACCACCGTTGAGGATGTCGTTGCCAGTACCACCAAGGATCTGATCATTCCCGGCACCGCCGCTCAGATCATCATTGCCAGCATCACCTTCAATACGGTCATCACCAGCACCACCATCAATGCTGTCATTGCCGCCCAACCCTCTAAGGGTGTTGTTTTGGGCGTCACCGATGATCGTGTCGCTAAAGTTGGAACCGGTAACATCTTCGATGTCGACCAGTGTGTCACTGTTAACGTTAGAGGTAAAACCGCTGCCAGTATTCAGATCAACAGTGACAGCAGATTCTGCTGAATAGTCGACCGTGTCCTGACCATCGCCACCATCGAGTGTATCGTTGCCAAGCCCGCCCGAAAGCGTATCGTTTCCAGAACCGCCATAAACGGTATCCACCCCGGCCCCGCCCTGGATGGTATCATTGCCACCGAGGCCATCTATGACTTCATCAAAGCCTGTACCAACCAGAACATCGTCACCTTCGGTCGCGCCAAGGCTCTCGATGCCAACAAAGTTATCAGCAGCAAGCTGATCCGGTGAAACACCCGTCAGGGTCAATGTCTGGTCATTGATGGAAATGACCGCATCGCCATTGGCATTGGTTTCGATCAGACTTTTCAGTGCTTCCCAGTTCGGAAGGCCAAAACTGCGCAGATCAATACGATCTTCAGCAATATCAAAATCGGCAATTTTATCTTCGCCGGAGGAGCCGTTGAAAATAAAGGTGTCCGCCCCGGCGCCACCAGCAAGATGGTCGTTACCGGCACCGCCATTGATCAGATCATTGCCGGCACCGCCAGAAATAGTGTTCGTCCCATCCGACCCGGTCAGGACGTCGTCAAAATCCGATCCAGCAGCATTCTCGATTTCCTCGAGAATATCGGTACCCGCGCTACCAGTTGCGGAACCCGAACCCAAATTAACCTGAACACTGCCTTCTGCACTGGCATAATCGACGGTATCGGAACCATCGCCACCGACGAGCGAATCATTCCCTGCGCCACCGATCAGCGTATCGTTGCCCGCTCCGCCAAGAAGCAGGTCATCACCATCACGACCATCAAGGATGTCGCTTCCGGCACCGCCAGAAAGCACGTTGTTCTGGTTATCCCCGGAAAGCGTATCGTTGTGGGACGATCCGGAAACATTTTCGAAATTGGCAAGCGTATCGGTGCCCTGACCTGTTGCCGAACTTGCAGCAAGATCAACATTCACGCCCGTGGCAGAATCCTGGAACGAAACAGTGTCAGTACCTTCGCCACCGTCTAGCGCATCAGAACCGGTCCCGCCAACGATCACATCGTTACCAAGCCCACCATCAATGCTGTCATCACCGGCCTCGCCGGTTATAAAGTCGTTCCCTTCGCCACCATCGATGACGTCATTACCGACGCCGCCCGAAATGGTATCATTCCCCGTACCGCCATCGATGACGTCATTGCCAACGTCGCCCGAAATGACATCATTCCCCGCACCACCCGCGATCGTGTCATTACCGGCATTGCCCGAAATACTATCGTTACCAGCCTTGCCATCAATCACATCACTACGGCTGGTACCAACAAGGGTGTCGGCATTTTCCGTACCGTCCAGCGAACGAATACCTTCAAAATTCCTGAAGGTCAGGCTGTCCGGATCGACGCCCTGCAGGGTGACAACGGAATCACCAATCGTGATGGTCGCGTTTCCATCACCATCCACACCGATGAAGTCTGCAATGTCCGAAAACAGCTCTAGACCATCGATGCCCTGAATGTCGATGATGTCATTTTCAGGATCGAAATCCGTGATCAGGTCGTTGTCGCTATCGGCCGAAATGACAAAGGTATCCGAACCGGCACCACCTGAAAGGGTATCTGCACCAGCCCGACCATCAATCGTATCGTTACCGGCACCGCCCTTAAGGATATCGGAACCCGAACTGCCGAGCATGCGATCATTGCCGGTCGATCCTTCGACCTGTTCGAATCCGTTAATCTGATCGACAAAATCGCTGCCGGTAGCAGTTCCGGCTTCAAGGTCGACAGTTACACCGCCAATCGGGTTACCCGCAGCGTCGCTGTAGCTCAGGGTATCAAAACCTTCACCGCCCGACAGCGTATCCGAACCCGCACCACCAAATACGGTATCGTTACCGGCACCAGTATCAATCACGTTCTGCCCGGCAGTTCCGCGGACAATATCGTTACCGTCACCGGTTGAGACATTTTCGATATCGATCAGCGTATCATTGCCATCGCCCGATGCAGTTCCGGCATCAAGATTGACGTCCATGGCCGCGTCAACGTCACTGTAATCGGCGGTATCGATGCCAACACCACCGTCAAGTGTATCGTCGCCGCCGCCACCAGCAATAATATCGTCACCGGCAAGGCCGGTCAGGATATTATTGCCGTCATCGCCGGAAATGATGTCGGAAGTTGCCGAACCACGAACATTTTCGAAGTTGGTAATGGTCGACGTACCGGAATTGGTCTGGATGGTACCTGCCGCAAGATCGACAACCGCACCGGTTTCACCGCCAAGCGCAATCGTATCGGTACCTTCACCGCCATCAAGGGTATCATCCCCGCCGCCACCGGCGACAACGTCGTCACCCGCCCCGGCCGAAATGATGTTATTCGCACCATCGCCGACCAGAATATCATTGCCCGCACCGCTGACAATATTTTCGACGCTGCTCACCGTGTCGACTTCGCCACTGGTGTTATCGGTGACGGTTCCCGAAACCAGATTAACCGTCTGCGCACCATCGCGCGCACTCAGATCCAGCGTATCGTTGCCCGCACCGCCGATATAGGTGTCATTGCCTGCCTCGGCGACAAAGGTATCGTCACCGGCACCGCCATCAAGTGTATCGTTGCCATCGCGACCGGTGATGGTGTCGTTGCCTGCCCCGCCCTGGAGCACGTTAACACCGCTGTCACCCGAAATCGTATCGTCGTAATTCGATCCGATAACGTTTTCGATACGGTCAAGAACATCATTGCCATCGGCACCGGTTGCACTACCGGCGGCAAGGTCGACATTCACCGAACCATTGGCACCGGAATAATCAACCGTATCAATACCTTCCTGACCGCGCAGGGTATCGTTGCCCAAACCGCCCGAAAGCGTGTCATTGCCATAACCGCCCGAAATGACATCGTCACCGGCACCACCGCCGAGGATATCGTTCCCGTCAAAGCCATACAGCGCATCATCGCCGTCAGTACCTTCGGCAACGTCGTCGCCATCGCTTTCAAAGATACGGCCAAACCCGCGGAAATTATCCGCAACAAGACTGTCCGAACTGACCCCTTCAAGGGTCAGAACACCCTGCTCGCCAAAATCGATAACGGTATTGCCGTTGCCATCGTCGCTCATCATCGCTTGCAGGGTCGCGAAATCGGTCACGCCCAGCTTCGAAAGATCGACAGTATCTTCGGCAATATTGAAATCGGTGACCGTATCGCTGCCGAAATTCTCGGTCAGTTCGATGTCATCCTTGCCCGAACCGGTCGTCAGCGTATCGTCACCCGCACCACCGGTCAGGGTATCGATGCCATCCCCGCCAATCAGCACGTTATTACCGTCATCACCGGTAATATGATCATCGAAGTCCGAACCGATGACGTCTTCAACCATCTGCAGGACATCATTGCCTGCCCCACCGGTTGCCGTGCTCTGCGAAAGATCGACGGTTACCGCATCGGTCGCATCGGTATAGCTGACGGTATCAGTACCATCGCCGCCCTGGATATGATCATTGCCAAGACCGCCGCGCAGGAAATCATCACCCGAACCGCCCTGCAAAACGTCATTGCCGGTACCACCAACCAGAAGGTCGCTGCCTTCGCCACCCTGAAGAATGTCGTCTTCGGAGCCGCCATAAAGGCTGTCATTGCCTTCACCACCCTGCAAGACATCGGCACCGGCACCTCCATCAAGGGTGTCGTCGCCAAGGCCGCCCTGCAGCACATCGTTACCAAGACCACCATCCATGACGTCATTGCCGCCACTGCCCTGCAGGGTGTCATTCCCGGCAGCCCCGCCAAGGAAATCATCACCATCGGAGCCATGGACAATGTCGTTCCCCGATGTCGGGGTGTTGTCATAGATATTGGTATCGTCGCCGGTCTCATTTCCGCTGTCGGTAGCACCACCTCCGGTATCGCCACCAGTCTCATCACCGGCCTCATCCCCGGCTTCGGAATCCGTCTCGCCGGTGGTCTCACCATCCGTCTGCTCGCCCGATGTGCTGTCGCCACCTTCAGCACCCGCGTCAATCGGGTCTGCTTCGCCATCGGTGGTTTCGCCGCCGGTCGTATCCTCGCCGTCGCCTTCATCCGTGCCAGCATCTTCACCAACAGTCTCATCGCCAGTCTCATCACCGGTCGCGTCACCGGAAAGACCGGTTTCATCCGCACCGGATTCCGGCGATGTTTCTGCCCCGGCCTGAAGGCCGCTATTGGTGTTTTCCTGTTCGGTCTGGTTCTCTGCCCCGGATGGCTGTTCTTCGCCGTCCGTGCTGTCATCACCATCATCCGACACAGGCGTATCTTCGTTCAGAACGTCTTCGCCCGCACCATCCGAACCGCCGAGGCTGTCATATTCGGCACCGTCACCCGCGTTCGTTTCATCGCCTTCTGCGTCCGAACCGGTTTCAACAGAGGGTGTTTCCTGATCGGGCGTGGTTTCTCCGTCGGTGACCTCATTCGATGCCTCACCGGAAGTCTCACCGTCGGTTTCGGTCGAAGAGCCTTCTTCGGTTCCGGATGTTTCCGAACCGTTTTCTGCCAGAGCATCTTCGCCTTCCGTCACCGGATCGGTCGAACCTTCATCGGTGGTGTCCGCGGGATCGGCGCCATCCGTACCATTTGACGTGTCTTCGCCAGATGCACCGGCTTCACCCGAACCATCACCCGATGCCGTATCACCCGGCTCGTTCGGGGATGCGTCATCGGATGCGTCATCCTGCGCGCCGGTTTGCGTATCGCCGGTCTGCGTCTGATCACCGTCGGTGGTCGATCCGGTTTCAGTTTCCTGCGACGCACCACCGGCATTGCCAGAACCATCCATCTCGTCACTGCCGGTTTCCGATACCGTATTGGTATCGGCGCCAGCATCAGAGCCCGCTTCGGCCCCATTCTGATCGGTCGGGGTTGTTTCATCACCACCGGTGTTCGGATCGGTTTCTTCATCCGTTCCGGCATCACCGGTGGTTTCATCACCTTCGCCCGAACCGGTGTCGGTTTCGGTATCGGTTCCCGTGTCGGTTTCTGCGTCGCCGGTTTCCTCGGTGATGGTGTCATCACCCGAGCCACCGGATGCAGCATCATCGCCAGCCCCGCCATCGGTTTCTGGCTGGGAGGTATCCCCACCGCCACCGGAAGAAGCCTGATCACCCGTTTCGCTACCGCCCGTATCACCGCCGGACGTATCAGTTTCGCCCGACACCGGATCATCCGACGGGTCTGATGCCCCACCGGTGGTATCCCCAACATTTGACCCAGCAGTATCGCCGGTCGTTTCACCAGAATTTTCAGAACCGCTGTCCGCACCGGTATCGGTCTCGGCTGCCGTATCACCGCCTGATGCATCGTCATTTGCCGTGCCGGAATCCGTATTGCTGCCGGTTTCAGATGCGGTATCACCATCTGTCTCCGTGCGGCTTTCGGCTGCACCGTTTTTCAGATCAACAACCACACCCTGTTCGGATGTGCTGTAATCAAGGGTGTTGCGACCCGCGCCACCGTCAATCGTGTCATTGCCGCCACTGGCACCAAAGGTATCGTCGCCTGCACCACCCGAAAGCGTATTGTTTCCGGCATCCCCGCGCAGGACATCATCGCCCGATGTCCCGGTCAGATTTTCGATATTGCTAAATGAAACGGTATTGCTGCCGCTGGCACTGCCTGCCATACCGGTCGAAAGATCGGCGGTCACGGCATCATCGGACCCGTCAAATGACAGCGTATCTTTACCAGACCCGCCATCAACAGCATCGCTGCCGCCATTGCCCGAAATCACATCGTCGCCAGACGTGCCCTGGATCACGTCATCACCCGACGTCCCGTCAATGACGGTTGCATCACCCGACGACGGATCGCCGGAGCTGTCCAGCGCGACATCCGTCAGTTTCGGGGCATCAACAAGGGTGATTTCGGAAAGCTGGGCAATCGTAATGCCCTTAAGCGTAAGCTGATCGCCAGTCGTAAAAGTAATGACGACATTACCCTGACCGTCATCCGACGCACGCGATACCAGGTCGGCCGCACTTTCGATGCCGAGATCATCAAGTGCCAGATAATCTTCGCCAAGGGTGAAATCGGTAATGGTCGCCTGACCAAATCCGGCCTGCAAAACGAATGTGTCGCGGCCTTCGCCACCAGTCACTTCATCCTGACCCTCGCCCGGTACCAGGATATCGTTGCCCGCGCCACCAACCAGCGTGTTGTCGCCCGCATCCCCGATCAGGATGTCGTTATACGACGTGCCGATGACGTTCTGGATATTGGTGAAGACCTGCGTTGCAGGGGATTGTGAACCCGTCTCGCCCGACGAACCGGAATCGGAATTACCCGCAGCAGAGCTATCCTCTGCGCGGTCATCCAGTACCTGTTCGATATCGGCATCGGTTAAACCGGTGCCATCGTCTTGATTGGCGGGCGAGGCCAAGGCTTTGCTCCCTACTTGGGACTAATTTTTCAATCCATTTTCATGGAAGGCAATCAACCATCCATATACACTAGTATAGACCCCAATCAAGAGCCCATCAACGGAAGATGAGCACCAGAATCGGTAAATCACATTTTTTTCATGTTTTACGGGGATTTGGAAGGCGAAATTCGCCTCTGACAGAATCTGTCAGGTTGTATAGGGTGGATATAGACACCCCAAATCGGGCGCCAGTGCCTATTGTTCGCGGAATGCGCGATCAAAACTGTCGGTGATCGGGGCAAACAGATAGGCGAGAATCGTTCTGGCACCGGTCACGATTTCAAGCTGTGCGGCCATTCCCGGCGATAAAATCATGCCTTCATGTTCGGCAAGACTTTCCGAATCGATTTCGATCATCGCCTGAAAATACGGGCGGCCTTCCGGATCGGTCAGACGGTCCGGCGAAACATCGGACACAATGCCCTTTACTGGCGCAAACCAGCGCTGGCTGAACGCCGTCACCCGGATATTAACCTCAAGCCCCTCATGCACGACATCAATATCGTTCGGCGATACCCGTGCCTCGATCACAAGCTTGTCATCTTGTGGCACGATTTCAAGGACTTGCGCACCGGGCGGGATCACCCCGCCAACGGTCGAAAACTGCAAATTGGTGACCGTCCCGGAACGCGGGGCCTTGATGTCGGACCGCACCAGAATATCCTCGGCCGACCGCAGCCGTTCATTCAGGTCGGAAATCTCGCCCTGGATATCGCGAAGCTCGGTATTGATGGTTTGCAGATTGTCGCGCGTGAGCTGCGCCTGACTGGATTTGACCTGCTGGATCTGCTGTTCGATGCGCGCAATATCGGCCGAAAACCGCCCGATATTACCCAGAATTTCAACCAGACGGCTTTCAAGCTGAAGCAACCGGGTCCGTCTGGCATAGCCAAGATCGACCATCGGTTTGACCATCGCCAGCTCTTCCTTGACGATGCCAACCTGCTGTTCGGCGGCGGTTTTCTGTTCGCGCGTGCCAATAATCTCGCGGCGCAGTTCCTTGATCCGTTCGTCATAAAGGTCAAGTTCACCGCGAAACGCGCTCATCCGGCTTTGAAACAGGGTTTCCTGCGATTCCACAATCCCGGCATATTTCGGATCATAAAGCGGCGCGGGAAACTGAATTCTGTCCTTGTCGCCACGCTCGGCGATCAGGCGCGCCTGTGTCGCCAGCGCATTGAGATACCGGTTGTTAAGCAGGTCATAACTGGCCCGCGCACGCGTATCGTCCAGCCGGATCAGAACATCCCCGCCCTGCACGCGCGCACCATTGCGCACCAGAATTTCGCGAATGATCCCGCCTTCCAGATGCTGGACACTCTGGCGGCCCGAAAACGGTGCCACCACGCCGCTTGCCGTCGCGGCCGAGTTGATGCGCGCGGTTGCCGCCCACAAAATCACCGACCCGACACCCAGGATCAGGATCAGAAGGCCGATCCGCACAAGCGGTCTGACATCGGTTTCAAGTTCGCGCGCGGTCGGAAGCTGCACCCCTGCCATCAGGCACCACCCTGTCTGCGACCAGCCGATCCTTCAACCACGCGAAGCTGCGGCGGATCGCTGCGTTTCGGGCGCGGGGCCGATGCTGGCTGTTCTGCGGCGGCGCGTTCGGCGGCACGTCGTGCCTTGCGGGCTTCTTCCCGCGCGGCGGCCTTTTTGGCCAGAACCTGCGCACGTGCTTCCTTGCGACCGGCTTCAAGGGCGGCTTCGCGGGCGGTCTTGCGCGCGCTCAGCCTTTGTTTTTCCTGTTTTTCACGGGCGATACGCATCCGTTCCGCACGTTCATCCGCCGTTGCCGCGGCCTTTTTACGGGTCGCCGGGCGCATGGTCATCATGGTGCCGCCCGGGGTCGGTTGCGGCACCATTTCGGTGCGCTCGATCCCGGCCGTTGCCTTGGCCTGCGCGGCACGGCTGGCCTGTGCCCGGGTCGGCGTCGGCGTCGGCGTCGGCATGATGCCTGCCGGCAGGGGCGGCTGTTCAGGTGTCTGATTTTGCGACGAATTCTTTTCAATGATCGGGCGTGGTGCATCCGGATTGGGCACGGCAATCCGTTTGGGCGTGATCCGCATTTGTCCGTCACGCGCCGGTTCGGTCGCGGGCGAGGCCATTGGGGCGGGAGGAGGCGCAATCATCTGATCGGCCTTGGCCCGCACCGGCACGACCTGAATCTGCCCGTTGGCAAGGGCAAGGATCGCATCGGCCCGCAAAAGAATTTCGCGTTCGTGACTGACGATAAAGGTCGTGATCCCGGCCCGGCGCACGATGTCAATCAACGCACTGATATGACCAACACCATTGTCATCAAGGGCGGTTGTCGGTTCATCCAGCAGCAACAGGCGCGGCCGCCCGAACAGCGCCGCGGCAAGGGCAATAAGCTGTCGCTGCCCGCCCGAAAGGTTGCGCCCGCCCCGTTCAACCCGGGTTTCATAGCCATCGGGAAGATCAAGGATGAATTTGTGCGCCCCGGCCAGCTCGGCCGCCTGAATGATGTCGCGCATTTCCGCATTGCCAAGACGCGCGATATTTTCGGCAATCGTCCCCGGAAACAGGAACGGGTTCTGCGACAGATAACCAACCTGCGGGCCAAGTTCACCGCGATCAATGCGCGATGCTTCGATCTCGTCAAGTTTGACCGATCCCGATCCGGGCACCCAGATGCCCATGATCAGCTTCAAAAGGGCCGTTTTACCAACCCCGTTGAACCCGGCGATGGAAATCACCTGCCCCGGCCCGGTCTTGAAGGAAAATCCCTTGAACAGGACGTTTCGGCTGCCCGGTGGTGCAAAGACCAGCCGGTCAACAGTCACCGACATACCGCGCCCGCGCGGCAGCGGGGCCGTATTCGTCTGACGTTTATCCAGAAGGATCTTGTTCAGCCGTTCGAAAGAATTGCGTGCCGAATTCCAGCTCCGCCATGCCGAAACCGCCCCATCAAATGGGGCAAGCCCCCGCATCCCCATGATCATGGATGCCACCATGATCCCGATCGTGATGCTCTCAGTCAGCACCAGATAGGCACCAACACCGATAAAGCAGACCTGCATCGCCAGACGAATGAAATGCGAAAGCGTGGTCGATGTTCCCACCCGGCGGCTGGCCTGACCTTCCCAATACAGGGCATCGGACTGGTCTGCCTGCCAGCGCTGGCGCGCGGACGGGGTCATGCCCATGGCTTCCATCGCCTCGGCATTGCGGATATAGGTTTCTTCCTGCGCGATGCCCCGGTTCTGGCTTTCTTCGGACCGGTCGACCGAAATCTTTGCCGCCGCCTCGTTGGCAATCGCAATCAGGATCAGGATCGTCGCCCCGGCACAGGCCACAAGCCCAAGGCGGGTATCAAAGACGAAAACCACACCGATATAAACCGGCGCCCACATGAAATCGATCAGGGTAAAGGGACCCGATCCGGTCAGAAACCCGCGCAGACCATAAAGATCGCGCAACGGTCGCTGGCGCATATTGTTACCGCGTGCCGCCTGCTGCACGACATGGGCAAACAGATCGCCGCCAAGCCGAAGATCAAGCGCGGTGCCAACCCGGATCAAAAGGCGGGAACGCAACTGTTCCATCGCCGCAATAAAGACCAGGACAAGCACGATACCAAGCGTCAGCAACAGCAGCGTATCAACACTGCGGCTGGAAAGGACACGGTCAAATACCTGCATCGAATAGATCGGGATGACCATGTTCAGCATGTTGATGACCATGCTGAATCCGCCGACAAGGGCAATCGACCGCCAGAACACCCGTTCCAGCGGGGTGCGATCCCCTTCCCGTGTCGCGCCCGCCTTGCGGACCGACTGGATTTTGTCCAGCAGGGTCATTGTGTTCCTTCCCGAAACCCCGTTCGCAGCAAGTCTTGTATCATATCAAATATGGTGCACGCGCCAAACGACCCGCGACAAACCTGTTACGAGCCACCTATCCGATTGCATAAGCACTATTCTAGGGCAACATATAAGGATGTGTTAACAAATTAAGGAAGTTCAACGATTTGCGGGCAATAATGCCGTCTTTCGCACATCCCCAGATGCGATCATTGGCGGCGAATCCGGACCGGCCCGCAACGCCCTGCCATCAAACAGATGGCCGAAACTTACGGGCAACATACTGGAAATCATCCATTTTCCGGTTTGAATTGCGCGATCTCAAATCCATACCACGGCTTTTGGCATAACCTTGACACCACCTGCCGGAAAATTCTCTGCCCTTGCTGTTCCGGCGCAAAGGAACAACTTTTCATACAGGGAAAGAGAATCGGTAAACCGCATGGAAAACGACGAAAACAACCAGTCAGATCTCCCCGGCTTCCTGCAACGCTTTCTTGCCATCAGCCCGGGGGGCGCTTCGCACACCTTTCCTTTGATGGCCTGCATGGCGGGTGTTCTTGCGGCCTGCGCATGGATGCTGGGCGGATTGTCGATGGCGATTTCGGCTGCGATTGCGGTTGCGCTGATGCTGATGCTTGCCCCCATGGTTTCACCCGAAATCCTGATGAAGCTTCTGCGTGCCCGGCCACTCGATAGCGGATCATTCCCCGCCATTCATGAAATGGCGGCCATGCTGGCACGCCGTGCCGGGCTTGATTACCTGCCCAAACTTTTCCTTCTGCCGGGCAAGGGGGTCAATGCGATCACCACCGGCACGGCCGAGGATACCACCATCGCAATCTCCAGCGACGCCCTGCATGACCTTTCCCCGCGCCAGATGCGCGCCCTTCTGGCGCACGAGATCGCCCACGCATGGCATGGCGATACCCGCATCCTTCTGATGACCGATGTTCTGTATCGCGCGACCTGGACGGTGGCCCTGTTCGGATTGATGGTTTTCATCTTTGGCGATCTGAACCCGCCGGCATGGATGATCATCATTTTCGGGGCGGTGCCCACGATCAGCTTCCTGTTGCAGCGCGCAGTAATCCGGGATCGTGAATTCATTGCCGATCACGGCGCAAGCGACCTTCTGAACGGACCCGAAGACATGATTGATGCGCTTTTGCATATCGACCAGATCAATCGCCGCCGCCTGCGTCTGATCGCCTATCGCAGCACGCAACCGCCATCCCTGCTCGATACCCATCCCTCGGTCGGCGCCCGCATCCGGGCACTGCGCGACCTTAAACCGGGCACATGGCAGAAATTCTTTGAAAACCGGCGTCCGCCCGGCGCAAACTAGTTCGACCTCACAACAACGACGTCCTCTTCCATGCCCATATCGCCCACGCCAGATCAGGAACTTGGTCCCTGCCCGATTTGCGGGCGAATGATGGTCGCGGGCGACAGTGTCGACCGGCATCACTGGACGCCAAAATCAAAGGGCGGCACGGATACCGAATGGCTGCACCGGGTCTGTCATCGCATGATCCATCGGCTGTTTGATGAAACGACGCTGGCGCGCGATCTCAATACACCCGAAAAAATCATCCCCCATCCCGATATGCAGACATTCATCCGATGGATACGCAAAAAACCCGTTGATTATGTCGACTGGCCGGAAAATGCCGGACGATACGGGCGCAATCGTCGCCGCAGCCGTTAAAATCACGAAAATCGACAACAGCCGATTGCATTTTACCGCCGACATAAAGGTTTACCTTGCGTGGCCGGGCCGATATACGGCCCCAGTTTTGCGGCGACAAATCCGGTCGCAATTGGCACTATGACAAACGATCAGCTTTAGGGTCCTGACCCTACGAACGGACAAAGGAAACCAGATGCCAAGCCTAGACATGCTGAGCGAACTGATCCCGGCCTTTGTCACGTTATTCGTGATCATCGACCCGATCGGACTGGTGCCGGTCTTTATCGTTCTGACGCAGGGAACCGATACCAGACATCGCCGCCGCATGGCGATCCGGGCCTGTATCGCAAGCTTCCTGATCCTTGCGGCCTTTGCCGTGGTAGGCGAAAGCGTGCTTGGCATCTTTGGCATTCATATGCCGGCCTTCCGGATTGCTGGCGGCACGCTTCTGTTCCTGATCGCGCTTGAAATGCTGTTTGAACGCCGCAGCCAGAAACGCAACCAGCGCGCCGAACAGGTTCATCAGGAACTTGAAGACGAACACGAACTTGATCAGCAGATCACCGATGCCAAACCGGCACAGGCCGAAGACGAGCCCGACGATATCTCGATCTTCCCGATGTCGATCCCGTTCCTTGCCGGTCCCGGTTCCATCGCGACCGTGATGCTGCTGATGGGCAAATATGAAAACAGCGTGGTGATGCAGGTCAGCGTCGTCGCGGTTGTCGGCCTTGTCATGCTGTGCGCATTGACCATGTTCCTTCTGGCCAATCTGGTCGCCAAACGCCTGAGCCCGACAGTCGCGACCGTGATCTCCCGCCTGCTCGGCATGATCCTGGCCGCCCTTGCCATCCAGTTCATCATCGATGGCATCAAACAGGCGTTTTTCTGATCGGCACCTTCGACGTTGCCTAACCCTTCAACCCCGCATGGGCCAATGCGGCGATAAGGTCGGGTCGGGTGACGATGCCGATGATCCGGTTATCCTCAAGGACCGGGACGGCATCGCACGCCCCATCCGCCATCAATGGCAGCAGGGCCGCAATCGGGGTGTTGGCCGTTGCCCGCGGCTCTGTCACCGACATGATTTCGATGGCCCGGATCGGGACATTGCGACGGCGATCAATCAGGCGCGCCATCGATGCCAGCAACCCGCGATCCAGACGAAGGGCATCTTCGGTTGCGCGCCGGATCAGATGGATCTGGAAAATCACCCCGATAAAACGGCCGTCATCCTGAATGACCGGCAATGATGTAAATCCGTGACGGCGGAACAGGTCGGCGACCTCGTTAAGCGGGGTTTGGGCATTCACCGTCACCAGATCGCGCGACATGATCTGACCTGCCGTAATCGGCCCGGCGCGATGGGCGGCGACCTGAAATTCAGCCGCCCCGATCAGGCGCGCTAGGTCTTCGACGCCAAGGTTAAGCGACTGGCGATATTGCTGCAAAATGGTATTCAGCTCCCCCTCGTCCAGACCAAGCCGTTCAATCGGGGAACGGTCCGTTGTCTGAAAGGGGCTCTTGTCATCGAAATGGCGCAGCGGATATTTCCGCCCGGTTGCCCGGGCATAAAGTACTGCCGTCAGAACAAGAATGGCCGTGATTACCGCAACCGGTGTCAGGGCAAACCGAAAGCCAAGCTCGGTTGCGATATCCGGGTTCATCGCAACAACCATCGCAACCGCCCCGCCCGGCGGATGGACGGCACGCGCCACGATCATCACGGTAATGGCAAGCCCGACAGCCACCGCCACCCGCAAAACCGGATCGGGGATCACATAGCAAACCGCAACCCCGGCAAGGGCGGCGACACTGTTGCCAATAATCGCCGACCAGGGCTGTGCCAGCGGACTGTTTGGCACGGCAAACAGCAGCACGGACGACGCCCCGAAGGGGGCGATCAGATAAAGCCCGGCAGCATGCAGATCAAGGAACGACAGAACAAAACCGGCAATCCCCAGCCCGATCAGCGCCCCGAACCCGGCACGGATGGCTTCCTTATGCGTGCTGGCCGGTATCGCCGGATAAAGCGCGCGAAAATTGCGAAGTTTCATAGGATTGGTTCATTTCCGGCCCGTTATTGAACATTTCATTATTGTTCAATTTTTTATAAATGCGATTTTTTCTAGTATTTGTAATTCGCATTCCCGTCAATATCGGCAGCCGATAAATCCCCCAACAAAAAGGAGGGCACCGGGCCCTCCTTTCGAACTTCTCCCGGCAAGACCCCTGATCGCAATGCCCTGCAAAAGACCAGATCGCGCCTGTGCTGGCTGGCTGGCAATATTTTACTGCGCTGCCAACACATATCCGGCGTAGGCGACAAGCATCACAATCCCGATCCCCCGCCCGATCGTTTGACGGCGCAACAGCAAAGTCAGAACCAGCGACACCGCGATCATGATCGGCAGATCGAAGGTCAGGAAACGGCTGGCAACCGGGATCGGGGCAATGATGGCGGTCAGGCCAAGAATACCCAGAATGTTGAAAATGTTCGATCCGACGATATTGCCGATGGCAATTTCCGACTGCTTGCGCAAGGCCGCGATTAACGAGGTCGCCAGTTCCGGCAGGGAAGTCCCCACCGCAACAACCGTAAGCCCGATAAAGGCTTCTGACACGCCAAAGGTTCGGGCAATCGTCACCGCGCCATCGACCATGAAACGCGCGCCAAACATCAGCGCCACCAGCCCGCCAATCACCCAGATCAGCGACAGCCACAAGCCACGCGCCGGAACCGGCAGATCACCCTCATCGGCAAGCGGCGCATTGGGCGCATTGCGCGACTGGCGATAGGCAAACACGAGGTAAGCGACAAGCGATGCAAACAGGATCCCCCCGGCAACGCGCCCCATCATCCCGAAGGCAAAGATCGGCACAAGGATAATGGCGGCCGCCATCATCACCGCCGTGTCGCGTTTCAGCGTATCGCCAGAAACCCGGATCGGCCAGACAAGCGCCGATACCCCCACGATCAGAAGAATATTGGCGATGTTCGATCCAACAACATTGCCCAGCGCAATATCGGAAACCCCGCGCAGGGCCGCATCAACCGAAACCAGCAATTCCGGGGTCGATGTGCCAAAGCCAACCACGGTAAGGCCGATCAGAAGCGGCGGCATCGCCAGACGCTGCGCAATCCCGACACTGCCACGCACCAGCGCCTCGCCCCCGAAAAACAGACCGGCAAGGCCCGCCAGCAACATCAGATATTCCATAACCAAAGCCCCCAAAATGCGCCAATGATCAATATTGTCACAGCATACAGCGCGCAGATGTGTGTGCACCCCGGGGCCAGCGCAAGTGACCCTGATTACATTTCCGTCCGCAAAGCAAAACGGCCGGGAATTTCCCGGCCGTTAACGCAGATTTCCAGATGGATATCAATCCCAGCGTTTGGTCGCGCGGATGATCGCATCGGTATCGATCTGGTAATATTTATAAAGATCAATGCTGTCGCCGCACTGGCCAAACGCATTGACGCCAAGCGGGGCGACGGCGTGACCGCGGACCGAACCAAGCCATGCCAATGCCGCCGGATGACCGTCAATCACGGTAACAAGCCGCGCATCCGATGCCAGCGGCTTCAGAAGGTTTTCGATATGGGCCATGCGGCCATCGGCCTTGCCTTCAAGGCGCGCCCGTTCCAGATCCTGCCATTCGTTATAAAGCCGGTCGGTCGATGTCACCGCAAGCAAGCCAATTCCCGGATGATCGGCTTCAAGCTTTTCCCATGCGGCAATCGCTTCGGGGGCCATTGCGCCGCAATAGGCAATCGCCATTTTGCAACTTTCGCCCGGTTCACGCAGCCAGTAACCACCCGATACGATTTCGGATTTGGTGGCATCGGAAAGATCACGTTCCGGCTGTGCCAGCGGCTTGGTCGACAGGCGCAGATAAACCGATCCACCTTCGGGATTTTGCAGATGATCAAATGACCAGCCCATAATGGTGGCAAGTTCATCGCCAAAGCTTGGCTCGAAACTGGTCAGGCCCGGCTGCCCCATGCCGATCATCGGGGTTGAGATCGACTGATGCGCGCCCCCTTCGGGCGCCAGCGTAATGCCGCTTGGTGTGGCGACAACCATAAACCGCGCATCCTGATAACAGGCATAATTCAGCGCATCGAGGCCGCGTGCAATGAACGGATCATAAAGCGTCCCGATCGGGAACAGGCGTTGGCCAAACAGGCTGTGCGACAGGCCAAGGGCGGCAAGGTTGAGGAAAAGGTTGTTTTCGGCAATGCCAAGCTCGACATGCTGGCCTTCGGGCGATCTGATCCATTTCTGGGCCGAGGGCACCTTGCGCTCGCGGAATTCATCGGCAAGGTTTTCACGCGCAAACAACCCGCGCTGGTTCACAAACCCGCCAAGGTTGGTCGATACCGTCACATCGGGCGATGTGGTGACGATCCGGTCCGCCAGATCGCTATCCTTCATTTTCGCAAGCTCGTTCAGGATCTTGCCAAAGACTTCCTGCGTGCTCGATGTATCAACCCGCGCATAAGGCATTTCGGGAATGTCGATGACGGTCGCGAGCTTCTTGCGCGATTTGCCGTCATTAAACGGCGCGGCATCGATATAGGCACGCACCTTGTCCTCGGCCACGTCAAGACCGGCGGCATAATCCCATTCCTGCCCGTCCTGAACATTGTTCTGTTTTTTGAACGCATCCATCTGGGCCACATTCATAAGGCCCGCATGGTTGTCCTTGTGCCCCTGAAGCGGGGTGGCATAACCCTTGACCGTATAGGCGATAAAGATTGTCGGCTTGTCATTGGGAACGGAATCAAACGCATTCAAAACCGCTTCCATGCAATGCCCGCCCAGATTGGTCATCAGGTCATGCAGGGCATCGTCATCATAATCGCCAAGCAGGCTTGCCAGCGCATTGTCGCCCGGCATATCGCCAAGGATCTGTTTGCGCCACGCCGCACCCCCCTGGAAGGTCAGGGCGGAATAGACATCATTCGGCGCCTCGTTCAGCCATTTTTTAAGCGACTTTCCACCCGGCTTGGCAAAGGCATCATGCAGTTTGCGGCCATATTTGATGGTGATCACGTTCCAGCCAACCGCCCGGAAGAACCGGCCGATCACGCGGAACAGATGCGCATCGATCATGCCATCAAGGCTTTGACGGTTGTAATCGATCACCCACCAGACATTGCGAATATCATGCTTCCAGGTATCAAGAAGCGCCTCATAGATATTGCCTTCATCCAGTTCCGCATCACCGACAAGGGCGACCATGCGGCCGGGTTTTTCCCCACGCGGCAGCATATCCTTGTAACGCAGGTAATCCTGCGTAAGCGCCGCAAAGTTGGTAACCGCCGCCCCAAGCCCGACCGACCCGGTCGAAAAATCGACAACATCACCATCCTTGGTCCGCGACGGATAGGATTGCGCGCCGCCAAATGCGCGGAAGTTTTCAAGCTTTTCCCTGGTCTGGCGACCAAACAGGTAATTGATCGCATGGAAAACCGGCGATGCATGCGGCTTGACCGCAACCCGGTCCTGCGGGCGCAGGACATTGAAATAAAGCGCTGTCATCAATGTGGTCATCGATGCACAGCTTGCCTGATGCCCGCCGACCTTGATGCCATCGCGTTTCGGGCGGATATGGTTGGCGTTATGGATGGTCCAGCTTGATAGCCAGCGCACCTTTTTTTCAATCTGGCCCAGCATCTCAAGATCCTTGGCCGCCACGCGCCCGGTCGAGGTTGCTTCGATCATTTCGCCAATTTCAGGTGTGCTGTTTTGTGCTGACATCTTTATCTCGCCTCTCGCTGGCGTTTCGGCCCGATCTCATCGGTTTTGCCGCACGCCTTATTTCGGTATGGATTTGCGTATTTTTGCTGCTGCGCGACGCCAATCAAGCGAAAGCAACAAAAATCGCAGGATTGACGAAACTTTCAAAAAACCCTCGTTCAGCCCACGCAAGTTTTCTGAAATTCGTCGAATGTGGCACACAGGCCCGGAATTGATTTTTGACTGTCTTCAATCCCGATTCGGATGCCCCAACGCTGCCAAGGCGGTTGCCGCATGGCGTGGAACGGCACCCACGCCATGCGCAACCTTATACGGACCGCAAATCGTTCGGGGGGTGCGGTCCGCCTCCCTTGTTCGGGAAATGCCTGAAAATGCCGGGCTATTATTCGGCGGCAATCGCCATCTGATCGCCGTCCAGTGCCTGTTCAAGATCGGCAAGAATATCGTCGATGCTTTCAAGACCGGCTGACAGACGGATCAGGCCATCGGTGATCTGATATTCGGCGCGTTCTTCGGGCGTATAGGTCGAATGGGTCATCGATGCCGGGTGCTGGATCAGGGTTTCGGCATCGCCAAGGCTGACCGCGCGCGTGATCATGTTAAGACCGTTCATCAGCTTGCGGCCCTCTTCGATCCCGCCTTTAAGTTCAAACGCGATCATGCCGCCAAAGCGGGCCATCTGCTTTTTCGCCAGTTCATATTGCGCAAAGCTTTCAAGACCCGGATAGAAAACCTTTTCGACCTTCGGATGGCTTTCAAGGAAGGCCGCGATTTTTTCGGCATTGTCGCAATGGCGCTCCATACGAAGTTCAAGCGTCTTGAGCCCCCGCATCACCAGATTGGCATCCTGCGGCGACAGGACCGCACCGGTCATGTCTTTCAGGCCGACAAGGCGAACCTGTTCAAGGTCTTCCGCACGGCCAATCACCGCACCGGCCATCAGGTCCCCATGACCGCCCAGATATTTGGTCGCCGAATGCACGACAATATCAGCCCCCAGCTCAATCGGGCGCTGCAGATACGGCGTGCAATAGGTGTTATCGACCACGACCTTGGCACCATGTTTATGGGCGATCTCGGAAATGGCTTCGATATCGACCAGACGCATATTGGGGTTGGCCGGGGTTTCGAAATAAACGATTTTGGTTTTGTCCGAAATCGCCTTTTCAAGCTCCTTGGGATCGGTCAGATCGACATGGGTATGCTTGATCCCGAATTTCTCAAGCCCGTGACGGAAATAGGCGAATGTGCAGCCATAAAGGGTGCGATCGACAATGATCTCATCCCCCGGCGCAATGAATGTCCAGAAGACCGACGTAATCGCCCCCATGCCCGATGCGGTCGCAAGGGCTGCTTCACCGCCCTCAAGCACCGCCAGACGGCTTTCAAGAAGGGCCAGCGTCGGGTTGGCAATACGCGAATAGATAAAGCCCTGCTCTTCACCGGCAAACATGCGCCCGCCCTGTTCGGCGGTTTCAAACGCAAAGGTGGAGCTCATGTAAACCGGCGGGTTCAGCGCGCCATTATGGCTTTGCGGATCATAACCATGATGGATGGCGCGGGTGGCAAAACCGGATTTGGTGTGACGCGGATCAGACATGGAAGGCTCCCGTTATCTAAAGTGTTCTGCCCTCATCTCCGCAAGGCCCGTGCCAGAATTGAAAACCCCTGTATTTCAGTTACTTAGTGCCACCGCCCTTAGATCAACTGTAAACTTAAGTTTACAAACACCTTCACCAACGGCGACATTTTGGCAAAACCACTGGAAAACAGTCGCTTACGGCTGTATAGTTTTCGTTACAGTGTAAACATTTCGGTACAGCCATGCGTTTTGAAATCACCGGGGAAAACAGGGTCGGCATCACGCGGGACGTCGTCAATGTGCTGGCGGATTTCAAACTCGATATCCGCGCTTTCGAGGTCACAACCCATCATATCTTTGCCGATATCCCGGCAATCCGGCCGGAACGTTTTCCGCTGCTGGCCCATCGTTTGATGCAGCTCCCCGGCATCGAGGACGTCAAACCGATTGACCGCCTGCCAACCGAGCGCAGGCGCGCCCAATTGCACGCAACCCTTGCCGCCCTTGGTGATCCGGTGATCGCGGTGGATGCCAACGGCCTGATCGCACAGGCCAACCCGGCAGCGCAAAATATCGCAGGCTCCCCCGATGCGCCGCTGCGCGACCGGCCCTTGGCCGATTTCCTGACCGACCCGGATATTGATGACCTGCGCCAAAGCCATTTCCGCCTGCCGGAACGCGAGGTCACGCTGGGCGGGCAGACCTATCTGCTACAGGTCGAACCGATCGGCCATGTCGATGATGGCACCGATGCCGCCGATGACGAACCATGGGGCGGGGTCATGGTGTTTCACCGCGCCGCGCGCCTTGGCCGCGTCATGACCGCGCTTCAGGATCGCAGCCACACCGGATTTGACGACATCATCGGCCAAAGCAAGGTTTTGGCAAGGGTCAAGGCACAGGCAAAACGACTGGCATCGGTCGATGCCCCGCTTCTGATCCTCGGCGAAACCGGCACGGGGAAGGAGCTTTTCGCCCGCGCCTGCCACCGGGCCAGCAACCGGGCCGATCAGCCGTTTTTGGCCCTTAACTGTGCCGCCATGCCCGAAGGTCTGGCCGAAAGCGAACTGTTTGGCTATGCCGCCGGGGCCTTTACCAGTGCGCGTCGCGGTGGCAAGCCGGGGCTTCTGGAACTGGCCGATGGCGGCACATTGTTTCTCGATGAAATCGGCGAACTGACACCGTATTTACAGGCCAAGCTTTTGCGCGTGTTGCAGGATGGCCGGTTCCGGCGCGTCGGCGGCACGGATGAAATTGCGGTTGATGTCCGCATCATCAGTGCGACCAACCGCGACCTTGAAACCATGTCGCATGACGGCACTTTCCGCGAAGACCTTTATTTCCGCCTTAACGTCCTTGGCATCACCCTGCCACCCTTGCGCGACCGTCGCGAAGACATTGCCGAACTGGCCCTTTATTTCGTCACCCGCACCGCCCAGCAAACCGAACGCCCCACCCCCCATATCGCAAGGGATGCCCTGTCCTGGCTTGCCAGCCACGACTGGCCCGGCAATGTGCGCGAACTGGAAAACACCCTTTTCCGGGCGGTCGCCCTGCTGGATGGTGACATCCTGACCGCACGCGACCTGACCACCACCGCAAGCAACCCGCCCGCCACGGCCACGAATGACCCCGACAGACTCCGCGATCCGGCAACCACCGCCCCCGCAACCGACCCGATCAATGCGGCCATCGCGCAGGGCACACTTGCCGATGGGATCGACATGCTCGAACGTGAAATGCTGATGCGCCTTTACCCGGATTATCCAAGCTCGCGGAAGCTTGCCGAACGGCTTGGAATCTCGCACACTGCGATTGCCCGCAAGCTTCGCAAATATGGCATTTCCGGTTGATCTTGCCTCCCATGTTGCATTGCGGCATGATCCATAGGGTCAGGACTCATTAATTTGATTGAAATGGTCAATCAGATTTGTGCGGATACGCGAAGCAAAATCGCAGGAAGATATTTATCTTTCAAGGTTTTGCGACAAAGTAGCCCGTGCAAATCCGATTGATCCGAAGGACAGGTGCTATATTTGCGAACTCCGGCGTCAAATCCCTTGTTCGGGATGCCGACCCGCACGGCGGGCTTTTCCTTGGATTTCGCAAATATAACACCTGCCATTACAATCAAATTAATGAGTCCTGACCCTCACTTAACAAGAGGAACAACTCCTCACCCACAGGGAGAAACATCATGCTGACAGGCAAATGCGCACTTGTTACCGGATCGACCAGCGGCATCGGCCTTGCGATGGCCAAGGCCCTTGCAGGGGCCGGGGCGGATGTCATGCTGAACGGCTTTGGCGACAAGGACGAAATCGAGGCCACCCGCAAATCGCTTGAAACCGAATTTGGCGTGACCGCGCATTACAATGGCGCGGACCTCTCCAAACCCGACCAGATCAAAGCGATGATGAAAGATGCCGCCGCAAAATTCGGCGGTGGTGCCGATATCCTGATCAACAATGCCGGCATTCAATACACCGCCCTGATCGAGGATTTCCCGCCGGAAAAATGGGACGCGATCATTGCGATCAACCTGACCTCGGCCTTTCACACAACGCGCTTTGCCCTGCCGAACATGAAAAAGAAAAACTGGGGCCGGATCATCAATACCGCCTCCGCGCACGGGCTTGTCGCATCGGTGCAAAAGGCCGCCTATGTCGCGGCCAAGCACGGCATCATGGGTCTGACCAAGGTCACAGCCCTTGAAACCGCCGAAAGCGGCATCACAGCCAATTCAATCTGCCCGGGCTGGGTCCGCACCGAACTGGTCGAACGCCAGATCGAAGCCAAGGCCAAGGAAGGCGGCATTTCCGTCGAACAGGCCGCAACCAATCTGGTCTCGGACAAACACCCGTCCAAACAGTTCGTCACCCCCGAACAGATCGGCCAGACCGCGCTATTCCTGTGCTCGGACGCCGCATCCCAAATGACCGGCACACATATGTCGGTCGATGGTGGCTGGACCGCACAGTAAAGCTTTCATGCAGCTATTTTGACACCGAACGGTATCATTTCCTCGATTTCAGGGTAAATGGAACCGTTCGGTGACAAAATCACCCCAAATACCGCCCCAAATGCTCCACCAGCATCCTGATCTTGGGGCTGAGGTGCCGGTTGGTCGGGTAAAGCGCCCAGATGCCTTCATCGGTCGGCTGGAACTTGGACAGGACCGGGATCAGATCGCCACTGGCGATCCACGGATCGACGTAATAATCCGGCAACTGGACGATGCCGATGCCCTTTAGCGCGGCATCCAAAAGCGCCTGCCCGCTATTGGCATGGATCGAGCCATGAATGCGGATGGTGCGTTCGCGCCCGTCTTCCTCAAACCGCCAATAATCCAGCGTCCCGACAAGGCAGTTATGGCGCGCCAGCTCCGAAAGCGAATGCGGCTCGCCACGTTTGGACAGATAGGCTGGCGACGCACAGGCATATAGGCGGCGGGTTGAAAGCTGCTGGCTCATCAAACTGCCGGTCGTGCCATCCAGCCGCCCAAGCCGGATCGCCATGTCATAGCCTTCCAGCACCAGATCAAGTTTCTGGTTGGTAAAGCGGCACTGGACTTCAAGTTCCGGATAGCGGGCGACGAAGTCATTGACCAGCGGCGCAATCACGGTTTCGCCGTAGGTGGTGGGCGCGGTCAGTTTAAGCTTGCCGCGCGGCACCTGTGTCAGGGTACCAATTGCGCGTTCCGCATCCTGCAAGCCATCCAGCAATTGTCGGCAATGCTGGTAATAAACCTGCCCGGCTTCGGTCGCACTGACCTTGCGCGTGGTGCGGTAAAACAACTGCACGCCAAGCTTTTCTTCCAACGCGGTGATCTGGCGGCTGACCTGGGCCACGGAAATGCCAAGCTGCTTGGCGGCTGCCGTAAAGCTTTTGCGTTCCGTCACGGCGACAAATTCGCTGATCCCGTCCCACGCATTCATTATTACACCACCGTAAAAGTCATTTACCGAAATACCGGATTATCAGATCAGGGGAAATAAATACACTGTTGGCAGTAAATCATTCAAGCCGGAGGAGCGACATGAGCGCCCAAACCATCACCTGCAAAGCCGCCATTGCCTGGGAAGCGGGCAAGCCGCTATCGATTGAAGAAGTTCAGGTCGCCCCGCCCAAGGCCGGCGAAGTCCGTGTGCGCATCGTTGCCACCGGCGTTTGCCACACCGATGCCTTTACCCTGTCGGGCGACGACCCCGAAGGCATTTTCCCCGCCATCCTTGGCCATGAAGGCGGCGGGATTGTTGAATCAATCGGCGAAGGTGTCACCAGTGTTGCGGTCGGCGATCATGTGATCCCGCTTTACACCCCGGAATGCGGCGAATGCAAATTCTGCAAATCGGGCAAAACCAACCTGTGCCAGAAAATCCGCGCCACCCAGGGCAAGGGCCTTATGCCCGATGGCACCACGCGCTTCTCGCAGAATGGCAAGCCGATCTATCACTATATGGGTTGCTCGACCTTCTCGGAATATACGGTTCTGCCGGAAATCTCGATTGCCAAGGTCAACAAAACCGCCCCGCTTGAAGAAGTCTGCCTGCTGGGTTGCGGTGTCACCACCGGCATGGGGGCCGCCACCAACGCGGCCAAGGTCAAACCGGGCGATAGCGTTGCGATTTTCGGTCTGGGCGGCATTGGCCTTTCGGCCATCATCGGCTGCAAAATGGCCGGTGCCAGCCGCATCATCGCCATTGATATCAACGAAAAGAAATTCGAACTCGCCAAACAGCTTGGCGCGACCGACACCATCAACCCGCAAAAATTCGACAAACCGATCCAGGACGTCATCGTTGAGATGACCGATGGCGGCGTTGAATACAGCTTTGAATGCATCGGCAATGTCAATGTGATGCGTTCCGCCCTTGAATGCTGTCACAAGGGTTGGGGAGAGTCGGTGATTATCGGTGTCGCCGGTGCCGGTCAGGAAATCTCGACCCGTCCGTTCCAGCTTGTCACCGGTCGCGTCTGGCGCGGCACCGCCTTTGGCGGGGTCAAGGGCCGTTCGCAACTGCCCGATTATGTCGAACGCTACCTCAAGGGCGAATTCAAACTGTCCGATTTCATCACCCACACCATGAAGCTTGAAGACATCAACGAAGCTTTCGACCTGATGCATGAAGGCGAAAGCATCCGTTCGGTCATTCATTACTAAGACCGTCCAGCTTCATACAATAAAACCGCCTTGCCGGTAAAATTCCGGCAAGGCGGGCGAACGGGAGAATAAAATGGGCATTGAAAATTCGTCCAGCAACAAGGTATTCGGCGGCTGGCACAAACAATATACCCATCGGTCCGATGTGCTGGGCTGCGATATGCGGTTTGCCATCTTCCTGCCGCGTCAGGCGGGCAAGGGCAACCGTGTGCCGGTGATGTACTGGCTCTCGGGACTGACCTGCACGGATGAAAACTTCATGCAGAAGGCCGGCGCGTTTCGCATCGCAAGCGAACTTGGCATTGCCATCGTCGCCCCCGACACCAGCCCGCGTGGCGACCATGTGCCTGACGACGAAGAAGAAGCCTATGACTTCGGCAAGGGCGCCGGTTTTTACGTCAACGCGACGCAGGAACCCTGGGCGCGCAATTACCGCATGTATGATTATGTGACCCGGGAGCTTCCGGCCCTTGTCCGTGATCATTTCCCGATTTCCGATGATGCGGTGATTTCCGGCCATTCGATGGGCGGGCACGGTGCGCTGATGATCGCGCTTAAAAATCCGGGCATGTTCAAATCGGTGACGGCCTTTTCGCCGATTTCAAACCCGATCAATTGCCCGTGGGGCCAGAAGGCGCTTGGCAATTATCTCGGCGATGACAAATCCGTCTGGAAACAGTGGGACAGCTCCGAACTGATGAAGGCCGCCACCGCCAAGGATGCGCAAACCCCTGCCCTTGTCGATCAGGGCGATGCCGATGGTTTCCTTGCCGAGCAGCTTAAACCCGATACGCTTTTTGCCGCCGCAAGCCACGCCGGTTATCCGCTGAACCTGCGCATGCAGGAAGGCTACGACCATAGCTATTACTTCATCGCGAGCTTTATCGAAGACCATCTGCGTTTCCACGCGTGGCATCTTGGTATCGCCTGAGATCAGGTAACCGCACAGAACCCGCACCCAAGCGGTTTTCACCCGGCACGCGCCTCGTCCCTGTAGGCGTGCCGGGTCTTTTTTTTGGAAGATTAATCCGGGTCGAAGCTGCGCGCATCAATGGCATCGGCCACATCATCCGCCGTTTTAAGCGTGCGGATGATCAGTGGCACCACAAGCGCCAGCACCGATTTATCAAGCCCGCGCGCCCGTTGCGCATCGCGGATTTCATGACCGATTTGCGCAATCACCGGGATAAATCGCAACACCATCGAAAAGGCCAGACTGACCTTTTCCGGGTTCACCCCAAACCGCGCCAGCGGCCTCATCGCCCGCTCCAGCGCGGCCAGCATGTCGGACGTTCTGGTCGTCAGGGTGACAAGCCCGGCGAAGGTAACAATCGCGGCTAGCCGGAAAATCACCACAAGCCCCGCCTGCCAGTCATTGAGCCAAAGCTGCACGGCAAAGAACAGAACCAGCAACCACAATATCGGCCTGATCTGCCCCCAAAGGATGCGGGGACCAAAACCCGAAGCCGGATACAGGACAAAAACCGTCACCAGCACCATGGCCAGAACCGGCCAGTCAGGGATCAGAAAAACACCGGTCCCCAGCAGCACAAGGGCAAGCACCTTTAACCCCGCCGCCGCGCGGTGCAGGGCGGAATTGCCATCGATGTAAAGTCCGGCAATCACGCCATCATCTCCCGATAGCGGGGAATGGCGATGGCCGGGACATCATCACAGGCGATCCGGCCATTTTCAAACACCAGCACCCGGTCATAACCGGCAATCAGATCAAGGTCATGGGAAACCGTAATCACGGTCTGATCCAGTTCGGCAATCGCGCGTTCGACCCGGTTGCGATTACGCAGGTCAAGCAACGTGGTCGGTTCGTCAAAGATGACGTAACGCGGTGCCATCACCAGCACACCGGAAATCGCCAGAAGCTGCTTCTGGCCCCCGCTTAACAGATGGCTGGGATGATTGCGAAATTCCGACAGGCCATAGCGTGCAAGGATCTCGTCGATACGACGGTCAATCTCGTCCTTTGGCAGTTTCAACGCCTTCAGGCCAAAGGCGATGTCTTCTTCGACCACCGGATAGACGATCTGGTTATCCGGGTTCTGAAAAACAAAACCGACATGGCGGCGCAATTTGCGCCCGTCCTTGGCGGCGTCGAAATCATCGACCCGCACAATCCCCGACGATGCCACCTGAAGCCCGTTCAGCAGCCGGACAAACGTGCTTTTGCCCGATCCATTGGCCCCGACAATCCCGATCCGCTTTTCGCAAAGTGACAGTGAAATATCGTCAAGCACGCGACGCTGATCGAATTCCACGGTGACATTTTCAAGCGTGATCATCGGCACCCGGCACAAAATTTCAGACAGGGAATAACAGCAAAAGGCGCGATCTGATGACCGCGCCCCATCAAAACCTAGCGTGCCTTGGAAATCAAGGGATAGGCACGGCGCACGGCAAGGCAGGCAGCCGTCGCAATCGCAACCTTGATCACATCACCAATCAGGAACGGTGCGGCACCAACGGTCGCCTTCCAGTAACTGATTTCAACAACGATGCTGACCCAAAGATTGCCAATCGCATACAGGACAACAATCCCGCCAATCGCGATCGACAATGCCGCGTTAACGACATTCAGCCTGTCCCAGAATTTTTCAATCAGCAGGCCGATCACAAAGGCTGCAATCACCCAGCCAACGATAAAGCCGCCCGTCGCCCCCAGAAGAACGCCAAAACCACCGCGACCACCCGACAGAAGCGGCAGGCCAAGCGCAACCAGCACAACAAACAGCAGGATCGAAAGCCCGCCACGACGCGCCCCCAAAATCGCCCCGGCCAGCATCGGTCCCAACGATTGCGCGGTCACCGGCACCCCGGTAATCGGCAGGGTGATGGGTGGAAACAGCCCAAGCACGGCAGTCACAGCCGCAAACAGCGCGATATAGACGATATCTTTGGTGTTCATGATTTCACGATCCTTCCTTCCCGTTCTCCCCGACGGTGATGGCACAAGCCCCGACACATCACCGTTCGTTTTCCGGTCCTCCCGACCGGTTCAACGGCCGAAGGGATAGCCGCAAAACCGCAGATCGCAAAGCAAAATGACGCTTCATTCCCATCAGGACATGATCAGAATCGCCTAATAATATTTTGGTTTCAAAAGCTTGCCGCGGATCAAACAGCATCACATGCCGGACCGCAGACAGCCGATGACCGATGCGACGGCAAGGCCCCCCACCCAAAACCGAGCTTCCCGCAATCAGGTAAGTCCGACAAACCTTGGGCTTTCGCATCCTCGCCCAACCGGGCGCAGACAGCGCCGCTGACAAGGCCGCCTTCGGACGAACAACTCGCTCCAGTCGCTTTCGGCAATGGTGACACTTCCCGCAACCGATGGAGCCCGGAGACACATCTCGGGCGTCTGCCATCCTCGCCAGCAGACGACCTTCGGGCTCTCGATCCGCTCCGATCACTCCCGGCCATGTCGGCATTTCCGGCAACCGATGAAGCCCGGACACATCTCGGGCATCTGCCATCCTCGCCAGCAGACGACCTTCGGGCTCTCGATCCGCTCCGATCACTCCCGGCCATGTCAACATTTCCGGCAACAGACGAAGCCCGGACAAACCTCGGGCGTTCGCCATCCTCGCCAACTGACGGCCTTCTGGCCCACCACCCGCTCCGGTCATCTTCGGCAATGGCGGCCTTCACGCAACCGATGGAGCCCGGACACACTTCGGGCGCACGGCCCCCACTGGTCCTCCATCGACGGGCCACAGCCAACCGCTGCCCCCTGCTGCCATTACTGCCGCTCCCGGCAAATCTAACGCTCCTTTTCCAACAAGACGCACCTCTCCCGTCATGACAAATGACCGGGTTAGTCCCCTTAGTCCTTGTGCAGAAAGCCGCCATAATGGCTCCGCCATCCGCCGGTCAATATTCTACGGATCACCCCGTCGCCCTGCCTCAATCCTTGCCGCTGCATCCTGATCACCTCTTTCATCCGGCCCCAAACGCAAAAACCCGCGAGGCTCAAGGCCTCGCGGGTTTCGGTCCGGGCGGTTTTCTCCCGTTGACTTTTCTCTTATGCCATAATTAAAAGAACAAATCAAGAACTTTTTGAAAAAAGTTTTATATGCAGTCCGCGCACGCGGCTATCGTCCGTACTCAACCTTCCGACCAAATAGCTCAGGCCCGGCCATTTTCAGACCGGGCCCGTGTGCTCCCGTCATCCGGTAATATTGCGTCCAGATCCCCATCAGGACGCTGCGGATTGACGGAGCCCCCCTGTCTCGATGATGAAATTCTTGACGTCTTCAAGGCCATCCATCGCCTTGAGATTGGTAAACAGGAACGGACGGGTGCCGCGCATTTTTCTGGCATCGCGGTCCATCACCCCCAGATCCGCCCCGACAAGCGGTGCCAGATCGGTTTTGTTGATCACCAGCAGATCGGACCGCGTGATGCCAGGCCCCCCTTTGCGCGGGATTTTGTCGCCCGCTGAAACGTCGATGACATAGATGGTGATATCGGCCAGTTCCGGCGAAAAGGTCGCCGACAGGTTATCACCACCCAATTCAATAAAGATCGCTTCAAGCCCCGGATGTTTGGCGCTCATATCCTCGACCGCGGCAAGGTTGATCGATGCATCTTCGCGAATGGCGGTGTGCGGGCAGCCACCCGTTTCAACACCGGCAATACGGTCCGCGGCCAATGCCCCCGACCGGGTCATGAATTCGGCATCCTCGCGGGTGTAAATATCATTGGTGATCGCGGCGATATTGAACTCGTCGCGCATGGCCTTGCACAGCCGTTCCAGAAGGGCGGTTTTGCCCGAACCAACCGGGCCACCGATACCAATGCGAAGGGGTGAGCTCATGATCTGAAAAGCCTCGTATATTGGGTTTCGTGTTTCATCGACGTCCAGTCAACCATCGGGGCCGCCGCCCCAAGATTGACCGGATCGGTATTCATCGCGGTTTCGGTCGCCATCGCCACCGCCTTGTCAAGGGACGCCAGGGTCCGCACACCATCGGTCTGCCCCAACGGCACCAGACGCACCGCACTTGACACCAGATTGGCCGCCATCGCGTGCAAAAACGCGCTCAGCGCATCACGCAGCGGCACATCCGCCTCGGCCGCGGCAATACCAACCGCAACCGGATAGGACGGCAGGCGGTCATCATCGCGCATTCGTTTTGCCCAGAGGGTCAAAATGCCATCGCCCCAGACCTTTTGGGCGGTCGAGACAAAGGCACGCCCCTGTGCGGTTGCCTCCAGCGCCATTTCAGCCGTCCCGCGCCAGCAATCGGCATCAACCCCGATATCAAAAAGCGCGTCCAGGTCCTCCGCACGCGCCGCGCGCCATGCGGCACAGAACAGCACCGCATCAATCCGCCCCGCACCGAATTCCAGAACCCCCTCGATCCAGGTTGTCAGGCTCTCGGCACTGATGACCCGGCGATCCTCGACCGCGTATTCAACACCGTGGGAATAGGTATAGGCACCGACCGGGAATGACGGGCTAAGCCATGTCATCAACCGCATCAGGCCACCCGGCGTCAGGTTGGCGGGGGAACGGGGATCAAGATCAGTGGTCATGCGGCTCCCCGATTGCATGGGCGTGCGCATGAGAATGGGAATGCCCGTGAGAATGCGCATGGCTATGGTCATGGCCGTGATCATGCCGGTGGTCATGATTGTGATCGTCATGATCATGCGGGTCTTCGAAATGATCATTGCCGTGGCTGTGCCCGTGGCCGCCACCGCCCAGCCCGTGATAGGCCCCATTTAGCGGATCGAACGGGGCGACTTCGGCAAAAACAACACCGCCCAATCCCTGGACCATATCGCGCATGACATGATCATCAATGATGCGAAGCCGCCCGTCTTTCAGGACCTGAAGCGGGGTATGACGGTTGCCGATATGCCATGCCAGTTTGGCCGCCGCAATCGGGCCGGAACAGGTGATGGTCAGGACGTCCTCGGCAGCCGCCCGCACCACGATCACCCCGCCATCCACCAGACGCAACTTATCCCCATCCCCCAACCGCACCGCATGCGGAAGATCAAGCAGGAACGCATCCCCGGCATCATCCATCAGCCGGATGCGCCGCCGGTGACGGTCGGCAAAGGCAAGTGTTACCGTACCGCGCACTTCGGATGTGTCGGACTGGCTGACCGGGATATGTTCAATGGCGCGACGCATGATCCGGGCTCCTAGAACAGGAAGTAACGCTGTGCCATCGGCACGCGATCAACCGGCTGACAGGTCAGAAGTTCGCCATCGGCACGAACCTGATAGGTTTCCGGATCGACTTCCATTTTCGGCAGGGCATCGTTCAGTTTCATGTCCTTTTTGCCGATATTGCGCGTGTTCGAAACCGCCAGAAGCTGCTTTGCCAGACCAAACTCGGCGGCAATCCCGGCATCGATCCCGGCCTGGGATACGAACGAGAAGCTCGATTTCGACAATGCCGAACCATAGGCCCCAAACATTGGACGATAATGAACCGGCTGCGGTGTCGGGATCGAGGCATTCGGATCCCCCATCGCCGCCCCGATGATCATGCCCGCCTTGATGATCATGTCGGGTTTGACACCAAAGAACATCGGCTTCCAGACCACGATATCGGCAACCTTGCCGACCTCGATCGATCCGACATGGGATGCAATGCCCTGTGCGATTGCCGGGTTGATCGTGTATTTCGCGACATAACGCTTTGCACGGAAATTATCATTCCCCGGCCCGTCTTCCGACAGGTTGCCGCGCTGCTTTTTCATCTTGTCCGCCGTCTGCCAGGTGCGCGAAATCACTTCGCCCACGCGGCCCATGGCCTGACTGTCCGACGAAATGATCGAAAACGCGCCAAGGTCATGCAGGATATCCTCGGCCGCAATGGTCTCGCGGCGGATGCGGCTTTCGGCAAAGGCGACGTCTTCGGGGATTTTCGGATCAAGGTGATGGCACACCATCAGCATATCAAGATGCTCGTCGATAGTATTCACCGTAAAGGGACGTGTCGGGTTGGTCGAACTTGGCAGAACGTTGGCCTCGCCGCACAGCTTGATGATATCGGGTGCATGGCCGCCACCGGCCCCTTCGGTGTGGAAGGTATGAATGGTGCGGCCCTTGAACGATGCACGGGTATGTTCGACAAAGCCGCTTTCATTCAGCGTATCGGTATGGATCATCACCTGCACGTCAAGGTCATCGGCCACCGACAGACAGGTATCAATCGACGCCGGGGTCGTGCCCCAGTCTTCATGAAGTTTAAGCCCGCAAACACCGGCTTTGACCTGTTCGATCAATGACCCCGGCAGGGTCGCGTTGCCTTTGCCAAAGAAACCGATATTCATCGGCAATCCGTCGGCTGCCTGCAACATGCGGGCAATGTGCCACGGGCCGGGCGTACAGGTGGTGGCGTTCGTGCCCGCTGCCGGGCCGGTCCCGCCGCCCAGCATCGTCGTCACGCCGGAATACAGCGCATCTTCGACCTGTTGCGGACAAATCCAGTGAATGTGGGCGTCAATCCCGCCTGCGGTGATGATATTGCCTTCACCGGCGATCACCTCGGTCCCCGGACCGATGATGATATCGACACCAGGCTGCACATCGGGGTTCCCGGCCTTGCCGATCCCGGCAATACGACCGTCGCGAATGCCGATATCGGCCTTGATGATGCCGGTATAATCAAGGATCAGCGCGTTGGTGATCACGGTATCGACCGATCCCTCGGCACGCGATGCCTGCGACTGGCCCATGCCGTCGCGGATGACCTTGCCGCCACCGAATTTGACTTCTTCGCCAAGGATCGTGAAATCCTGTTCGACCTCTATCAAAAGCTCGGTATCAGCCAGTCGGACCTTGTCGCCCACGGTCGGGCCAAACATGGCGGCATAGGATGCGCGATCAATTTCATAAGCCATTTTTACGCTCCCAGCTTGCCGTTGATTTTGGCATTAAAGCCATAGACCACACCCGACCCGGCATATTTCACCAGATTGACCTCGCGCGTCTGGCCCGGTTCGAACCGAACGGCGGTGCCCGCCGGGATATCAAGACGGAAACCGCGCGCGGCCTCGCGATCAAAATCAAGGCCCGGATTGGTTTCATAAAAATGATAGTGGGATCCGACCTGCACCGGGCGATCCCCGGTATTGGCGACGGTCAGTGTTTTGGTTTCGCGATCCTGATTAAGGATCAGGCTGCCTTCTTTGGTAATGATTTCACCTGGAATCATGGCCTGTTTCCTTTGCCTAGCGGATCGGTTCGTGAACGGTCACAAGCTTCGTCCCGTCGGGAAATGTCGCTTCGACCTGAATTTCATGGATCATTTCGGCAATGCCATCCATCACCTGATCGCGCGTGATGACGGTCGCCCCGTCACGCATCAGATCGGCAACCGATTTGCCATCGCGCGCGCCTTCGACCACAAAATCCGTGATCAGGGCAATGGCTTCGGGATGGTTCAGTTTCACACCGCGTTCAAGGCGGCGTCGCGCCACCATGGCGGCCATTGAAACCAGCAATTTGTCCTTTTCGCGTGGCGTCAGATTCATGCCGTTCTCCTAAATTTCCCAAAGACGCGGCAGGCGCGCCGGAAGTCCGCGTGTTTCATGGCGGAACTGTTTCCACCACGCGCCGTAAACCCGGCGCAATTTCATCGGATCGCGCGCCATGAAACGCGTGATCACAATCCCCTTCATCGCGGTTGCCGCGCACAACACATCCGTTTCCATCAAACCCTCGGATGCGCGCGCCAGACAATCGCGGGCAATATCAAGCTTATCTTCGGCACCCTGCCCGACCAGAATCGCGGTCGCCGCCGCCCGCGCCCCATCAAAGGATGCGGGATGATCCAGCATGCGCAAAACATCACCTTCCAGATGCAGCGCATCGCGCCAGACAGGCCGCCCGTCAATCGAGACATCCCACGCATCACGCGCCAGCCCGGTTGTGAAAACCTCGCCGCGGGCAAGGCGGCCAAACACCATGATTTCACCGGCCATCACCTGCCCGGAACCGGCAACGGAAACACTCGTCTTGCGGCGCAGACGCGCCTGATCAAACAGGATGGTTTCATGCGGCAGCCATTCCAGCCAGCCGTTATCTTCGGCCACGAGATCAACCGACATCACGCAATCGGGCCCGGCGGAACGGTAAATCTTTTCTGCGGCCTGGGCGGTAAATAGCGCGGATGCCCCTGCCCTGACCCGGCCTTCGAATGCCAGATGATCGCCGCCCACCATGCCGCCCGATGTCGTCACCAGAACGGCAGTCACCAGATCCCCGGCCATCGGACGCGGGAACAGGATTTTCATCGGATCGCGGTAATAAAGATGATCAAGGGCCGCAAAACCCGCACACGGCTTAAACGCAACCTCAGCCCGGCCGTCGGTGACGATCGGGTTGGAAGCGTCTGACATTTGCGGTTCCGCCTTCAAATCGCTGCGGACCGGGTTTTCGAGTTTGCGAAGCTGCACAAAGCCACCTGAATATTTCAGTCGCACAACCGGTTAACCCGTGGTCAGACCGGCTGGCCCATCGGCAAATACAGCAAGATGCGGGCCAAACCGCACAGCCCGCAATCACGCCATTTACCGCACCGGCCCCAATTCACCCATGCGCAAAATTTTGGCAAATGCTGATCAAACAGTCAGATACGACCGCACCTTTTCGCGATCCAGTGCATCCTTGGACCCCGCCAGCACCACCTCGCCACGTTCGAGCACGACGATCTCGTCGGCCAGTTCATGGGCGAAATCAAAATACTGTTCGACCAGAAGGATCGCCATATCGCCGCGATCCGCCAGCTGTTTGATGACGCGCTGGATATCCTTGATGATCGATGGCTGAATGCCTTCCGTCGGCTCGTCAAGCACAAGAAGTCTAGGACGCGTGACCAGCGCCCGCCCGATGGCAAGCTGCTGCTGCTGCCCGCCCGAAAGATCGCCACCACGACGGCCCAGCATGTCACGCAGGACCGGGAACAGTTCAAAAATCTCGTCAGGGATATGACGAAGGGCGCGCGGAAGGGCGGCAAACCCGGTTTCAAGGTTTTCCTTCACGGTCAGAAGCGGGAAAATCTCGCGCCCCTGGGGGACAATCGCGATCCCGGACGCCGAACGACGCCACGCCGGATCGCGCGAAATGTTTTTGCCTTCCCATGTGATGTTGCCATCGGCAATCGGATGTTGACCGACAACGGCGCGCATCAGCGATGTTTTCCCCACACCGTTGCGCCCCAGAACCGCCGTGACCTTGCCGGTCTCCGCACTAAGCGACACCTTGCGAAGCGCATGCGACGCCCCATAAAACAGATCGATATTGGCTACATCCAGCATGATCAGCGCCCCAAATATACTTCGATGACCCGCGGGTCTTTCTGAACATGGTCAAGGCGGCCTTCGGCAAGCACCGATCCTTCGTGCAGAACCGTCACCTTGCAATCAAGGTCGCGAACAAATTCCATGTCATGTTCGACCACCACAACCGACCGATCCGTTGCAATGGATCGCAGCAATTTGGCGGTCTGTTCGGTTTCGGAATCCGTCATCCCGGCAACCGGTTCATCCACCAGAAGCAATTCCGGCTCCTGCATCAGCAACATGCCGATTTCCAGCCACTGTTTCTGCCCGTGCGACAGGTTGGCGGCCGTCTCGTCACGCTTGTCGGTCAGCATGATCGTTTCAAGCGTCTGTTCAATGCGAAGCTTCTCGTCATTGCCCAAACGATGGAAAAGCGCCTGAAACACGCCACGCCCGCCCGAACAGGCCAGCAGCAGATTGTCAAACACCGTATGGCTTTCAAACACGGTCGGCTTCTGGAACTTGCGCCCGATGCCAAGGTTCGCGATCTCGGCCTCATCAAGCTTCGTCAGATCGACTTCGCTTCGAAACATCACATCGCCGGTATCGGGCCGGGTTTTACCGGTGATGATATCCATCATCGTCGTCTTGCCCGCGCCGTTCGGCCCGATAATCGCGCGAAGCTCGCCCGGCTCGACATAAAACGAAAGGCTGTTAAGCGCACGGAACCCGTCAAAGGTGACGGAAACCCCATCGACATAAAGGATGGTATTGGCTTTGGCGGCCTTGCGTTCGGCCTTTTCAATCTCGATTGCGGCTGCCTCGCTCATGCCTTGCCTCCTTCGTTTGCACGCCCGTTCAGGAAACGCTTGCGCAGGGTGCTAAACGCCGATTGCCGGTCGGGTGCCCCAAATGCGGGCACCGCACCGATCACGCCCTTTGGCAGGAACAGGGTCACGGCGATGAACAGCCCGCCCAGGAAGAACAGCCAGAAATCAGGCATCACACCGGTAAAGAAGGTTTTGGCATAGTTCACGATGAACGCTCCCAGCACCGCACCATACAACGTACCGCGCCCGCCAACCGCCACCCAGATGACGATTTCAATCGACAATGCCGGGGCAAATTCACCCGGATTGATGATGCCGACCTGCGGCACATAAAGCGATCCGGCAATCCCGGCCATCACGGCCGATACGGTAAAGACGAACAGCTTGTAATATTCGACCCGGTAACCGGTAAAACGCACGCGCGCCTCGGCATCCCGGATCGCAATCAGAACCTTGCCCAGACGCGAATTGGTAATACAGCGCGCCACGACATAACAGATGCCCAGCATCACACAGGATGCAATGAACATGGCCGCCCGCGTTCCATCGGCCTGCAACGAGAAACCAAGCAGATCCTTGAAATCGGTCAGGCCGTTATTACCGCCAAAGCCCATATCGTTGCGGAAGAATGCCAGCAACAGCGCATAGGTCATCGCCTGGGTGATGATCGAAAGATACACCCCCGTCACCCGGGACCGGAAGGCAAGGAAACCAAACACAAAAGCCAGAAGCCCCGGCACGAACATCGCCATCACGATGGCGAACCAGAACATGTCAAAGCCGTACCAGTACCACGGCAATTCGGTCCAGTTCAGGAACACCATGAAATCCGGGAGTTCCGGGTTGCCGTAAACCCCGCGATCCCCGATCTGGCGCATCAGATACATACCCATGGCATAGCCGCCAAGCGCAAAGAACGCCCCGTGACCAAGGCTTAGAATCCCGCAGAACCCCCAGATCAGATCAACCGAAAGCGCCAGCAACGCATAGCAAAGATATTTGCCAAGCAGGCTCATCATCCATGTCGGAACATGAAAGGCCGATCCTTCCGGTACGATCAGGTTGCCGACCGGGATCAGGATGGACGCCGCAATCAGGATCGCAAGCAGGATCATCCCGCCGCGATCACGCAACAGCCACCCGATCACCGGCGTCATTTGGTATTTCGTGCGATAGTCGGTCATGTATCAGGCCTCCACCGCGCGACCCTTAAGGGCAAACAGGCCCTTTGGTCGTTTCTGGATGAACAGGATCAGCGCAATCAGAACAAAGATTTTCGCCAGCACCGCACCGGCCACCGGTTCAAGAAACTTGTTCACGATGCCAAGACTGAACGCGCCAAGAACCGTGCCCCAAAGATTGCCAACCCCACCAAACACCACGACCATGAAACTGTCGATGATGTAAGCTTGGCCAAGGTTCGGGCTGACGTTTGAAATCTGGCTAAGCGCGACACCGGCAATCCCGGCAATCCCGGAACCAAGCCCGAAAGTCAGGGCATCGACATATCCGGTGCGAATGCCGACCGACCCGGCCATGCGGCGGTTCTGGGTCACGGCACGCATCTGAAGGCCAAAGGCGGTATAGCGCAGCACAATCGCGATTCCACCCACCACAATCAGACTGAACAGGATGATCCACAACCGGTTGTAGGTCAGCACCAGACCGCTTGAAAGCTCAAGTGCGCCGCTCATGAAATCAGGGGCGGTAACCTGCTGGTTGGTTGCGCCAAACAGGCTTCGGATCGCCTGCTGCAAGACAAGGCTGACACCCCAAGTCGCCAGAAGCGTTTCAAGCGGACGACCATACAGGAACCGGATCACGCAGCGTTCGATCACGATGCCTACCAGACCGGCAACAACGAATGCCGCAGGCACCGCAATCACCAACGACCACGGCGAACCCGACGGAATGACAGATGAAAAAATCTGCTGCACGACAAAGGTGGTATAGGCACCGATCATGATCATTTCGCCGTGCGCCATATTGATCACGCCCATCACGCCAAAGGTGATGGCAAGGCCAACTGCGGCAAGCAACAGCACGGATCCAAGACTGATGCCGCGATACACATCCCCCAGCGTCTGCCACATCGAAAGCCGACCCTCAACCTCGGCAAGCGCGTCTTTGGCCGCTGCAACGACTTCGGGCTGATAGCCTTCGGCTTCGGCACTGGCAACGAATTGCGACAATACCGCACGGATTTGCGGTGTGGTTTCGCTGGCCAGCACTTCGATGGCGGTCAGACGTTCCTCGGTGGTTTCACCGGCCGCCAGCGCCATGGTCGCCCGTGCAAGCTCCATCCGTGCCAGAAGCGTCGCATCCTCTTCACGCTCGATCGCGCGGATCAGCAATGGCAACATCGACGGATCGCGGGCGTCCATGACCTGCTCGACGGCGGCAGTACGGATGCCGATATCCTGACTAAACAGGTTAAGGGCGGCCAACGCATCGCGCAGCGCGCCACGCAGACGGTTGTTGATCTTGATCTTGTCGAGTTCCTTGGAACCGCTTTCTCCCACAACCTCGCCGCTGACGACGTCGATATGGTTCCAGACCTTGCCCTTTTTCTCGCCAATCACGACATGCTCGTCGCTGGCGCGGACGAACAGGTTGCCTTCAAGCATCGCATTCAGGATCGGCGCGACGCGGGGGTCGCCATCGGCGGCCATGGCCTCGATTGCTTCAACCTTTTTGGTCGAACTTTTATGGTTGAGCTGTTCCGTTATATTGCGCAGTTCTTCATCGCTAAATGCGTGTGCCGGTCGCGGCGATGCCAGCACCATCACCGCAAAAATTGCGGCCAGGGCAAACAGGACAGGCAGGGAATTGTTCGCGCGGATACGGAAACGGCACAGGACAGCGGTCATGACAGTACGCATGGTCACCAAGCCTTTGAAAATCGGATATCAGAAATCGCAAAAAGAATGGTTGCCCAATCATCAGGACAACGAAAAACAGGCTGGCTGTATCAACAGCCAGCCTGTCCAATCCCGATCAATACATCGGTTTTTCACAGTTGCCGCAGACCCACGGATAGGTCCAGTCGGCGGTCAGTTTTGCGCTTTCTGGCAGGAAGTCCGACCATGCATCGCCAACGACGGTGCCTTCGGTTTCCCAAACGATGTCAAACTGGCCATCATCCTGCACTTCGCCGATCAGAACCGGCTTGGACAGGTGATGGTTCGTGTTCATGACAGCAGTACCGCCGGTCAGGTTTGCAACTTCCTGGCCATACATGGCCTGACGGACGGCATCGACATCGGTGGTGCCAGCCTGTTCAACAGCCTGTTTCCACATGTTAAAGCCGATATAGGTTGCTTCCATCGGATCGTTGGTTACGCGTTTTTCATCACCGATAAAGGCATGCCATTTTTCGATGAAGGCCGAGTTCGCATCGGACTCAACCGACTGGAAATAGTTCCAGGCAGCCAGATGACCGACCAGCGGCGCGGTATCGATACCAGCCAGTTCTTCTTCACCGACCGAGAAGGCAACAACCGGAATGTCTTCGGCTTTGATGCCCTGGTTGGCGAGTTCCTTGTAGAACGGCACGTTGGCATCACCATTAATGGTCGAAACCACTGCGGTTTTCTTGCCGGTGGATGCGAATGCCTTCACATCGGCAACAATCGACTGCCAATCGGAATGACCGAACGGGGTATAATTCTCCATGATGTCTTCATCGGAGATACCCTTGCCATTCAGGTAGGAACGCAGGATTTTGTTGGTCGTGCGCGGATAGACATAGTCCGTTCCCAGAAGAACGATACGCTCGGCACCGCCGCCATCTTCGCTCATCAGGTAGTCAACAGCCGGGATTGCCTGCTGGTTCGGCGCGGCACCGGTATAGAACACGTTGCGCGAGCTTTCCTCGCCTTCATACTGAACCGGATAGAACAGCATGCTGTTCAGTTCTTCGAAGACCGGCAGTACCGACTTGCGCGAGACCGAGGTCCAGCAGCCGAACACGACATCGACCTTGTCTTTTTCAATCAGTTCACGTGCTTTTTCGGCGAAAAGCGGCCAATCCGAAGCCGGATCGACAACAACTGCCTCAACCTGTTTCCCCAACAGGCCGCCATTTTTATTCAGATCGTCCACCAGCATCAGGACCGTATCCTTCAGCGTGGTTTCCGAAATAGCCATCGTCCCAGAGAGAGAGTGCAGAACGCCGACTTTAATCGTATCAGCGGCCTGGGCATTTGACATGGTCATTGCCGACCAAGCCAAGGCCCCAGCGCCCATAAGCGCCTGAAGCTTCTTATTCATTCTATTGCCTCCACTGCGAGTTTATTGCACCGCAGTGGTGCTTGCTAAAATCGTGCCAGATTCCGAATAATATGCTGCAGCGCCAGAAATCGCGGCGACTCAACGCAATATCCAACTATTTAACAGGCAAAAAACGGAAAATATTTGCGCCGGACGCGATTTCAATGATCACTTTTCGATCATTAATTAAAATTTGATTATTTTTTAATCACGTTGACCTGCGGCCGCTCAGCCCTTATCTGAGGGGCGGAAGTTTCGCCTTTCTGCGGTTATTGCACCACAATGCCCATAGGCCGAAGCATCCCGCCCCGCCGGTTCGCCGGCGGGGTTGCTTATATGCAGTAATGCGGGTCAATCATTGTGCCGCAATGGCAGGCAGATCCGTTGAAATGTCGCCGATCACTGATCTGATCCGATTACGCAACCAGACCAGCCCCACATCCTTATCCGCCCAGATCGGCCAGTTCATGGTCACCGGCGGAAAGTTCAGCGGAATAGGCATTTCACAGAACACCAGCCCAAATAACGGCGCATATTGTGCCGCAATCCTGCGCGGCACAGTCGCGACAATCGGAGCGTTCCGGGCAGCGGCAAGCAACGGCATGAAATCCGGCGCGGCCAGAACGACATCAAGATCAATGCCAATTGCGCGCAAGGCATCACCAACGCAGCCTTCGACATTTCCCGTCTGGGACAGGACCGCGTGGCGTGCGCCAAGGTATGTTTCGCGAGATAGCGGCAGTGTCAGCTTGCACATATCGGGGTTAAAGCAACAGGCCACACTGGATTCAAACAGCACTTCGCCAATCTGGCGGGATTCCTTGCATCCGATTGCCAGATCGATTTCCCCGGCATTTAGCATCAGATCGACCGTCTCGACAGTGATCGAACGACTCACCAGACGCACACCGGGTGCGGTTGATTGCAAATGGTGCACCAATGCCGGCAACAGAACCATTTCCATTTCGCCGGTGATACCGATCCGGAAAATGCGATCTGCCGTGTCCGGATCGAAACTGTCGGTCGACTGCAGCGCACTTTGTGCCTGTGTCAATGCGGCCCGAACCGGTCCGGCCAATGCGCGCGCTTTTGCGGTTGGCTGCATTTTCTGTCCGACACGGACAAAAAGATCATCCTGCAACAGCATCCGGAGCGTTGATAAATTGTGGCTCATGGCGGACTGCCCAATCCGCAACTTTTCCGCAGATTTTGTGACACTTAGCTCTTGCATCATTGCGTCAAACGCAATCATGAGATTGAGGTCAAATGACCTTAAATTGAAATGATCAATAGTATCCATGATCCGCATCGATTTGATTACTGACTGATTGGAATATAGCCTTTCTCTATCGCGTTACAAGCTGCCGGTTAAATCCCGGCATTTGATTGAGGGAGAATATTCTGATGCTGTCACGCAGAGACATGCTTAAAGGTTCGCTTGCTGCCGCTGCCATCGGGGCGACGGCCAGCACCGTTTTTATTCCATTGCGCGCCGCGGCCAAGGCGCCACTGGTGGGCACACAGGCCCCCGGATATTACCGGCTGATGGTGGGCGACGTCGAAGTTACCGCACTTTCGGATGGGACCGGGCAGTTCCCGCTTGCCGATCTGTATCTGAATACCAGCCCCGAACATGCGCGCACGGCCCTTGCCAATGCATTTCAGGGAACCCCGACATCGACATCCGTGAATGCCTATCTTCTGAATTTCGGCGACCGTCTTGTTTTGCTTGATGCCGGGACCAGCGACCTGTTGGGACCGGAACTTGGTAAATTGCCGGCCAATATCATCGCGTCGGGCTATCACCCCGATCAGATCGATGATGTGGTGATTACCCACATTCACACCGATCATAGCGGTGGATTGATCATGAACGGCAAGAAAGCCTTCCCCAACGCCACGGTGCATGTACCGAAACTTGATGCCGAATACTGGCTGAGCACTGAAAACCGCGACAAGGCGCCGGAAAGTGCCAAGCAGTATTTTGATCAGGCCGTCCTATCGACAAAGCTCTATAGCGAAAGCGGTACACTTTCGACTTACGAGGCCAATGCATCACCCGTTCCGGGCCTGATCAATTCAACGCATCGTCCGGGTCATACACCGGGCCACAGTGCACTTTGGTTTGAAAGCAAAGGCGAAAAGTTCGTTTATTGGGGCGACATCACCCACGGCGATGTCATCCAGTTTGACGAACCGGGTGTCTCGATTGCGTTTGATGTCGATCCAGATCAGGCGATAACCACCCGCGAGGCTGCCTTTGCCGAAGCCGTATCAGAAAAATATCTGGTTGCCGGGTGCCATATCGCCTTCCCGGGTATTGGGCATGTCATCGAAGACAGCACGATGTTTGACTGGGTGCCGATGAACTATCGCGCTGACGTCTGATCCGACTTCCCCGACCCGCGCTTAAGACGCCAGACGAAAAAAGGGCGACCTGCATCACGCAGGCCGCCCTTTGATTTCCTTTTTCGACAAAACCGGCTATTCCGGCATCCCGGCACGGATCCACTGCCCCAGTTGTACCCGTTCTTCGTCCGTCATTTCGGTCATGTTGCCAAGCGGCATGGCACGCCCGATAACGGACTGGGCCAGAACACGCTGCGCATTGGCTTTGACCTGCGCGATGTCATCAAACATTACGCCCATCGGCGCCTCGTCAAAGCCTTCATCGGTCGGGTTGGCAGAATGGCAGGCCGTGCAGCGGGTCTGAACAATCGCCAGCGCATGATCGCCGGTGATGATTTCCTGATCGGCCAGCTTGGCGGCATCGGGATCATAGGACGCAAACAGCGCCAGGATTGCCATGCCCACCGCAGCCGATGGCAGTTGCCATGCAATCGCCTTGCCGCGGCCCCCGGCATTACGCGTGTTAAAGAAATGGCGCACCAACCCACCAATGATCAGGATCAGGCCGACAATCAGCCACGACTGATCATGGGAAAACAGCATCGAATAATGGTTGCTGATCATCATCAGCAAAACTGGAAGAGTCAGATAGTTGTTATGCGTGGATCGCTGCTTGGCCTGCAATCCCAATGCCGGATCGGGTTTTTCGCCCGCCATCAGGCTAGCGACGACCTTTTTCTGGTTGGGAATGATGATGCGAAACACGTTGGCGGCCATGATCGTGCCAATCATCGCACCGACATGAATAAACGCCCCGCGACCGCTGAAGACATGGGTAAACAGATAACTCGCTGCCATGATCAGGATGAATAATGCAACCGCAAGCTTGCCGGTACTTTTACCAATCGCACTTTTGCAGATGATGTCATAGATCACCCAACCGGCAAACAGGCTGGCAAGCCCGATCAGGATCGCATCCCATTTGCCAAGCGGCATGATATTCGGATCGATCAGATAGCTTTCGGCACTCCAGTAATACATCGTCACCAGAAGCGCAAAACCGGTCAGCCAGGTAAAATAGGCTTCATATTTGAACCAGTGCAGTTCGGGCGGCATGGATTTCGGCGCGACCATCCATTTATTGACATGGTAAAACCCGCCGCCATGGACCATCCATGCCTCGCCATACACGCCCTCGTCCATGCCGGGACGCTTGCGCAGGCTCAGATCAAGCCAGACGAAGTAAAAGGATGAACCGATCCACGCGATACCGGTGATCAAATGCGCCCAGCGCAGGATCAGATTGATCCAGTCCTGAAACAGAATATCCACCCGTTGAAACCTCCGTCTTGCAGGACGTCTCTCATACTGCCCTGCTGTCCCCTTGCCGGTTATGCGATACATCTGACCACATTGATCCGGAATTATTCCAATCAGAGTCCTAACATAGCGTATCCGGGCGCTCTATTATTAAGGGCAGGTGCATAATCGAAATGACTTTCAAGTTATTTTTTAAAATGGCACAGTGACCGTCAGGATTTGGAAGAATACAAATTCAGAAAATAAAAAAGCTGTATCAGGAGCCCGCAACCCATGTCCGACTTTGAGGACATTCAGATTTTTGTCCGCGTAGCCGAGCTTGGAAACCTGTCTGCTGCCGGGCGCGAATTGCGCCATTCGGCGGCGGTTGTTTCAAACCGGATTGCACGCCTTGAAGAACGGCTGGGTGTCAGGCTTTTGAACCGCACCACACGCCGGGTGAACCTTACCACCGAAGGCGATGTATATTACCGGCACTGCCTGCGCATTCTGGCCGAAATGCAGGAAGCCGAAAACGCCATCGCCAACCAGAAAAACACCACGCGCGGCCCGGTAACGCTGACCTGCCCGATTGCGTTTGGCAATAAATATGTCGCACCGATCATCCCGAAATTTGTCGAGAAGAACCCCGATGTACAGGTCAGACTGCACCTTTCCGACCGTTTGCTTGACCTGCTTCAGGACAAGGTCGACCTTGCCATTCGCATTGCCGAGTTAAAGGAAAGCTCGCTGATCGTGCGCAAGCTTGCGGCCAACAAACGCATGCTGGTGGCAAGCCCGGCCTATCTGAAAAGGCATGGTATCCCCATCGCACCCGGTGATTTACTGCACCATAACTGCCTGTTGCTGCGATTTCCGGGATCACGTCAATATCAATGGACCCTGCTCGGCTCACAGGAAGAAGGCCCGGTGACCCTGTCGGTTTCGGGATCCATGGATTCAGACAATGGCGAAGTCCTGACCCGCTGGTGCCTTGACGGGCATGGCATCGCCCTTAAATCCTACTGGGAAGTCGGCGAATATATCCGCAACGGCCAGCTTCAGGTGGTTCTGCCCGATTACACGCCCCCAGCCCATGCGGTTTACGCGCTTTATCCCGAAAACCGTTACCTGCCGACACGCGTACGTGCCTTTGTCGATTTTCTGGTAGGCGAGTTTGGCGGAACACCGCCATGGGAGCATTAAAGGATGGCAAGTGGTTATTGGCTTAATCTTCCAGTTATGGGGTACGGCGAATGGACGGACCGGGAGCAGGTTATTTGGATTAACTTTAAGGAGTTCACAATACTTCCCCTTAAGAAAGACAATCAGGCGTCCATTCACATAGACCTCAACAATCAGAAAATTCAGATGAGCGATGCCATTACATTAACGAACACTTTCCTCAGCCATTTGAGCTGGTGCTCAGGGCAAGCCTATTGAACAACAAGCGGTTCTTCGGGAAGTGCTGTTAAGATTTCTCAATTTGACCGGGAGCAACGCATGCTTTTCTCAGGATGTCTTGGTGGATTTCCTGACTGCTTTGAACTAACAACTGATCCAGTTGTAGCAAATGCACTTGCTTTTTACCGGCACGGAAAATCGGCAGAACGGTACTCCTTAGCGGATTCCTGCTTATCCTATTACAAAATATTAGAAATCATTAAAAGGCGGGAAGGAACAGACAATTTAGACCAAATAATTAATCAAAAAATACCCTATATGACCAATCTAAACAAACGGTGCATGGCCTTCATTGAAGACAAGTCATCTCAAAAAGGTATCAGCATATCCAAATTCTTATTCAAAGAAGTTCGAAACCAAGCAGCACATTACTTCGAAGACTCTTCAATCAATTTAGATAACGAAGATGAAAATGAGCTTTTCAAATATGCCGTCAATCCAATGCACGATCTAGCTCGTTGTGTAATCAAAGAAACGTTGAACACCGACGATTATATTTATGCGTTTTCATATCACAAGAACTCACTGAAATTCTTTGAAGAACAAGAAAAAGGCAATTATTAGAGATTTTTCTTATCCCTTAATTTCCTGCAAGTAGCCTCCCAAAACAGCCGCGACATTGAACCCGATGACGTCATGGGCATAACCACCTTCCATGACAAAGACGGTTTTCAATCCCAATCGCCCGATCATTTGTCCGATCCGTTTGAAATCATCGGTTTGCAGTCTGAAATCGCACAGCGTTTCGGCCTCATGGGCATCAACGCCAAGGGCGATCACCAGGGCTTCGGGCTGCCATGTGATGATTTTCTGAATGGCCTTTGAAAAACCTTGTGACCACGGCCCAAAATCCGATCCGCCGGGAAGCACGATATTCAGGTTCGCCCCCTGCCCGCCCAGACGACCGGTTTCGTTTTCATAGCCCATGAAGAACGGAAACTGGTGTTTCGGGTCGGCATGAATCGAGACAGTCAGAACATCACCACGGTCATAGAAAATATCCTGCGTTCCGTTGCCATGATGGTAATCGATATCAAGTATCGCAACCTTTCTAGCACCCTTGGCAATCATCTGCTGGGCAGCAATGGCCGAGTTATTGAGGAAACAATATCCGCCATAACGATTGGCATGCGCATGATGTCCCGGCGGGCGGGTCAGGGCAAAGGATGCCTCGCCATCGTTCCAGACAGCATCGGCCGCCGATACCACTGTTTGCGCGCCCCAATAGGCCGCCTTCCACGTTCCCTTGGTAATCGGGGTATCGGATGAAATGGCATATTGCCCAAGACGCGCGCTGATATGGACGGGTTTGCCGCCTGAAAATCCGGCCGTTGGCCAGACATAGGGAAAAGCGTCGTGGTCGTTGCCCGCCGCATTCCAGTCCGCCCATGCGTTTTCAAGAAAGGCCAGATAATCCGCATCATGAATTGAGGCAATCGGTGCCATGCCGTGATCGGCCGGATCAACAAGTTGCGCCTGCACCGAGTGGGCCACCGCATCACGGATAATTGCCATACGGCGGGAATTTTCAAAGCATGGAATCAAACGCCCATGGTGCATTTCACCATTCCCGTCATGGGCATCGTGGCGGGAATTAAAAAACACACGCATGACTGACTTCCTTTCCGGCAAAGGCGATAAGGGGCATCTATCCCCTTATCGTAGCAGAAAGTTCTTAACAGGTAGCTATTTGCGCGCGGTGCTGTATAGCAGTTCGGCGATGGTTTCAAGGAACCCGCCAAGCTGTTTGCGCAGATTTTCAGACTCCCGCGCCAGTTTGCCCGCCATATCACGCGTGGTATCGGCAGCCTCGCCCGTCTGACCGGCCATTTCGGAAACCACGGTGATATTGTCGGTGACTTCCTGTGCGCCGCTGGATGCCTGTTCGACATTGCGTGTGATGTTCGATGACAGTGCCGTCTGGGTTTCGACATTGTTCGAAATCAGGTCCGAACGGGCGGCCAGATCATCAATGACAGATGCAATTTCGCGGATCGAATTAACCGACGCTTCGATCGCATTCTGGATATCCTGAACTTTTTCCTCAATCGATTCAGTGGCCTTGCTGGTCTGGTTGGCCAGTCCCTTGACCTCGTTGGCGACAACAGCAAAGCCCTTGCCTGCTTCACCAGCACGGGCAGCTTCGATAGTGGCATTCAATGCCAGAAGGTTGGTCTGCGCAGCAATATCGCGGATAAAACTGACGACTTCTACGATTTCGCCTGCGGCGGCTTCGAGCTGACCAATCCGGCCATCGGTTTCCTGCGCCAGACCATTGGCGCGATGGGCAATTTCAACCGATTCACGGGCCTGATCGGCAACGGTGCGGATCGACTGGTTCAATTCTTCGGATGCCTCGGAAACGCCCGAAACATTGGCGGCAGTCTGGCGGGCCGCAGCAGCAACGTTGGTCGAACGCGAACTGGTTTCGTGCGCAATGCGGTTGGCATCACCCGATGCGTTTGAAAGTGCACCTGCGGCTTCGGCAATCTGATCAACAGCCTCGAACGAACCGCTTTTGAATTCTTCGATGATGGTGTTAAAGCCGGTAAGCTTCTTTTCAATCGACGAAGTTGCCGCATTGATTTTCTGCGCCGACGTCAGATAGGCACCGACCAATCCGGTTTCGACAATCCTGCGATAATAACGGTTTTCAGAAACCGCGCCCATGGATGCCGCACTTTCCCGCAGGAAGGCGTCATTGCGGTCGATCAGCCTGTTGATCGCGATGAAAAGTTCGCGCATGTCGGGATGACTGTCGACATTGGTAATGCGTGCTTCGTAATCACCCTCCGCCGCGGCAAGAACAACGTCCAGTGCCTTTTTGATCCCCGATTTGCTGGAACCACCAAATAGCGACATTTTGAAACCTCGAATTAGCAATCAGCCTAAAGGCTTTGAATGAATTTGTCGTATGCCAGACCGGCATCTGAAAGCTTTTGCGCCAGCGCCTTACCAGCCGCAATCATGCCGTCCTTGCGGTTGGCAGTGCTTTCTTCGATCTGGCGGAGTTCCGCGTAAAGCGGGATGATCTTATCCTTGAGGACTTTCGGATCAGCCACCCGACGGTTCGAATGGTAGCCAATAATTTTGCCATTCGCGTCAAGACTGGGCGTGATATGCGCATATACCCAGTAGTGATCGCCGTTCTTTGACATGTTCACGACATAGGCGAAAATCTCGTGACCAGCAGCGATTTCATCCCAAAGCAACTTGAAAACGCAGCGCGGCATGTCGGGATGACGAATGATCGAATGGGGCTGGCCCAGAACTTCCTTTTCACGGTAGTCGGAAAGACGCAGAAAAACCTCGTTGGCATAGGTAATCCGGCCCTTAAGGTCCGTTTTACTGACAATCAGTTCTTCAGGCTTGAAATGGCGTTCCTTGCCGGTTGGCTTGGACCTGACTAGCGTTTCGCTCACGTTTCTGTCCCCGATTTTCTGTCCGATAACCTGCCATTGTAGATCACAGCAGTTTTGCATGTCCGGATATCATGTAACGATATATCCGCGAATGATAAATGTAAAATATCCATGTGATACATAGACTAAGCGTGATGATAAAAATTAGATAAATATAATTGGCCATAGCGCTCCCGACATACAATAGCGGCGCCGGTCAGCGATCATGCCTTGTCAGATGTTCATGCTTTTGATTTTCTGATTATGGTGACGTTTGCAGGGAAGCAGCATGGCACAAGATCTTCGGGACTTTCCATTTCGCGTGGTCATCCATGAAAAGCACTCCGCCCAAGGGGTGCTTGACTGGCTGGACAAGAATATACGCAGCGACAGATGGACCATGGGCATTCGCAATATCGAACTGCCGCGTGCGACTCAATCCGCCCCCATCGTCGACATGGTGATCTATTTTGCCCGTCGGGAGGATATGGAGCTTTTCCGTGAACGCTGGGCTGGCAAGACGCGCGAACATAAGGTCAAACTGAAATTCTGGCGCGCCGCGCTCTATGCCCTGCTGCACCCGAAAATGGAAATGATCGCCTACGAAAAAATCGACGACAGCCCGAAACGCATCCGCCCGGGGGATCCGGAAACAAGCATCAAGAAGCCCTGAAACGAAACAACCCCGCATCTGGTATGCGGGGTTGTTCGTCGTGCTGCCCTCAAGAGGCTTGCAGATCGTGATTACTTCGGCAGTTCGGCATCGATGCCTTTGATGTACCAGTCCATGCCCAGAAGCATTTCGTCGGTTGCATCTTCGCCTTCCTTGATGCGCAGTTCGCCAGCCTGATCATAGATCGGGCCTGCGAACGGGTGGATTTCACCCGATGCGATCTTGGCTTCGGTTTCTTCGGCCAGTGCTTTTACGTCATCAGGCATATTGGTGTAAGGTGCCATGTCGACCATACCGGAATCAATACCCCCCCAGGTGTCGGTCGATTCCCATGTGCCTTCGGCAACAGCCTTGGCACGCGCGACATAATATTCGTCCCAATGGTCAACAATCGCAGTCAATTGAGCCTTCGGTGCGAACTTGATCATGTCAGATGCCTGACCAAAACCGACGATACCGCGGTTCTCGGCAACCTGAAGCGGCGCCGGGCTGTCGGTGTGCTGAACCATGATATCAGCGCCCTGGTCGATCAGTGCCTTGGCAGCGTCGCCTTCTTTGCCCGGATCATACCAAGTATTGGCCCATACGATTTTGACTTTAACGTCCGGGTTAACCGACCATGCGCCCAGCATGAACGAGTTGATGCCACGAACTACTTCCGGGATCGGGAACGAACCGACATAGCCGACAATGTTCGACTTGGTCATTTTACCGGCGATCACACCAGCAACATAACGACCTTCATAGAAACGCGCGGCATAGGTCGAAACGTTTGCATCACGTTTGTAACCGGTTGCATGTTCGAATTTCACATTCGGGAACTGCTTGGCAACCTTGACGGTCGGGTTCATGAAACCGAACGAGGTGGTGAAGATCAGGTTATGACCGGTCTGGGCCAGCTGGCGGATCACGCGTTCGGCGTCCGCACCTTCCGGAACGCTTTCGACATAGCTGGTGGTGGCATTGTCACCAAGGGCAGCTTCGATTGCCTGACGGCCGATATCGTGGCGATAGGACCAGCCATGGTCACCGATCGGGCCGACATAGACAAAGCCAGCTTTGACTTCTTCGGCCTGGGCAGCACCCATGCCGAGTGCAAGTGCACCGGTTGCCACAACGGCGGCAAGCGTGCGCTTCACGAGGTTTGCATTCATTATTTGGTCTCCCTGTTAATCAGCTAATCAGGATTTAAACCCAATTGTTTACGCAATCAATGACGTGTTCTTGTCCAGACCAAGACTCAGCCAAACCGGCCGCATGACACAAGACCGGTTTGATTGAGTGTTGGTCCGATACGCACTTCCTCCCACCGGGTCGGGGTACCCTTTGACGCACCCCGATCCCGTTTCACCAGCCCTATTGTGCGGGCCGGAACGCCTGCCCGATACAGGCAGGTGCATTCAGTCTGATCTTTGCGCGATCACTAGAAATGATCACCAGTACAATCACGGTCGCAAGATATGGCAGCATCGACATGAATTGCGACGGCACATGCACGCCTGCACTTTGCGCATGAAGCTGCAATACCGAAATAAGCCCGAACATATAGGCACCCGCCAATAGACGACCCGGACGCCATGTTGCAAACACGACAAGCGCCAACGCGATCCAGCCGCGCCCGGCGGTCATGTTTTCGGCCCACATCGGCGTATAAGACAGCGAAAGATATGCCCCGGCAAGGCCTGCCATCGCGCCGCCAAACATGGTAGCCATATAGCGGATTTTGATCACCGAATAGCCGATGGCATGCGCGGAATGATGGGAATCACCAACCGCCTTGAGGATCAGCCCCCCTCGGGTACGCGACAGGAAGAACCCAACCGCAATCACCATCACAATCGACAGATAAACCAGAAAATCCTGACCAAACAGGATTTCGCCAACCAGCGGAATATCGGTCAAAACCGGGATATTCAGCCCTGGGAGCGGTTCGATCGCAAAGCCGACAAAGCCGGAACCAACAAGGGCTGAAAAACCCACCCCGAAAATGGTCAGCGCCAGACCCGTTGCGACCTGATTGGCCATCAGGGTCAGGGTCAGAAAGGCGAAGATCAGCGACATCAGCATTCCGGCAACGATTGCCGCCAGAATACCCAGAATGGCCGAGCCGCTTGATGCGGTGACCGCAAAGCCGGAAATCGCGCCCACCAGCATCATGCCTTCGACACCAAGGTTAAGCACCCCGGATTTTTCGGCAATCAGTTCGCCGGTCGATGCCAGCAGAAGCGGGGTCGATGCCGTAATCACGGTCAGGATCAGTGGAATGAGCCAATCCATTATGCGGCCTCCCCTTTGGCTGCCGGGGTTCCGAAACGAACCCGGTACTTGGTCAAAACATCACAGGCCAGCAGGAAGAACAGCAAAATCCCCTGAAACAGGCCGGTCACCGCATTTGGTAGCCCCAACGTAATCTGGGCCAATTCCCCACCCAGATAGGTCAGCGCCATAATCAGCCCGCCAAACAGGATACCCAGCGGATGCAACCGCCCAAGGAAGGCAACGATAATTGCCGTAAAGCCATAACCGGGCGATATGGCAGGCTGCAACTGGCCAATCGGCCCGGCAACCTCGAACAAACCGGCAAGACCGGAAAGCGCGCCGCCCAACAACAGGGTAAACCAGACCATGCGTTTCTGACGGAACCCGACATGGCGGGCGGCCTGTGGGGCCTTACCAACCACACGCAGCTGGAACCCGATCACCGATTTCGACAGCAAAATCCAACCGGCAATCACCACCAGCACCGCAAAGGCGGTTCCAAGATGAACGCGCGTGCCGTCATAAATCACCGGCAGCAGGCCAGCATCCGGGAATGGACGGGATTCAGGGAAATTGAAACCTTCGGGGTTGCGCCACGGACCATGCACAAGGAAGCTCAGGAAAAGCGTTGCGACATAGGTCAGCATCAGGCTGGTCAGAATTTCGTTGGCATTAAATCGGGTGCGCAGAAGTGCTGGTATGCCGCCCCAGAACGCCCCGCCAATTGCCCCAAGCACAAACATTGCGGGCAACAGGAACATGCTTTCACTGTCATAAAAATAAAGCGCAAGACCACCGCCGAATATGGCGCCCATGGTCAATTGCCCCTCGGCACCGATGTTCCAGACATTGGCGCGGAACCCCATCGACAGCCCGATGGCGATGATCACAAGCGGGGTTGCCTTCACAAACAGTTCGGAAATGCCATAGCTGTTGTTGATCGGCAGGATGAAAAATGTGTAAAGCGCATCAAACGGGTTCTTGCCCATAAAGGAAAAGATGATCCCGCCGACTATCAGCGTCATGAGAATTGCCAGAACCGGCGACAGATAGACCATCGCCTGACTATGCTGGCGACGGGGTTCAAGCCTGACCAACGCGATCTCCTTCGATAAGCTCTTTCGTCTTCAGGGTTACGTCGCCATCCAGATCGTGAAGTCCCCCCATCAACAAACCGATTTCCTCGACACTGACATCGGCCATTGGCCGCGGGGCGGACATCTTGCCTTCGGACATCACCACCACCTGATCACAGATGGCGAAAATTTCGTCCAGATCCTGCGAAATCACCAGAACCGCCGTGCCCTTTGCCGCCAGATCAAGCAATGCCTGATGGATGGCACTTGCCGCACCGGCATCAACACCCCAGGTCGGCTGTGAAATCACCAGTACGCCCGGATCCTGAAGGATTTCACGCCCGACGATAAACTTCTGAAGGTTCCCACCCGACAGGCTTCCGGCCTCGGCCGAGGCACCGGTGGTACGCACATCAAATGTCTTAATAATCTTGTCGGCAAATGTACGGGTTGGGACTTCGCGGATCAAACCACGCGCGGACAGCGCCATGCGCCGGAACGCGGTCAAAAACCCGTTTTCCGAAAGGCTCATATCAGGAACAGCGCCATGCCCGTTGCGTTCCTCAGGCACAAAAGCCGCGCCAAGCCGACGGCGTCGGCGCGGACCAAAATGTGCAACCGGATTGCCATCAATCTTGATGCAGTCGGGTGTGCCGATGATTTCGGTTTCACCGGCCAGTGCCTGAAACAGTTCGTTCTGGCCATTTCCGGCGACACCGGCAACGCCCATGATTTCCCCGCCCCGCACCTTCAGGCCAATCCCCTTAAGGTCGGTGCCAAACTGTTCGTCACTGATCAGTGACAGATCGGAAATATCAAGACGCACATCACCGAATCTGCGCGTGCCGCTGCGATCGGGTGCTGTCAGTTTCTGGCCGATCATCATTTCGGCCATGGATTTCGCCGTCTCCTCGCGCGGGTCACACCCGCCGACGACCTTGCCTCCGCGCAATACGGTTGCCTTCTGACACAGTGCTTTGACCTCGTGCAGTTTGTGGCTGATATAAAGGATTGCGCAACCTTCGTCGGCAAGACGGCGCAATGTTTCAAACAGCTTTTCGACTTCCTGCGGTGTCAAAACCGATGTCGGCTCGTCCAGGATAAGCAGCTTGGGATTTTGCAGAAGACAGCGAACGATTTCGATCCGCTGCCGTTCGCCAACCGAAAGTGTATAAACATGACGATCAGGATCAAGCGGCAGACCATAGGTCTTTTCGACCTCGATCACCTGCTGACGCAGGGCAGCCATATCGCGCACGTCATTCATCGCCAGCGCAATGTTTTCCAGAACCGTCATGGTTTCGAACAGCGAGAAATGCTGGAACACCAGACCAACACCCATTTCGCGCGCGTCATGCGGGCTATGGATCGTGACTGGCTTGCCCTCCCACAGCAATTCGCCCTGATCGGCCTGCAGCACGCCATAGATGATTTTTACAAGCGTACTTTTACCCGCACCATTTTCCCCCAGAAGGGCATGGATTTCACCAGGTTCGATACGGAAACTGATATCGTCATTTGCCAGACAGCCCGGAAAGGCCTTGGTCACACCGCGCACTTCAAGCTGCGCTGGTTTTGACCCGCCTGTCATCGCCAAGCCTGTATCTGATCCGGTATTCCCGGTCGTCGACGTCACTGCTGCCACCCCTAAATTGCGATCCGATCACGCACACCGAAGGTATTACCCGTTCACGGTTTGCTAATCAAACGGTCTCAATACGCGATTTTGTCTTCTTTGGCATCCCAGGCCGCAAAGACATCACGCGCTTCCCCTAAATCCAGATGTTCGCACGGCAGGCTCCGATCCGGGATCGGTTTTGCCACTTCATCATACAGGAATTGATCGTCAAAGCCGATTGCCGCGGCATCATCGCGGGAATTGGCATAATAGATCCGGTCAAGACGCGCCCAATAGATCGCCGAAAGGCACATCGGGCATGGCTCGCAACTGGTGTAAATCTCGCAACCGGCAAGATTGAAGGTACCAAGCTTTTCACAGGCAGCACGGATGGCGCTGACCTCTGCATGAGCGGTCGGATCGTTGCTGGATGTTACCTTGTTCCAGCCTTCGGATACGACTTCGCCGTCCTTGACAATGATTGCCCCGAACGGGCCGCCACAGCCTTCTTCCATTTTTGTCCGCGACAAATTCACGGCATGGAGCATGTGTTTATGCTTGGCATCACACACAGCCAAATCTCCCTATATGAACTCCTGATCCGGTAAACGGATCCTCCTGATCAGGCCGCTATTGGCGCGGCCCTTTATCATTTATATGCCTTGCAATGAAGGCTTTATCATCCGGCAAGGCCGTCTTGTGCGATCCTGTTCACCGGATATTGCGCCAGACGTGCTTCACGCACGGACAGCAATTGCACTGCAACCGATGCCGCAATGATTGCCGGCTGTTTGCCGGTAATGCCCTGAATTCCAATCGGGCATGTCAAACGACCGATTTCCGTGTCACCCAACCCGCGATCCTTTAATCGCCGGACAAAGCGCGTGCGTTTGGTCTGGCTTCCGATCATGCCGACAAAACCAAGATCATTCCGCATCAAGGCCGCCCGACAGATATCAAAGTCCTGCGCGTGGCTGTGCGTCAGGATAAGCGCGAAGGCATCGGGCGGCATGTCGCCCACCTCGTCCTCGGGCCTTTCGCTTTGATGCAGATGAAGTTTCGATGTTTCCGGCAGGGTCAGGTATTCATCACGCGAATCGATCAAATGAAGATCGAACGGCAAGGGGGCCAGTGCCTGAACAATCGCCTGCCCGACATGCCCGGCACCAAACAGCCAAAGCGGCGCTGCCCCGTCATCAAGGCGCAGGCACAGCTTCTGCTGCCCCGCCAGATCACATAATCCTCCGCGCCCCCCGGCAAACAGGCGCTCCAATGCATCGGCATCCTGAATACTGGCCGTTTCAAGATGTTGGCTTTCGCCCATCGATAAAATCGCCCAAGCACGATGAACAGGACCGGCATTGCTTTGCGTATTTCGGATCGCTGTCGCCAACTGATGCTTTTGCATCGAGCTCAGCAGGTGAAACGCAATATCGACAGAACCGCCGCAGCATTGGCCGAGCCCTGGCCCCAACGGGAATGGAACCAGTTCCGCATCAAAATCCCGCCCCAGATTCAGGATTTCACGCGCCCGAACCGTCACCTGATGTTCCATATTGCCACCACCAACCGTCCCGACAATGTCGGCTTCACTGATCAGCATAAATGCCCCTGCCTCGCGCGGGGTGGACCCGCGAATGGCCGCCACACTGACCAGCATCACCGGATCGGATGATTGCAGCAAAGCGATATGGGCGTCGGGTGACAGGCGCATGATGTCTATTCCCCCGCCGCCGGAATCGCATCATGACTTTGGGCAATCATGCCCTTGGCCACATTGGCGACCGCATTCAGGACGGCCTCGGGCGTTGCCGGGGCATTCAGCATCGGGATCACCTTGTAATCTCCGACCGATGCGATCGCATCAGCAATGGCACGATGCACTGAAATCGCCAGCATCAGCGGCGGTTCACCAACAGCCTTTGATCGGTGAATGGTTTTTTCAACGTTTCTTCCGGAAGACCACAATTCAAGACGGAAATCTTCCGGTCGATCCGAGCATGCGGGAATTTTATAGGTGGATGGCGCATGCGTTCGCAAACGCCCTGCATCATCCCACCACAATTCCTCGGATGTCAGCCATCCCATGCCTTGAATAAAGCCGCCTTCGATCTGACCACGGTCAATCGCCGGGTTCAGCGACCGGCCGACATCGTGGCTGATGTCAACGCGTGTGACCTTATATTCGCCCGTCAGGGTATCGATCATCACCTCGGAACAGGCCATGCCATAGGCAAAGTAATAGAATGGCCGACCCGACGCGGTTTCACGGTCGTAATGGATTTTCGGTGTCGCGTAATAGCCCGTCGCTGAAAGCGAAACGCGCGCCAAATAAGCCTGTTTGACCAGATCGGCAAATTCCAGCTCGGTCACACCGCCGATAATCACCCGGCCCGGAACAAACCGGACGGCGGCCTCAACCACACCATATTTTTCCGCGGCAAAAGCAATCAGGCGCGATTTGATGGTAATCGCGGCGTCGCGCGCGGCCATGCCGTTCATATCCGCGCCGCTTGATGCCGCGGTTGCCGATGTGTTGGGAACCTTGCCAGTGTTGGTTGCCGTGATCTTGATCCGGTCGAGATCAATCTGGAATTCCTCGGCCACGACCTGGGCGACCTTGATAAACAGGCCCTGCCCCATTTCCGTCCCGCCATGGTTCAGATGCACCGATCCGTCCTGATAAATATGGATCAATGCGCCCGCCTGATTTAGGAAGGTCGTGGTAAAGGAAATGCCAAACTTGACCGGCGTGATCGAAATGCCGCGCTTGATCACCGGGCTTTGCGCATTGAACGCGTCGATTTCCTCGCGGCGCTTGCGATAGTCGCAAGATGCCAGAATATCGTTCGTCAGTTCCGCAAGGACGTTATCCTCGACCGTCATGTGATAGGGCGTCGTGTTGCGGTCGGTTGTCCCGTAATAGTTGGCGATCCGCACATCAAGCGGATCGCGGCCAATCGTCATGGCGATTTCATCGATGATCCGTTCAATCGCAACCATGCCCTGCGGCCCGCCAAAGCCGCGAAACGCGGTATTGGACACCAGATTGGTTTTGCAGCGATAGGACCGGATTTCGACATCGCCAAGGAAATAGGCATTGTCGGTATGGAACATCGCACGATCACAGATCGCGGCCGACAGATCGGCCGAGAAACCGCAATTGGCAGCATATTGAATATCCAACCCGCAAATCCGGCCATCATCATCAAAGCCGACATCATATTCGACGATAAAGTCATGGCGTTTGCCGGTCATGACCATGTCATCATCGCGGTCCAGACGCATTTTCGCCGGGCGACCAGTTTTAACCGCAACAATCGCCGCCAGTGCCGCCCATTGTGATGCCTGCGTTTCCTTGCCACCAAAACCACCGCCCATACGGCGCACTTCGACGGTTACCGCGTTGGCGGGACGGCCAAGGACATTGGCGATATTGTGCTGAACCTCGGACGGATGCTGGGTCGAGCAATGCAAAAGCACGTCACCGTCTTCCTGCGGAATGGCAAAGGTGATCTGGCCCTCAAGATAGAAATGGTCCTGCCCACCGATTTCCATCGCCCCGGACCGGCGATGTTTCGCGCGCACCAGTGCCGATTTGGCATCGCCCTGCGCCATGACATGGGGTGGCGCGACGAATTGCTGTTTTTCCAGTGCTTCCTTGACGCTCAGGATCGCGGGTAGTTCTTCATATTCGATCTCAGCCAGCTTGACGGCATTGCGTGCCTGTTCGCGGGTTTCGGCGGCAACACAGAAAACCGGCTGACCGTAAAACTGCACAATCCCGTCGGGCAGAACCGGATCATCATGGGTATGGGCGGGTGACACGTCATTGACACCGGGCACATCATCCGCCGTCAGGACACACACCACACCGGGGGCGGATCGAACCTTTGACAGGTCCATTTTCGTGATTCTGCCATGTGCAACGGTTGCCGCACCGGGGGCCAGATGAAGAGTGCCGAACGGTTCAAGAATATCGTCAACATAAACCGCTTCGCCCGCGACATGCTTCGGACCGCTGTCATGCTTGCTGGCGGAGCGAATCCCACCCGAAAGCCCCGGTGTCGGCGCCAGAAGCTCACCCGGGTCTTTGGTATCGATGACTTTGGATGCGTTGTCAGACATGGGCAGCCTCCCTGCCAACCAGACGGGTGGCAATTTCAGGTGCCGTTGTTTCGATAAACAGTTTGGTCAAAAGATTTTGCGCGACCAGCATGCGGTATTCCTTGGATGCCCGCATATCAGACATCGGGTCAAAATCCTTGGTCAAAGCCAGTTGCGCCGCGTTCAGACTGGCTTCGTTCCAATCCTTGCCAATCAGGGCTGCCTCACACTTTTTGGCCCGCATCGGTGTTCCGGCCATGCCACCAAATGCCGCACGGAATTCGATCACCTTGCCGCCATCAACCCGAATGGCAAAGGCCGCAAGAACCGCCGTAATATCCTGATCAAACCGTTTGGAAATCTTGTAGGCCTTGAACTGCACCCCGGCCGCAGGCTTCGGAATGATGATGCTTTCGACGAACTCGCCCTTGGCCCGGTCCTGCTTGCCATAGGTGATAAAGAAATCTTCAAGGGCAACTTCGCGACGGATATCGCCCATGCGCAAAACAATCCGCGCACCCAGCGCAATCAGGGCCGGTGGTGTATCGCCAATTGGCGATCCATTGGCGATATTGCCACCAACCGTCCCCGCATTGCGGATTTGCCGTGACCCGATCCGGCGGACCAGCTCTCCGACATCACCGGCAATCATGCCAAGTGCGTTATGGGCATCGCTATAAGTCACACCGGCACCGATAGTCAGAACACCATCCTTTTCCCGGACCGATTTAAGATCCGCGACATCCCCGATATAAATGATCGGATCAAGCCGTTTGAGCATCTTAGTCACCCAAAGCCCGACATCCGTCCCGCCCGCCAGCACCGTCGCATCGGGATGGGCCACCAAAAGTGCGGCCAGTTCATCGCTGCTGCGGGGGGCGAAATAACGCCCCACCGGCATTTCAAGTGCCAGCATGTCGGCACCTTCGATCATCGCGGTCAATCGGGTCGCGATATCGGAACGGCGTTTTTGTTCGACCGGATCGGTTGCGCTTATGCCACCGGCCTTGCGAGCGGCTTCGATGATTGGTCCGTAACCGGTGCAACGGCAAAGGTTCCCGGCAAGGGCATCATTGATGGCACCCCGGTCATCCTCGCCCCCATCCAGCCAAAGCTGATACAGGCTCATGACAAAGCCCGGCGTACAGAAACCGCATTGCGAACCATGGGTTTCCACCATGGCCTGCTGCACCGGATGCAGGCTGCCGTCATCGGATTTAAGATGTTCAACAGCCAGAAGCTGCTTACCATCAAGGGTTGGCACAAACTGGATACAGGCATTGACCGTCCGGTAACGCATGCTGCCCTGACTATCCGGTTCGCCCAAAATGACCGTGCAGGCACCGCAATCGCCTTCGGCACAGCCTTCTTTGGTCCCGGTCTTGCGCTCGTTTAAGCGCAGCCAGTTCAGAACCGTCATTTGCGGATCGATATCACGCAGGCTGCGTTCTTCGTTCCCGAACAGGAACCGGATATCATCGCGCGTATCAAGGGCCGGTTTGGTCATGATGGCCTCAGCTGCCGCGATAGATGGAATAGCCAAACGGCGAAAGCAGCAGCGGCACATGATAATGCGCCTGCGCATCTGAAATACCGAACCGGATTACAACCTGATCAAGGAATTTCGGTTCCGGCAGATCAAGACCGATGGCATCGAAATACGCACCGGCATGAAAGACAAGCTGATACTCGCCCGGCTTGAACGAAGCACCATCAAGCATTGGCGCATCGGTTCGCCCGTCGGCATTGGTTACGGCTTCGGCAACCAGATCATCATGGCCATCACCAAAACGGTGCAGCTCGATCCGGATGCCGCCCGCCGGGCAACCTTTTGCCGTATCAAGAACATGGGTAGTCAGTCGTCCCATGCCGGGCCTCCTCTTTTCTCTCTCATGCGGTGGTCGGTCGCTTCTTCCCTGGTCGGCTTTTCTGATTGATCGTTTTATGCCGAACGAATTTATAGCGTTTCAAAAAGGTCGCATTAGGACACGGATCGTGGAAAGAGGTGATAAAGTGAAACTATATCAATAATTCTTTGAAAAACGATTGCCACAGCTTCGTGCAGAATACGATCAAAGCCGGATAAAAAGCTTTTAAAAGCCAACAAAAAACCGGCCAAAGCGATTTCCCGTCCAGGAACATTATCAAAGTCATATTGATAGTGCGGCATAATCATCCATCAATCAGCGCGCAGGAGTTCTTCCTTGCTGCGCTGCGACCTATGGTTAATGCTACACCAAACAGCCCGCATGACAAAGCCGGGCGTTGCGATATCAGGAGAGGCCAAAGATGACCGAACAAAATTATGCACGCGACCTGATTGGCTATGGCCCCAATCCGCCAAAGGCCAACTGGCCGGGCAAGGCCCGTGTTGCGGTCCAATTCGTGCTGAATTACGAGGAAGGTGGTGAAAACTGCGTTCTGCACGGGGATCGCGCGTCCGAGGCATTTCTGTCGGAAATCATCGGTGCCGACATGCGCGAAGGCGTTCGCCATATGAGCATGGAGTCGATTTACGAATATGGTTCGCGCGTTGGTGTCTGGCGTATCCTGAACCTGTTCCGCGAACGGCAAATTCCGATCACCATCTTTGCCGTTGCCATGGCGCTGGCCCGTCACCCGAAGGTTGGCGAAGTCGCGATGCAGGATGGTCATGAAATCTGCTCGCACGGCTATCGCTGGATCGATTACCAATATTTCCCCGAAGAACTTGAACGCGAACATCTTCACAAGGCCATCGACATCATCAGGGATGTGACCGGGGAGCGCCCGCTTGGCTGGTATACCGGGCGTACAAGCCCGAACACCCGACGGCTTGTCGCCGAAGAAGGCGGCTTCCTATATGACGCCGATGATTACAGCGACGAACTGCCTTTCTGGTCTACACAGACAGACACACCGCATCTGATCGTGCCCTATACACTTGATGTCAACGACATGCGCTTTGCCGCCATGCAGGGCTTCAATTCCGGCGAACAATATTTTCAATATCTGAAAGACAGTTTTGATACTCTTTACGAAGAAGGTGCCGAAACGCCGCGGATGCTATCGGTTGGTTTACATTGCCGTCTTGTCGGCCGGCCGGGGCGGTTTGCAGCCCTGAAACGCTTTGTCGATTATGTGCGCGGTCATGATGATGTCTGGTTTGCACGTCGCGTCGATATTGCGCGTCACTGGCGTGAACATCATCCGTTTACCGAAAACAAATAAGCATCAAGAAAAACAAGAACTGAAATGGCCGTTATGACCAAACCTGAAAAATCATTGTTCGAAACCCGACCGCCCAGCACCTTGGCGCAAAGCGCCTTTGTCTCGCTGTATGGCGGGGTTTACGAACATTCCCCCTGGATCGCAAAGCAGCTTTATGATCGCGGCATCACGTCTGCCCTTGATACCCCCGATGCACTCGCCGATGCCATGGCCGCCGTGGTAAATGGCGCGGTTGACGATGACAAACTGACACTGCTTCGCGCCCACCCTGATCTTGCAGGCAAGCTTGCCTTGGCGGAACTGACGCATTCCTCGCAGAATGAACAAACCGGTGCCGGACTTGATCAATGCACGCCAGACGAACTTGCCCGTTTTACGCAATTGAATGACGACTACAAAAAGAAGTTCGGTTTCCCGTTCATTTTTGCTGTCAAAGGGTTCCATCGGACCGACATCCTGAACGCATTCGAACGCCGCGTTAAAAACGATGTTGAAACCGAATTTAACGAGGCCATCCATCAGGTACATCGTATCGCCAAGCTGCGCCTCGAAGCCCTTTGATCGCCAATGACTGGCCTGAACAAAATAACCAATAATCAGGATTTAAAAGCCATGAGCCATCACACAAACCTTGATGCCCCGGAATTTACCCGGCGTTTTGTCAATTTGGCCGATGAACGTCTGGGCGCAGAGGCAATCTTTGCGACCGATGATTTCTTTGCCGACAAGCAACGCATGCTGCAAACCGCGGATGCGATTTTCTATCCGGACAAATACGATGACAATGGCAAGTGGATGGACGGCTGGGAAAGCCGCCGGAAACGTGTGGAAGGTCATGATTACTGTGTGGTGCGGCTGGCAACATCGGGCCGGATTTACGGTGTCGATATCGATACCAGCCACTTCACCGGCAACTTCCCGCCCGCCGCATCGCTTGAGGCATGCTATTGCCCGGATGGCGATCCCGTAGATGATGCGACCTGGACCGAAATCGTCGCCCCGATCGGGCTGCGTGCCGGTGTCGGTGCAGAAGCCCACCATTATGCCGAAGTCACGGCAGAAGGCGTTTTCACCCATGTGCGCCTGCATATCTATCCCGATGGCGGTATTGCCCGCCTGCGCGTTTATGGACGTCCGGATCGCGACTGGTCAAAAATGGCAAGCAGTGCCGATCAGGTTGATCTGGCAGCCATGATCAATGGCGGCGTGGTCCTGACATGGTCGGATGCCCATTATGGTAACCCGAATGCCATTCTGGCACCGGGCCGGGGCATCAATATGGGTGATGGCTGGGAAACCCGGCGCCGTCGCGAACCCGGCAACGAGTGGCTGGTTGTTGAACTCGGCCATCCTGGCGAGATTGAAAAGATCATCGTCGATACCTGCCATTTCAAGGGTAACTATCCCGACCGGGTTTCCATTCAGGCCGCTTATGTCGATGGTGAAAAGGACAAGTCGCTGCGTGCACGATCCATGTTCTGGCAAACCATTCTGCCCGAACAGAAAATGCAGGCCGACCATATCCACGAATTTGATGCATCAGTGATCGCAAAGCTTGGACCGGTATCGCATTTGCGCATCAATTCCATTCCGGATGGCGGGATCAGCCGCCTGCGCATTCTTGGTAAACCGGCAAAGCGATAAGAACGATGAAACTGAAAGTCGAACCGCTGACACCAGCATCGTTTGCCCCGTTTGGTGAGGTGATATCAACCGCCACAGCGCGGGATGAATACAAGATCAATCTGGGCACAACGACGCGGTTTCACGATATATCACGCGTTGATGTCGGGGATGAAGGTGGTGCACCAATCATCAGCATTTTTCGCGGCACACCGCGCCCGATGCCGATTGAAATCAAAATGATGGAACGCCATCCGCTGGGCTCGCAGGCCTTTATGCCACTAAGCGGTCAGAAGTTCCTGATCGTTGTGGCAGACGGTTCAGACACCCCCGCCCCCGAAAATCTGCGTGCCTTTATCTCGGATGGATCGCAGGGAGTGACCTATGCCAGGAATGTCTGGCACCACCCGCTTCTCGTGCTTGAACCAGAAAGCGACTTTCTGATCGTGGATCGCAGCGGGCCGGGCAACAACCTGAACGAGGTCGACCTGCCGATGGTCAATGGCACCACCATCACACTTGACTGGCCGCAGACCTGATATCGCATCACCAAGACATAGCACCCTGATCGATTTCGATCAGGGTCGGTTTGCCAATCCCAGATTTGCAAGATACCGGTGCAGTTCGCTGGCATCGCCGACGACGTCCTCGGCACCGGCCTGCATCAACATTTCGGCATCTTCCGGATTGCGATGACCGCCACCAAGAAAGCCGACTGCCCGCATCCCGGCCGCCGCAGCGGCAATAATGCCGGCTGGACTGTCTTCGATCACGAGGCAGCTTTCGGGATTTGCACCGCATTCGCGCGCCGCATGCAGGAAGATATCCGGGGCAGGTTTGCCATTGTCCACTTCCTCGACCGAGAAAATCCGCGCCCCGAAGAAATCAAGCAGCCCCGTAATCCCAAGACACATATCAAGCCGCGCCAAATCGCTGCCTGATGCGACACAAACCGGCACGCTCAACGATTTCAACAAGGTGTCGATACCGCTGATTGCCCGAAGATCGGTTTCAAAAAGATGTGCGAGCAAATCTTCACATTCTTTCTGATAATGCGCCGCTTCGATTGCAGTCGCGTGTTCATCATTCAGACGGGCGATCATCCCGGCATAGGACACACCGCCAAACCGGCGTGCCAGATCATCCGAAGACAATGCAATGCCGTGACCTGCAAGTATCTGAACATCGACGGCAAAAGACAGAACTTCGCTATCGATCAGCACACCGTCACAATCAAAGATGACCAGATTGATCACTGCGTTGCCGAACCGCCCCCCAGATCAAGGGCGAGCAATCGTTTCTGAATTTCCTGGGACAGCACCGCACTTGGCTGCGCACCAAGGGCACGCTGATAGGCAGCACGTGCCATCTCGGTCTTGCCCATTGCAAGGGCGTTGTCGGCAAAATGCGCAAGATGTTCGGCCGTCGGCATTGCTTTGTTAACCGCAATGAATATCTCTTCGGCTTCCTGATATTTGCCCTGTTTGTAAAGCACTAGTCCATAGGTATCTAATATCGCTGGGTTTTCAGGCTGAACTTGCAAAGCGCGTTTGGTCAGGCGCTCTGCCTCGGCGAGATTTTCACCTCGCATTGCATAGTGGAATGCAAGCCAATTGGCAGCTTCAATATTCCCCGCATTCGATGCCTGGGTTGCTTCTGCCAGCATGGTGTTACGATAGGTTTCCATCACCGCCTTGATGGCATCGCTATCAAGACCATCAACCCATGTCAGACCGACACGAACCGCCTTGCATCCCTTGCCACCCTTTTCCTGACAAAGGGCAACGGACTCTTCAACCGCGCCCAGCACGGTGGCACTCGGTCCAGCGGCATATTCAACCCCGGCCTCGTCACGCGACAATGCCTTGAAATCAATCATCGCACGATAACGCTCATCGACCGGTTTTTCTGCCGAGCTGGCAAACATGTCCTGAGGCTCCCATTTCGGGGAGGTATCGCCACAGGCCGCCAAAGTCAGAAGTGCTAAACCCACAATGAGATGATGTGTCCGGATCAACAAAGCAGTCATTCCCTGATGCTGTTTCATATGATGACTAAGCATAACCCGCCCCGATTAGGCAGGCGTTAACGATATTGCCCCCAACGTGCCCCACCGATCAGAAGGTCGGAGTAACGTGGCGAAACGATCTCGAAATTTCCGTTGGCAAGATCACGCAACATCAACTCGTGGTCGATTTCACTCTGGTCATGGAAGAAACTGGCTACAACCTGCCAACCATTATCCTGGGCTCCATAGCGATACACATCAACATAGTCGCGTGTCGTGAAAAAGGCCGCCTCTTCCATGCCATCCCCGTCAAGGTCAACCATCAACAGTGCACACTGGTTCGGGGCCCCTGTACCTGAAGCTGCCTTGCGACAGAAACGACGATCATATTCAAGCTGGCCTTCCAGCAGGGTCTTAACCGCTTCCTGAGGTATCTGGTGTTGCGACGGGTAGACCGGAATATTGTCAATTCCGGCCTTCATTCGATCACCATCAGGATCGAAATAGCTGCGTAGTTCGGCAAGTGGCGGCACCACGTCGGGATTTGCGCTCCCAAGTTCGGCAAGTGCCTCCTCGCCCGGCATTCCAAGATTTCGGGCAATGAAAGCAAGATCAGCCGTGTCCCAGTCTGTCATAGATGACAGACGGCTTTGCTGATTGCGCGCCGAAATGCTGACCGGATCAAGGAAGGGCAGATGCATGATAAAGGCCGTCAAGGCCCCGCAAATCGCGATATGGCCAAACGCCCTGCGCAGGGAGACCGGGGTTGACTGACGACGGCCAAATGCCGCCACCGAAAGCCAGACCGTCGCCATCAAGACAAATACCGCCGCCCAGATCGCATAAACCCGCGAAGGGGTCAGGCCATATTCACGCACCCGGATATAAATCGTCGCCATCGCAATCAGGGCGAATATCGGCGCCATCCATAATGTAAAGCGAAAGACGCGATCACCAATCCGGCCAAACAGAGTTGTGCCTTCGCCTGCCTGAACCGCACCAAAAAGCAAATAGCTAAGCCCTGCTGCGGCAGCCATCACGGTCCACCAGACACCAAAATCCTGATCCAGCAGAACTTCCCAGCCGCCAAGTGCGGCTGCAACCAGAAACAGGAAAAGCCCGGATGCCTGGATCGGATACAGAATGCGGAACATACCGCCAATCACCTGACGGACCGGGATCAGAAGCCCCGATTTTTCCCGGGCAATCAGAATACCGGTGGCAAAGGCCGCCCCCGAGAGCGGCAAGGCAACATATGCCTCGCTAATCAGTTCCCAGATCTGGTCGATGCCAACCAGAATCAACAGTGAACATAGCGCATAGAAAACCGGCCAGAAAACGGCAACCCCGACCAAACCGAAAGCCAATGCCAGCTTGATCGACCAGATTTCCGGCACAAGTGCCGCCCGATCCGGATAGTTTGGCAAAACGGTCGTCTGCAACGGCCCCCAAATGCGCCATATTCCAACAGCGACCCCGACCCAAAGCGCCTGACAGGCCAGCAGGGCGAAAATGGCGGTTTCGTCAGTATACTCGAACCCGACCAGATGCTGAAACGCCAATACCTGCAGGGCTGCAAGCAATGGCAGGACGAGCGTCACGGCAAGATCAACACGCAGCCGACGCACCCCGATGGCAAACCAGCTGCAATAAGCCAGTCCGGCGATAAACGTCATCAGGCTCGCCAGAAGATAATTATCCTCCCAGCGATAATCGATCAGATACCAGAATGCGAAGCCATATGCCGCGCCGCTCAAGGGGAACAGCCAATGCGCCTTTTTCATGGGTTTGCCTTTGCTCTCGCCCGATTATCCGGGTCAGGTTTTCTTTATGAACGATATTAAAACAGAAAAAGCCGCCGGGATCATCCGATCTCCGGCGGCTTTAACTTTTTGTCTTAAAAAGACTTTTGTATGGTGCTAACCGATCAGGCGCGGCGTTCTGCGATCATCTTTTTGATTTCGGTGATCGCCAATGCCGGGTTCAGGCCTTTCGGGCAGGTATTGGTGCAGTTCATGATCGTGTGGCAACGATACAGACGGAACGGATCTTCGAGCGCGTCGAGACGTTCACCGGTATATTCGTCACGCGAGTCAGCCAGCCAGCGATAAGCCTGCAGCAGAACAGCCGGGCCGAGGTAACGGTCGGAGTTCCACCAATAGGACGGGCACGCGGTCGAGCAGGAGAAGCACAGGATGCATTCCCACAGACCGTCAAGCTTCGCGCGTTCTTCACGCGACTGCAGACGTTCACCATCCGGCGGTGTCGGGCTGTCAGCCTTGAGCCACGGCTCGATCGAGGCGAGCTGTGCGTAAGGCTGGGACAGATCGGGCACCAGATCCTTGACCACCGGCATATGCGGCAGCGGATAGATTTTGACTTCGCCCTTGATGTCCTCGATCGGTTTCAGACACGCAAGCGTATTGCGACCGTCGATATTCATCGCGCACGAACCGCAAATGCCTTCACGGCAGGAACGGCGGAAAGTCAGGGTCGCGTCGATCTCGTTCTTGATCTTGATCAGTGCGTCAAGAACCATCGGACCGCACTTGTCGAGGTCAATATCGTAAGTATCGGTACGCGGGTTATCGCCGCTGTCAGGATCGTAACGATAGATCTTGAAGCTACGGGTGTTTTTCGCGTCAGCCGGTGCAGAGAACGACTTGCCCTCTTTGACGACCGAATTGGCGGGAAGATTGAATTCTACCATCTCTCAAATCCTCTCTTGCCGCGCCTTAATAGACGCGCTCTTTCGGCTCGATATACGACACTTCATCGGTAAGGGTGAAGGTATTGACCGGACGATAGGTCAGATCAACGCCATACCCTTTGTCCCAACCGACGGTGGCGATCGTGTGCTTCATCCAGACTTCGTCATCACGCTTCGGATAATCCTCGTGGGCATGTGCCCCGCGTGATTCGTGACGGGCCTCGGCGGAATTCATGGTTGCTGCGGCGCAGACCATAAGGTTTTCGAGTTCCATCGTTTCGACGAGATCGGAGTTCCAGATCAACGAACGGTCCGACACGGCAACATCGGGAAGCGTTGCTGCGGTCGCGGAAAGTTTTTCGACACCTTCCTTGAGAATCTCGGACGTACGGAACACACCACAGTTGCCCTGCATGACGCGCTGCATTTCCAGACGGATTTCGGCAGTCGGGCGGGAACCCTTTGCCCAACGCAGACGGTCGAAACGGGCAATCGCCTCGTCGCCGTCAGTGGTTTTGAGTTCCTTGTAGGATGCCTTGGCATCGACGACTTCGGCTGCATGCAGACCGCAGGCACGACCAAACACAACAAGGTCAAGCAGCGAGTTGGTGCCCAGACGGTTCGCACCGTGAACCGATACACAGGCCGCTTCGCCAGCCGCCATCAGACCCGGGACGATTGCGTTCGGGTTATCCGGGGTCGGACGCAGGACTTCTCCCTTATAGTTGGTTGGAATACCGCCCATGTTGTAATGGACCGTCGGCAGGACCGGAATCGGTTCCTTGGTCGCATCAACACCGGCAAAGATTTTTGCGGTTTCGGTAATACCCGGCAGACGTTCCCACAGCACTTCCGAACCAAGATGTTCAAGGTGCAGATGGATATATTCGCCGTGTTCACCAACACCACGACCATCACGGATTTCCTGTGCCATACCGCGCGAAACGACGTCACGTGATGCAAGGTCCTTAACGGTCGGGGCGTAACGTTCCATGAAACGTTCGCCTTCGGAGTTGGTCAGGTAACCACCCTCACCGCGTGCGCCTTCGGTGATCAGGCAACCCGAACCGTAAATGCCGGTCGGGTGGAACTGAACGAATTCCATGTCCTGAAGACCAAGGCCCGCACGTGCAACCATACCATGACCATCACCGGTGCAGGTATGTGCCGAGGTGCAGCTGAAGAAGGCGCGACCGTAACCACCAGATGCCAGAATGACCATCTTGGCGTTAAAGCGATGCAGTTCGCCGGTATCAAGATCCCAGGCAACCAGACCTTTGCACGAACCGTCTTCACCCATGATCAGATCAAGGGCAATATATTCGACAAAGAATTCGGCTTTGTGTTTCAGGCACTGCTGATACAGCGTATGCAGCATGGCGTGACCTGTACGGTCAGCCGCAGCACAGGCACGTTCGACCGGGGCTTTACCGTGATCACGGGTGTGACCGCCGAACGGACGCTGATAGATTTTGCCATCTTCGGTACGCGAGAACGGCATGCCGTAATGTTCAAGTTCATGAACCGCCGGAACGGCGTTACGGCACATATATTCGATCGCGTCCTGATCACCCAGCCAGTCGGACCCCTTGACGGTGTCATACATATGCCACTGCCAGTGATCCTCGGACATGTTGCCAAGCGACGCACCAATGCCACCCTGTGCCGCAACGGTGTGCGAACGGGTCGGGAAGACCTTGGTGATACACGCGGTTTTCAATCCGGCTTCGACCGTACCAAGCGTCGCACGAAGACCGGCGCCGCCTGCGCCCATAACGACGACATCGTAGTTATGGTCGATGATTTTATATGATTCGCTCATTGGTTCAGGCTCCGGCAAAAACGATACGCAAGACCGACACGATGGCGGCAACCGACAGGAAGGCGGCCACAGCCTTGATCAGGAACAGCGATACGATTTCTGCTTTACGGTTGTGCACATAATCTTCGATCACGACCTGCAGGCCGTGCGTGAAGTGCACCGAAACACTGATGATCATCAGGATCATCATGGTCGAATGGAAATACGAGCTCAGCCATTCACGGACTGCATCATAGTCGGCCGTATGGCCAGACAGGATCGATATGATGAACCAGATGCCGAGCGGAAGGTTTGCGACAGCGGTAACGCGCTGGGTCCACCAGTGCGACGAGCCACTTTTAGCAGAACCGAGGCCGCGTACACGACCCAGATCGGATTGCATTTTCATGACAGGTTTGTCCCCTCTTGCCCGGCCTTAGGCCAGACCGATAATCCAGGTAAGAATGGTCAGCACGACTGCCGCGCCAAGGACGATCGGGTTGCCTTTTGCGGCACCCTCATTCGTCAGGCCGCGACCGGTATCCCAGACAAGGTGCCGGACACCGTTGCAAGCGTGGTAATAAAAAGCCGCCGTCCAACCGAACAGCAGCAGCAGACCAAACCACGAGGTGAAAAATGCGTGATAGCCGTTAAAGGCGTCACGACCAGCGCCGGCACCAATCAGCCAGGACGCCAGAAATACGAAACCAATGGCAAGGCCGACACCCATCGCACGGAACGAAATGGACATCTTTGCTGCCATCGGAAGCCGGTACACCTGCAAGTGCGGAGACAGCGGCCGATTGGCTTTGCTCATAGCGGATTTGCCTCTTCTCAAAGTAGCTGGCGGGAAAGCAGGGTTTATTTACCCATGCAACGGGATTGAGTCAATCTAGACACCTTTGAAATCCAAAGAAATCCGCGATCAAATTCCGTTTTCGCCTCGGTTAAACTACGTAGGTTGACCTCTCATATGCCGTTTGCGACCCGCGGGAAGGGCCAAGGGTTTCCCCTTTACGCAGAAAACGGCGTAACGTGCTTTTAGCAATCGCACAATTAGACCTTATTACGCAAGACTGCAGCTGCCAGATTATCTGGGAATTAAAACCGTATAATCAAAGTCCAGAAGAACGCCGGAGTCATATTTTCCTTCGGCGTCACGTAACGGAAAGTCAGATGCCTGACCATCCCGCACCGCAACAAGACGCAAACGAAGGGCCCCCAAGTCACGCCGTCCCGGAATTTCAAACTTGTCGAGCACCTCGGTCCAGGCAAACACCGTATCCCCGGCAAAGGCCGGATTGGCATGCGCACCCGCATTAATCGCGGCAATTCGGAAACCGTTGCCAAGCCCGTTAAAGGACAATGCCCGTGCCAGTGAAATGATGTGCCCGCCATAAATCAGCCGCTTGCCAAACCGCCCGGCACCTGCCGCGACCTGATCAAAGTGGACCTTGGCCGTGTTCTGGTAAAGCCGGGTGGCGATCTGGTGCTCGGCTTCCTCGATGGTCATGCCATCAATGTGATCGATTTTCTCGCCAATCGCATAGTCATCCCAGCAATGGGGCGATCCAGCCAATTCAAAATCATAGGCCGACAGATCGAGGCTTTTGGGGATTTGCAATGCCTCGGGCGCAACAACACCCGGCAATTCAGGAAGTACAGTTTCAGGTGTCGGTGCGCTTTCATCACGTTTGTGCACCATGACCCAGCGATTGTAATCCAGCACCATCTCGCCACGCTGATTACGACCGACGGAGTTGACGTAAACCACCCCGGTCTTGCCGTTCGAGTTTTCCTTGAGCCCGATCACGGTCGATACCGTGCCGACCGTATCCCCCGGATAGACCGGCGCGCCAAATACCCCGCCCGCATAACCAAGATTGGCAACCGCATTTAACGACACATCCGGCACGGTTTTGCCAAAAACCATGTGAAATGCCAGAAGATCATCCACCGGCGCGCCATCGAACCCGATCCGGCGGGCAAATTCATCCGATGACTGCACCGCAAAACGGGAACCATAAAGCCCGGTATAAAGGGCGACATCGCCGCTCGTAATCGTGCGCGGTGTCGCGTGGCGGATTTCCTGACCAATACGGAAATCCTCAAAGTAATTTCCGGGATTTGTTTTCGATGCCATGGTGCCTCCCTGCATGTATGGCGCTTGGTCTGACGGGCTGGAAGCCGTTGCTTTTCGCTTTTTTATCCGGCCATGTGGCCGGGCTTAAGCCGTGTCCATTTCCGCAATCTGATCGGCCATCGCGACCAGACGTTTGGCCGAAACCACATGCAAATTCTCGATCAGCTTGCCATCCACCACGACAACGCCTTTGCCCTCTTGGGCTGCTTCCTGATGGGCTGCGATGATCTTGCGTGCCCAGGCAATCTCGGTTTCGGCGGGGGCAAATGCGGTATTGGCAGCAGAAATGGTTTTGGGATGGATCAGTGTTTTGCCATCAAATCCCATTTCGCGCCCCTGCTTACAGGACGCGGCAAAACCATCATCATCCGAAAGATCAAGATGAACGCCATCAAGAATCGCAAGGCCATAGGCACGTGCTGCCAGCAGACAAAGACCAAGGCTTGTTATCATCGGCAAACGATCAGGCGTATGGGCACAGTTCAGATCCTTCGCCAGATCGGATGTTCCCATCACAAAACCACCAAGACGCGGGTGAGCACCTGCAATTTCTCTGGCATCAAGCATCGCAAGTGGCGTTTCCATCATGCACCAGATACGCATATCTGCGTGCGCGCCTTCGGCCTCCATGATGGTCGCGACCTGCCGGACCGTATCAGCACTCTCGACCTTGGGCAGCAGAATGGCATCAGCCGATGTTTTGGCCGCAGCCACGATATCGGCATATCCCCACGGGGTATTTAATCCGTTGGTCCTGATCTGGATTTCACGTTTGCCATAACCGCCCTCCGCCAGCGCGGAAACAATCTGATTGCGCGCCACATCCTTTGCATCGGGGGCCACTGCGTCCTCAAGATCAAGGATCAGGCCATCAGCAGGCAGGCTGCGTCCCTTTTCCAGCGCCCGGGCATTGGAGCCCGGCATATAAAGAACACTGCGACGTGGACGTGCGGTTGCAGCCATCTGGAACTCCCGTTTGATAATTTTTGTTCAATAATTATCGATATTGTTTCCGAAAATTACCGAAACTTGTTTTGCACTGCAAGCCATCTTTTGCGTTGCGGCATAACATTGCCAATCAGAAAATGGCCTAACAATCTCGTGCATCAAAGGTTCGGGAAAGTGGCACCACGTGCCCCCATCACCGTCACCGTCGCACTACGCCCAGCAACCAACCGGACATTTTCAGGGACGTTATCAAGCGAAACGCGCACAGGTACGCGCTGCGCCAGACGGACCCAGCTGAAGGTCGGTTTGACATTTGCAAGGTTTCCGCCTGCACCCGACCGTTCACTATCCTGAATACCGCCCGCAATGCTGACCACATGACCATAAATAGCGTCATCTTCTCCCATCAGACGGACTTCGACCTGATCACCGATTGCGATACGCGGCAGTTTGGTTTCCTCGAAATAACCAGCGACATAGAATGACTGGCTATCGACCAGAGCAGCAATCGCCTGCCCTGCACCAACATAGTTTCCCCGACGCAACGAGAAATTTGTCAGGATGCCATCCACCGGGGCAACAACCTTGGTCCGCGACAAATTCAAAACCGCAAGGTCAAGATCGGCCTTGGCCAGATCCATATCTGCTTGTGCAGTGGCAAGGTTAGTTGCAACCTGTTCTTTTTTCTGGCGCGATACAACGTCGCTATCCAGCCCCTTGTAGCGTTTCATTTCACGCTGGGCCTGATCCCGTGCGGCGATGGCACTTTCAAGCTTCGCCTGTGCCTGATCGACGGCCACCTGATACCGGGCGGGATCAATGGAAAACAGCAAATCCCCGGCGCGAACAATCTGGTTATCGCTAACATGCACCTCACTGACCAGCCCGGCGATATCCGGTGCAATCGCAACAACATCGGCACTAACCCGGCCATCTCGCGTCCAAGGGGAATTCATATAGTAATCATACAGCTGATAACCGCCAGCCGATGCCGCCAGAACAAGAACAAGCGTCACCAAAACACGGAGAAAATTGGCAAAAGTCGGTTTCATATCATCACCTATTGAACAAACAATGCCGAAAGCGCGACCAGGATCAGCACGAACAGGGCCAGATCCGTCAAAGCAGGATGCGCGGTTATCTTGTAAAAACCGATCCGCGCAAGGCCAACATGCAGCACTTTCAGAAAGAACCAGGCGCCAAGCGCCATGAGCAGAAAGGCGGGTACAAACACGCCATAAATATCGACCGTCGGATTGATCATGCGGTTTCTCCCATCAGGGGTGGCAGGTCAGGCACAAGTGCCTTTTCTGCCGGGCGATCCAGCTTTGGCGCACCGGTCCGAGACAAGGCACGACGTAGCGCAATCAAAGGGATCAGCAATTTACCACGCAATGGTGAGGGCGAAATCGCCACCACGTCGCGCAGGATATTGTCGACTTCTTCAACGATCAGCGGATCGGGCAGTGCGGAGAAGTCATGACGACGATTATCGAAATGTCGGGCCATGTTACGCAAAACGCCATCAAGCTTTGCTGCGATGCGCCGATCCGCCAGCTCCTTGAAACGACGCAGGTCATAAATGCTGGCCGCGATTGAAACCTCGGGCATTGCGCGCATCAGGGTGTCGCGATGGTCCGGTGCGAGTGCCAGCCTCGGCAAAATCAATCCCTGCCGATCCAGCAGGCGACGGACCATAACCATCCGTGGCAAGCTGACCGTCCCGCGCGCGATTGCACTGATATCGCGCCAGTTCGACATCACCAGACGCCGGATACTGTCATCTACCGTCACGCTACGGACAAAAGCCGTCACGACCGCGGCAACTGCAAAACCGGCAAGAGAAGCAATTCCGCCATCGAGCAAAGTCGCAAAATCGCTGCTGTAACTGGTATCGACATTCAGGATCATCACAACATTGACCAGCATCGCCAGAGCAAACCCATAGGTCTGCGGCGAAGTCATCAACACTCCCAGCAAAAGGAAATAGGGTGCAAACGCCATCACAAGGAGCGGGAAACCATCGATAGCGGGCAAAATCGCAAGGCTGTAGATAATCACTGCAACAATTGCCATCGCAGTATAACGGATGAAGCCCTTTAAGGCCGGAACGGGATTATCAAGGAACGACATGATACTGGCACCGACTGCTGCCATCATCGCCGCCGTCCCACCCGCAGGCCATGCCGTCATGATCCAGAAACCGCACACAAGCAAGGTTGCAATCACCGCCGTCAGGCCGGACCGGAACGCAACACCGTAATCGCGATGCAAAGCCCGCTCCTGCGCACTATCACGCCAGCGATCCACGACGTCGGCTGGAACATTGTCGACACGCAACCCATCCCACAACCGGCAGCAATCTGAATAAAAATTCAAAAGCCGATGCAGACGATTACAAAGATTAAGCTGCAACAAGCCATCCCATTCCGATGCATTCGAGAACTCGGCACCATATGCGGCAATTCGCGTATGAAGCGCCTGCGCTGACGATCCATCGTAGTGGCCGGTTGCCATATGGATCGCAACATCATCGAGAATGGCCCGCAAATCTTTGGGGACGCTCCCACTGTAATCGACAAGCGCTGTTATTCTGTCATGAACGGCGAAAAACACAGGCAAAAGAGCGGCTATCGCGCTTTGCAGGGCCTGCAATTGGCGGGTTCGCCCAGCAAATCGGGACTTTTCATATCCCAGATGAACAGAAAGCCCGTGCAATTCACCAATATCTGCCGCGATGCGTGTCCGGTCCTGATGCAATTTTTCAGGATCAGAACCGGCATCAAAACTTAGCTTTGCTAGGTCGGCAATATCGCCCATCCAGCCATCAATCCGTGCCGCGACGACCGGTCCGACATGGCGTGGGAAAATGATATGACTGACAAGTGTGGCACAAATGATGCCAAGCGAAATTTCCTGGACACGCGCAACGGCCGTATCAAAAATAATCCCGGGGTCCGTTACGCACGGAAAACCGACAATCGCTGCGGTATAGCCCGCCAGCATGAAAAGGTAGCTTTTGGGCGTCCTGTCCAGTCGGGAAAGATAAAGACAGCCCCCAACCCAAAGAGCGAGCGCAAGCGAAAGCAGAACAGGCGCATTCACAAGGTTCGGCACCAGCACAATGGCCGCAACCGCCCCAATGATCGTACCGATGACACGATAAATCGCCTTGGACGCCAGAACACCGGACAAAGGATGGGCAACGATATAGACCGTTGCCATCGCCCAGACAGGCCGATCAAGATCAAATGCCAGCGCAATGAATAATGCAAGAACCGCAGCAGCAAACGTTTTTGCCGAAAACAGCCAGTCAGCACCTTTGAGACGCAGGGCAAGAATATTTGCAAACATCCTGTCCCCCTCCTCTAAGCTTCGCTGTCGCGTTGCGCCAGCTTGCCAAGCAATTGCTGCATGACATCAAGCGTGGTCGCAAGATTTTCGGGGTCGATATCCACCGTCAGTTCGTTGCGGATATCGGCAAGAATGACTTCGATCTCGGCGGCTTTGTCTTTGCCTGCTGCCGTCAGCGCAACCATTTTGGCACGCCGGTCGCTCAGATCGCAAACCCGGGAAATGAGCCCGTCGCGTTCCAGCGCATCAATAACCCGCACAAGCGATGGGCCTTCAACACCTATCTCATCTGCGATCAAACCTTGCCGCACCGGACCGGCTGCCCGATTGAGAACAATCAGGGGCATCACCATGGTTTGAGACAGCCCATGCGACTGCAATGTGCGGTCAATCTCGCGCCGCCAACAGCGTGCGACACGCATCAACGTGCTTCCAAGGCTCAGATAAGGGGTATCGGGATCATTGTTTTCCATGCGCAAAACATAACAGAAAAATTAGATAGGATTCTAACTATTATAATCCTATCTGTTATGCGTCACGGGCATAAATCCACCCCTGCACATGGCAGAATGAAAATTATCAATCTATATTCAATGAGTTAAACAATGGCCGCGCTATTGAGCCTTACCAAACAGGCCCGACAACAGCAGACCCGTCACAGGTGGCACCTCGTTTAACGCCCGACCATTGGACAGAAAAACAATCGTGACACCCTGCTTCGGAAACCACGAAAATTCCGCGGAATACCCGAAATAAATTCCATCATGTCCCCAGACCGGACCCCAGTCGGTATTGCCGATCATCATGCCATAGCCATAGGAACCTTCCCCGGCAAACAGCGTATCGGTCGTCGCACGTTCCAGTGCATTCGAGCCAAGCAGAATGCCATCTGCAAACAGAGCCCGCCCGAATTTCAAAAGGTCTTCTGCAGTTGAAATCACCCCGCCATCGGCTAACTGATCACCAACATCAAAATCAGTCACATCCTCAAGCTTGCCATCCCCATTGGCATCATCGAAACCACGCGCCAGATCATCGGGTCGCGGATACCGGCCAAAGGATGTATTGCGCATTTCAGCGGGTTCGAAAATCCGCCGATTAAACACTGCTTCGATATGATCACCCTCGACCTGCTCAATCAAAACGCCCAGCAGGATGTAATTGCTGTTAGACGGATTATATTGCGTTCCGGGCTTGAAATGTGCCTCGCGGCCCGCAATCAGCGGCAGCAATTCGCGATTACGCCATCCATGCTGGGGATCGCGCCCAACCAGCTCAAAGAAAAACTCCCCATCCAGATAATCGGGAATGCCCGAGCTGTTGCGCAAAAGATCGCGGATGGTGGCAATTCTGGCGTTGGCAATCTTGTCGCGAAACTCTTCGGGAAGCCATTTGGCAATCGGATCAGCAAGATCAATCCGCTTTTCAGATGCCAGCTGCAACACGACCACCGCGGTCATCATCTTGGTCAGCGACCCGATATAGAACTGCCTTTCCCGGGTCATGCCCTTGTCAGGATTTACCGCAGCATATCCGGTCGCGGCGAAGCGCATCTGGCCGTCACCATAACCAATGCCGATCACTGCCCCCGGCAAACCGGCCTGCTCGACATATTGCCGCAGAAATTTGACCAGCGGATCGCCCGGTTCTGTTTTTTCCGCGGCATACGCCACCTGCGATGCCGATAGCGCGGCGATCAGCATAAAAAGCACCGGCATCCAAAGCCGCCAAAGGCCTGCAATCACGATTTTGTCCCCGCAAAACGTCAAATTTGGCGCCAGCATTGATCAAATTGCTTATCGGCTGGTTAACCCGTTGATTTATCCATCTGTTTTATCCATGAGACCAGTGCTGCACGAAATTCCGAAGACGGCACCCAGACAATCTCCTCGCCCTGCTCTTCATATGCCGGGGCAATTTCACAAATGGCCGGGTCCACTTTTAAAATATAGGCATTCATTGCCATCTCCCAATGGCCTTCGTCGCCATTGATGATGGCATCTACCCGATCAAGCACGACTTGCGCCCATTCCGGCGCATTCTGAATATCCAGAACAAGACAGGCGGCGATGCGATCATGCCCTTCATCGCCAACAATCCTGCCTGGCCAATCGGGTACCATCATTTCACCGCCTGCCATTTTCAAGCCTCACATTTCGCGGTTAACGCAGCGGGAACGCGGTGTTGATGTTTCCACCATTGATCCCTACCGCAATATAGAAACGTTTTGAATCGTCATCACCTTCACAATACGGCCCCTGTGTCGCCAACACCGGATCGGGTCGGTTTTTTCCGCACACCACCCAACCGGGTGCCCCGGTCGGACATGCTTCCTGATTGGCTTCAGCATAAAGGATGGAGTTCACAACCTCATCCTGGGAACAGCTATCGGGGAACATGGTAGAAATCGATTTCGGAACCCCGTTCTTATCGAAGGATATGTTGTAAATTCCCATCGGGTTCGCTGTCTGGGTGATCACAACATTCGTAATCCCCCCACCCGCAGGATTATTTCCTCCGGGGCGGGAGTGGAAACCGACAGCTTTGCCTTTGCCATTAATCTCACCACAGAAAACATGGTCGCCATTGATGTCGGGCAGGCCGGCATTTGTGATCGTGCCGACCGGGCACGCAATCTGTGCCGTTGCAGATGCAGCACTGAGCATAAACAGCCCACAAACCAGCAGGGTCGCGGCTGCGAAAGTTCGGGAAAGCTTTGAAAGTGTCGTCATAAACGACCTCCTTTGCCTTGTCCTATGCAGTTCCTGTCGCAACCGTCAGGGCCGCGACATACTGCCCGGAACAGACGCCACCAACCCTGCACTGTGAAGCCACGACATTAGAGCTGCGAGAATTCCAGCCCGATCCGAAGTGCCAGGACACTCGCAGGTTCAAAACGCATTGGCACGCCACCGATTTTACCGCCATGCCATTGCGCCTTGGTCAGGACGAATGCCCCAAGTGGCAAGGCATGACTGGTGCGGAAATTGACCAGTGCGCGGATTTCCCTGGGTTTGCGAATACCTTCATCCCGCCACAGACAGTGATAGGCAAAAAGCGGTGTTCCGCTGCGCCGGTCAAGGAAGACAAACGGCACCTCGTAATGCCCCCAGCGTGCGTAATACAGGCTTTCAATCCCCGCACTTGATGTCAGGAACTGGGTCTGGATCGCTGTTTCCGCCAACCGGGTAATAGTTCCGCTATCCATCGCCTTGGCACCGATCAGGCCGGTCCGAAGACCCGGATGGATCAAATGCACCTTGAACGCCACCGCGCGCTGAAATGGCTTGGCGTCCTGATCAACTCGCTCAAGCCTGCGAACCAGCCACGCACTTTCAAGATATTCAAGATAACGGCGCAGCGTGTTTTTGGCGATATCAAGCTCGCGCGCCAGTGTCTCGATCGAAAATTCTGCACCCGTGTTATAGGCAAGAAGCACAAACAGCCGATGGAGATCCGACGGGCTTGAAATGCCATGCAGCCCCGGAAGATCCGAATGAAGTGACCGATGGATTGATCCTGCCTCGCCATCACGATCGTGGAAGCCACCTTCATTGATATAGGCCTCGAACAGATCGTTAAGCTCGATCAGGCCATCGGGAATATCGGCGGTATAGCGCCCTACATTCGGGGTTTGCGGCAACACATCCGATGGCGCGATCCCGCGCTGCTCAAGATATTCGGCAAAACTGAAGGGCGGTAAAAACAGGCTTTGAATATGACCAAGTGCATCCTTCTTTGGCGCCAGCGCGCTAACCGCGACCACGCGCAACATCGGATCAGCGACCAGCAATTTCGCGATCCGGTCTTCCCAGTCACGCTGATAGGAAACCTCGTCGATAAACAGCCATAGCGGATGGTCTGCCGATATGCCCCGCATCGAACGCAGAAGCTTTGGCAGACGCGGCAGGTCGATTTCCAGAAACAGCGGATGTTCAAGCGAGATGTAGCAAACATGACGTCGCGGGGTATCAGCATTCAGCAATTCAGCCACCGCCTGACGCAGCATGACGGTTTTGCCAACCCCACGTGGCCCGGTTAAAACAACGGCCTTTGATCCGTCATTCTTTTCAATCGCCGTCCAGAACCGTTTGAAAAAGGCACGTTGCGGCAGATCATGAACCAGATCGTCGGTGATGCCATCCCACCATGGATTATCAAGCATCAGCCGGTGCAGGAAGTCCTGCTCGCCCGGATGTTCAATCATGGTCGCCATTATCACCCCACCCCGTTTTCCGGCTGATTTTCCGGCATGCCCGCCGCACGTTCGGCATCAAGCTAACCGGGAAAACCTTTAAATTAGGTATAGTGATAAACGCTATTTCGGTATTTTTCAGCAAATACTTGCGATTAATCCAAGCTCCTCAAAAAGAAACCGGGCCTGCAAAACAGGCCCGGTCAGGCAGCAATGCTGAATATCATGCGGTATCACTGCATGGCAGGGGGGATTGATACCGGCAACATCACAGCATGCGTTACGCTTTATCGTTGGGGGAGGATGAAGCGTCGTCAGCTTTACCATCGACATCATTCTTGTCGCTGGCATCGTTCTTTTTCATCTTTTCAAGCTCGGAAGCGAGCCGGTAATCGCCGGAAGCCACATAACCCTCCATCGAACCGGTCCGACGTTCGAGATCATCGAATTTCTCACGAAGATCTTCCATCCAGGGCTCCTCGAAATCGACACCCATGGTCGGACGTTCTTCGATCGCACCGGCATGCGTGGTCGAGGCATTATATGTTCCCGGGCGACCGGCCCCGCGGAATTTGCCGCGCAGACCATCAAACCATTCCGGATGATGCACATAGGCCCATGCAAGGGCAAACAGCATCACACCGACAGGGAAGCTGAAAATCAGGATCAGGATGAAGGCGATCAGAACCCCTTTGCGCGGGATACCGAACTTCTCCGCGATCCCGCGTGTTGTCCTGCGAATGACGCCACCGCATTCCTTGCCATCCTGGTCATGATGCCGGAAACGGCATCCGCCATGACGATGTTTCTTGTGACCGCGCTGATAACCGGCACCGGCAGCAGCTTGCTGGGCAGTCATATCCTGTTCCTCCATTCGGCAACCTCGGCATCCAACAGGCGTTCAAGTGTTTCGACACGATTTTCAAGGCGTTCTGCCCGGCCTTTCAGCATGGCGACGATTTCCTTTTCCTTCGCCACCTGTTCCGGACTGGATTTTTGCTGTTCGGCTTTCATCCGTTTCCAGAGTGTTATGTAGTGAAACACAACCCATACCGGACCGACAACGACAACAAACACAATTAGCGGTACAGCAATCGCCCACATTTCAGTCAGCTCAACCTTTGTTGCAGCTTATCGCATCGAAACACGCAAACCGCTGATTATTTGTCTTTTTTGACCCGAGCCTTAAGCTCTTTCAGATCGTCCTCGATCCCGAGCTCGGCTTCAAGATCATCGAACTGCTCTTCAAGGCTCTGCCCGCGACCAAGGTCCCAGGAGTCCGCGCCAGCTTCAAGCTCGTCAATGCGACGCTCCATCTGCTCATAGCGCAGAAGCGCTTCGTCGATCTGACCGGAATGCAGCTTTTCACGCATCTTGACACGCTTTTCGGCGGTCTGCATGCGGATTTCAACTGCACGCTGCTTGCCCTTGGCTTCGTTAAGCTTGTTCTGAAGCTTGTTCAGATCATCATCGAACTTGCCAAGCGTTTCCTCGATCACTTCAAGCTCGCGCTCCAGCACGACACTCTGATCGGCCAGACGGCGACGCGCCATCAGCGCACCTTTCGCCAGATCATCACGGCCTTTGGAAATGGCAAATTCTGCTTTGCCTTCCCACTCAAGCTGACCGTCATGAAGTTTCTTGAGCTTGCGCTCTACTTCCTTCTTGTCGGCAATCGCCTTGACGGCAGCGGAACGAACTTCGACCAGGGTATCTTCCATTTCCTGGATCATCAATCGAACCATTTTCTCCGGATCTTCAGCACGATCCAGAAGCGAGTTGATATTGGCATTTACGATATCGGACAAACGCGAGAACACGCCCATTGTCTGATCTCCTTAAGAATACGGGGGACGCAAAAATTCTGATCCAACTATTGCAGGCAGCGTGCCAGTTTTATTTTTCAACAAAATCAATGATTTAACATATCATCACTCTTGGAAAGTTATATTTTTCGCGACTTTAATATCGTTTTTCGATAACGTTTTTCGCGAAATGGACAGTTTACAACCAATCTTGGGCGAAGACCCCGTTTTTCTGGCCGCCCTTGAACATGTTTCACGTCTGGCGCCGATTGAACGGCCGTGTCTGGTGATCGGCGAACGCGGGTCGGGCAAGGAGCTGATTGCATCACGCCTGCATTACTTGTCCCGACGCTGGGGAGGCCCTCTGATCAAAGTCAATTGCGCGGCCCTGTCCGAAACGCTGCTTGATACCGAGTTGTTTGGTCACGAAGCCGGCGCGTTTACCGGAGCCACCAAACGCCATGTCGGACGATTTGAACGCGCACATGGCGGCACCATTATTCTGGACGAAATCGCCACCGCCAGCCCCATGGTGCAGGAAAAGCTTCTGCGCGTTGTTGAATACGGTGAAATAGAACGCGTTGGCGGCTCTGACGTAATTGAAGTCGATACCCGCGTGATTGGCGTCACCAATGAAAATCTGCGCGAACTGGCCCATCAGGGAAAATTCCGCGCCGACCTGCTTGATCGCCTTGCCTTTGATGTAATTGCCGTACCGCCACTTCGAGAACGATCCGATGATATTCTGCCGCTTGCCGAACAATTCGCCCTTGAAATGACCAAGCGCCTGTCACGTTCCGTTTTCGCCGGCTTTACCCCCGCCGCAGCACGACAGCTTCTGACCCATTCATGGCCGGGCAATGTCCGCGAATTGCGCAACGCGGTTGAACGCAGCCTTTATCTGGCTGAAGATGACGAAAACCCGCTTGGGCGTATCGTACTTGATCCCTTTGCCAACATCTGGTCCGAAACCGGAGCCAAAACCGCCGCCCCGGCCAAGGCTGCGCCCCAAAACTCAGGTGACGAAACCGGCATCGACTTCAAATCAGAAGTCGCAGCCTTCGAAATTCGCCTTCTGGAAAAGGCACTGGCAGACAACGCCAACAATCAGACCGAAGCCGCCAAACAACTCAGCCTGAATTATCATCAGTTCCGCCGATTACTAGACAAACACAAACTGCATCCCGGAAAATAGACCCGGAACACAGGCATGTATCAGCCCCGTACCAAAAATTACTGCAAATCCGATCCAGCCAAACGCTGGAACCTACCCGACAGGGTCTTTTTTGCCTGCGGTGCGTGTCACATTCTCGCACACGCCTTTCTTGATCGGCACACAACAAGGACAATGCAGCCACTCTGGCTGCGCCCGTTTGAAGGTTATACCGGCAGCCATATTATCGTCATATGGAACGAGTGGGCGTTTGACTATCATGGTTATAGCAAGCGCACCGACCTAATCGCCCATTATTTCAAGCGGGCGAGACAACGCTGGCCGGAATGGAATGCAGAACTTACCCTGCTACCTCGTAACGTTCTGATATCGGAGCAAAAATCAAAGGAAATCAAAGGCCTTTGGTTACGCGAACCAGATCAGTTTCTTCACAACGCATTGCCCCGCGCCGAACGCTATCTAGATCGATTTGGCCCACCACCCGGCATTTAATCGGCCAGCGACCGCGCGATCACCATACGCTGGATGTCGGATGTGCCTTCATAGATCTGGCACACCCGGACATCACGGTAAATCCGTTCGACCGGGAAGTCTTTCAGATATCCGTAGCCACCGTGAATCTGGATCGCGGCAGAGCAAACCTGTTCGGCAATTTCGGACGCATAAAGCTTTGCCATGCAGGCCTCGGTCAGGCAGGGCTTGCCATCATCGCGCAACGCTGCTGCACGATGCACCAGCAACCGTGCCGCATCGATTTTGGTAGCCATATCGGCAAGGCGGAATGCCACCGCCTGATGATCAATGATCTTTTTACCGAACGTTTCGCGCTCATTGGCGTAATCGCGCGCAGCTTCGAACGCAGCACGCGCCATGCCGACCGACTGGGCGGCAATACCGATGCGCCCGCCCTCAAGGTTCGCAAGCGCGATCTTGTACCCCTGACCCTCTTCACCCAGCATCTTTTCCGCCGGAACGCGGCATTCAACAAAGGTGATCTGGCAGGTATCCGATGCATTCTGTCCAAGCTTTTCCTCGACCCGTGACACCACATAGCCCGGCGTATCGGTGGGCACGATAAAGGCGGAAATGCCACGTTTGCCTGCTTCCGGGTCTGTCACAGCAAACACAATCGCAACATCGCCTTCACTGCCCGATGTGATGAATTGTTTGGAGCCGTTGATAATCCAGTCGTCTCCGTCGCGCACGGCACGCGTGCGCAGTGCACTGGCATCTGATCCGGCCTGAGGTTCGGTCAGGCAAAATGCGCCGATCTTTTCGCCACGCGCCATCGGGACCAGATATTTTTCTTTCTGATTTTCGGTGCCAAATTTCAGGATTGGCATGCAACCAACCGAATTGTGTACCGACATGATGGTCGATGTTGCACCGTCGCCCGCAGCAATTTCTTCTAACGCCAGCGCATAGGCGACATGATCCATGCCCGCCCCGCCATATTCTTCGGGCACGAGCATGCCCAAAAAACCAAGCTCACCCAGCCCGGCAATCGCTTCGGCCGGGAAGGTATGGTGGATGTCCCATTTTGCGGCGTGAGGTTTGAGTTCATTTTCGGCGAACTCGCGCGCGGTATCGCGCACCATGATTTGATGTTCTTCCAACCGCATGGCGGTCACCCTCCCAATTGGGCGATGCACCAGCCATGCGATCAGAAGATCGTTTTCATCAGGCCGGGCCTATTCTTCGCCCTGAACAAATTTGTCCTGCTCGGCATCAAAGCGCCACAGGATCCCTTCTTTCATGCCGTACCACCAACCATGCAGGTTAAGGTCACCGGCATCGACCCGCTCCTTGATGAACGGGAACGTCATAAGATTTTCAAGCGAATTACGGATCGAATGCCGGGACACCTTATCCACATCCGGCCCGTGATGGAGGCAGCATTTCGCAATGCTGACCCATTCGCCGATAAAGTCACGATCAGGCACCTTGCCCGCGTCACCATGCTCGACCAAAGCCGCCATACCGCCACATCCCGAATGACCAAGAATGACGATATCCTTGACCTTAAGATCGCGAACGGCAAATTCGATTGCAGCCGACGTTCCGTGATAATTCTCGTCAGGCTCATAAGGCGGCACCAGGTTTGCCACGTTACGAACGACGAACATCTCACCCGGTTCGGCATTAGTCAAAATCGCCGGATCAACACGGGAGTCCGAACAGGCAATCAGCAGAACTTCCGGCTTTTGGCCCATATTGACCAAATCTTCTACTCGTTCAGGGCGTTGCTCGTAATACATCGCCTTGAAGCTTTTAAATCCGGCAAGCATCCGGTCGACTGTCGGTTTTGACATCACGCGAATTCCCTCATCCTCGTCAATCACTCTGGCGACAAAATAGGGTGAATTCGCGCAAGTTGGTAGCCCCAATCACTGATTTTTAGAACAACTTTAATCTGGCTCACAAAAGCTCTATGGCGACCGCAGTTGCTTCGCCACCACCAATACAAAGTGATGCCACCCCCTTGGTTCCACCATGGGTTTTAAGTGCATGGATCAAAGTCACCAGCAGACGTGCACCGGTCGCACCAATCGGATGGCCAAGCGCACAGGCACCGCCATGGATATTGACTTTGCCATGGTCAAGGTCGAGATCACGCATGGCGGCCATTGCCACCACAGCAAAGGCTTCGTTGATTTCCCAAAGATCAACGTCATCCTTGGCCCAACCGGTTTTCGCCAGCACTTTTTTAATCGAGTCAATCGGGGCGGTTGTGAACCAGCACGGCTCTTGCGCATGGGTTGCATGTCCCATGATTTTCGCCAAAGGTTTCAAACCACGTTTTTCTGCCTCGGACTGGCGCATCATTACCATTGCCGCCGCTCCGTCCGAAATGGATGCCGAATGAGCCGCTGTCACGGTACCGTCCTTACGGAATGCCGGACGCAAGGTCGGGATTTTTTCCGGTTTCGCTTTGGGCGGCTGTTCATCGGCGGAAATGGTTACATCGCCTTTACGGGTGGTAAATGACACCGGGGCAATTTCCGTATCGAAATGCCCGGCATTTGCCGCATTCTGTGCACGCGTCAGTGACGTGATTGCATAATCATCCTGCTGTTCACGGGTAAAGCCATATTTATCAACCGTCGCCTCGGCAAAGGTACCCATCGAACGACCCTTTTCATAGGCATCCTCAAGCCCATCCAGCGCCATGTGATCATAGACCTCGGTATGACCGTAACGCTGACCACTACGCATATTGGGCAGCAGGAAGGGTGCATTGGTCATGCTTTCCATACCACCAACGACCATGACATCGGCACTGCCGGCACACAGAATATCATGAGCAAACATCACGGCTTTCATGCCCGATCCGCACATCTTGTTGATCGTCGTTGCACCGGCGGAACGCGGGATGCCTGCATTCCATGCGGCCTGACGCGCCGGGGCCTGCCCCTGACCGGCGGGCAGAACGTTACCCATGATGACTTCGTCTACATCGTCGGCTGCAACACCGCCACGTTCAAGCGCGGCCTTGATGGCAACGCCGCCCAGTTCGGATGCGGTAACGGTTGCAAAATCACCCTGCATGCCGCCCATCGGGGTTCTGGCGCAGGAAACGATAACGATGGGGTCTGAATTGCTCATGAATCTGATCCTGTATTCCAAATAGGGGATTAGGCGGTTTCGCCAAAAAGCTCACGGCCGATCAACATGCGACGGATTTCGCTTGTTCCAGCACCGATTTCATAAAGCTTGGCATCGCGCAACAGGCGGCCGGTCGGATATTCGTTGATATAGCCATTGCCACCCAGCGTCTGAATGGCTTCAAGCGCCATCCAAGTTGCTTTTTCCGCAGCATAAAGGATCACACCAGCGGCATCCTTGCGCGATGTTTCACCACGATCACATGCCTTGGCAACTTCGTAAACATAGGCGCGGCAGGCATTCATTGTGGTGTACATATCGGCAATCTTGCCCTGCATTAGCTGAAACTCGCCAATCGCCTTGCCGAACTGTTTGCGTTCGTGAATATAAGGCACGACCACATCCATGCAGGCGCGCATGATACCGGTCGGGCCTGCTGCCAGAACAGCACGCTCGTAATCAAGGCCGCTCATCAAAACGCGGACACCGCCATTCAGATTGCCAAGAATGTTTTGCTCGGGCACTTCGCAATCCTGAAACACCAGTTCACAGGTGTTGGAGCCCCGCATGCCAAGCTTGTCGAGCTTCTGCGCGGTCGAGAACCCCTTGAAACCTTTTTCAATGATAAAAGCCGTAATTCCCTTGGGACCGGCATCGATATCGGTTTTGGCATAAACCACCAGCGTATCGGCATCCGGGCCATTGGTGATCCACATCTTGTTGCCGTTCAGGATGAAACGGTCGCCCTTTTTCTCGGCACGCAACTTCATCGATACCACATCCGAACCGGCCCCCGGCTCGCTCATGGCCAGCGCACCGACATGCTCGCCACTCATCAGCTTCGGCAGATACTTTGCCTTTTGTTCGGCATTGGCGTTACGCTTGATCTGATTGACGCACAGGTTGGAATGGGCCCCATAGGAAAGAGCAACCGAGGCCGATGCGCGGCTGATTTCTTCCATGGCAATCACATGTTCAAGATAGCCAAGGCCGGTGCCACCATCTTCCTCGGGAACCGTCATACCCAACAGACCGAGATCACCAAATTTGCGCCACAGATCATTGGGGAATTCATTTTTCTCATCAATCTCGGCAGCACGCGGCGCGATTTCGGCCTCAGCAAAGGATGAAACGGTTTCGCGGATCGCTTCTGCGGTCTCACCTAGATCAAATTTCAATCCGGGAAATTCGAAAAATGCCATGATAATTATCCTGCCCTAGAATGGAGTTCTGTTTGGTCACGGGTATAAGACCCGCTTGATGGTTTAAGCCGCTGCGTCGCCCAGAAGTTCTGGCGGCAGCTTCATCACTTTCAGTGTCTGAAGCGAAGTCGCGCACAGAACCGGTTCGCCATCCTTGCTGCCGAAAACATCAATGCGCGTAACAATAATCGACCTACCGCGCGAAACGACTTCACCCACCGCCCGCAATTCCTGCCCGATGCCCGGTGCAACGATATTAAGCTTGTATTCGATGGTCAGCATGCCCTGATCTTCGGCAACAAGGCTCCATCCGGCGAAACCGCCTGCAATGTCCGCAAGCCCGGCAATCAGACCGCCGTGAAAATAGCCATTGTGCTGGATCAGATCGGCACGCGACGGAACCACAATCTCGACCCGCCCCGGCTTCACGTCGATGACCTCAGCCCCAATCGACAGATTGTAGGGTTGCTGACGAAACCGATGTCGGACTTCGACATCATAATTCGGATTTTGCGGCTCAAACTGTGCCATTTCTCGGTCCTGTTCTGCCTGCGGCCATTCCGGCCCAATCTTTTTAATAACCGGGAATGACGGGTTGTGACGCGATTCCGTTTTAGTTTACGTTTACGTTAACGTCAAATCAAATCCGCACAACTATACCGATTTATGATCGCAACAGGTCAGGTACCGGTTTTCAAAAGTTTTCTGGGATTAGCAGGGATCAGTTTGTACCCGCGCTCCAGCGGGAGATGCTGGCTTCGAGCATATCGGTCATCACGTCGTCGTTCACCAGCTTGAACAAGGCTTGCGCGATCCGACCGCGCAATGCACCAGTATTGCATGGCGACTTGTGTGACATGGTCAGATACAGGCTTTCTTCACTGACCGGAACGTCGTAACTGCGGATGCCGTCAATATTTTCCCGCGCAGCAAAAGCTTTGCCGGGAAATTCTTCATAAATCAGATATTCGCCGCGATCACGATCCAGCATCTTCAGGCCCTGTTCCAGACTTGGGACTTCGCGGATCATCAGGTTTTGGGCCGCGTAGGTATCAAACCCCTGACCAAAACTGTTATTGATCACGGTAAGACCTTCAAGCCCGCGAAGGTCCGACCACTGGCGATAATTGATATCGATATTGTCCTTGGTCCAGATGACAGTGCGCGTCCCCTGAAATGCGGGATAAAAATAATCCATGTATTCGAGCCGCGGAACGGTGAAGAAAGCCCCGGCAATCATATCGATCCCGCCTTCGCGCATATGCTGCTGCACGCGCCCCCAGCTGCCGGTATTAACAACCTCGATCACGATACCCGCAGCTTCGCCAACGCGCTGAAGAAAATCTGCTGCCGCGCCAATCAAATGATTGCTGCCATCTTCTGCTGGCCAGAGATAAGGCGGATAATCAGGATTTCCGGATGCCAGCAGACGGGTACAATCGCGCCCGCCATCATCATTGACGGCAAGATGCTGCGATGCGTCGTGGGAATGCGCAATATTTGCCAGCAACAGTCCGGCAGCACAAACCGCCCCCGCAAACCCTGTCCGGGTTATAAATTGCATATCCACCACTCTCCAACTGCATTATCGATCACACAGCGTCGATTGTTTTATGAAGTATGTAAGAAGGCACACGAACATATTCATCATACAGAATATGTTTTTTAGCACATTATCACAGACATTCTCCAACTGCGCGATGAGACAGAAACCAAAGAAGCCCCCGCAGAGCGGAGGCTTCTTTTAAAATCTTCAGATTTCCCGGATATTCCAGCCAGAGCCAGAAAGAGGAGATACCTTAGGCGGAACGGCGTTTCATGCCCTGGTTGCCACCACGGGCTTCACCACGGCCACCTTCGGCACGGCGCGGACGATCACTGAAATCACGACCGCGGGTATCGCGATCACGATTTTTGAAACCACGTTCACCGCGCGGCTTGTCAGCAAAACGACGCTCGCCATCACGTGCCGGTGCACCTTCGCCACGCGGGCGGAAGTTGGTGCCACGATCCGTACGCTCGGTACGATCAGAACGCTCGGCACGATCCGGACGCTGATCGCTAGCAGCGCGGTCAAAACGCGGTTTGCGATCAAAACGGTCACCACCGCGATCATTACGATCCGAACGGGCCGGACGATCGCCACCGCGATCACCACGCGGCTGATCTGACTGGCCAAAACGACGACCACCGTCACGATCGCCACCAAAAGCACGACCGCCTTCGCGATCACCTTCGAAACGGCGCGCACCATCACGGTCACCTTCGGCACGACGCGGACCGCCGAATGAACGGGCACCGTCGCGGGCGCCATCACGGCCACCACCAAATCCACCGCGACCACCACGGCCAGCATCGCGACTACCGTCACGACCGCCGCCGAAACCGCCACGACCACGACCGCCATCACGACCACCGCCAAATCCGCCGCGACCACCACGACCACCATCGCGACCGCCGCCGCCCGACGAACGGGCAGGCGGAGCCGAATGGAATTCATGATCTTCGTCGATTTCAACCTGCTGGCCGATCACGCGTTCAATGTTGCGCAAATGACGAACGTCACGCGGTTCGCAGAACGAAATCGCAATACCTTCGGCACTGCCGCGACCGGTACGGCCAATGCGGTGCACATAGTTTTCCGGATCGGTCGGCAGGTCATAGTTGATGACATGCGTGATGCCCGGAACGTCAATACCACGTGCTGCAACGTCAGTTGCGATCAGGACCGGGAACTGGCCATTACGGAAATTCCGCAGGATTTTCTGGCGAATACGCTGCTGCTTGTCACCATGGATGGCGTCGGTATCAACACCTTCATCGCGCAACTGGAACGAAAGTTCGTCCGCATCGGCTTTGGTTTTGGTGAAAACAAGTACGCGTTCGCTTTCCTGACGTTTCAGCAACTGAACCAGAAGCGAGGTCTTGTCGTGACGTTTCACGAACATGCCACGCTGGGTAACACGCTCGGTCACGCTGGACTGCGGCGCGGTTTCAACCTTAACCGGATTGTTCAACAGACGGTCGGTCAGATGTTTGACAGCCGGCGGCATGGTTGCCGAGAACATCACCGTCTGGTGCTCACGTGGCAGCACTTCGGCAACGGTCAGAACGTCTTCTGAGAAACCCATATCGAGCATACGGTCGGCTTCATCAAGGATGAAGACTTCGATATCGTCGAAACGGATGGTGTTGCGTGACATATGGTCAAGCAGACGACCCGGGGTCGCAACCAGGATATCAACGCCACGGCGCAATTCCTGAATCTGCGGGCCCATCGGCGAGCCGCCATAAACAACGGAAGAAAACAGGCGAATGCCTTTTTTGAAATCGCGCAGGCACTGTCCAATCTGATTTACCAGTTCACGCGTCGGCGCCAGAATAAGCGCGCGCGGCTGACCCGGTGCCGGGCGTTTCGGATTTTCGGCAAGACGCTGCAACAGCGGCAGGCAGAATGCGGCGGTTTTACCACCACCCGTCTGGGAAATCCCCATCAGGTCACGACCTTCAAGCAATGCCGGAATGGTTTTTGCCTGAATCTCGGTCGGTGCGGTGAAACCGGTAGCTTCAACGTTGCGCAGCAGGGGCTCGATAAGGTTGAGCCCTTCAAAATTAGTCATAAAGGAAAGTCCTTCAAAATCCGGTCGGCGCCATGTTCGCGCCATGATGTGCCTGCTCGACAGCAATAGCGACCGGTGCACGGCGATCAAGCCGCTGCTTCGGACCCTGCATGAGAGGCATATGATGAGGCCATGACGTCATCACGTCATCGCCGCCCTCGCCTTTTCACACAGTTCCTGACAGCTCAATCTGCCCTACAAGCGAAGGAATGAAGCGGGTGATACAGGCCCCTCGGAACAAAGTCAATCAATCCCTGCGCCGGGCAGCCATGCAAAAACGCATTTATCATTCCCATATGTAACACCGAATTAATCTATCGATATCGAATTTGTGCGCATTATCGGCCGGTTACACAACATTCAAGGGGATGGACCATGCGGTTTCGGGTTGTTACGGGGATTTTCTCAATCCCGGCGATCTGCCTGCTGACGCTGATCGCGATTATCGCAACGGTGGCACTGAATTATCAAAGCAGCCTGCGAAACGGGAAGTTCGAACAGATCGAACATCTGACCGAAGGTGCGGTCACAATCGTCAATGCATATATCGCCAAAGTTAAAGCTGGCGACATGGACGAAAATACCGCCAAGGCAGAGGCTCTTGCCCTTCTCAATGCCTATCGGTTCGATGGCGAGAACTATATTTATGCATCCGACTACAGCCATTGCATGGTTCTGGATCCTCTTAGCCCCGGTGACGTTGGCAAATGTAATCCCGACAGCAAAGTACGCCAAAAGATCGTCAGCACCGCCAAAGCCGGTGGTGGTGTCATCACCTATGAAACCAAAAAGCCGGGCGAAGGCGACCGCCTTATCGAAAAGGCGGCCTATGTCCGCCCGATCCCGGAGTGGAACTGGGCACTTGGCGCTGGCGTCTATATGGATGATGTTGCTGCAGAATTTCAGTCTGTTATGCAACGTATTGCGATCATTTCCGTCATCGCCATCATCATTGCGGGCGTTCTGTCCTGGTTCGTCGGGACCCGTATCACCAAAAGCATCGTGGGCCTGAACCGCTCCATCGCGACAATTGCCGAAGGCAATTATCAGGCACCGGTTGATACCGAGTCCAACTTTACCGAAATCGGCGATATGGCATCCGGCGTTCTTGCCCTGCGCGACAAATCCGCACAGGCCCAGCAGCTTGAAAAAGATGCGGCCCTCCAGAAACAGAAAGCCGAAGAAGAACGTCGTACCAATATCCGCAACATCGCCAAAAAACTCGAAAGTGAAGTTGGCGGTATCGCCGGTGCCGTTGACCAGTCGGTTAAACGCAGTGGCGATCTTGCGATCAGCATGTCGCACAACGCCGAAGGTATTCTGGATCAAAGCCAGCAGGTCGCTTCTGCCGCCGGATCGGTGTCACAGAATGTCGACGCGGTTGCCGCCGCAACCGAGGAACTTTCATCCTCGATCACGGAAATCAACGTCCAGATTTCCCAGATGTCCAACACAGTCGAACGCGCAACACATGAAAGTCAAAGTGCATCAAATGATGTTGGCGGCCTGTCAGATGCTGTCGACAAGATCAAGGAAATCGTCAGCCTGATCAATGACATCGCAGGCCAGACCAACCTTCTGGCGCTAAACGCAACCATCGAGGCCGCCCGTGCTGGCGATGCCGGCAAAGGCTTTGCCGTTGTCGCAAGTGAGGTCAAGAACCTCGCCACCCAGACAGGACGCGCAACCGAGGAAATCGCAGCCCAGATCAACGGTATCGTCGAAGGCACAGAACGCGCTGTCACCGGCATTTCACGTGTGTCGGAAACCATCGACCAGGTTCGATCTGCCTCGACCGCCATTGCAGCCGCAATTGAGGAACAGGGCGCCGCGACGCAGGAAATTGCCGGCAATGCGAACCGCAGTGCCGATGGCGTGAAACAGATCTCCTACAGCGTCGATCAGACCATGAAGAATGCGCAAAGCACGACAACCCACGCAGGCGATCTGCGCAATGCGTCCGAAGAACTTTCTTCACGTTCTTCGGAACTGACCCAGATCATTCAGCGATTCTCAAACGACCTAGTCAAACAGGCCGAAAATTGATCCTTGCTGAAAACAGCCTAGCGCATAAATAAGAAAACGGGCCATTTCCTTTAGAATGGCCCGTTTTGCTTATCTTATGACTGATCGCAAGAGGATTTTAACCCGATCTATTCCGCCGGAAGATCATTTTCCCGACGGAAGGAATGGGATGGATAAACACCCAGAATGCGAACCTCGTGCGAGAAGAACTGGAGTTCCTCCAATGCATGACGCAGACCAAGCTGTTCGGGATGGGCTTCGACCTCGGCAAAGAACTGGGTCGCGGTGAAATGCCCCTCAACCATATAGCTTTCAAGCTTGGTCATGTTGATGCCGTTGGTTGCAAAACCGCCAAGGGCCTTGTATAGGGCAGCCGCAACGTTGCGGACGCGGAAGACGAAGCTTGTCACCACCGGCGTGCCGTCGTTGGCGATATCAAGCGGCTCGCGCGCCAGAATAATGAAACGGGTCGTGTTATGCTCAGCATCCTCGACCTCGGTACGCAGCACATCAAGACCGTAGATTTCTGCGGCAAGTACCGGCGCAATCGCCGCAATGCTTTTATCGCCCAGATCAGCAACTTCCTTGGCACATCCGGCAGTGTCCGGACCAACAACGGTGTTCACGCCAAGTTCCCGACGGATTTTGCGGCACTGACCCAGTGCGTGAACGTGGCTTCGGATTTCCTTGATATCCGAAATCTTCGCCCCCGGAACCGCGACCAGCGCATGATTGATCCGCAGGAACGTCTCGCCAATGATATGCACACCGGAATCGGGCAAAATGTGATGAACATCCGCCACGCGACCGGCCAGAGTGTTATCAATCGGGATCACAGCCAGATCGACATCGCCGTCGCGCAATGCACCAAATGCGCCCTCAAACGTCCGGCAAGGTACAGTCGTCGCCCCCGGAAAGGCGCGCCGGGCTGCCTGATCGGAGTAGGCACCGTGCATTCCTTGAAAAGCGATACGTTGTTGGGCAGTCATCTGGTTGTTTCCTGATATCTAATATGATTTCCATGTTGCATCCTGCGGCTTTACCGCCAGACAAAACATAGAAAAGCCTAATTACGCGCCCAGCACAAGTCGTGCGCGTTCAAGGTCTTCGGGAGTATCAACGCCAAGTGGGACGCCGTTCACAAGGGCAACTGCGATCACCATGCCGTTTTCAAGTGCACGCAACTGTTCAAGCTTTTCACGCATTTCAAGTTCAGCAGGCGGAAGACTGACAAACCGGTCAAGCGCCGCCCGGCGATAGGTATAAAGCCCGATATGGTGATAAAGCGGCCCATCGCCATGGGGGGCTGTCGCGCGCGTGAAGTAAAGTGCGCGTGCAACCCTACCGGCACCAAAGGCGGCAACCGCCTTGACCACATTGGGATTGGTCCGTTCTTCTTCGCGCGTAATTGCGGCTGCCAGAGTCGCGATATCGACATTCGGATCGGCAAGTGGCTCGAACACCGCCCGAATATCTGCCGTATCAATCGTCGGCAGGTCCCCCTGCACATTGACCACGGCATCATATTTTCCTTCCGGATCAAAGCTTTGCAGCGCCTGATGCACGCGGTCCGATCCGCTGGGCAGATCCGGATCGGTCAAAACAGCAATCCCGCCAGCCGCCGTAACGGCATCGACGATTTCCTGTTCGGCACAAGCCACGATAACCGGGCCGATTCCGGCCTCGGTGGCCCGACGCCAGACATGAACAATCATCGGCTCCCCGTGAATATCGGCCAACGGCTTGTTGGGCAGGCGTGTCGATGCCATGCGGGCAGGAATAACGACAACGGGATTGCGCGGCGTAGTCATCTTGGGCCTCCGGATTGGCTTGATCCTGCTTTGATCTCGCGCAAAGCGCGTGTCTGATGACCTGTGCAAGAAACAATGGCTTGATTCGGCGGGACAATAGCCGGTTTTGGGGATTTTGCGAAAGACGGAATTGAATATGACGAAGGTCTATCTCGTCTGTTTTCGCCTTTGTGTTTAAGAAAGGTTGATGCAAATCTCTGAAACGTATAGTTTTCCCTCCGACCGGTCTGACCTGCTGTCGCATGCGCGCTCTTGTGATCTTTAAGAGCGTTTTGGGGGCGCATGGGTCAGCTGTTAAAAAAGAAACCTGAGAGTGATTAGGCTGTAGGGATCCCGTCATGAAAACGATGGAAATCAACAAGATCGTCGCCGGTGTTATCTGTGCTGTGCTTTTGGTCATAGTTGTTGGCAAGATCGGAAGTGCCCTTGTGCACCCCGATGAACTGGAATCGCCCGTTTACCCGTTCTCCGAAGAACTGATGGCCGGTGCTAGCGCGCCTGCTGCCGCACCGGCAGAGCCCGCCGGGCCGGAGCCGATTCTGGCAATGCTTGCTTCGGCTGACCTCGCTGAGGGCGAGAAAGTCTTCAAAAAATGCGCATCATGCCACGACGTCGAAAAAGGCGGCCCGAACAAAACCGGCCCGAACCTTTATGGTATTGTCGGCAACGATTTCGCCCACAAGGGTGACTTCGCCTATTCCGATGGCATGGCCAACCATGGCGGGACTTGGGGCTGGGAAGAGCTTAACCACTTCCTTTACAAGCCGCGCGATTACGTTGAAGGCACGAAAATGAGCTTCGGGGGCCTGAAAAAGCCTGAGGAGCGCGCCGCTGTCATCGCATGGCTGAACAGCAAGTCGGATAATCCACTGCCTTATCCTGATCCGGCAGAAGCCGCTGCAGGTGAAACCACCGACGCAGCCGCAGATGCCCCGGCCGAGGCTGCGGAATCCAACGATGCGGCTGCTGAAGAAGCACCTGCGGCAGACGCACCGGCAGAACCTGCAGTAGAGGGTGAAGCACCCGCCCAATAAAGGGCAGGAAAATTCACCGGATAATCGATTGATTTTTTACAGGGGACAGGTAACTGTCCCCTGTTTTCGTTCGCGGCCAATCATTTCAAGCAGGGATTCGTTTTAATGGAAAATCTCGACCACTTTCTGGAGATCGCCCACAAGCTGGCCGATACCGCCCGTCCGGTCGTGCACCAGTATTACCGCACCCCCGTAGCAGTTGACGTCAAGGCTGATGCAAGCCCAGTGACCATTGCCGACCGCGAAGTTGAAACCGCGATGCGTGCAATTCTGTCGGCAGAACTTCCTGATCACGGAATTCTTGGCGAAGAACATGGCCGCCACAATATCGATGCCGATTTTGTCTGGGTCCTTGATCCGATTGATGGCACCAAGTCGTTCATCGCGGGCAAACCAAGCTTCGCGACCCTGATTGCGCTGTGCCATAAAGGCGTCCCCATACTTGGCATCATTGATCAGGCCATCACGAATGAACGCTGGGTTGGGGTTATGGGGCGCCCGAGCACGATGAATGGTAACGAAATCAACGCGCGTGAATGCGAAACGCTTGATACCGCGACTTTCTTTACCACTGCCCCGGAACTTTTCCGAACCGATGCCTCGACACGAGCCTACAAGGCCATCTCGGAGAAATGCCGCCAGCCGATGTATGGCGTTGATGCCTATGCCTATGGTCTGGTTGCGCTTGGCTTTGCCGATACCGTGGTTGAATGCGGTTTGCAGGCATATGATTTTTGTGCCCTTGTCCCCGTTGTTGAAGGTGCGGGTGGCGTTATGACCGATTGGCAGGGCAAGCCACTTACGATTTTCAGTGATGGTGCCGTCATCGCGAGTGGCGACGCACGATGCCATCAGAATGTTCTTTCCACCATCCGGGCAGCAACAGCCTGATCTCTCTTCCAGCCCTTCGCTTTCCGCCTTTGATGTTTGGTATTTGCCTTGAATTGCGGCAATATATCCAATGAACCAATCAGTTAGGCTGTATCATGTTCGAATGGGTCATCATCCTTTTTCTGGGATCGGGACTGCTTTACGGGTTGCAGTCACGCAGACTGCAACGAAGCAATATATCTTCGCCCATGATGATGGCCTTGGCCGGGGCGCTAATCGCCGTACCGCTCGGCATATGGCATGAGGCACCGCTGACCCCCTTTGCCGATCGCATTCCCTTTGCCACCAGCTTTTCCGAAATGACGCTGGCGATCATCCTGTTCCTTGACGCCGCCGTTCTTGATTACCGCAAGGAAAGGCCCGCCATCCGGCTTGCCAATCGGTTGCTTCTGATCGGTTTGCCGCTAACAATTGGTGTGACATGGGCCTTTATCATTGGCCTACATCCATCCGTTGGTGTCTTGCCCGCCCTTATACTGGCACTGATCGTTAGCCCGACAGATGCAGCCCTTGGCCGGCCGGTGATGGAAAACACCGCCGTCCCCGACCCGGTGCGACAGGGCATCAATATCGAAAGTGGCCTGAATGACGGGCTGGTTTTGCCGGTATTCACTGCGGTCGTATTGCTCGAGGCCGACCTTGTTGGCGAAAGCAGCAACAATTGGCTGACAGAGGCGGCGATTGAAATTTCCGTCGGCGCCGGGGTCGGGCTTCTGGCCGGATATGTCATCGGCCAGATCGTCAATCACGCGGTCACCACCAACACCATCATCGACCGCTTCGAAAGGTTGCTCGGCGTACTCGCTGCGCTGTTCATCTTTTTCCTCAGCGAAAAACTTGGCGGAAACGGCTTTGTTGCGGCCTTCGCAGGTGGCCTTGCTCTTAACATCTCGTCAGAACAGGTCCGCGAAACCATCGAAAGCTTTGGTGAAGCAGAATCAGAGCTGCTTACCATGCTGACCTTCTTCATTTTCGGTCTGGTGGTCATACCGGCAGTATATCAGCTTTGGACATGGGAAATGCTGATCTTCTCGATCGTCAGTCTCGCGATCCTGCGCCCGCTTTGCGTCTGGCTTTGCATGATCGGTAGCCCCTACAGTCTGGCCGAAAAACTCTATATCGGCTGGTTTGGCCCACGTGGCATCGCGTCGGTTATTTACCTGCTGATCATGATCACCATGATCGATCCGAGGGGTTATGAATCCCTGATTGCCGCCGCCGTCATGATCGTCGCCATTAGCTTAACCGCGCATGGCCTGTCAGCCGCCCCACTTTCAAATATGCTGGTTCGTCATCTCGCTAAAAACGACTGAAACGCCGATCACAGCAAACAGCTTCAAGCTCACACAAAGCCAACGCACTCATCAATCAATCAATAATTACATCGAGGCATCCAAATGTCTGACTATATCGGTTCTGATATCATTCACCCGGTCGCAAAACAGCTTGATACCTATAACGCCCACGACATTGATGCTTTTATGCAGTGGTGGGCCGATGACTGCCAATACTACGCTTTCCCCGACGAACTTTTGGCCAATGGTGCAACCGAAATCCGCGCACGCCATGTAACCCGTTTTCAAGAACCCGATCTGTGTGGATTACTGCTTTCGCGCATGGTCATGGACAATATGGTGATTGATCACGAAACGGTCACACGTACCTTTCCCAATGGCGTCGGGGAACTTGACGTGATCTGCATTTACCTCATCGAAGACGGCAAGATTGCAAAGGCTTGGTTTAAAACCGGCACACCGCGCCTACATAAACAACCTAGATAAAAAGGCGCCCGGTTCTGAGGATAACCCAGCCGGGCGCAAGTCTTGGTTTGCAGTAAGAGAGCTCTGGATGGAGTGTAAAATCCAGAGGGCCCGGTTACCAATCCGGACCAAGGACCTTCGCACCTGAATACGAAAGTCCGGCATCGTCACCCTTCGCAACCGGTTGGAAACGAAGGGTGACGAATTCGATAAATCACCGCTCGGTCAGTGCCAGCCGGACACCAAGTGCGATAAACATCCCTCCAAGCGAACGCTGCAGCCAAATAGCAAGCAATCCGTTACCCCGAAGGCGGGTCGCGGCAAATCCGATGGAAAACACCACGACCGTCTCGACACAAAAACCGATCACATTGACCAATGTGCCAAGCACCAGAAACTGAACCGCACCATCCCCCACCGCGGGGTCAACAAACTGTGGCAGAAACGCCATAAAGAAAATCGCGACTTTGGGATTAAGTACATCGATCATCGCGCCCTGACGCCACGCCTGGAAGGCTGTCATCGTCCGTATCGGAAACCGTTCTGCGGCAGATATTTCAGATGCCGCATCATCCGGGCCATGCTTGGCAAAACTGCTGCGCAAGGCACCAATCCCCAGCCACACCAGATATGCGACTCCCACCCATTTCACCACCGAGAATGCCAGTGCCGATGTCGCCAGAATAGCCGAAAGCCCAAGGGCTGCGGCAACCACATGCACAAAGGCACCGGAACAAACGCCAAGACTGGAAAACACCCCGATCTTACGACCATGGATCGCGGTCTGCGCAGTGATATAAGCCAGATCCGGCCCGGGCGAGATATTGAGCAAAAGAGCTGCAATCAGAAATGGCGTGTACTGAATCAGAAGATCGGCCATCATGCATCGGCCTCCAGACAGTAATAAACCAGATCAATCGCAAGCGGCTTTACTCCGGCCTCGATCAACATGGAATGCAGTTGCCCACGGTGGTGTGTCTGGTGATTGAACATATGTGCCAAAATCATTTCACTCGGCAGGGTATATTCGCCGGCCAGCATCGATTGATAGGACAAATCGCTTGCCAGCGTGTCCGCATCAAGTTGCTCGGTAAAAGCGATGATTTTGGCATCCTGTGCCTCGCGCGCGGCGCGGAATTCGTCAAATCGGGCATGTAGCACGGTATCAAGTGCCAGACGTTCGGGCGTACCGACCAGACGTCCCAGCCATAAACGATCTGCCACCAGAAGATGGTTCAGTGTCCTGATGATAGACGGGAAAAAGGCCGCACGTGGCGCGGCAAGCGCACCGGCATCAAGGTCGGCACAAGCGTCGAGAACATGCTGGTTTGCCCACCTGTTATAGAGGGCCATCCGTTGAAAATAGGCAACACCGTTCATCGCATTTCATCCGTCGTCATCTCGTCGCAACACCTGTTAGTTCGAAGCCGTAGACATTATCTGGCCTTTACGTCGCAGGGTGTTGACGCTGGCTTAGTGCCTGTTGTCTGCATCGCAATGACCGCCGGTTTGTGCATTCGCTTGGTCAGGATCACGATATTACCCAGCAGAGTAAGGCCGACGCCTAGAACGATATTGCTGTCCCAGACAAATCCTTCAAACCAGGTCGACAGCAAAAGCGCTACCACCGGAAACATGACGGAACTATATGCCGCACGATCCGGACCGATCTTGCCCAATAGTGTCAGGTAAGAGCCAAACGCCAGCACAGATCCGAACAGGGAAAGATAAATCAGCGCGGCAACAAAGGACGGGCTGGTATCAAAGGTAAACGGAATACCGGCAGCAAGGATGTATCCGATCAACAGGATCGAGCCATACATCATGCCATAAGCATTCGCCTGAAGAACCGGAATGCCGCGCGCCTGATTGCGCGCCGATGCCATATTGCCGAGGGATGCGATATAACTGCCCGCAAGCGAAACCAGCAAACCAACGCTACCACCTGCTGCCAGATCAAACATCGCCAGATCACGCGCGAACACCAGCGAAATTCCGCCAAGCCCGATTGCCGCCCCGATCAAAGTCCGTGTTTCGGGCCGTCGTTTGAAAAATATCGCACCATTAATCATGTTCATGATGACGATGGTCGAGAACACCACAGCCAAAAGGCCCGAGGTCAAATGGGCGCTGGCGATGTAAATCAACACATAATTCAATGAAAACAGGCACACGCCAAGGGCGGCCATGAATACATGATCACGCAGGGAATAACGCATTGGCAGGCGGCGGATCACGCACCATGCCATCAGAATTACTGCCGCCAGAACAAACCGATAGGCAACAGCCAGTTCCGGCCCGACCGAAAGCTGGTACTGGATCGCGATCCAGGTGCTTCCCCAGATCAGAACGACAGCGCTATATAATCCAAGCGGGCCCATAACGGCACTCCAACGAAATCAATCGCTGGAATTTAGGGCAGTTTGCGCCATTCGCACAAACCAGCAAAACTTATCTATCAATTAGATAGGCTAATCCCTTTGCCAATCCATGCTCAGGATTTGTCGGACTGTCCTGCTTCTGTCCGCACCGGTCCGACATCATCATCTCCGCCGTCATTGGCTGCCACTTCAATGCCCGACATGTCCTCGACCGGCTCTGTGATTTCATCGGAATCAAGGACATCATCACCACGCTGCTTGCGCATTTTTTCACGCAGTCGACGGCGCTGCCATTCCTTCCATATTGCCAGCAATTCTGTCCGCGAATGGAACATCGGCAGATGCCGTTTCGGCTTGACCGGCTTCTGTTCGACCGCCATGCCAACTTCGACAATTTCGTGTGTGTCATCGATCCGGCGAACAATCAGCTCAACCATACCATAGGCAACCCGATCCCCGGGTTCGATATCCCCCGAAAGATTGCGCTCGAGAATTTCGGCAACGGTTGCCTCTTCGTCCTCTTCCTTGACCGCAAAGCCATAAAGACGACCGACATCGGCGATACGCGTATCGGGAGGAAAACTGAAATCACCAAACAGGTCGATATCATTTGCCCCTTCGGCCGGACCGGCAAACAATTGATCAAGCAGTTCGACATGGCGTGGCGGGGTAATAATATAGACCTGATCGCCACCTTCAATCCGCCCGGCACTGTGCGGGCGTAACGATTTGCCATCCCGCAGGATCAGGCTCGGCCGTGCCCAGCGCGGAATACGGTGACCCGTTGCCACTGCACTTTCATCATGAACGCGATAAACAACGATCTCCTGATTGGCGTTGCCCGGCAGCTCAAGGTCAATACGATCCACCGGCCCATGTCGCGGCGGAATCATAATGCCAAGCCACCGCGCCATCAGCCGGATCGTCCACCCCTGCAAAAGCAGCGATGTGATTACAACAATAAATGCCGTGTTGAACAGCAACTGTCCGTATTCGACGCCCTCAACCATCGGTACGATCGCAAGCAGGATGGAAACCGCCCCGCGCAAGCCGACCCATGAAATGAAGGCAGTATCGTTGCGTGAAAAGTTAAAGAACATCAGGCAAAGCCATACCGCCACCGGGCGCGCGATAAACACCAGCACCAGTGCCAGAATAACACCCGGAATGACCACTTCGCCAAACTGTGACGGGGTTGCCAGCAGGCCCATGGTGACAAACATCGCGATCTGCGCCAGCCATGTCGTGACATGCTGAAACCTGCGCACACCAACGCTCATGCGCATCTGGCTGTTGCCGGCATAAAGACCGGCGACATAAACCGCCAGAAATCCGCTGCCACCAACGATACTTGTCGCACCAAACAGGCTGAGCGCGCAGGCAAGCGTGACAATGGGAACAAGGGCCGGTTCAAGCTTGACCCGATTGATCATCTGGACGATAGCCATACCACCCAGAAGTCCCAGAATACCGCCAAGCCCGATTTGCAGGACAAACCGTTCAAGCAATTCCAGTGCAAGGTTGTCCCCGCCCCCCTGCATGATCAGTTCGACCAGTGAAATGGTCAGAAACACCGCCATGGGATCGTTCGAACCGGACTCGACTTCAAGCGTGCTGCGCGTGCGATCACGCAAATTGATCCCGCCAACCCGCAGCAGGAAAAATACTGCCGCCGCATCCGTTGAACTGACAATCGCCCCGAAAAGCAGTGCCACCAGCCAGGGCACATCCAGCACGAGCCACGTGACCCCGCCAACCACCCCCGTGGTCAGCATGACCCCCACCGTCGCCAGTACAAGCGACGGTGCTGCTGCAATTTTCAATGTTCGAAGCTGGGTTTCAAATCCGCTATCAAACAGGATCATCGCAAGCGCGATAGACCCGATAAAATAGGCCAGCGGCGCATTATCGAAATTAATGCCGCCAATCCCGTCTTCTCCGGCCCCAAGCCCGACAAACAGGAACACAAGCAGCAATGGTGCCCCAACCCGGAAACTAATCAGGCTGGTAAAAACAGCAACGACAACCAGAACCGATGCAATCAGGATCACCAGATTCATCGATTCGATCATATTTGCCGTCTCCATCCTGTTTGTCATTACCCGTGGGACAGGCCCAAAGGCCTGTCAGGTTCCTGTCGCACGCCAGTTACGACGGGAAAGTTTGAAATGCGTTACCGCAACACGCCTGCACAACGATGGTTTAAAACGCCCAAAGGCGGCATTCTTGCGGCAAAATTGCCCGACATTTAGTCAAATATCAGGCAACTGGAATTATGTACTCCTACCGCTCAGAGTGTGACACAACCGATCACTTATCTCCATCAAGCGCCGCCGGAACAAAGCCGGTTTCTTTGGCCGTAGACAAGGCAATTTCCGGAATAACCTCTACCACGCCAGGGACTTCCTTGATAGTATCGGTCACAAAGCTTTCAAGATGTGCCGTATCGCGCAGCCGTAATTTCAACAGGAAATCAAACCGCCCTGTCATGTGATGGCATTCAAGAACCTCGTCCGCCTTGATCAGCGACTTGACCAGCTTCTTGTTTCCCTTGGCCGGATCGGTCCGTAACCAGACCATAGCGGTAAGAGCGCGACCGATGGCATGTCCATCAACTTCAACGCGGTACGCCTTGATCACCCCCTGCTCGCGCAGTTTACGTACACGGTCATTTACCGCCGAAACAGAAAGGCCGACCTTCGTCCCCAGTGCCGAATAAGACAAAGACGCGTCATCCTGCAAGATGTCGATCAACTTGCGATCAATGGCATCCATAAAACATCCCCCTGAAGAATTTTTATCAATATCAGACGATCTTACACGAAAACTGTGTGCGCATGAAACTTTCGGCCAACCTTTTGGATAAATGGTAGGACTATTTCACCGATCAAGGCTGGATTTTTTATAAAATCGGCCTTATTCGTTGATGATCATGCACCTTTTTCGTGTTTCTCCGGATGACGATGCGCTTCGCGGCGCCCTTTTAATGACCGGTGCTGCAATCCTTTTTGCGGCGATGGCAGTGCTTATCCGCTACATCACACGCGAAGTTCATCCGTTTGAAGCAGCCTTTTTCCGGAATCTGTTCGGGTTGATACCGATGATTCCCTGGATGTTGCGTGACCGGTTTGTTGGTCTGCGCACGCTTAAACTGAAACTGCATTTCATTCGGGCAGTGATCGGGCTGGCCGGAATGCTGTGTCTGTTCTCGGCCCTCGCAATCGCCCCTGCCGCACAGGTCATCGCGATCAATTTCACCGTCCCGATCCTGACCACCATCCTTGCAGCCCTTATCCTGCGTGAGACCGTCCGGGCGCGCCGTTGGTCCGCCGTGGTTCTTGGGTTTGTCGGCGCCATGATCATCGTGCGCCCGATTGGCCAAACTCTTGAAACCGGCGCAATTCTGGCCCTGTTGGCGACCCTGTTTACCGCCTGTGCCGTGACGACGGTCAAAATGCTTTCACGCAGTGAAAGTGCCAACGCCATCGTGACCTGGATGGGCATGATCATGACGCCCCTGTCTCTGATCCCGGCAATTTTCTATTGGCAGCAACCAACATGGCAGCAACTCGCCATCCTTATTGCTATCGCCATTCTCGCAACTGCCGGGCAGCAGCTTTTTGTGCGTGCCAATCGCGCGGCTGACCAGTCCTACGTCATGGCGTTTGATTTCCTTCGCCTGCCATTTGTTGCCGTACTTGCCTTCATCATGTTTGGTGAAACGGTTGATTTCTGGACCTGGGCCGGGGCATCGCTGATTATTGGATCAACACTTTACATCGCGCGACGCGAAGCTGTTCTGGCAAGGAATGAAAAACGCCGCCGCCGCATGCCGACAACAGCAGCAGCCGACTCACAGGCCATTCCGGTCACCAAGGCCAAAACCATCAATCCGCCTGAAGACACCCCAGAAGACAATACAGGAAACAGAACGGGCCGCATCGATGCGTAAGTGGTTCAACAGCCTGCCGCCCTATCTTCAGGCATCGGTTTTCGCCGTGATCGCATCACTTATGGCAGCCCTGTTTTCGGTCATTGTACGTATGGCGACCCGCGAGATTGATCCGTTGCAGGCGGTCTTCTTTCGCAACTTCTTCGGGCTTCTTTTTATCGCCCCCATCGCACTCAGGTCCGGTTTTGCTCGGCTGAAAACACACCGCATGCCGATGTTTCTGCTGCGTGCGTTCCTATCGATGGGTGCCATGAGCTTCTGGTTTTCAGCCCTTGCCTATATGCCGCTGGCCGAGGCGACGACGCTGAACTTTACCGTGCCACTTTTCGGAACGATCCTGGCTGCAATCTTTCTGGGTGAAACGGTCCGAAAATACCGTATCGCAGCCCTTTTTGCCGGTTTCGTTGGTGTCATCATCATCATCCGCCCCGGCAGCGAAACAATGCAACTGGCCAGCCTACTGCCGATTGCGGCGGCCCTCTGCATGGCAAGTGCCGGATTGACCATCAAGTCGCTGGCCAGAACTGAAAACAGCACCACCATCGTGCTTTACATGATGCTGCTGACCACGCCACTAACGCTGGTGCCCGCCCTTTTCGTCTGGCAAACCCCAAGCCTGCAGGTATTGGGGCTGATGGCGCTGGGCGCCTTTATCGCCAACATCACCCAGATTTGTAACACCAACGCATTTCGCATCTATGATTACAGCTTTGTCGTCGGGTTCAATTATCTGCGCCTGCCGTTTGTCGTCGTCATCGCATTGGTGATGTTTGGCGAAGTCCCCGAAATCTGGCTTCTGCCAGGTGCTGGTCTGATTATCGGATCCGCACTGTTCATTGCGCGTCGCGAAGCCAAACTTGCCAAAGAAGCCAAGCGGATCAATCGAGGCCCATCACCTGCGGCAAGTGATCTTGACCCGCCACCCACGCGCGAAAATCACTGATCGACCATTCAAAGGAACAAGTGTCTCATGAAAAACTGGTTCAAGAATCAATCCGCCCCGGTTCAGGCCAGTTTTTATGCCCTTTCTGCGGCCATCCTTGCCGCCTGCTTTACCCTGACAATCCGCTTTGCCACGGCTGAAATCCATCCCTATCAGGCGGTATTTCTGCGTTTCCTGTTTGGCCTGATAATGATTGCACCCATCGTGATGCACCGTGGCCTTGGCGAACTGCGCACGAAACGCCTGCCGCTTCTGGGATTGCGTGGCGTATTGTCGGCGGCCGAAATGTGCCTGTGGTTTATGGCCGTTCTTTATCTGCCACTGGCCGAGGCCACCACGCTGAACTTCACCGTGCCGCTGTTTGGCACCATTCTGGCAGCCCTGATTTTGCGCGAGACTGTGCGCATTCATCGCTGGCTGGCTGTTCTTGTCGGGTTTGTCGGTGTCGGACTGATCATCCAGCCGGGAACCGCTGCCATGCAACCGGCCAGTCTTTTGCCGATTGCCGCAGCCATCTGTATGGCAAGTGCCGGTCTGATCACCAAACGGCTGGTTGCAACCGAAGGTACAACCGCCCTTCTGTTTTATCTGATGCTGATCACAACCCCGGTATCCCTGATTCCGGCCCTGCTTGTCTGGCAAACGCCAAGCTGGCCGGTACTGGGCCTGATGGCGCTTGCCGCACTCATGATGAACGTCATGCAGGTGTGCAATGTCAAAGCCCTGCAGCTGGCTGATTACAGTTTCTTTGTCGGCTTTTCCTATCTGCGACTGCCGATCATTGCCATTCTGGCCCTGATGCTGTTTGGCGAAATTCCCGATATCTGGATATTGCCGGGCGGGGCACTGATCATCGCAGCAGCAATCTATGTTGCCCTGCGGGAGCGGAAAATCGGCAAATCCGTCACACCAACCGTCCCCGATATCGCAGCACAAGACCCGGTTGCCGCAACACCGGAAGGCCGACATTCGGGCCCCTGACACAACAAAGTCAAATGACCTTGCCCGATAAACAAATAATTTGGTATAGAATTACCTATTATTTTTCACCGGACTGGATACAGGGAATTTGAAGCCATGCAGGTCAAGGGATCCATCGCCATTGTCACCGGGGCTGCGTCCGGTCTTGGAGCTGCCACTGCACGTGTTCTTGCCAGCGCCGGAGCAAAAATCGCAGCCTTTGATTTGAACGAGGCCGGGGCCAAAGCCACAGCAGCCGAACTGGGTGGGATTGGTTATGGTGTTGATGTGTCGAACGCCAAAAGTGTCGAGGACGCGGTTTCGGATGTTATCGAAACACAAGGCATTCCATCCATTCTGGTAAACTGTGCAGGTATCCTGCAAGGCGAACGCATCGTCGGACGCGAAGGTCCGGCTGACCTTGAGGCTTTTGCGCGCGTGATCAACGTCAACCTGATCGGCACGTTCAATATGATGCGCGTTGCTGCCACCGCCATGAGTCGCAATGAACCGACCGAAGGTGGTGAACGCGGTGTTATTGTCAATACCGCATCCATCGCCGCCTACGAAGGCCAGATCGGACAAGCCGCCTATTCAGCATCCAAGGGTGGCGTAGCCGCAATGACCCTTCCAGCAGCACGCGAACTGGCCCGTCATGGCATCCGTGTTGTTTCGATTGCGCCTGGTATGTTTGGCACCCCGATGGTCACTGCCCTGCCCGATGAAATGCAGCAGGCGCTGGCGTCAAACATTCCCTTCCCGAAACGCCTTGGCGATCCGGCAGAATATGGCCGACTGGCCCTGCATATCTGCGAAAACGAAATGATCAACGGCGAAACCATCCGGATCGATGGCGCGGTCAGGCTGGAACCCAAATAAGCCCTGCTGCCACGAAAAACGCCCTGCCAGTCCCACAATGGCAGGGCGTTTTCTTTCTGACGCATCACGCAGCTTAATGCGATACAACCGTTTCGGCAAAGGTCGCCAAATCGATATCCTTTTGCGTCACGCCACCCGCATCATGCGTTGTCAGCGTAACCCCCACCTTGTTGTATACATTGAACCATTCCGGATGGTGGTTCATCTTTTCGGCCTGCATCGCAACTCGCGTCATGAAACCGAATGCCGAATTGAAATCGCCGAACATATAAATCTTGCCGATTGATAACCCGTCTTCTGCCAGATCCCATCCATCCAGCTTGGCAATTGCGGCTTCGATGGCGGTTTTGTCCAGTTTGCTCATTGTGACCTCCTGCATTTTTCGTTGCCCTATTGGACCATAAAATCAGTTTGTGCCCAACAACCGATGCACCCTGTCGCGCAAGACCGGTAAAAGGTCGACTTCGAACCACGGGTTCTTTTTAATCCAGCCGGTATTGCGCCAGCTTGGATGAGGCATCGGCAGCAATCCGTCTGGCAAATATTCGTCAAATCGATGCACCGTTTCAGTCATGCTTTTTGCACGGCGCGGGCCAAGATAACGTTCCTGTGCATATTGCCCGATCAAAAGTGTCAGGCCGATATCAGGCAAATGTCGTAACAATTCATCATGCCATGTCGGGGCACATTCGGGGCGCGGCGGTAAATCGCCGCCACGTTCAAACCGGCCAGGATAACAGAATCCCATCGGCATGATTGCAAGTTTGGCCGGGTCATAGAAATCCTCGACCGTCATTTGCAGCCAGTCGCGCAACCGGTCCCCCGATGCATCGTTCCATGGCAAGCTGGTTTCATGCACCCTCGTCCCCGGGGCCTGCCCGATCACAAGGATTTTCGCACCTGCGGCCATCCGCACAACCGGACGCGGCCCCAGCGGCAACGCACCTTCGCATATCCGGCAGGCCCGGACATTGACCAGAAGATCGTCGAGCGCCGGGTCATCACCCGGCGGATCGATTTCGGGAAGCTCGCCGGTCACTCCGGCCATTGCATGCTCCTGCTTTGTTGCTTCTGCCTATGTGTCGGAAATCTCGCCACCGGCGACCACCCATTCCTCGGCCAGAGCATCGCGATACCATTCGACCATCTCGGGAAGGCCAAGTATTGCTTCCATATAAGCATTGCCAACAGGATCAAGCGACACGCCATAAGTTTTGAAACGGGTTACGACCGGTGCAAACATCGCATCGGCAATCGAAAAATGACCGAACAGAAAATCACCGCCCTGCCCGTATTGGGCCCGGCAGGTTTTAAAAATCTCACCAATTCGCGCGATGTCCTTCTTAACACCCTCTCCCCGACCCCGGCCCGGCAGGCTTTTGCGTAAATTCATCGGCATATTGCTGCGCAATGCGGTAAACCCGCCATGCATTTCCAGTGAAACCGACCGCGCAATCGCGCGCACATCAAGATCAAGCGGCCATAGCATGGCATCTGGCCTGCTATCGGCGAAATATTCCAGAATGCTTAATGCCTCCCAAATGGTTTTGCGGCCATCAAACAGGGACGGAACCTTTTTGCTGGGCGAAAAAATCTCGGCCTTGGCATGCCATTCCTCGGTATAAAGCGGGATCAGCTTTTCCTCGAAATCAATCCCGGCCACGCGCAGACCAAGCCACGCACGAAGCGACCAGGAAGAATAATTTTTGTTGCCGATATAAAGAACGGGGCGCGTTTCCATTGCGGTATCCTTTATCAAACGGATGATGGTGGCAGACCACTATCGGGGCTTTCAAAATCCGGTTCAAGACCGTTGCATCGCTGATTTTCGTTTGCCGTTTTACCGTACCCGAACGTCTTCTTTTGCATATGGCAATGCCATGTCCCTTCGACGGCCAGAACAGATCATCATCCGCATGATATTTCCGCATACGGGGTTTTCTTTTGGGCGATTGCCGATTGACGGTGGCATCCGTAAGATCGGATTCATATCTCGCCGTAGGAAACGTTGTCGGCCACCCTGTCCATGGGTCTTCTCCCGGCAACGCCAACATGCCACCACAAGGGAAGTGTCAAATTGTTCGATCACATCATCGCGTCTGAAAAATCGTCCAACCCGATCCGCATTACGGCCGTCGCCGAAGCCGATTTCAAAAACTGGCTCGGCAAACAAACTAATGGTCATCAGGCATGGGTCAAATCTTCCGGCTATGAGGGCAAACGCGGCACCCATCTTGCCCTGCCCGGCGAAGCGGGCGCCTATCAGACCGTTGTGATCAGCTATGTCGATGATGCAAAAACCCAGTGGGATTTTGCGGCACTGCCCGGTGCGTTGCCTGCGGGCGAATATATCCTGACCGATGATGTCACGGAAAATGATGCAGTCTGTGAAAAGGCCGTTCTTGGTCTTTATCTTGGCGGATACCGGTTTGATCGTTACCGCAAGTCGGATGCCAGCACCGCCAAACGGGCCCTTTTTGCCATTCCGGCAAACGAGGCGGCCAAGCGTGCCGAGAATATCGCACGCGGCATTGGCCTTGCCCGCGATCTGATCAATATCCCGGCCAATGACATGGGCCCCGAGGAACTCGAAGCCGCCGCACGCCGCCTTGGCGAGGAATTCGGCGCAAAGGTCACCAGCATCGTTGGCGAAGATTTGAACAAGCGAAACTTCCCGGCGATCTATACCGTCGGCAAGGGCAGCGACCGCGACCCGCGCCTGATCGATCTGCGCTGGGGCGATGAAAGCGCACCCAAAATCACACTGGTCGGCAAGGGTGTCTGTTTTGATACCGGTGGCTATGACCTGAAACCGTCCAGCAACATGCTGCTGATGAAAAAGGATATGGGCGGCTCGGCACAGGTTCTTGGTCTGGCGCGCATGATCATGGCAGCCGGTCTTCCGGTTCGTCTGCGCGTTCTGATCCCGGCTGTTGAAAACATGGTATCGGGCAAGGCATATCGGCCAAGCGACATTCTTCAGACCCGCAAGGGCATCACGGTTGAAGTTGGCAATACCGATGCCGAAGGTCGGCTAGTCCTGTCCGATGCGCTGACCGAAGCCGTCGCCGAGGATCCGGAAATGCTTCTGGACTTCGCGACCCTGACCGGGGCGGCACGTGTTGCACTGGGCCTTGGTCTGCCTGCCCTGTTTTCCAATAACGATGATCTTGCCAATGGGCTTCTCGAAAACGGCCTGGCGCTGAACGATCCGATGTGGCGCCTGCCGCTGTGGGATGATTATCGCCCGATGCTTGATAGCAAGGCAGCCGACATGAACAACATTTCCGGATCGCCCTATGGCGGGGCAATCATCGCCGCTCTGTTCCTTGATCGTTTCGCCGAGGGCGCAAAAGCCTGGGCACATATTGACCTGATGGCGTGGAATCCTTCTGCCCGCCCGGGACGCCCCGAAGGCGGTGAAGCCCAAGGCATTCGGGCTGCTTTCAAGCTGATCGCGGATCGTTACGGAAAGTAAACGTTCAGTTTTTCCCAATTAGACCTTTGACATCTGTGCAGGGGTCAGGTAGACAGATTACGTATTCGTAACAAATTAATTGTTGGGCACAGGCATGTCGATCGAGATCAAACCGTCTCAGGCGCTTGACCTTTGGCGTATCGCGATTGTGGAAAGTGTGCGTCGGGACTCTCCCGACCTATCGGCCCGCCAGATGGCCCTTATGCTAACTGTTTACCTGACCCCGGCCCCGCATACCGTGCGTGGCCTTTCGGATGCACTTAACATCTCCAAACCGGCCATTACACGTGCACTTGACCGCCTCAGTTCGCTGGGTATGGTCAAACGCAAGGTTGACGAGGACGACCGTCGCTCGGTCCTGATTCAGCGCACGGTAAAGGGTTCCGTTTTCCTCCGCGAATTCGGCGACATTATCGTCGCTGCCGGCAAGAAAACCGAATAGCCGAGGCTTTCGAGCCAAGTTTTTTCGGGTGTCACTGCCATCGGCAAGCAGAATTCACCCGGTTTTTGGCAGCCAAGAATTGGCAAGAGTGCGGAATTCCGCCAAATGGGGCAGATTTTCTGTCCCATCCTTTCTTACCCCACCTTCCCACACGTAAGAATAGCCAACAAACAGACCAGTTGGTTTGTTCAGAGTTTTTGCGTCCGGGCATTTGATCTTTGATTTAATCTTTTGATATCAAAAACTTATATCGAAACACCCGCGCATAGAGCCGCAACATACACTCCGTGACACAAGAAGTTTCTGCTTACCCCAGATTTCGGCTTAACGGGTCTTGGCAATACTTTCCGGCATGTCAATCAAGGACAAAAGCAGGGCCGCAACAATCAAAACACCGCCGCTGACACGGCCAATTGTGTTTTTCCCACCGCGTTTTATCAGCCAGGGCATCAGACGGGCGGCGCCCATCGCATATATCATTACGAATGTGTAATCAAAAATCACAAAGGTGGTTCCAAGAATCATCAACTGCGGCAAAAGTTCCGCCGACGGATCGATGAATTGCGGAAACAGTGCTCCGAAAAAAGCAATCGCTTTCGGGTTGCCGGCTGCGACAAGGAAGCCTTCGCTGAACAGGCGACGTTTGCGCACGGGCTCAAACCCCGATGCTGAATTCATTTCGATATCGTTACCATCATTTCCTGCCTTGGATTTGCGCAGGATCGCTGTCACGCCGATAACAAACAGGAAAGCAACACCGCACCATTTGACAACACCAAACGCCGTCGCCGAAGTCGCAAGCAACGCCCCCAGACCAACCGCGGCAATCACCATCTGGATCATGTTGGCGGTCACATCGCCAAGTGCCGTAATCATTGTCGGGCGAGGACCATAACGCAACGAATGTGACATCCCGATCAGAACACTTGGACCCGGTGTCGCCACCATAAGTGATACCAGTGCGCAAAAGCTGAGCCATGTTTCAATCGGCATTTCAATCCCCGGGTCACATCAAACGCCCTCGGAATATCACGCTCAAGCTCTCGAACAAGTGCACTCTGCGCACGGCTGGCATCCACCAGACCAAGTGCACAGGGAGTCACCGCCCCTGCCACATACAACCCGGTTCAAAACGCGTTGTATGGGAATGGACCAATCCGCAAAGATCGTTCAGGAATGGGGAGACAAATCATATGGCAAACGGCCACAAGGCATGCACAGGATTTGCAGGAGCGTCTCACCGCCCAGGCTTTTTATCACCTGGCCAATTGTCATAGAACTTGCGCACCTGGACCGAGCGGATGGCTTCTGGTGGCACAATGCCCCGTGCGGTCGATAAAAGCCGGTTCTGAAGAGCGGCAAAATAGCGATTGGTCGTTGGCGGAAATGGAGAGAATGGTGGTTCGGATTTGATTTCCTCAACATTTTCCTTTGCCGCTTCGGCCGCTTCTTTTTCCGCTTCGAGTTCTTCTGGCGTTTTGGGCGGTGGCGGCGCGATCAGTTCCGGTCCGTTATAGACAAAGCCACGTTTGCCTGCCTCGAGCTTGTCATACCGGTTCTGGGTATCACGATACATGATGCGCTGAAGATCACGCAGAAAAGCGTTCTGAAGTTTGGGCTCAGCCTGTTCGAGGATGGCACGGTCCGCCACCGACGACGCCTCCAGCCAAACATGAAACACCATCTGCCGGATTGCACCGACCTTTGGCAAAACCACGGTCAGCGCAATTGAATCCGACTGGATTACCGTTTCGGGAATCTCGGGTTCCTTTGGCCCACTGCTCTCGGATGTGGCGTCCCCGCCATGTCCGCCACCAGACGCATGCGCGTCTGGTGCCAGCAGCAACATCAACCCCATCGATACCGCCGACAGCGGCATGACAAGCCAGTTCCTGAATCCTTTCGGGTTTTTTCCCGGTTCGGTCATGAACACTCGCTTCCAGCCCGTAATTGTACCATGGCATTGCCCGACGAACGCGGTGAGCCCTTGTCAGGTTCCCGTCGGACTTAGCTTTGCACGAACTCCGACCCGGCTGCACGCAAATCAAGTGCCGCAGCCAACAATGCCTTTGTATAGGATTCCTTCGGATTTTCAAAGACTTCGTCGGCATTTCCGCTTTCGACAAGCCGCCCGCCCTTCATCACCATCACCCGATGCGAAAGAGCGCGCACCACACGAAGGTCATGGCTGATAAACAGATAAGCCATCTTGTGGCGCGCCTGAAGATCACGCAAAAGTTCGACAATCTGTGCCTGTACCGACATATCGAGTGCCGATGTCGGTTCATCAAGAACCATGAAACGCGGTTTTAAGACCAGTGCACGCGCAATGGATATGCGCTGGCGCTGCCCGCCAGAAAACTCATGCGGATAACGATCCATGGCGTTCACCGGCAAATCGACTTCGCGCAACGCCTCGGCAATGCGTTCAGTGCGTTCCTGCCGGGACATTTCCGGGTTATGGATTTCAAGCCCTTCGCCGACGATCTGGCTGATCGACATACGCGGGCTCAGGGATCCGAACGGGTCCTGAAACACTACCTGCATGTCGCGACGTAATGCGCGCAAATCACCCCCGGAAAATTGCCGGACATCTTTACCATCAAATCGAATATCGCCGGTCGATGACAGCAGACGCAGAATTGCCATCGCAAGTGTCGTCTTCCCCGATCCACTTTCGCCAACAATGCCCAATGTTTCGCCCTGTTTCAGGCTAAGCGAAATATGATCGACCGCATCAAGGTAATATTCCGGGCGGCCAAGCAGCCCCTTCTTGCCAATCGGGAACCTTACCAGAATGTCATTTGTCCGGATCAGTTCCTGAGCATTGTCGGGCAAAGGTGGCGCATTGCCACTTGGCACTGCCGCCAGAAGCTTTTGGGTATAGGGATGCTGCGGATTGTCAAAAAGCCCGCGGCCCGTGCCGCGCTCGACCACCTCGCCATCCTTCATCACACAAACATTATCGGCCATTTTCTGCACGATCTGAAGATCGTGAGTAATCAGCAGCAACGCCATACCAAGCTTGGACTGCAGCTCTTTTAGCAACTCAAGGATTTGCGCCTGAATGGTCACATCAAGAGCTGTGGTCGGCTCGTCGGCAATTAGCAATTCGGGTTCGTTCGCCAGTGCCATCGCAATCATTACCCGCTGGCGCTGGCCGCCTGATAATTCATGCGGCAATGCCTTCAATCGCGACGCCGGATCGGGAATACCCACCAGATCAAGCAGTTCAAGAATGCGTTCCCGCGCCTTGCGCCCACGAAGCCCCTTATGAAGCAGCAACACTTCCCCGATCTGCTTTTCAATATTATGCAGCGGGTTTAACGATGTCATCGGCTCCTGGAAAATCATCGCGATCCGGTTTCCCCGAATCTTGCGCAGGATTTTCGCATCCGTGCCGATCATTTCCTGCCCGTCAAAGATGATCGAACCGCCCGGATGGCTTGCCCGCGGATAGGGCAGCAATTGCAGGATCGAAAGTGCGGTCACCGATTTACCCGATCCGCTCTCGCCAACAAGCGCCATTGTCTCGCCGCGCTTCATGGCAAACGAAACACCCGTGATCGCCGGAACCCCGGCAAAACTCGCCGAAAGGTCCTTTACCTCAAGAAGCGGCTGTGTCGATTGATTGGTCGTCATAACCGTTTCCTTTAAAATGTCTTGCGCGGATCAAAGGCATCACGCACCGCCTCGCCGATAAAGATCAGAAGGCTCAGCATAAGAGCAATCGCAAAGAACGCCGTCATGCCAAGCCACGGTGCCTGAAGGTTATTTTTCCCCTGCGCAAGCAATTCACCAAGCGACGGCGAGCCGGGCGGCATGCCAAGCCCCAGGAAGTCAAGCGATGTCAGCGCCACGATCGAACCGTTCAATACAAACGGCAGGAATGTGATCGTCGCCACCATCGCGTTTGGCAGCACATGACGATACATGATGCGATAGTCGGTCATGCCCAATGCACGCGCGGCCCGAACATATTCAAAATTACGTGCCCGCAGGAATTCTGCACGCACAAGACCCGTCAAACTCATCCAGCTAAACAGCACAAGAATGAACAAAAGCGTCCAGAAACCCGGCGCAAACAGGCTGGCCAGAATGATCAGAATGAACAACTGCGGCAATCCGGCCCAGATTTCGATCACACGCTGGAAACCAAGATCGACCCAGCCGCCAAAATAACCCTGCACCGCACCAGCCGCGATCCCGATCACCGAACTGATCGCGGTCAGAGCAAGACCAAACAGGATCGATATCCGGAACCCGTAAATCAGACGCGCCAGCACGTCACGCCCAAGGTCATCTGTTCCCAGCCAATGACGGAATGATGGCGGGGCCGGCTGTGCCTCGCGCATTTCGAAATCAATAGTGTTGTAGGAAAACGGGATTGGTGGCCAGATGGCGAAACCATGTTCTTCGATCTTGCCAAGGATATAGGGATCGTAGAAATCCGTTTCGACGTCAAAATCCCCGCCATAGGCAGTTTCAGGATGATCTGACAGGATCGGGACGTACCAGTTGTCGTCATATTTGACAAATATCGGTTTGTCGTTGGCCACCAGTTCGGCAGCCAGACAGATCACAAACAGGATCGCAAAAACAACCAACGACCAATAGCCACGCCTGTTGGCCCGGAAATTTGCCATGCGGCGTTTATTCAGCGGCGAAAGAATGATGTTACCCATGATCAATTCTCCCGCGCTTCAAAGTCGATCCGCGGATCAACGAAGTGATAGCTGAGGTCACTGATCAGGTTCAGCACAAGACCAAACAACGTAAACAGATAAAGTGTCGCAAACATCACCGGGTAATCACGCTTCATCACGGCTTCAAAACCAAGCAACCCAAGCCCGTCGAGCGAGAAAATCACCTCGATCAGGACCGAACCGGTAAACAACAACCCGATCAATGCACTCGGAAAACCGGCAATGACCAGCAACATCGCATTGCGGAACACATGCCCGTAAAGAACCCGCTTTTCCGTCAATCCCTTGGCCCGTGCTGTGACCACATATTGTTTGTTGATTTCATCAAGGAACGAGTTTTTCGTCAGCATCGTAAGAGTGGTGAAGCCACCAATGGTCAGTGCCGTAATCGGCAATGCCAGATGCCAGAAATAATCCGCAACCTTACCCAAAAGCGATAATTCATCAAAATTCGATGATGTCAGCCCCCTTAACGGGAACAGATCGAAATAGGTTCCACCGGCAAAAACCACGATCAACATCACGGCAAAAAGGAAGCCCGGAATGGCATAACCGACAATGATCGCCGCCGATGACCAGACATCAAAATTTGATCCGTCCCGCACGGCTTTGGCAACGCCAAGCGGCACGGAAATGATATAGATGATCAATGTCGACCATAGGCCAAGCGATATCGAAACAGGCATCTTATCGATGACGATATCGACCACGTCGCGATCCTGAAAATAGCTTTGGCCGAAATCGAACGTCAGATAATTTTTCATCATCATCCAGAAACGTTCATAAGCCGGTTTATCAAAACCGAACTGCTGTTCAAGCTGAGTGATGATTTCAGGATCAAGTCCCTGTGCCCCGCGATAGGTCGAGGTGGAGGAAAAATTGTTCCCGCCGCCGGCACCACCGCCGCCACCGCTATCCGCACCCTGATTGCTGATGCGGGCAGTTGCGGCAACATCGGTGCCCTGCAACTGGGCAATCATTTGCTCAACTGGTCCACCCGGTGCGAATTGCACAATGGCAAAGTTCAGCACCATGATGCCAAACAGTGTAACCGGGATCAGCAGAAGGCGACGCAGGATATAGTTCAGCATGGCCTAATACCCCCCTTTCCGGAGCTGTCGCGACTTTTCGGGATCAATCCACCATGTCATGACGGATGATCCCTTAAGTGGCACCACATCAGGTCTTCCGAACACATCCCAATAGGCCATCCGGTCCCCGCCAAGATAATATTGCGGGATCACATAAAATCCCCACTGCAAAACGCGATCAAGTGCACGCACACGCTGCACAAGGCTTTCGCGGCTGTCGGCATCCACAACCAGATCGATCAGTTCATCAATAACCGGGCTTTTGATACCCGCAAAATTGCGACTGCCGGGTTGGTCGGCGGCTTCGGATGACCAGAAAATCCGCTGTTCGTTCCCCGGTGAAAGGCTTTGTGTCCACCAGAAAGTCGTCATATCGAAATCATAGGCCTGAATGCGATTGACCCACTGCCCGGTATCGATCAGGCGAATGTCCATGGTTACGCCAAGCTGGCGCAGGCGCGCCTTCAGAACCAGCGCGATCTTCTCGAGCCCCGGCTGGCGGATAATCAGCTCAAACCGGAACGGTTCACCGGTCTTACTGTTGACCAGCTGCATATTGCGCAATTCCCAGCCCGCATCCTGTAAAAGCTGCATCGAATGGCGCAATGCTTCGCGTCGGCCATTGGGTGCATCAAAGTTCGGCAATTGTGGTGGCTGGGTAAACAGTTCCGGTGGAAGCTGGCTTCTGAATCCTTTCAGGATATCAAGCTCCTCGCCCTGCGGCACACCGGTCGCTGCCAGTTCGGAATTGGCGAAGTAGCTGACATTGCGTTTATACGCGCCATAGAACATCGCACGGTTCAGCCATTCGAAGTCAAACGCATATTGCAGGGCTTCCCGTACGCGGATATCGGCAAATTGCGGTTTACGCGTATTAAACACATAGGCCTGCATGCCATTCGGCAGATTATCGGGCAGAAATTCCTTCTTGATCTGGCCATTCTGGACTGCGGGCGTGTTGTATGCCGTACTCCATTCGCGCGAAGAGTGTTCGCTGCGGATCATATATTCCCCGGCAAAGAACGCCTGACGTTGCACATCGGGATCAAGATAGGTGTCAAACCGCAACGTATTGTAATTGTTGCTGCCACGATTAACCGGCAGATCCTCTGCCCAGTAATCCTTGACCCGTTCATAGGTAATCCGGCGACCGGATTCGAAATCACGGATTTTATAGGCGCCGCTACCTACCGGAATATCAAAGGTGGTTTTGGAAAAGTCCCGCCCTTCCCAGTAATGCTTCGGCATAATGGCAAGCTCGGCCACGATCATCGGCATTTCACGGTTGTTGCCCGGTTTGAAATCAAACCGGACTGTCAAATCGTCAATCGCCTCGACCTTTTCGACCTGGGCGTAATATTGCCGATAAACCGGGCTGCCCTTTTCAATCAGGATATTGAACGAAAACACGACATCTTCGGCGGTGATGTCCGTACCATCCTGAAACCGCGCGCGCGGATCAAGGTGGAAAATGGCAAATGACCGATCCGCGGGATATTCAATGCTGCGTGCAATCAACCCGTAAAGCGACGAAGGCTCGTCCGCACTAGATACCATAAGGCTGTCATAGATCAGGCCAAGCCCGCTGGCAGCCGTGCCTTTAAGGGTATAGGGGTTTAATGTGTCAAACGCGACGATAGAGCCCTGCACAAGCGTCCCACCCTTGGGGGCATCCGGATTGACGTAATCGAAATGCCGGAAATCAGGCCCATATTTCAAATCGCCATAAAGCGATATGCCGTGTGAAACGGTGGTCAGGGGTTTAAGCTGCTCCTCATCAACCCGCACGGTCGGTGCGGCTGTAATATCGGGTTTATCGCCATTCTGTGCCATCGCTGCCGTAGAAACCGTCAACGATGCTGCGAATATCAGCGCCCCAAATGCGCCCCCGAAATAGCGGGAAATTTTTCCCGGGTTCCCCATTTTCCGTGCGATGCACGTCTCGCCTGCTTGCCGCGTCATATTTATTCCTGAAATGTGCCCGGCTCGAAGCCCGAACCCCGGCAGGGCCAATACGCATCATTGGATCATCTGACACAATTACGGACGCACTGTTCGAAACGTTCCGGACAATTCCCGCCAAGAATAACGGGGACTGGTTACGCCGACGTTACGTCCGCAACGCATCTTGATCCAAACGACATATTCATAATGAGGAATAAAATGGTTCAATTTCAAGGCATCATCTTGAAACTGTCATTCCGCCCCTGATTCTTTTTGCAAAAGCTTGCGCTTGTCCGTCTCCATCCTGATTTCGGTCATCAACCAGTCGCGAAACGCCCGCACCTTGCGCCGCTCCAGACGTCCCTCGGGATAACACAGTGAATAGGCATACGGGCTATCTACCGGCAAATCGAACGGCACGGTCAAACGATTGGTTACCACATATTCCCCAATCATCGCCGGGTCTGAAATCACCGCGCCAAATCCGCTGGCCGCAGCTTCCATCGCCATATCAAGAGTAGCAAAAACCGGCCCCCGGTCGGGATCAACCCCCTCTATCCCCGTACCCTTCAGCCATATGCGCCAATCTTCTCGCTGAGCCGAACAATGCAGCAGGGTAACGCGACCAAGGTCTTCTGGGGTTTTCAGTTCTTTCGCAAGATTGGGGTGGCACACCGGCAAAAGCCGTTCACCGGTCAAAAATTCGTGTACCAGTTGATCACCGGGCGTATCGGCAAAACGGATGGCAATATCGGTTTCATTAAAATCTACCGGGGCGGCATCGTCGCTATATGTTCCCAACTGCACTTGCAGGTCGGGATGTTCCATCTGAAACCGTCCAAGGCGCGGCACGATCCAGCGCATCGCAAATGTCAGAGGCGACAGGACCTTAAGCTGCGTATCATCCGGCCGGTTTTCGATCCGCGACACGGCCAGCTCGATCGAATCAAATGCCGCAGTTAACGACGACAGCAAGTTGCGCCCCGGTCGCGTCAGCTTGAGGCGCCGGTGATGACGTTCAAACAATTGCCGCCCCAACACATCCTCAAGATGCTGCACCTGTCGGCTAACGGCCCCTTGCGTCACATTAAGCTCATGTGAAGCTTTGGTGAAACTTTCAAGACGGCCGGCAACTTCAAAGGCACGAAGCGCATTTAACGGCAATGGGCGGCGTTTCATGGCAACCAACTTGCATGATTAAAAATCATGCAATGATGACTAAAGATGGTTTGAGCGCAAGTGCTTTTAAGCGTAACTCTGGGTTTAACAGAACGAGACACATTCAGGCCGCATACAAACCGAGAGCTGGCCGATAGATTGAAGGAATGAGATCATGGTCGCGATCACCAAAAATGCCGGCGCTTTTGTCACCACCCGCCGTCACCACAACAGCGTAAATGTTATGGAATTGCCGCGTCAGTGGGCAAAACGTTATGTTCTCCGCCAGAAGCTTGCGACGATGGACAGCCATCTGCTGCGCGACATTGGCTGGGACGTATATGAAGCACGTATCGAAGCCGCCAAGCCATTCTGGAAAGCCTGAGCATTCCGCTTAAAGGCTCCAAAACGAGAGTATTTATTATGTCTCCCCGACTTTTCCGCTTGCAGGGGCCGCTTTCATTCCCCCTGCAGGTTATTGAAGCGCTGACAAGCGTCTTCAGTCTCCCGACACGCAAGACCGAGATTCGTACCCGTTATTGACGGTTTTGTGTTCCTGATTGCCGGCCATCCCCCGATGGTCGGCATTTTTTTTACCCGGATAACCCCGAACCGGATTACCTCTCTGGATGCAGGTACATCAGGTTTGCTGCATTCAGCACCGAATACATCACCGCGAACTGGGCATCAAACTCATATTTGTCGGGTCTCGGGTCAAACATCTCGTAAATCTGGCCGACCGTGCGTTTGCCATTGATGCGCGTCAGAATGCCGGGGCTAGCCGGGGGCAGGCTGCGCGTTACAGATAATCCGGTAAAATTGATCTTGATATGGCCGGTTTTGGCGACAGAACGGGCCAACGCAGCCCCGTCTATACGCACAAAGAATGGCACCGCATTACGATCAGGTACGGGCGGTTTGACCTTGTTTTCCGATTTCACCACATAAAACAGATGCTTGGTAATGTTGCCTGCCATCAATTCGGCCAATGCGGCGCGCTTACGGAACGGCACATGTACGGCCTTGTCCAGAACGTCGTGGCGCGAACAATAGGTCGTCGGGTCATAGCGCATCGGTTCGATGAATTGCTGAAGCCGCAAACCGGCTTTCTCGACAAAATCAAAAACCTCGTCAACGCGATATGCCCGATCCTGCTGATGCAAAAGCAGATCATAAAACCCGGAGTCTCCCCCCTGGATGTGATCATTTACAAACGGGTTACGCTTCAGCCAGTTTGTGCCAGGCAATGAGTCAAACAGTGCCTTGCCAAGATTAAGCCGCTTGCGCCCACCAGTTTCCGCCGAAAGGCGGTCCATCATCTCCTGCATATGATAAACGCCGATCCGGCCAAGTTCGCCGTAAACCATTAACCCCATACCGCCTTTGGGTTTAAGCGCATCGGCCAACGCCTTTAACCCGGCATCCGGGTCGGGCAGATGATGAAGCACACCACAGCAATCAATATAGTCAAACGGACCATATTTTCCGGCCAGATCAACAAACGATCCGGTAACAAATTTGACGTTCTTTTCAAGGTTGCGGCGTTTGATCCGTGCCTCGGCGATCTCGCGCGAGCTTTCCGAAAGATCGATATAGACAATCTCGACCTTGGCCTTGCGATCACGCGCCTGCTGCGCCAGCATCACCAGCGCGTCCCCGGTACCACCGCCTGCGACAAGTATTTTTATCTTTTTGTCATTCGCCGACGGATCGTGGCCACCAAAGATGAAATGAACCACTTCGTCCCAGTTTCCTGGTGATCCCACGACGAGGCGCTGGTCTTCATCCTTCGGATCACGGGCCGGGTAGGGGAAGGTTTCATATTGTGCCCGCGTTTTATCGGACGCTTTCGGCTCGTCTGGCTTTTTCCGGGTTTCGGACATCAGCGGCATTCCAATGGATCAACAGGTGCTTTAGCAAGCCCGGCAGGGAGCCCGCAGGACGGAACGATATCAGGGACGGCAACATCCTATAAAATTTCAAGGATTTGATTAATAGAATAATCGTCAGGCGACGAACTCATTCGCCGCAGCGGATCACAAGCTTCCCCGTCGCAGTCCGGTTACGGATCGCTTCTAGTGCCACCATCGCGTCGGAAAGCGAATAAACCGCCGACACCATTGGTGATATCTTCCCCGATGACAGCAGATCCAGAAGCTCAGCCATGCCTGCCTTTGAGATATCCGGGTTCTGTTCCAGATAGGCCCCGAAATAAAAGCCAAGTGCGGCGACATTCTTGACCAGAAGGATGTTGGCCGGAATTTGCGGCACCGATCCGCTGGCAAATCCGATCAGAAGGATACGTGCGCCGGGCGCAACACAACGCAGGCTCTGATCAAACACGTCGCCACCGACCGGGTCATAAACCACATCCGCCCCCGTTCGACCGATCCCGGCACAGATTTCCTTTACCCGGTCCCGAATGCTTTCGGATTTGTAGTCAATCACATGATCCGCGCCATGCGCTTTGGCGATGGCGCATTTTGGCTCCCCACCCGCGGTTGCGATGACGGTGGCACCCAAAAGTCTGGCGCACTCCACCGCCGTAAGGCCAACACCCCCTGCTGCCCCGTGGACAAGAACGACTTCCCCGCGCTGCAAGTTGGCGCGATATTTCAATCCAAACCATGATGTTCCATAGGCAATCTGGAATGCAGCCGCCGAATTAAATTCGACATTATCGGGCAGGATAGTTACAGATTCTGCATCCACCGCGATCTTTTCCCCATACCCGCCCCAGTCGGGCATTGCCATAACCCGATCCCCGATTTTAAGGCCCCGCACATTCGGACCAACCGCCGAAACTGTCCCGGCAATTTCAAACCCTGGCGCAAACGGGCCCTGGGGGCGCTTCTGGTATTTGCCTTCAAGGATCAGCGTATCGGCAAAATTGACGCCACACGCTGCGATATCAATGATGACGTCACGGGATTGTGCGAACGGTTCATCGCAATCGATCAGCATCGGCGCGTCGCCAAATGCCTTGCATATCCATGCCTTCATGGCTGTTTTCCATATCGTGATCCTGCCCGATCACAGACAGTGTGCCGCGCGCAAATCGATCCGACAAGGAAAAGCCCGACAAAAGACAAAGATGAAAAAGTCTTAGAAAAACTTCTGACGCCTGCGTTTGCGGGTCATCAGCAACAGCAGGATACCCGGCACCAGCAAAATGATGAAGGCCGGGGCAAGAAGAGCCGGAACAAACGCATTGTCCCAAATCCAGGCCGAGATATAACGCTGGATCACGGACTGTAACAGGTTCAGGCTTCCGGCATCCAACCGATACCAGAGCTCGCCTGCCGCCACAAAGCGGAACGTTCCTGTCTGAAGCGCGGTAATGCCATCACCGACCAGCACAGCAAGACTGGCAAACAGCAATATCCATCCCAACGCTCTGAAAAGCCACATAGCCGTCTCCGAATTCCCGGTCAGAACTTTTCGTTTTCGTTATGATCGCGGCCACGCTACCGGCTTTGCCCCGCCAGCGTGAAGGTTTCCGCGAATCACCCTATCGTCCCGGTACATCTGGAACCATAGCCTGAAACCTTAGAGGCGATTGATCAACAAGAAGTAAATATTGGACAAATTGCTACAACTTTATCCGTCAAGTTATTGTAACAAGGGCACTTGTTCGCCGTTTGGATAGCGACCTGAACAAACATCAAAAAGTACGGGATTTTGCCTTGTCAACCGGGGTCGGGTCGGCTAATGTCCGCCCGCTTTCGCGATATATACAAGATCGCATGTGGAGAGGTGGCCGAGTGGTTTAAGGCGCACGCCTGGAAAGCGTGTTGGGGTGTAAGCCCCTCAGGGGTTCGAATCCCCTCCTCTCTGCCACTTTATCAGTCATGAACACGTGACCGATTGCATTCCCCGATAATCTCTACGTTTAGAACGATAGCAGGGGACGGCAATCCCCTCCCCCACTCAATATTCAAACATCCTGATTACTGCTGATCACAATTACGCAGGTATTTTGCGACCATAGGCATCCTTCAGCCGCGCCCAATTATTCCAGAACGGCTCGGGCTCAATGCCTGAAATCCGACCGGTCAGAATATCGATATGCGCATGCCATCCGGTACTGACACTGAGCAGGTTCGACCGATCGGCAAGGCGGCGATGGATGATTGTCAGCAATACCTGATCGCCGCTTGGTTCCAGCTCGAACGACACATCCCCGCTGCCAACCCAGGTAAAGGCAAGCCTGCGTAGCGGTTCAAGTGCGGTAATCTTGCTTTGCATCCGGTGTTCGCCGCCAAACCCGGCCGGTTTGTTTCCCGGCGGGTTGGTCAGGGTATCGTTGCGCCAGACAAATTCGAACGGTGCGCCGACCTTCAATTCCATCCCGGCCGATGCCAGCCATTTGCTGAGAAACTCATCTTCGGTCAGATAGGACCAGACCCTTTCGATCGGGCCGGGCAAAAGTCGCTGGATTTTAAGCGTCGCGGGCTCAATCAATGTGCCGAAATCGTCTATCTTTCCAAAATTGGTCATTGGGTGTCTCCCGTCCTGGAATTGGGGCTGATCTTAGCGTCATCCCTGCGCAACAGATTTTCCAGAACATCAAGCCGTTCGTTCCAGAACCGCGCATAGAAGCCAAGCCATTCATAGGCACTCGCCAGCGGGGCAGGATCAAGGTGGCAATAATGAGTGCGCCATCTGATTTCGCGCCGGATCAATCCGGCACTTTCCAGCACCTTGATATGCTTCGATGCCGCGGCTAGTGAAATGGCAAATGGTTCCGCAAGCTGACTGACAGTCCTCTCCCCTTCCGACAGATCAAAAAGCATCTGCCGACGCGTCGGGTCACCAAGCGCGTGAAAAACCGCATTCATCTGCTGTGCATTTAATTCAACCATACAGTTGAATGTAAATTCCACCCCATACTGAGTCAACCATCCTGTTAAATGATGTCACTCTCTTTCGGCACGAGGTTTTAGATGCGCGATGTTTACGCGCCCGCTAAACTGAAAATCCGGGGACAAGCCACCCGATATAATTGGCAAAAAACCACATCAAGCACGGGGACAACGACAAAATGGCAGTAATTGAAGGCGGGTTCCTGCACACGGCGGTCCTTTTCCTTGGTGCAGCCGTAATCGCAGTGCCTATCTTTAAAAAACTGCGTCTGGGTTCCGTGCTGGGGTATCTGTGCGCAGGGGCATTGATCGGACCATTTGGCCTTGCCCTGATTGCAGAACCGGAAGAAGTCCTGCATTTCGCCGAGTTTGGCGTTGTTCTTTTGCTGTTTATTATTGGTCTTGAATTACGTCCCCAACGCCTGTGGGCGATGAAAGGCGAGATTTTCGGACTGGGTCTGATGCAGGTTGCCGTCACTGCCGCTCTTCTTTATGCCGTGCTGATTGCTTTTGACTGGCCGTGGCAGCAGGCCGTGATTGCCTCCCTTGCCCTGTCGCTTTCCTCAACCGCCTTTGCCCTTCAAATCCTTGAAGAAAAGGGCACACTCAATAGCGACCATGGCAATACCGCCTTTTCGATCCTGCTGTTTCAGGACCTTGCCATTGTGCCGCTGATCGCCCTTGTCGCATGGCTCAGTCCGACAAGCGACGGCGGCGAAGCCGGAACCGACTGGATATATATTGCCAAGACCATCGGTGCGATTGCACTGGTTATCGGGGCGGGCAAATATCTGCTTAATCCGTTTTTCCGTATCATTGCCCTGACCCGGGCACAGGAAATCTTCACGTCTGCCGCACTGCTGCTGGTGATCGGCGCGGCCCTTCTGATGCAAGCAGTCGGTCTGTCGATGGCACTTGGCGCGTTTCTGGTTGGTGTGATGCTGGCAGATTCCGAATATCGACATCAGCTTGAAACCGATATCGAGCCCTTCCGTGGCATCCTGCTGGGTCTGTTTTTCATCGCGGTCGGCATGTCGGTCAACTGGCCGTTGGTCGCCGATAATATCGGAATTGTTCTGGCATCGGTTGCCGGGCTGATGGCAATCAAGGGGATCGTGGTTTATGGCCTGTGCCGGATTTTTCGCAAATGTCACGCGACCGCCTGGCGGGCCGCGATCACCATCCCGCAGGGGGGTGAATTTGCCTTTGTCCTGTTTAGCATGGCGGCATCGCTTGCCGTCATCAGTGCCACACGCGCCAACCTTCTGACCGCCATCGTCACCCTTTCGATGGCTGCCACCCCGCTTGTCGGTGCGATTGCCGAAAAACTGTCTGCCAAACTGCGCAAGGATGATCAGCCGGATGTGGACGGCATCGAAATGGCCGAACTGCAATCGGTGATCATTGTCGGCTTTGGCCGTTTCGGACAAATCATTTCACGTGTCATGGCAGCCCGTGGCATCAACGCCACCGCGATCGACAATGATCCGAAACGCATCCAGATGGCCAGCCTTTATGGCAACAAGGTCTATTTCGGCGATGTCCGGCGAAGCGATGTTCTTGCCACCGCCGGAGCCGCGAATGCCGATTTGATCTGCCTGTGTATCAATGATCGTGAGGCGACCAGACAGGCCGCCAAATATATCAGCGAACTCTTTCCCAAACCGAAATTGCTGGTGCGTGTTTACGACCGCAACCATGCACTCGATCTTATGGAAATCGGGCTTGGCGTCGAACAGCTTTATCGCGAAACCTTTGATGCAGGTGTTTCCATGGCACGCCACGGGCTTTCAATGCTTGAAACCGAACACGATGTCATTGATCAGATTGCAGATGAATTTCGTCGTCGGGATATCGATATGCTGCACGCCCAAGTGGCCGAAGGCCGCATTGCCGGCATGGCAAAGGTTCATGAAAGCTATCAGCTTGACCGCAATGATGCGCGCACCAACAAGGATGATCCGGCAATGTCGCGGCTGTAATTGTCCGCTCCGTTAACCTTGGGCAAAACCCCGAAGCTTGTCACGCATCACCAGAACCGAATGCTCGTCGGTGTAATCCTCCAGCCGGTCAAGCGCCACCCATGCCAGATCATCGGATTCATCGGTGATCTTCAGAGGATCGCGCATGTCGGCTTCAAACAGGAACCGCATGTCATAATGCAGATGCGCTGGTCCCTTGGCATTTTCTGGAATTTCGTGAATGTCGATATCAAAAATCGCAGATGACAGGGGCCGTATCCACGAAAGCCCGCTTTCCTCATAAGCCTCGCGCTGGGCAACAAACAACACATCACGCACTCCGTCACAATGCCCGCCAAGCTGAAGCCATCGTTTAAGCTTCCGGTGATGGGTCAGCACCACATGACTGCGCTTTTCATTCACGACAAAGGCCGATCCCGTGACATGTGACGTTACCGAATCATTTTCAAATGCCTTGGGTTCACCTGCGATAAAGTCACTGATACGTAGGTGGTTTTCCAGGTCACGATCAGACTGTGGGACAAAGCTGGCAAGGTCGATATGCATGATATTCCGGTGTTTGAAATTGACGGTTTGCCGACCCTAGCTGAAGCCGCCACAGCAGAACAACCGAAAACCCGGAAGCATAAAGACGAAGTCAACCTATTTCCGGACGATCCGATTTACCGCATCGGAAATCTCCGTTCCACCATCGGTCAGTTCGATAATCTCCCGCCGGATTTCCGGGGTTTCAATCAATTTGGCCAGAAACTGCGCAACATTGCCACGCTTGACCGTGCCGTAAGGAATCGCAAATCCGGCGTTCACGCGCCCGTCCTGATCTTCATGCAACAATGTTCCCGGCCGGAGGATCACCCAATCGCGATCAGATGCCGCCACATCGGCATCGGCGCGCTTTTTCTCGGTCATGTAATGTTCAAACCGCGGATTGGGGTCTTTGCCGCGTCCGGCTTCGGGGAAGGCGGAAACAAGATAAAGCCGCGAAATGCCTTCCTGCTTCATCGCCGCCAACACATGCCCCGGCCCGTCGCCATCAATTCGCGTGGTCCGGTCAAGGCCGCTGCCCGCCGCCCCGGATGAAAAGATAACAATGTCATGACCCCGGATCAAAGGGGCAAGTGTTTCGGCAGTCAGTTCCATCAGGTCACCAGCAACCGGTGTAATCCCTGCATTCCTGAGGTTATCGGCCTGTTCGGTTTTACGATGCAGCCCTGTAACCTGATGCCCGTTCGCCAGTAAAATCGGCGCCAGACGATGACCGATGCCCCCCGTGACGCCAATGATGAAAACCCGTGCCATATCGCGTCTCCGACTTCTTCATTTCGATGCAAACCTGTCTTTAGAGCTAGTTTGCAACCTTTCGATGTCAATAAGAGCCGCAGTTTCCAGTTGGCTCGGACATCGGCACAAAATTGCCACAGGAAAATTTGGAACGTTTTGAAATCATAACCGTTGGTGAGGTGTAGCGCTCGACATCAATGAAAGGAGAGACGTTATGCCTGCGATTGATACCGCAAAGATTCTTATTCTCGCGACCGATGGCTATGAACGTTCGGAATTGCGTGTTCCGCGCGACAAACTGTCGACCCACGGGGCTGATGTCAAAATCGCATCTCCCAAATCATCTCCGATCAAAAGCTGGGATAAAAAGGATTGGGGCGACACGGTCGATGTCGATATCGAAGTCAAAGATGTCGATATCAACGATTACGACGCACTGGTTATCCCCGGCGGCCAGATCAATCCCGATCTTCTGCGCAATGACGAGGCATCCGTCAGTCTGGTCCGTGAATTCGTCGCATCCGGTAAACCGGTTGCAGCGATTTGCCACGGCCCGTGGCTTCTGGTCGAAGCTGGTGCTCTGCGCGGGCGCGCCGCAACTTCATACAGTTCGATCAAAACCGACTTGCTGAATGCCGGTGCGGTTTGGCGCGATGAACCCGTGGTCTGCGATCAGGCGATTATCACGTCACGCAATCCTAACGATCTTGATGCCTTTGTTTCCAAGATTGTCGAGGAAGTCAGCGAGGGTAAACATCGTCGCGCTGCATAACCGATCAAGGTCCCCCGCCTGATCAACAAAACGCCCCGGTTTTCCCCGGGGCGTTTTTTATTCAAAGTCATCAGAAAACCACGCTTGGCAACCATTTGGCCAAAGACGGCCATAGCCAGATCACGAAGATGCCGAACACCTGAAGTGCGATAAACGGCACCACACCGGCATAAATCTGTCCGGTGGTGATTTCAGGTGGTGCGGCACTGCGCAGGTAAAACAGCGAGAAGCCGAATGGCGGCGTTAAGAACGACGTCTGCAGATTGATCGCAATCAGGATCGCCAGCCACACCGGATCATGCCCCATCATGATCAGCCCAGGTGCGATCAATGGCAGCAGGATCACCGTGATTTCCACAAAATCAAGGAAGAAGCCCAGAACGAAAATCACCGCCATGCAGAAGAACAACGCCCCCATCGGGCCACCGGGCATGGATTCAAGGATTTCCGCGACATGATCTTCGCCACCCAACCCGATAAATACCAGCGAAAACATGCTGGCGGTCAGGATGGTGGCAAAGATCATTGCCGTCACCGTCATCGTCGATGTCAGGGCGGATTTCAGAACATCCGCCTTCCATGCCTGCTTCAAGCAGGCGGCAATAGCCGCAACACCGATGATCGCCAGCACGACATAACCCGCACCAAAAACGTAATCCAGCCCGTCCAGATCGTTGCGCTGAAACCGGACCGGTGCAATCCCGGCCATGACAGCAAGGACAAGAAGGGCCGCAGTTCCCGCCAGCACCAGATTGCGACTGGCACCCTGCCGGATACCCGCCATCAGGATCGCGCCAATCGCGCCGACCGATGCGGCCTCCGTCGGGGTCGCGATTCCACCAAGGATCGCACCCAGAACCGCAATAATCAGCAAAACCGGCGGCAGGATGGCGCGGATCACCTCGCCCACATCCGGACGACCATCGTCACTTTTGACTGGCGGCATATCATTTGGCCGGAAAAAACCGCGCAGCAGGATATAGGCGATATAAATCACCACCAGCGTCAGACCAGGGATCAGGGCGCCTGCAAAAATCTGCCCTACCGAAATGGTTTCGATGGTGAACTTGCCCTGTTCGTACTGTGCCTGCTGATAGGCCGATGACATCACATCCGACAGAATGATCAGAAGCGTCGAGGGTGGAATGATCTGCCCCAATGTCCCCGCCGTGCATACAAGCCCCGATGCCATTTTCGGGTTATAGCCAGTGCGCAACATGGTCGGCAGCGCGATCATGCCCATGGCAATCACGGTTGCACCAACAATCCCCGTCGATGCCGCCAGCAACGCGCCCACCAGAACGACCGAAATGCCAAGCCCGCCGCGCAACTGGCCAAACAACCGGCCCATGGTATGCAACAGATCTTCGGCGATGCGTGATCGTTCAAGAACCACGCCCATCAGAACGAATAACGGAATGGCAATCAGCACGTCATTGGTCAGAACGCCAAACACCCGCTGGCCAAGGGCGCCCATCAACGCAATATTCATCGCGTCCGTCGCCCAGCCGATAAAGGCAAAAATCACCGCAACGCCGGCAATGGAAAACGACACTGGAAAGCCCAGCAAAATGCAGCCCATCAGGGCCGCGAACATCAATAGATCAAGATATTCCATCAGGCGGTACGCCCCCGCAGAATGATAATTTGCCGCAGAAGACAGGCAACCGACTGAATAATCAAAAGAATACAAAAGGCCGGAATCAGGGATTTAAGCAACCAGACGGCAGGAATACCCCCGACCGAAATCGCCCCTTCCAGCATCGAAACGGAATTAACCACCGACGGCCATGACCAATACAGCAACGTCGCCATCGACGGGATCGCCAGCACGACATAGCCAAAGGCATCAATCCTGGCCTTGGTCGTTTCATGCGCTGCGGCATAGAAAATATCGACCCGTACATGACGATCAACCAGAAGCGTATAACCCGCACCCAGCATGAAAAGCCCGGAATGCAGGTAAAGCACGCTTTCATTTAACGCGATCGAACTGAACCCGAAAACATAGCGCAGCAAAACCACGGCAAACTGCAAAAGAACCATCAGAAGTGCGAACCATCGCACAGTCATTCCGGTCCACTGGTTCACCTGATCCAGTGCATCAGCAAGGCGTTGCATGAAATCCCCCGCGAAACGACAAAACCGGCGCGAGCAAACCCGCGCCGGTCTTCAGTTCTATCAGAAGCCAAGGACCTTGGCGCGCGCATTCATCTGACCATTATCGGCATAGGCCATGTAGCCGCCAATAAGATCACGATAGGCAACAAAGCTTTCGGCTGTTTTGCGTGTCAGTGCATCGTCACTTTCGCGAAGCTCGCCAATGACTTCGGCAGCTGCCTTGCCCATTGCTTCGATCACATCATCAGGCAACATGCGCACCTGCACTTCCTGTTCGGCAACAAGCTGCTTCAGCGCCATCGCATGCTTGGTCTCGTACTCGGTCCAGACCTCGTTATAAAGGCTGTCACAGGCAAATTTGACCACGGCCTTAAGATCGTCGGGAAGGTCAGCATATGCCTTGGCATTTACCGCGCATTCCTCGGCCGAGGACGGCTCGCCCACACCGGGCCAATAGTAATTCTTGGCAACCTGATAGAAGCCAAGCGCACTATCGGACCACGGACCGATGAACTCGCCCGCGTCAAGCGCACCGGACTGCAATGCCTGGAACATATCACGCCCGCCCATGGCCTGAACCGCCATGCCAAGCTTTGCACACATTTCCGATGCAAGGCCGGTGGTACGGAATTTAAGCCCCTTAAGGTCTTCGGCCGATTTGATTTCATTGCGGAACCAGCCAGCCCACTGTGGGCCAGAGTTCCCGCAAAGGAACGGTTTCAGTCCAAACTGGCCATAAATCTCGTCATAAAGTTCCTGACCGCCACCATGGGTCAGCCAGCCAACCTGCTCGTCTGCACGCAGGCCGAACGGCTGCGACCCGAACAGAAGAATGCCCTTGGATTTCGATCCCCAATAAGCAGGAACCGCGTGATAAATGTCCGCAGTCCCTTCGGCAACCGCATCAAACACGCCGTTGCCGGGCACCAGTTCACCGGCGGCATGCAACTTGACCTCGATCCGGCCACCCGAAAGGGTCGTGATGCGATCAGCCAGTTTCTGTGCGGCAACGCCTGGTCCAGGCAGGTTTTTGGGCCAGGCGGTCACCATGTTCCACTGTCGCTTGTCCTGTGCAATGGCGGGGGTGGCAAAGGTCGCCGCGACGGCAGCAGCACCGGCACCGGCAACACCGGCGGTCAGAAATTCACGTCTTTTCATTTTATATAGCCTCCTTGATGAAGAACCCTGATTGGTCGGGGGCATTTGCCCCCTGCCCGTATTTCGTCAGATTACTTGCCAAGAATCCCGGGAAGATTAAGCCCGTGTTCTCGTGCACAATCCAGTGCGATGTCATATCCCGCATCGGCATGACGCATCACGCCGGTTGCCGGATCATTCCAAAGGACACGTTCGACCCTACGTGCGGCATCTTCCGTACCGTCACAACAAATCACCATGCCGGAATGCTGCGAAAAGCCCATTCCGACACCGCCACCATGATGCAGCGAGACCCATGTGGCCCCCGATGCCGTATTCAGCAGCGCATTAAGCAACGGCCAGTCACTGACCGCATCCGAACCATCTTTCATGGCCTCAGTTTCGCGGTTCGGGCTTGCAACCGAACCACTGTCCAGATGGTCGCGACCGATCACCACCGGGGCTTTCAGTTCACCGTTTTTGACCATCTCGTTAAAGGCAAGCCCGAGACGGTGACGCTGTCCCAGACCGACCCAGCAAATACGCGCGGGCAACCCCTGGAACGAAATGCGTTCGCGCGCCATATCCAGCCAGTTATGCAGATGCTTGTCATCCGGAATCAGTTCCTTGACCTTCTGATCGGTCTTGTAGATATCCTCGGGATCGCCCGACAACGCCGCCCAGCGGAACGGTCCGATCCCCTTGCAAAACAGCGGCCGGATATAGGCCGGGACAAATCCCGGAAACGCAAAGGCGTTCTCGAACCCTTCTTCGAGTGCCATCTGACGAATGTTGTTGCCGTAATCGACGGTCGGGATACCCGCATCGTGGAAGGCAACCATCGCCTCGACCTGAACGCGCATCGATGCGCGCGCCGCTTTTGCCACGGCTTTCGGATCAGATTCCTGCTTCTCGCGCCATTCGGCCACGGACCAGCCCTGTGGCAGGTAACCATGAACCGGATCATGGGCCGATGTCTGGTCGGTCACGATATCCGGGCGAACGCCACGTTTGACCAGTTCCGGGAACACATCGGCGGCATTGCCGATCAGGGCAACCGATTTTGCCTCGCCCGCCTTGGTCCAGCGATCAATCATCGCCAGTGCTTCGTCCAGCGAATGGGTTTTTTCATCGACATAACGGGTACGAAGGCGGAAATCGGCCCGCGTTTCATCGCATTCCACGGCCAGACAGCATGCACCGGCCATAACGGCGGCCAATGGTTGTGCGCCGCCCATACCGCCAAGACCACCCGTCAGGATCCATTTGCCCGTAAGACTGCCGCCATAATGCTGACGCCCGGCCTCGACAAAGGTTTCATAGGTGCCCTGAACGATGCCCTGTGATCCGATATAAATCCATGAACCCGCCGTCATCTGGCCATACATCGCCAGACCTTTTTTATCGAGTTCGTTGAAATGATCCCAATTGGCCCAATGCGGCACAAGATTGGAATTGGCAATCAAGACACGCGGCGCATCCTTGTGGGTGCGGAACACGCCCACCGGCTTGCCCGACTGCACCAAAAGAGTCTGATCATCTTCCAGTTCCTTCAGGCTGGCAACGATCTGGTCAAAATCCTTCCAGGTACGTGCCGCCCGGCCAATGCCACCATAAACCACCAGCTCATGCGGGTTTTCGGCCACATCGGGATGCAGGTTATTCATCAACATGCGCATCGGTGCTTCTGTCAGCCAGCTTTTCGCGGTGATTTCCGTGCCGGTTGCCGGATAGACATCGCGCTGGTTATGCCGCGGATTGTTGCTCATGATTTGCCTCTTAACGTCGGGGCCAGTTCGGCCAATTTTTCAAGAATGGAAGTCAGATGCGTGCGCAGTTTTGCGGCACGGCTTTCGTCATAGGCCCAGGGTGCTGCCTCGGCCTGAAGATAGGTTGATTGCGCCAGTTCCATCTGGATGGCGTGCTGATTGATATCGAGGCGACCGTAATGGCGCGTGGTCCAGCCGCCTTTGAAACGGCCATTGAGGATGCTGGTGTAATCCTTCGCCGCGGCACAGATATCACGCGTTGCCGCCTCGATCACCAGATCGCAGGTCGTACCCAGATTGGTGCCGATATTGAAATCGGGAAGCTTCCCGTCAAACAGGAACGGGATATGTGACCGGATCGAATGGCAATCATACAGGATCGCAACCCCGTGCTTTTCACGCACCCGGTCAAGCTCGCTTGCCAATGCCTGATGATAGGCGCTGTGAAAATGATGCGCCCGAAACGCGATATCATCGTCGTCAGGGGCCTGATCCCAGATGTTTTCACCATCAAAATCGGTTAACGGCACCAAGGTCGTGGTGTTCTGACCGGGATACAGACTGACCCCTGCCGGGTCACGATTGGCATCGATCACGTAACGGTGGAACGTTGCCCGAACCGTCGTGACATTATCCAGAAGCCCGTCATAAAGCGTATGGATATGCCAATCCGTATCGGCAAGTTCGCGCCCGCGATCATTCAGTTTTGCGGCAATGTCGTCTGGAACATAGGTCCCCGTATGGGGTAATCCCAGAACGATGGGGCCATCGCCGCGTTGTATTTCCACAGGATTCATATCAACCGATCTCCTGATTGATGAAAGTGGCCTTCATAAAAGTCCGGATGGCGTTGAAATCGTCATGCATCGGGCGATCATCGCGATAGGACGGAACAACCGCACGAATATCGGCGTAAACCTTGCCGGTGCGTTTTGCCGGTGCGACATCTTCTGCCCGAAGGTCATAAGCCTGTGCTGCTGCCAGAAGTTCTATCCCCAGAACCGTTTCCAGATTGTCGAGGATACCCAGCAACTTCCAGGCTGCCGGTGTGGCATGGGTCAGGATATCTTCCTGAAGGGCTGATGTGATCCCGCCGTCCAGGCTTGCCGGGGCGGCAAGGCGACGGTTTTCCGCAACCAGTGCCACAGCGGTATATTGCGCAATCATGTAACCGGAACACACACCGCTTTCGGGCACTAGAAAGGCAGGCAAACCGCTTACCATCGGATTGACCAATCGATCAATCCGGCGTTCCGAAATTGCTGCCAGTTCGGCTGCCGCCACTGCAAGCCCATCGAGAACCAACCCCAATGCGGCGCCTACCGCATGGGCTTGGGAATGGACTTCCGGCGTGGATGCATCACCCGAAACTGCCGGGTTATCGGTCACACTTGCCAGCTCGCGTTCAACCGTTTCGACGGTATTGTCAAACAGGTCTCGTACAGTACCGTGCACCTGGGGCACTGCGCGCACACTTAACGGATCCTGCGTGCGTTTGCCTGCCGATGCCGCCAGCATCGGGCTATCGCCCAGATAATCGCGCAGAATACTGCCGACTTTCTGCAAACCATCGGACTTCCGCAATCCCAGTGCTTTTTCGGAAAATGCCGTGATCTGACATCCAAGGTTTTCGGCACTGAGTGCCGCCGCCGTATCAGCCCACCCCATCAACAACTGCAACCTCGAAAGTGCCACACAGGCAAGCCCGGTCGCACAGGGCGTCCCGTTAACCAGACTAAGCCCTTCCTTGGCTTCAAGTTGCAGCGGAGAAATCCCGATCTGCCTGCAGGCTTCTGTACCGGTAATTCGCACGCCACCCTGCACGGCATGACCATGCCCGATCAGAACCAGTCCGATCGACGCCGCATGGGTCAGATACCCGACAGATCCCCGCGATGGCACCACCGGAATGCAGTTGGCATTCAAAAGCGCCAGCAGGGCGTCGACCACCTCGATCCGGACACCGGATGCACCATGTGCAAAATTATTGATCTGGGCGGCCATGATCGCGCGGGTTTCAACCAGTCCCAGTGGATCACCAACCCCGCAGGCATGGCTCATCAGGATGTTATGCGACAAAGCCTGCTGACGATCCCGATCAATGATCACGTCACACAGGGCACCAACACCGGTATTGATGCCATATCCCTTGATGCCACGCTCCACCAGCGCATCAACAATTTTTCGTGCTTTTACGATCCGCTCACGTGCTTCCGGTGCCAGTGCAAGGCGCGCACCATTGGCAACGGCGGCAATCTGCTGCCAGCTCAGGGATGACGAAAGCACAACATCCTGTGTCATTGCGCCTCCACTCCGACCTGACGGCGCTGAACGAACCGGGCAACATAGTCGTTTGCCGGATTGTTCAGGATGTCAGCCGGTTTGCCGACCTGCACAAGCTGTCCGTCTTTCAGGATCGCGATTTCCGACCCGATCCGAAGCGCTTCTTCCAGATCGTGGGTGATAAAGACGATGGTTTTGTGCAACTCGGTCTGAAGCTGCAAAAGCTGGTCCTGCATTTCCGCCCTGATCAACGGATCAAGGGCGCTGAATGCCTCGTCCATCAGGATCACGTCGGTATCGGCGGCCAATGCACGTGCCAAGCCGACACGCTGGCGCATCCCGCCGGACAATTCATGGGGATACTTGTTTTCATATCCCGTCAAATTGACCGCATCGATCCATTTCTGGCCGATTTCACGTGCTTCCTGTTTGGATGTACCCCGCACCTTCTGACCGTAAATCACGTTCTGCATCACGGTTCGGTGCGGCATCAGGGCAAAGCTTTGAAACACCATGCTGACACGATGGGTCCGGAATGAACGCAATGCCTTGGGCGACAGGTTCAGGATGTTTTCACCATCAAACAGAACCTCGCCACTGGTCGGCTCGATCAGCCGGTTCAGGTGTCGGACAAGGGTCGATTTCCCCGACCCTGACAGGCCCATGATCACAAAAATCTGGCCCGGTTCAATGGTCAGGCTGACATCGTTAAGACCAACCGAACATCCCGACACATTGAGGATTTCATCCTTGTCCTTGCCTTCGCGCGCCATCTGCAACGCGTTCTGTTCCTGATGGCCAAAGATTTTGAAAACGTTGCGGATTTCGATTTTACCCATGGCTCGCGCCTCCTGCCTTCGGCTTGCCAAGGCCCTGTGTAATCCGGTCCAGCAACACGGCAAGAATGACAATCCCGATCCCGGCTTCCAGTCCCTTGCCGACATCAAGTGTCTGAATACCGTTCAAAACCTGTTCACCCAGTCCGCGTGCGCCAATCATTGACGCAACAACCACCATCGACAGCGCCATCATGATTGTCTGGTTCAGGCCCGCCATGATGGTTGGTGTCGCCAGCGGAAGTTCGACCCCGAACAGGATTTGCCGTGGGCTGCCACCAAATGCGGTTGCGGCTTCAACCACTTCCTTGTCGACCTGGCGAATACCCAGATCGGTCAATCGGATCAGCGGCGGGACGGCATAAATGATGGTGGCAAGAATGGCCGGAACCTTGCCCAGGCCAAACAGCATCAGGGCCGGGATCAGATACACAAAGCTTGGCATCGTCTGCATGATATCAAGGATCGGCAGGATGATGCTGCGCACCAGACTGCTTTTGGCCGCCAGAATGCCAAATGGCACCCCGATCACGACGGAGACGATGGTCGCCATCAGCATCAATGCCAGTGTCTGCATCGTCAGGTCCCATAGACCCAGTATTCCGACCACAAACAGCAAAACGCCAACCGCAACGGTCAGAACCCAGCGCCGCGAGCTGTACCACGCACCCGCCATGAAAAGGACGATAACAACCCACCACGGCAAGCCGCGCAGCACCCATTCGATGAACAGGACGGATTGCAAAAGCGCATGCGAAATCGCCTTGAATATCCAGCCGTAATTGATGACCAGCGTTTCGATGAAATCATTCACCGGGCCGCGAATGGAATAATGAAGGTTCTCGGGAAACATCGAAGATTTTCCTTTATTCTTGCCTGCTTGTCCGGATGCGCCCTAGGGCGCGAAACGGTTCTCCTGCCCACATTCCGGCAGGAGAACGCAGTCCGACAGACTTACTTGAGGCTGTCTTCGATCTTCGCCTTTGCCTCGGGCGAAACCCATTCACCCCAGACATCCGCCTTGGTTTTCAGGAATTCCTTCGCGGCAACATCGGCATCGACTTCATTGTCAGCCATATAGGCAAGGCTGCCATTGACGTCTTCAAGCGGGAAGGTTGCCTTTTCAAGAACGGCTGCGATTTCCGGTGCCTCTTTGGCAAAGGTGCTGTTCACGCCATAGGCAACATCGACACTCGGAAACGCGCAGGCTTCCTCGCGCTTGCCATCGGATTTCGAAAGTTCGGCCCAGCACGCATCGCTATAAGCCGGTTCATCAAGCTGGATCAGATTGAACTTGCCCATCATCGCGGTCGGCGACCAGTAATAGAACAGAAGCGGTTCGCCCTGCAGATATGCCGACTTGATCGCCGCGTCGAGTGCGGTACCCGTGCCCGGGCGGAAGTTCACGTAATGATCGTCAAGCTGATAGGCTTCGAGCTTTGCGGTACTGATCCCCTCGCAGGTCCAGCCGGACGGGCAATTCAGGAAACGGCCCTTGGACGGTTCTTCCGGATCGGTGAACAGTTCGACATATTTCGGATCGGAAAGCTGGGTGACACTTTTCAGGTCAGGTGCCATCGGCTCGATGCCGCGCTTTTCGTCCCCTTTGATCACGTAATCAGGCACGAACCAGCCTTCGCTGGCCCCGACAAAGGTTTTGCCAATGGCAACGACCTTGCCCTGATCAACGGCCTTGTTCCAGATATCGCTGCGGCCAAGCCATTCTTCGGCAAAAATCTGAATGTCGTTATTGGCAACCGCCTGTTCGAGCGTGATCGAATTGCCCGGAATGGAATCCACCTGGCAATCGTAGCCGGTCTCAAGGATGTTCATTATCACTTCGGTAATGAATGCCCCGCTTTCCCAGCTGATACCGGCAAATTTCACCGTATTGCCGTCACTGCAATAGGATGCGCTTGCACCCGTCGTCGAAAGACCAAGTGCAACAATTGCAGCAAGGCCCGTGGTTTTAATGTGTTTCATAGACATGGTAGCCCCTCTGTTCAAAATGCGTTCGGCACTTTTGCTTTTTGGACAGACCCGAAGGTCAGCCGGTTTCTTCCCTTGCGTGGTGATCGTTGCCACCGACCCTTTTTGTTTTTGCCGCCTCGCTTTTGACGATTGCGGGGATTTCCCCGGATCACCGGTTTTTGCACCGGTGATCCGAAAACTTTTGCTGTCCTTACGCCTGTCCCCCGACGACAAAACCCGAAAGTTTCGCGGCCGAAACAAGGCTGCCATCGGTTACCAGTTCCGCGGCCTTCGCCAGATCCGGGGCCATGTAGCGGTCCTGTTCGACGCTTGGAATATCTTTGCGGACCATCGCCAGAACGTCCTGCAAACCGGCACTGGTTTTAAGCGGATGGCGGAATTCAACGCCCTGTGCCGCACAGATCAGCTCGACCCCCAGAATGTAGGAAAGGTTGGCATTCATCCGCGCCAGCCGGCGTGCGCCGTGGGCGGCCATTGATACATGGTCTTCCTGATTAGCACTTGTGGGGGTGCTGTCGGTCGAACACGGATTGGCAAGATGCTTGTTCTCGCTCATAAGCGCTGCCGTCGTGACCTCGGCAATCATCAGACCGGAATTCAAACCCGGATCGGGGGTCAGGAACGGCGGCAGGTCATGTGAAAGTGTCGGATCAACCATCAATGCCACCCGACGCTGGGCAATCGCCCCGATTTCGGCAACGGCAAGCGCGATCTGATCGGCAGCGAAGGCCACCGGTTCGGCATGGAAATTCCCGCCCGAAACAATCCGGCCATCTTCTTTCAGAACCAGCGGATTATCGGTGACCGCATTGGCCTCGATCTCCAGCGTTTGCCCGGCAAAGCGCAGCAAATCCATGGCCGCCCCGGTCACCTGCGGCTGGCAGCGGATGCAATACGGGTCCTGAACGCGGGTATCGCCTTCGCGATGGCTTTCGCGGATTTCGGAACCGTCCATCAAGGCGCGCATCGACCGCGCGACATTGATCTGCCCCGGATGACCACGCAGCGTATGGATTTCATCCACCAGCGGGGCGGTCGATCCCATGATCGCATCGGTCGAAAGCGAGGCGGTCACAATCGAACTTGCCGCGTTGCGCCAGGCTGAAAACAGGCCGACCAATGCACATGCGGTTGAAAACTGTGTGCCGTTAATCAGGGCAAGGCCTTCTTTCGGGCCAAGGACCACCGGCGTCAGACCTGCCTTTTTCAGGGCATCCGCACCGGCCATGGTTTCACCGCGATAGACCGCTTCGCCAGCCCCAATCATGACAGCCGTCATATGGGCGAGCGGCGCCAGATCGCCCGACGCCCCGACCGATCCTTGTGACGGGACAACCGGGGTTACGCCATATTCCAGCATCCCCTCGATCAGATCGATAATGTCCCAGCGCACACCCGATGCACCCCGCCCGAGCGAGAGCAATTTCAACGCCATCATCAGACGCGTGGTCGGGATATCAAGCGCATCCCCGACACCGCAGCAATGGCTGAGGATTAGGTTGCGTTGCAGGGTTTCGGTATCCTTGGCGGCAATCTTGACCGACGCCAGTTTGCCAAAACCGGTATTGACCCCGTAAACCGCATCACTGCCGTCGGCGGCGGCACGTACCATCGCATGGGCGGCCTCGACCCCGGCCTTGGCCGACGGGTCCAGCTTCACGGCTGCCTGACTGCGCCAGATATGTTCAAGATCGGCCAGTTTCACCGAAGCGGGGATCAGGGTGACGGTCATTTTGCATCCTTGTCGAATACAGGTTTCGGGGCGCGTGGGCAGAGTTCAGGGCGCCTAGCGCGCGACCGGAACCCCACCGAAAATACGTTCAAACAGCGGGTTGAACCCGATGCGGTATGAAAGCTCTGCCGGGTGCGACACATTCCAGATCGCCAGATCAGCCCGCATGCCTGCCCTGACCTGCCCGGTATCGGACAGCCCCAGTGCACGGGCGGCATGGGCCGTTGCCCCGATCAAGGCTTCTTCGGGGGTCAGGCGGAATAATGTGCAGGACATATTCATCGTCAGCAGGATCGACATCAGTGGCGATGTGCCCGGATTGCAATCGGTTGCAACCGCCATCGGCACGCCATGCTTTCGAAAGGCGGCGACGGGCGGCAACTGTTTTTCATGCAGGGTATAAAACGCGCCGGGCAACAGGACCGCGACCGACCCGGCTTTGGCCATCGCCATCGCGTCTTCTTCGTTGGCATATTCGACGTGATCGACCGACAACGCGCCATAGCTCGCGGCCAGTTTGGTGCCGCCGATATTTGAAAGCTGCTCGGCATGCAGTTTGACCGGGATTCCAAGCGCGCGGGCGACATCGAACACGCGGGTAATCTGTGCGGTATCGAACGCGATGCCTTCGCAGAAACCGTCAACCGCATCGACCAGCCCCTCTGCGTGGGCGGCGCGCAAAGTCGGGATGCAGACCTCGTCTATATAACGATCCGGTTCACCCTTGAATTCCGCCGGGGTGGCATGGGCACCAAGGAAGGTGGTTTTGATCCGGACCGAACGATGTTTTTCAATCGCGCGAGCTGCGCGCAGCATGTTCAGTTCCGTCTCGCGGTCCAGACCGTAACCCGATTTGACCTCGATCACGCAAACACCCTCAGCCAGCAGCGCATCAACCCGCGGCAGGGCATTTGCCAGCAATTCTTCAACGCTGGCGGCGCGCGTTGCGCTTACGGTTGAAACGATGCCGCCGCCTGCCCGAGCGATTTCCTCGTAGCTTGCGCCTTGCAGGCGCATTTCGAATTCAACGGCACGGTTGCCGCCATGCACGACATGGGTATGGCAATCAATCAGGGCCGGTGTGACCAACCGCCCGCCAAGGTCACGATAAGGGAATTTTTTGCTGTCTTTATAGTCTTCGGGGATGGCATCGGCATGGCCGACCCAGACGATTTTCTCGCCCTCGATCGCGACGGCACCATTATCAATCATGCAATATGACAGTTGATCTTTGCCCGGCGCTTTATCGATCGCGACAATTTTCGCATTTCCCAAAAGCATGTAAAGCTCACCCTTGATAAGTCTGTTATTAAATATAATATGTACGTACATAATATCACTGTCAAGACGGGTATAGGCAATGACGGTTATCTGGGCAAATCAGGCACTTACGACTTCGGGTTGGGAAAACAACGTTCTGATCGAGATCGATGAAAGCGGCAGAATCACTAGGGTTCAGGCCGATTCCCCTGCTACTGGCAACCGTGTTGGCACGCTTTTGCCCGCGATATCAAACCTGCATAGCCACGCGTTCCAGCGTTCGATGGCCGGACTGACCGAAAGACGCGGCCCCGATCCCCGTGATACCTTCTGGACATGGCGGCAATTGATGTTCCGCTTCCTGGATCAGCTCACCCCGGATCACGTGCAGGACATTGCGGCCTTTGTGCAAATGGAAATGCTCGAAGCCGGTTACGCCAACAATACCGAGTTCCATTACCTGCACCATCAACCGGGCGGCGTTCCCTATGACAATATCGCCGAGATGGCCGAACGCATTGCGGCGGCGGCAGACATAACCGGTATCGGCCTTACCCTTCTGCCGGTGCATTACCAGTTCGGCGGTTGCGACAAACGCCCGCTTGGCGCGGGACAAATCCGGTTTGGCAATGATCCGGAACGCTTTGCCAAACTGTATGAGGAAAGCAAAAAGGCGTTAAAATCCCTGCCGTCCGACACCCGCATGGGGGTTGCCCCCCATTCGCTGCGTGCCGTGGGGCGGGAGGATCTGATTACCACCACGCGCCTGTCAAAGGACGGCCCGGTTCACATGCATCTGGCTGAACAGGTCGCCGAGGTCGAGGAGGTCGAGGCATCCTGGGGCAAGCGCCCGGTCGAATGGCTGCTTGAAAATGCCGATGTTGATGAAAACTGGTGCCTGATCCATTGCACGCAGATGCAGGAACACGAAACACTTGGACTCGCCAAAACGGGTGCGGTTGCCGGACTTTGCCCGATCACCGAAAGCAGCCTTGGCGACGGTATCTTTGATGGTGTGCGTTACCTGAATGCGGGCGGTACCATTGGTGTCGGGTCGGATTCCAATATCCGTATCGCCCTTTCCGAAGAACTCCGGACACTGGAATACAGCCAGCGTCTTCGCGATAAATCGCGTGCTGCCCTTGCCACCCCCGAAAAATCCACCGCACGCCGTTTGTTTGATGCGGTTGCCAAGGGTGGCGCACAGGCCGCAGGCCGCGATGCCGGCCGGATCGAGGTCGGCGCACTGGCCGATCTGATGGCGCTTGATGGCGCGGCAGTTGACCTTATCGGTCGGACAGGCGATACGATCCTCGATACATATGTCTTTGCCGGAGATGATCGTATGGTGCGTGATGTCTGGTCGGCCGGTCGCCATGTCGTGACCGAGGGCCGCCATATCGCACATGATACGATCACGGGCCGGTATCGCAAGATGATGGAACAACTCAAGGAAGCGGTGTGAGCACCACCACGGAACTGACAAACTGGCAATCGGTCCATGACGAGGTCCTGCGCCGCATTCACACCCGTGAATGGAAACCAGGCGACCAGATCCCCAAGGAAGTCGAACTGGCCGAGGAACTGGGCTGCGCACGTGCGACCGTCAACCGGGCGCTCCGCGAACTTGCCGCCGAGGGCTTCCTTGATCGCCGCCGCAAGGCCGGAACCCGTGTCGCCGCCCACCCGGTGCGGCGTGCAAGGCTTGACATCCCGGTCATACGGCTTGAGATCGAGGGCCGCGGCCAGAAATATACCTATGGCCTGCTGTTAAGCGAACGCCGCAGCCCGCCGCCGGAAATCTGCGCCAATCTGGGCGTCACCGCGGATAGCGACATGCTGCATATCACGTCGCTGCATCTGGCGGATGGCAAACCCTATATGTTTGAAGAACGCTGGGTTTCGGTCGCCGCCACGCCGGAAATTGTTGATGCTGATCTGTCCAAAATCAGTGCCAATGAATGGCTGGTACTTCATGCCCCCTACACCAAGGGCGACATTTCATTTTCCGCTGTGCTGGCATCCGAAAACGAAGCCAAAATCCTGCGCACCCAAAAGAATGAACCGCTGTTCCTGATCGAACGCACGACCTGGGAGGGGGAAAAGGGCATTACCTCCGCCCGGCTGGTGTTTGCGCCAGGATACCGGATGCATACGGCGCTTTAGACCTTCCGCAGAGCCTTTGGTTTCTGCGCATATCCCCTCCTTTTTTCAGATTTCCTGAAAAAGTTCTTGATTTGTTCTTTTAGTTATGGCATAAAAGTAAAGTCAACGGGAGAAATGCACCCGGACCGAAACCCGCAAAGCCTTACAGGCTCTGCGGGTTTTTGCGTTTGGGGCCGAATCAAAGAGGGTATCAGGATGCAGGGACAAAGATTGAGGCGGGGCGGCGGGGTAGCCCACAAGATATGCGTCGGCGGGTGGCGGAGCCATTACGGCGGCGTTCCGCACCGCTTCTAACACGTTTCGAACACGCTTGTTTGTCATGACGGGAGAGGTGCGTCTTATCGGGGAAGCGACCCCGAATTTGCCGAAAGAGGCAGCAATGGCAGCAGTGGCGGCAGTGATTTGTGGCCCGTCGGTGGTGGACAGGTTGGGGGCAATACGCCCGAAGACCGTCTGTTGGTGAAGATGGCGGCGGCCCGAGGTTTGTCTGGACGTCGGGGTGGCAGGTTGTCGCCGTGGCCGGATCAACCAACGAGCCGCCGGGCGGTCCGTGGGGCCTCAGTTGGCGGGGTTGCTGGAGGCCCGAAGTTTGTCCGGGCTCCGTAGTCATGACATTGTCGGAAGTGGCCGGAGCGGACAGCGAGTCTGCAGGGCGTCTGGTGGCTGGTGGAGGCACGAGATTTGTCCAGCGGTGCCGGAAGTCCCGCATCGCCGGAAGTCGCCATGGCGCAGGCCGTGAACCCGATGACCGTCTGTTGGCGAGGTTGGCGGAGTTCGGGCTTCCTCAGTTGCGGGACTTCCTGTTTGGGCTTGGGTACCCTCTGCTGTAGCTGCCATGCTTCCGTGGTCGTTGGCATGGAGGAAACAGTGCAGCCCGGTAGAGGTTCAGTGCCGAGGATCGCGTTTGTGAAAAGGTGATTGCCCCTTTTCTTGAAGGTGCTGGACTAGAAATGATCGGCACCCCAAAGACGGGTCAGGTTGGCCATATTCAACAAATAATGTAACAACGATGAATATAAATGCTGTTCACGCCACAATGGACGAGAGTTTAGAGGAATTCGCCCGTGCGCAGAGAAGAGTAAGCTACTGTCTTTACGATTATCTAACATCCAAAGTTTACCAATATGGCCTCAGTACATCAATGATGGTGAAACCGTGATTCCTGAATATGAAAAAACTCTGAAAGAAATTACTTCTCCCCTATCTTCTATTGGCTTCGAAATGAAGACGAACACCGATTTTAAAGCTGTTTTCATGTCTGATGGTGGGTGGAAAATCTTACTTGAAGGAGATAGATACTACAGACCTTTAATTGAGATAACCATTTCACCACCACACGATAATTCAGAATATTCGTTAAGAATAATAATTAAATGCTATGAAACTATAGAAAAAGAGAAACAACTACCGCCAACGGCAATAAACCAAGTGGAGTTTTTACTTAAAAATTTTCACTCATGGGTAAAGAATACACAAACATATAAATCAACCTACGACAAATTAAACGCTTGAAGCTATACAATTATTTTTTTGATATTTATCTTCAAATGGATATGTATACGATCCATTATTATCTATGAGTTAATTAAATGAATAGAAAATCATCCTTTTTAGAACATATACCAGACCTGTTACATCCAGCCAGATGGTTAATAGATGATGGATACGAACCATCACTAGATGGGGAATATTTTATCAACTTCAAAAAAGGAAAAATAAATATACAAATATACTATGGACATAACGCTGATCCTTCTGATGTTGGAATCATAATCGATACATCAGAGTCTCACCGTCATGAGAATGGATATCCAGTAACCTACAGTGTATTTGAAAGCATTTGCGCAAAGAAGAATGGCTTTATTAAAATTAACTATAATGATAAAATATCTCACATAAAAAAAGGTTTAAATATACTTAGAAGATAACCCTTCTTTGCTTGAAATTGGAGAATTAGTAAAAATAAGAAACAAATACAATGAAATAATAGAAAACGAAATGCCATTGCACATGAGAAAATATCTGGAAAATTCTAAACCTTCAAAAATACGATAAGACGCGGCGCAGTAGAACGGGGGGACAGATTTATTTTTTAATGCGGACGAGAATTTACGCCCCTCTAATTACCCATCCCATCATACGCTGCCACCACCCGAAATTCCGGACCGTCTGTTGTTGAATGACTTTCATACAGACAGAACCGATCAACGGTGAACGCCCTGCTTGACAAGTCGAGGTGATCAGCAACGGCCTGTTCAACGGTCGCGCGGGCGGCATTGCGGTTGCGGGCCAAAGTGATGTGCGGGGTGAATTTGCGCATATCCATGTCCGGGCATTCTTCAAGCCGCAGCAATGCCTTTTCCACGCGGCTTGCCAAGGCGTGCAAGGCGGGTTGATCTGCGACACCGGCCCAGAAAATGCGCAGTTTGCGGGCGGAGGCAAAGATGCCAAGGCCCTGCACGCGAAGATCGAACGGTTCGAACGGAAGGTCTGACAGGGCAGTGTCGATTTCTTTGGCAAGGCCGGGATCGACATTGCCGATGAATTTCAGCGTGATGTGCATGTTTTCCGGGGTCTGGGCATCGAGCCCCCTGATCCCGCGCGCCAACGGGTAAAGGTCGTCGGCAATATCAGCCGGTATTTCGACGCCAACAAACAAACGCATATTCGGAACTCACGCACGGAAATCTGGCGGGTGGGGATTTGATCGTTAAGCGGACGACCGCCCGGTATTTATCCGGTCGAACGGCCCGGAAGCGGGATGATGTCATCCTCGCCCGGGATTTGCGGGAAACGGCCCGCGGCCCAGTCGGCCTTGGCCTTATCGATCCGTTCCTTGGAACTGGAAACAAAGTTCCACCAGATATGGCGATAACCGACCGGCAATCCGCCGAGCAGCATCACACGGCAATCGGATTGGGCGACGATATCGGGAATTTCTTCGGGCGGGACATAAATGAAGTTTTCCGGTTCATACAGGTCACCGTCGATGCGCAGACTGCCGGAAACGACATAAAGGGCGGCTTCCTGATTTTCACCGGGCAGCAGAAGCTGCGCGCCTGCATCCATGCGGACATCAAGATAAAACAGCTTGGACTTGACCGGGACCGGGGCGGTTTTGCCAAATGCCTCGCCCGCGATCAGGCGCATATGCAAACCGGCATCATCAATGACCGGCAGGTCATCCCCGGCGATATGGAAAAATTCCGGATCGGATTCTTCTTCGTCTTCGGGGAGGGCTGCCCACAATTGCAGGCCATCGAGTTTATGATGGCTGTTACGCACCGCATCGGTTTCGCGTTCGGAATGGGTGATGCCGCGCCCGGCACTCATCCAGTTCAGATCGCCCGGCTGGATTTCCAGAAGACTTCCAAGGCTGTCATGATGGCGGATCGCACCGTCGAAAAGATAGGTGACGGTGGCAAGGCCGATATGGGGATGCGGGGCAACGTCAACACCCTGCCCCGGATCGAACGATGCCGGTCCCATGCGATCAAAAAACACGAACGGACCGACAGACCGGACATCCCGATGTGGCAGGACGCGGCGCACGGACAGGGGACCAAGATTGGCTTCCTTGCCAGAAATCAGTGTGGACATGCGCCGCCTCCTTTTTAGGTCTGCTTCAGACTAATCTGGTTCGAACCTGCCTTACGGGCAAGGGTTCGGCCAGGTGGTCTGGATTTTCTCGATCTCGGCCAGAACGTCGTCGGACAGTTCAATATAGGCAGAGCCGATATTGGATTTGAGCTGTTCCATGCTGGTCGCGCCGATGATGTTGGCGGTCAGGAACGGGCGGGTATTGACATAGGCCAGCGCCATCTGTGCCGGATCAAGCCCGTTATCCTTGGCAAGTTTGACATAGGCCATTGTGGCCTTGATGCCATTTTCGGTCAGGTAACGGCCGAAATATTGCGGCCAGATGGTTGTCCGTGCGCCTTCGGGCCGCGCACCGCCGATATATTTGCCCGACAATGCCCCACCGCCCAACGGCGAATACGCCAGAAGACCGGCATCTTCGCGGATCGAGCATTCGGCCAGACCGACTTCATAGGTGCGGTTCAAAAGCCCATAGGGGTTCTGCACCGAAACCACGCGCGGCCAGCCTTTTTTCTCGGCCAGTTCAAGGAACTTCATCAAGCCCCACGGGACTTCGTTCGACAGCCCGATATGGCGGATTTTTCCCGCCTGTACGAGGTCATGCAGGGCTTCGAGGGATTCCTCGATCGGGGTGAATTCCTCGTTCGCGTCATGGACGTAACCGAGTTTGCCAAAGAAGTTGGAATTCCGGTCCGGCCAATGGAGCTGATAGATATCGACATAGTCGGTTTTAAGGCGCTTGAGCGAACCGTCAATCGCCTCGTTGATCTGTGCACGGGTCAGGCGCGGGCCACCGCGGACATAGGGAAAACGTTCGGCCGGGCCGACAATCTTGGTGGCGATCACCAGATCATCCCGGCGACCGCGTTTTTCAAGCCAGTTGCCGATGATGGTTTCGGTTTTGGTGAAGGTTTCTTCCATCGCCGGAACCGGATACATTTCGGCGGTATCGATGAAATTGATTTCGTTACTGGTGGCGTAGTCAAGCTGTTCGAAAGCTTCGTCCTGGCTGTTCTGCTGGCCCCAGGTCATGGTGCCCAGGCAAATGACACTGACATTGATGTCAGTTCGTCCCAATCGACGATATTCCATAGATCAATCCCCTTTTGCGCCCTGATTGGGCGCACTTTATTTTCAATGGTATGAATATATCCCGGTCGCGGAGTGATGAAAGCTTTTAGCGCGAATTTTCTTGCAACATCATGGAATTGCAATGAATTTTCGACGCATTCGACCCTAGATGAACAGGGTCAGAACACCGGTATAGCTGTAAAAGCGATCATTGCAGACCTCGCCACTGCCGTAAAATCCGGTGAGCGGCAGATCACCGATTTCATCGCGGATGATCATCATTTCACGGCTTTCGGTGCCAAACAGATGGGGCCCGCGGGCGACACAACTGCAATACAGCGCACCACGCGGTTTGCCCGGCAGGCGTTTTTGCAAATCAGCCAGCATGCGGCGCAGATCCTGTTCGGCGGCAACACCGTCACGCCGGACAAAACGGATGGTATCGCCCACCTGCACATCGCCACTGATGGCCATCAGATTGTTGTGCGGATCGACCCCCATCAGGTTGCGGACAACAAAATCGCCGGTGTCCGACCCCGGCACCATCAGGGCGACGTGATAGCGGCCCGAGGCGATGGAATGCTCGCTGCCGTCGGCTTCCATTTCCGATTTGAAAACGTCGAGTGCCGGACGGTCATCAAGGGTGGCAATGATTCCCTCGCGTCCCTCGGTCACGCGATGCACCGGCCCGACCGGCGTGCAGGCCTGACTGATGCCGACCTGCACCATTGTTTTGCCGGCAAACAGAACGCCCGACAGGCCGCCATTGACGACCCTGTCGGCAATTTGCGGGGCACCACGTTCGCCCGATGCAATACCGCCCACCAGATAGGTTGAGCCCATGCGTGCCAGTTCGGACAGTGTTGCGAGACTTTCCGGGGCCGCCGGATCGCCATGGACAAGACCAAAGATCGGTTGCAGGCGATCAATCGCGCGCTGCAGTTCCGGCGCGTCAAGATCGGCATCGGTTTTAAGCGGTTCGAAAATATGGAAATCGTCGGGGTCGATCTGGGCGACCATGACGGAGGCCGCCGGAACGCCGAAATAGGCGCGGCCTGATCCGCAGACGCCAATCCCGACGGTGCCAACCCAGTGTTCAAGCGACAGGCGGGAACGCAGGAAAGTCAGGATGCTGCCTAGATCGGCGGCCAGTGCCTCGGACACATATAAAAAAGCCAGTGCCTGTTGCGGCAATGGCTGTGTTTGCAATTGATCGGCCAGTTCGGTGGCGACTGCTGCCCAATTTTCCCCGCTGGCATGTGCCGCATGAAATTCAGCCGTCATGCATTCTCCCGCTTTTTGAAAACCTGCCTGATGATGTGGCGGTCCGTTTTCTTGGTCTTGTGGTTATCCAAGCTCTATCTAAGCATTCGGGTGGGCCATTCACAATGGGCGGACTAAAGATTTCATTCCCGCTTTGGTAAAGCCTGTAACCCGTCAGGCAATATGTCGGCGCAACAGGTCCATGGCGGCATTAAGCTGCGTCATGCGTTGATGCGATCCATAATTGCTGTCGGGATGGTGAATGGCGGCCAGAACGCGATATTTGGCGCGGATCGACTTTATGTCGGGCCGGGCATTGGGCGCAAAGCCCATGACATGCAGGGCTTCGTTAAAGGTCGTGACCCCGCGATCAAGCGGCTCGAACGCCAGATTATCGACGATGGCGCGCAAACGTTCGAGTTCCTCGCGCGATTGCAGAAGTTCGACCGGTGGCTCGTGCTGCCGCTTTTTCATCGCGTGGGCTTCTTCAAGGGCCTTGCGTTCGGCGGCAAGGATATCGGCCTTTTCAACGCGCATCTTGACCTCGCCCTTGTCAAAATGAAGCGCCATATTGAGCGCCTTGCGCACCGCGATGATCGAATGCCCCGGTGGCAAACGCAATTGCAGCCTTGGTTTGCGCCGCCAGGGGCGGCCTTCGGCGGGGCCGGATTTCAGGACGATGGTTTCACGGTCACCGGGGGGCGGATCACCCGGATCCTCGTAATCCTCAATCGCGCCCTGGGGCACAATCAGCATGACGGAACGCGCCAGATCGGCGGCATTCACACCGCGCTTGGTCGCCAGCGCCAGAACGGCATCACGGAAAACCGATGAACACGGAATGGTATAGGATTGTTTGACGGATTGTGTTGCCATCACCCCCTTATCGCCCCCTGCCCTATTTTCAGCTGTAAAATCAGCCTGTTAGATCACGCTTTCAGATATTGCCGTTCGTGAAACTGCCTGTTGAGGCAAAGTGTAGCGGTCGGGGACTCGGCCTGCAACTGCGTTTGTAGGCAAAATTGAATCGCTTCCGATTCATCCACAGGGAAAATCGGCGGTTTCTGTTTGATGTTTCGAGAAAATGATCCAATATAATGCACTGATATTAAATGATATTTTTGGTTTTGGCAGAAATTCGCCGGGCGCATCTTTGGTGTTTCAACAGCAAAAATCCGCGACGGCCTTTCGGGCACAAGGGAACGTGGCAATTTTCGGCTAATTCATTGTTATAAAATGACTATTCTGAATTTCCGGAAGTGCCTTGCAGTTGGGTGGGCTTCCGGCATTTTCATCCATCCGGTGTGCCGGCCTGCTGCGTCGTGGTCACGCCAAAGCGTGTTACCTACAAATGCAGTTGCAAGTGGCAATATTCGAAACATAACCGAAAGTAAATGGTGTGTTAATTTCACACCTGATCAGGTGTTTTGAGCGGTTTTTGCCCGTTTTCGGGTCCGTTTTGATGATTTTGAAACCGCGTCCGCAACACCTTAAACAATTGATTTAATTTGATTAAATTCGAATTTTCAGTTTCATCGCAATTGATCACGGCTATGGCGACAGCATCGTTTCGGTTTGTTTCCTAATTCTATCTACGAATGTAGTTTTTTGGTTGGATTTCGACGAAATTGCCGTGCCTGCGGGGCGGTTCCACGCCCGTCCGGGTGCATTTTGACACCCTTTACCACATTGTTATTAAACGGTTTTTCAGAAATCCGCCCAAAAACAACAAAGGCTGTGACGGGCGTCACAGCCTTTGGATCGTCAGATGTTCGGGAAAATCAGGAATCGGCTTCCAGCACGTTAATCACCTGCGGCAGGATGCGTTCAACTATCACCTTGACCCCATCGGCATTGGGATGGATGCCGTCATCCTGATTAAGGCTGGAATCGGCGGCGACCCCATCAAGGAAGAAGGGATAGAAGGCGAGCTGATATTCTGCGGCCAGTTCGGGGTAGATTTCATTGAATTCAGCCCCGTATTCCTTGCCCATATTGGGTGGTGCCATCATTCCGGCCAGCAGAACGGCAACATCGCGATCGCGCAGTTTTCCAATGATTTCATCAAGGTTTTCGCGGGTCTGGGACGGTTCGACCCCGCGTAGCGCGTCATTGGCACCCAGTTCAAGCAAGACCACATCGGGATCATCGACCAGCGCCCATTCAAGGCGCGAAAGACCCGCCGCCGTCGTATCGCCGGAAACCGAACTGTTGATAACCTTGACGTTGTGCCCGGCATCGCGAAGGGCAGCTTCAAGCCTAGGGGCAAAGCCATCCTCGTGCGAGAGGCCGTAACCCGCCATCAGGCTGTCGCCATAAAGCATCAGGGTTTGCGGGGCATTGCCCGAAGCAGTGTTTGCCGCATTGTCGGCCGCCTGGGCATCATGGATGCCAAACAGGCTCATCGCGCCAATCAGAATGCCAAAAGCCATACCGGCACAGCGGAACAACCGGCGGGAAAGCCCACCCAAAAGTCCGGTTTTTTGTTTGAAAGTGAACTGGTTAACAGCCGGGTCTTGCCCGAACAGCGTATATGCCACAAATCTCACCTTATGTTTTGTCATCCTGCACGGACGGTTACCCGTTGGTTACCTGCTGGTCACTCATTGGTTACCTATTGGCTCCCTTGGTATAAACAAGTTTGAACCGCCGATACTAAATTCCGTACAGTTATTTAACCCGTTTCCTTAACCTTGCAATGCCTTAGCCCGATTGGACCTGTAATGAGTGTTACCGAAACTGCCACTATCGCGGATAAAAACACGGCCACGACCGAGGCCGGGCGTCAGCGTACCGTCGATGTTTCCGGGCTTAAGCTGAGCCTTAAGGGACCGGCGGGGATTGTTGATATCCTTAAAGGGGTCGATATCCAGATTGATGCCGGCGAACGTGTCAGCCTTGTCGGGCCGTCCGGATCGGGCAAAACGTCGCTTTTGATGGTGATTGCCGGGCTGGAACAGGCGCAGGAGGGCACGATCAATATCTGTGGCGAGGATTTGCGCAAGCTTGATGAAGATGGTCTGGCACTTTATCGCCGCCATCATGTCGGCATCGTGTTTCAGGACTTTCACCTTGTGCCGACCATGACAGCCCTTGAAAACGTCGCCCTTCCGATGGAGTTTGCCGGACGCAAGGATGCGTTTGAACGCGCCGAGGCGGAGCTTAAGGCCGTCGGGCTTGGTCATCGCATCGGGCATTATCCGGGGCAGTTGAGTGGTGGCGAGCAGCAGCGCGTGGCACTCGCGCGTGCGCTTGCGACCGACCCGGAACTGCTTCTGGCGGATGAGCCGACCGGCAACCTTGACGGGGCCACGGGCGAAACGATTATCGAATTGCTGTTTGATCTGGCGAAACGCAAGGGTTCGACTTTGCTTTTGATTACGCATGATCCGGGGCTGGCATCGCGGTGCGACCGGTCGATCATGCTGCGCGACGGGGAAATCGTTACGCAACAGGATACCGGGGCATGAGCAGTATTTCCCAATCCACCAACGGGACGGAAAAGCTGTGGTCGATTGCCTGGCGGGTCTGCCGACGGGAATTGCGCGGCGGGTTTTCCGGCTTTCGCATTTTTCTGGCCTGTCTGGCACTTGGCGTCGGATCAATCGCCGCGGTCGGAAACGTTTCGGAATCCGTTTTAAATGCGCTTGAGCGCGATGGCCGGGCCCTTCTGGGCGGGGATGTCGAGCTTCGCCTTGTGCATATGCCCGCAAGCGAGGAACAGCAGACCTGGCTTTCGGAGAATACCGAACGCATGGGCGAGCTTGCGACCATGCGCGCCACCGCCTATGGGCCGGAGCAGCGCAGGCTGGTCGAGCTTAAGGCGGTTGATGATGTCTATCCCCTGTTTGGCGAGATGGAACTTGCCGACGGTATTCCGTTTGACGGTGCCCTTTCTAAAAAGGACGGTGTCTGGGGCGGTGTTGCCGAGGCCGGGCTTCTGGAGCGGCTTAAGATCAATGTCGGTGATACGGTGCGCCTTGGCGATATCAATATCCAGGTGCGCGGCGTGATCGCAACCGAACCCGACAAGGCGGTTGGCTTTTTCAATTTCGGCCCGCGTTTGATGGTGTCGATGGATGCCCTTGCGGATACCGGGCTGGTGCAGCCGGGCAGCCTGATCAATTATTATTACGCTTTGGATCTGAATGACGCGGAAACGCCAAAGGTGTTTCGCGACCGGCTTGATGCACAGTTCGAGGATGCCGGATGGCGCGTGCGCGATGTATCGGATGCCAATCCGGGCCTGCGGCGGTTTATTGAGCGGCTGACGCTGTTTCTGACACTGGTGGGGCTTTCGGCCCTGCTGGTCGGCGGGATTGGGGTTGCCAATGCGGTGCGCAGCCATATCGAAAGCAAAACATCCGTCATCGCGACGCTTAAATCCATCGGGGCATCGCATGGGCTGGTGTTGCGGATTTACTTCCTGCAAATCCTGATGCTGTCACTTGTCGGGATTGGTATCGGGCTTCTGATAGGGGCGGTCACACCGGCGATCATCGCACCACTTCTGGCGGGGCGTTTGCCGATTGATGTGACATTGGGCCCGGCATTGCCGTCGCTTCTGATTGCGACGGCGTTTGGCGTTCTGACCACACTGGTCTTTGCCATGCCGTCGCTTTTGCGCGCACGTGAAATTCCGGCAGCCCGGCTTTTCCGGGCCAGTGCGGGATTAATGAATGGCAGTGCGCTTCGCAAGCGTGACCTGCCCTATGTTGGTATTCCGCTTATCCTGTTGCTTCTGCTTACGGTGTTTACCGCAACAGATCGCGAGATCGCGCTTGGCTTTATCGCCGGGTCGCTTCTGGCGATTGCGGTTTTTGCCGCGGCAGGCAAGGCAATTGTATCGCTTTCAAAACGGATGACCGGCGGGCGGAATGCCTTTAGCCGACTGGCGCTGGCGAACCTGCACCGGCCGGGTGCGAGCACGGTGCCGGTTGCGCTGTCGCTTGGGCTTGGTCTGACGCTGCTGGTGACGATTTCGGGGATCGAAGGCAACCTTGATCACGAGATCAACGAGAATTTGCCGGACTCCGCCCCGGCGTTTTTCTTCCTTGATATCCAGCCTGATCAGATGGATCAGTTCAAAACGCAACTTCTTGAAAAAGATAACGTTTCGGATATCGAACAAACACCGATGCTGCGCGGGCGCGTGGTTGCGATTGACGGGGTCGATGCCAATGATGTTGGTCCGGGGGATGATCGCTGGTTCCTGCGCGGTGACCGTGGTCTGACCTTTGCCGCAAGCCCGCCGCCGGAAACCCAGATCGTGCGCGGGGAATGGTGGCCAGCCGATTATGACGATGCCGCCAAGCCGCTTGTTTCCATCTCGCGCGATATTGGCGAGGCATTTTCGCTGGAGCCCGGTGACACATTGACCGTCAATGTGCTGGGCCGGGATATTACCGCCGAGATTGCCAACTGGCGTGAAATCGAATGGCAAAGCCTTCGGATGAATTTCGCCATGGTGTTTTCGCCGGGCCTGATCGACAAGGCACCCTATAGCCTGATTGCGACGGCGCATATGCCGCGCGAGATGGAAGAACCGGTTGATCGCATGATCGGCATGGATTTCCCCAATGTGTCAGCCATCCGGGTGCGCGAGGCGCTTGAAGCCGCCAATGCCATTCTGGCCGGAATAGGAATCGCACTTAACGCGACCAGTTCAATCGCGATTGTCGCCGGTGTTCTGGTCCTTGCAGGCGCAGTCGCCGCCGGACGGCGCAAACGGATTTATGATGCGGTTGTTCTCAAGACCCTTGGGGCGACACGCGGCAATATCCTTTATGCCTATGCGCTGGAATACGGGATTTTGGGCCTTGCGACCGGGGTGATTGCCGCCCTGTTTGGCAGTCTTGCGGCATGGTCGGTTCTGGTGCTGATCATGGAAGCATCATGGACGTTCCTTCCGATGACGATCTTTGGTCCGATTGCGATTGGTCTGTTTGCGACCCTGTCGGCGGGCTTTATCGGAACGTGGCAGGCGTTACGCAGCCCTGCGGCACCGCTTTTGCGCAACGAGTAGCGGGCAGGACATAACACCAAAAAGGGCCGGTCCATCACAGACCGGCCCTTTTCATTTTGATTTGGTATCGGCCGGAACTATGCCAGATCGCGAAGGGCACGGCGGACGACCTTGCCGGTTGTCGTCATTGGCAATTGTTCTATGAAGGCGATTTCACGCGGATATTCGTGTGCTGCCAGACGGGTTTTGACGAAATCACGGATATCGGCCTCAAGCTCCGGACTTTGGGCAAAGCCATCGGCCAGCACGACGAAGGCCTTGACGATCTGGCCGCGCTGTTCGTCGGGCTTGCCGATCACACCGGCCATACGCACGGCGGGATGACCGATCAGGCAATCCTCGATCTCGCCCGGGCCGATGCGATAACCCGCCGAACTGATCAGATCATCATCGCGCCCGACAAAGCGGATATAGCCATCCGCGTCAAGTTCGCCCATATCGCCGGTCAGAAGCCATTCGCCGATGAATTTATCGCGGGTGGCTTCGGGGTTGCGCCAATATTCCAGAAACATCACCGGATCGGGTGACCGAACCGCAATCCGGCCCATTTCCCCGGCAGGCAGCACATTGCCCGCCATATCGATCACCGCAACATCATGCCCCGGCACGGGGCGGCCCATGACGCCGGGTTTGGGTTCCATGATCGACTGACAGGAACTGACCACCATGTTGCATTCGGTCTGGCCATAGAACTCGTTGATGGTGACGCCAAACACCCGACGCCCCCAATCAAGAAGTTCCGCGCCCAATGTTTCACCGCCGCTTGCGATGGAGCGGATATTACATTTGAACTTTGCCGCCACATCATCCCCGGCGGCGCGCATCATCTTAAGCGCGGTTGGCGGCAGGAAGGTATTGCGCACGCCATATTCGGCAATCAGGCCAAAGGCGGCCTCGGCACTGAATTTTTCAAAACGATGGGCCACGACCGGCTTGCCGTGATGCCAGGCCGGCAGCAGGACATCCAGCAACCCGCCGATCCATGCCCAGTCGGCCGGGGTCCACATGACATCGCCGTCCTGCGGAAAGAAATCATGCGACATTTCGACACCGGGCAAATGACCCAGCAACACACGATGGGCATGCAGCGCGCCCTTTGGCTGCCCGGTGGTGCCGGATGTATAAATGATCAGGGCCGGTTCATCAGCACGCGTCTTGACCGGTTCGAAATCGTCGCTGGCCTCGGCCGAGAGTGCCTTGAAATCAAAACAGCCTTCAGGCGCGCCATCAATGACATAGACATATTCAAGGGCCGGAAGCAGATCACGGATTTCAGCAATCTTGCGTGCCCCTTCCCGATCGGTCACCAGTGCCTTGGCGGCACAGTTGCCAAGCCGGTATTCAAGGGCCTCGACCCCGAACAGGGTAAAAAGCGGCACGGCAATGCCGCCCATTTTATAGGTCGCGATATGGGCAACGGCGGTTTCGGGGCTTTGTGGCAACAGGATGCCGACCCGATCCCCGCGCCGGATGCCGTGACGGCGCATGACATTGGCGAAACGGTTCGACAGGCGTTTGAGCTGCGCAAAGCTGTAATCGCGGCGTGAACCATCGCGCCTGCGATACATCAGCGCAAGACGATCCGGATCGTCTGCCCACTTGTCGCAAACATCGACACCAATGTTGAAATGGGTGGGTACGTTCCAGACAAAATCCGAACGCACCGACGCGTAATCCGCACGAACCGGCAGCATGTTTCCTCCCTGTATCCGCCACGTCTTTTTGATTTTTTGATTTCACGACGTTTTGGTCGGCGACATGCTAGTCGATGCATCCGCAAATATGAACCATTTTGTCATGCGCCATCAGGCACAGCCCGGTGTCATACCGAACGGTTCAATCTAAACGGAAAGGGCTCTAGCGCGCCGGATCAAGCAGGAAGGTAAAATTGGCCGGTTGGCCAGCATCGGTAAAGGCCGTGGCATGACAGCCAAGGCAGGTGCCATCCGCCTGATGCTGGATAAAGCTTTCGAGCGCGGTATTGGTCAGAAAACGCGGAATTTCCCCAACACCAAACGGGGCACCGCCGCCATTACCGATCCATTGCGTTCCGAGCAGAAAATAGTTCTGCAAGACACTGCCTTCGAGTTTGCGCTGCCAGACAAAATTGGCTTCGGCCGTGCCGGAAAACAGCCGCCAGCATCGGACAATATCGGGGGCAGCAACCCTGTTCCCATCGGTGTCACGGGCATAGGGCGGCTGATCGGCCCAGCGCAGATCGGACCTGATGATCCCGTTTGCTACGCGATCCGTTTTACCTTCCAGCTCACCCCCGCCAAAGAAGATGTAATCGCGGTCGGTTTTTTCGGGTGCCAGACAGCCATCGGGGAAAAGATCGTTGGCGATGATGCTGTTGGGACGCCGGGCATTGTCGGCCAACGGTGCATTGTCGGCATGTTCGAAGCTTGACCAGATCCAGCGATCACCGTTACCGCTTTTGACCCGCTGGACAATATGCAACCCGACCAGTCCGACCGTGACATCAAGGCATCTCGCGGTGCCATCAAGCGTATCATCGGCAGCAAGTGCAATCCGGGCCGGACGGGTATAGTAACGATCCTGATCCGCGGGGCTGGTAATGATCCGCCATGCAAATTTCGTCAGTTGCGCACCGGGTGTCAGCCAGGTCTTGTCGCTGGCGAGCAATTCCGAATTATCGGCAACCTTTCCGCCGGCTGACAGGGTCAGCATCGGAAATTCCACCGACTGGCCGCTTTGGGCAAAGGTCAGACGACCCTGCGCCGTCCCAAGACCATTCCAGCGGATATAATCAGCCGCAACGTCATTGATCCGCGTGTCATACAGGATGAAATTACCCGCCTGATCAATCAGGATATCGCCCGATGACTGGATAAATGCCGACAGTAACAGATGTCCATCAGGCAACCCGGCGCGGCAAGAGGCATTGGCCTTTGCGACATCGCCAAACACATCATTCTTGGTGGCATAACTTTCCCAAAGCCCATGCCCCGCATCGGGTTGGCGATATCCGGTCGCAATCGGCGCACCCGCATTATCATGGGGCCATAGCAGCGAAACAAAGGATTGCCATGAAAAGCGGTCAAAAGGACGCTGTGCCTCGTAAGCGACGAAGCGATAGATGAAATTGGCATCGAATTCGGGCACGTCGACGGGCATGGCGGCACAAAGTCCGCCCACGCCGGTTGTCGCGCAAAATTCATCTTCGGGATAAACCGCGTTGAAAACCGGTATCTCGTTGGCCTTTTTCGATGCGACAAAATTGGGATTCTGGGCAGATGCCGCCGACAGGGTGACAAGCAGAACGATGCAGGCAACCAGCAATCCAGCAACAAGTCGCAGCAAAGTCACCGGTAAAGACCGATCCGGGTTTTCTGACATATCATTGATATCGAAAAACTTTTTTCGCATGCCCGATCAATCCGTAATCACAACCGGCAGAAAAGCACGGTTCGTGAAACCTGATACGTGATTATAGGCCGAATTGACCAGAAAGTCGCGAGAGCACATCCCGCGCAGCCAAGTGAACAAGATCACAATATCGTCAGTCCGAAACGAAAGGTCATCGGCCAAACCGTTGCTTTTCACGGAAATCCTGCCATATTTTCAGCATCGCAGAGTTCTATGAACATTCTGCCCGTTATGGATCAAAGAGGGATTTCAATGGCTTTTGAAACGCGTCAACGCGGCTATGACGTCTCGGTTGGCCGGTCGGCGGCCGAGATTGATGAAGGTCTCCGCGCCTATATGCTGCGTGTCTACAACTATATGGCATCCGCACTTGCCCTGACCGGTATCGTCGCGATGGCTGTGTCGACCAGCCCTACCCTGATGCAGGCGATTTTCGGAACCGGCTTGCACTGGATCGTGATGCTGGCCCCGATCGGCCTCGTCCTGTTCCTGAGCTTCCGCATCCACAAGATGAGCTTTGGTGCTGCACAGACCACATTCTGGATTTATGCGGCTCTGATGGGTCTGTCGCTGTCGTCGATCTTCCTCGTGTACACGGGTGAAAGCATCGCGCGGACCTTCTTCATCACCGCAGGCACCTTTGCCGCGATGAGCCTTTATGGCTACACGACGAAGAAAGACCTGTCGGGTTGGGGAAGCTTCCTGTTCATGGGCCTGATCGGGATTATCCTGGCCAGTGTCGTGAACATCTTCCTTGGCAGCACGATGCTTCAGTTCGTGATCTCTGGTGCTGGCGTTCTGATCTTTACCGGTCTGACCGCCTATGACACCCAGCGGATCAAGGAAAGCTATCATGCGCACGATGATCAGGCGACCGCAGGCAAAAAAGCCATCTTTGGCGCCCTGCAGCTCTATCTGGACTTCGTGAACCTGTTCGTAATGCTGCTTCAGTTCTTCGGTAATCGCGAATAGAACTGATCCCGGCATTCGCAGTCGGAAAACCCCGCATCCGAAAGGCTGCGGGGTTTTCTTTTGCCTGTTTGGAACGTGACAGGAACCGGATTACGACGCCTTGGCTTCGCTGGTGCCACCGGTTGCATCAATCACCGATTGGCGCTGAGCGAGTTGGTGCAGCATGTTTTCGGCACGTGTAAAGCTGCCCGAAGCAGCACGTGCCGCACCACGCGCAGCCGCCTCGTCAAATGCCTCGTAGGCCTGCGAGAAATTCATCCGTGCCTGGGATATCAGCTTGATATCCTTTTCCGCGGCACCGGTCGAAAACTGGACACTGCCAAGCGCAAACATGGCCCGCCCCCAGAGGTAGGGATGATCCCGTCTGGAGCAAAACTTGAGTGCGGCCTGAAAAACGGGGATCACCTGTTCGGCGGGGACGCCGATGCTGCCGATAGAGGACTGGGCGACAACGGATTCGGCCAGGCCATAAGCAATCTGCGCATATAACACCGTGTGCGCCTTTGCATTTACCAGTCCCAGCGCCCGACGATAATGGCCGCTGGCGGTTTGCGCCATTTCGATATCTTCGGTTTCCTTGGCGTGGATCATCATGGCCTCGCCCAGTTTGCCAATGGCAATTGCGCGGGAAACGGGCGTACCGGCCATCAGTTCAAAGCGACGTTCCAGAAGCTTCCACAGGCCAATCGCCGTCGCACCCGAACGCGCGTTCATGTTGCTGACCATAGACCAGTTCAAAAGCGTGCCATACAGCGCCAGAACTGCTGAACGTTCAGGATTTATCAGGGACAGATCACCGATCCCGCGCAGCATGTCTTCGGTTTTGGCAACGGTTTCGACGGCCTGTTGCTGGGTGACGCGTTCATGCAAAAGACCGGCTGGCTGCTTGGCCTTTTTGACTTCTTTTGGCGGTTCTGCCGCCATGGTCAGGAATTCACGGACGATTGGTTCGATTGCGCGAATGGCGCTGACGCAATAGCTGCGTTCGCCGGTTTCAGCCAGCATGACGGCACCAAAGGCATAGGCGGTTGCCACCCCCTGCCCGACATCATCAAAGCTTTCGCCGTTATTGATCCGTTCCTGAAGGTCTGCGAGGTGGGATGTCAGACGTGCCACCTGCAGGGCGCGCTGATCATGGCCGCGCGCGCGCGCCAGCAATTCACAGGTCAGCAGGATATGCAGGGCAGCAGCCGTATCCTTGTGCTGCGGCTGACGAAAGGAATGAACAAGCGGCAGCAGCAATTCATAAAGCGGGGAGGCCAGCAAATCGTTGCTGAAATGAACATCAAGCCCGCCGGTATCCGGATTGGTCTGCCCCCAGAATACCGCCGTGGCATCCTGACGCCGGGCCAAGTTTAACACACCGGCATGGGCTTCGCGCACGGCCTGAAAGGCATCCGCAATATCGGTATTGATTGCGACATGCCGACCCAGCATCAATGCAGCGGTATCAGGAATATCGGAAAGGGTTCGTTTCAGCCAGTCACCGGCCTGATCGGGCAAAGGCGTTCCGGACGGATCTTCGGGAACAAAATGTGCAATGGCATACAGGCATGGCTCAACACGGTCCCCCGGCATATCGGCCGGAGCAGAACCGTCTTCAACCATTTCCCCGGTTGTAAAGATGGACTTGAAAACAAGCCCCACCATGGACCAGAAGCCCGCCATTTATCCCCTTCTCAAACGTCCTTCGTCATCCGTGGCCGGAGGTTGACTTAGATGATTGTGATATAATCACTTGTGGCGGCGGCGGCGTCAATAATACGCCGCCCCATTTCACACCATACAGAAGGATAAAGAGGCCCGTTACGTATAGGGACCGGTCGGAAAATGACCCCGGATTTTAGTAACTTAGATTAATTCCAGGGACGGCGACGTACCCGGCGTTCCTTTGCCGAGCCGGACCACGGGCCGGATTTTGTCGGCGCTGTCGTTCCCGATTGTGGCGCGCCGGCCATTTCGCGCAATTTGGCGATACGGTTGGACATGCTCGGATGGGTTGAAAACAGGTTGTCCACGCCTTTGCCCGAAAGCGGGTTGGCGATATACATATGCGCGGTCGCAGGATTGCGTTCGGCATCCATATTGGGAATGGTCCGAACACCCTTGTCGAGTTTGTTCAGCGCTGATGCCAGCCACATCGGATGGCGGCAGATTTCCGCCCCGATCTTGTCGGCCTCATATTCGCGGGTACGCGAGATTGCCATTTGCACCAGCATCGCGCCAAGCGGTGCCAGAATGGCAACAAGGATCATCCCCACCCCGCCCAGCGGATTGTTGTTGTCATTGCGACCACCACCGAACATCCCGGCAAACATGGCAAAGTTCGCCAAGGCAGAAATCGCCCCGGCGATGGTGGCGGTGATGGTCATGGTCAGGGTATCGCGGTTTTTGATATGGGCCAGTTCATGGGCCATCACACCGGCAATCTCGTTGCGATCGAGCAACTGCATCAGGCCGCTGGTGGCGGCGACGGCTGCATTTTCGGGATTGCGCCCGGTGGCGAATGCATTGGGCTGGGGATTATCGATCACATAGACCTTGGGCATCGGCAGCCCGGCATTCTGCGCCAGTTCGCGCACCATCGATACCAGTTCGGGTGCCGTGCGGTCATCCACCTGTTTTGCACCACGCATGCGCAAAAGCATGGAATCCGCATTCCAATAGGCAAACACATTCATCGCCGCGGCAAACAGCAATGCGATGATCATGCCCTGCTGTCCACCGATCATCATGCCAACCACACCAAACAGTGCAGTCAAACCGGCCAGCAGCAAACCTGTACGCACATAATTCATGGTCGACACTTCCTTTGACGAATACTCCGGCCAGAAGATAGGGAGAAGTTACGCCAAGGCAAGCACGACCGGAATTTGATGAGATCAACGTCACAGGAAAGAAAAGAAAACAGCCGGACCACGGGGTCGGGGGAACTTTATGGTCCGGCTGTTATGCAACGGTTTTCGTTACTCCGCGGGCTGCTGCGCGTCAGCCCCATCAAGTGAACGAACCTCGTTGCGTCGGCCCATCTTGCGCACCAGCACGTAGAACACCGGTGTCAGGATCAGACCGAAGATGGTCACACCCAGCATCCCCGAGAAGACGGCGATGCCGATGGCCTGGCGCATTTCGGAACCCGCACCGCTTGAAATCACCAGCGGGACAACGCCCATGATGAAAGCAAGCGACGTCATCAGGATCGGTCGCAGGCGCAGGCGGCTGGCTTCGATTGCCGCCTGAACGGTTGTCCGGCCCTGATGTTCAAGTTCGCGGGCAAACTCGACAATCAGGATGGCGTTCTTTGATGCCAGTCCGGCCAGAACGAACAGACTGATCTGGGTGAAGATGTTGTTGTCACCCCCAAACAGATAGACACCAAAGGCAGCCGAAAGCGTACTCATCGGGACGATCAGGATGACCGCCAGCGGCAAGGTCAGGCTTTCGTACTGGGCCGCCAGAACAAGGAAGACCAGCAGAATACAAATCGGGAAGATGAAGATTGCCGTGTTACCCGCCAGAATCTGCTGATAGGTCAGGTCGGTCCATTCATAGGATATTCCCGGTGGCAATGTTTCTTCCAGGATTTTTGTAATCGCGGCCTCGGCCTCGCCACTGGAATAACCCGGTGCGGCGTTGCCGTTCAGATCAGCCGAACGGAAGGCGTTGTAACGCATGGCGGTATCCGGACCGAATGTTTCGGATACGGAAAGAACACTGCCAAGCGGAACCATATCGCCATCCGCATTGCGCGTTTGCAGACGCAGGATGTCTTCCGGACTGGACCGATAGGGTTTGTCCGCCTGTGCGATCACCTGATAGGTACGACCGAACTGGTTGAAGTCGTTGACATACATCGAACCCAGATAGATCTGCATGGTCCGGAAGATTTCATCGACCGGAATGCCGAGCTGCTGAACCTTTGTACGGTCAAGATTGGCCTGCAATTGCGGGACGTTGATATTGTAGCTTGAGAACACACCGGTCAGTTCAGGTGCTGCCCATGCCTTGGCCAGTACCTGTTTCATGGCGTCATCAAGCGCACGATATCCCTGGTCGCTGCGATCCTGCACCTGCAGTTTGAAACCGCCCACCGTGCCAAGACCCTGAACCGGGGGTGGCGGGAAGATGGCAACGAAGGCCTCGTCAAGTGCGGCATATTTCTGTTGCAGCTTTCCGGCAATCGCCAGCCCCGACAGATCATCGGATTTGCGTTCGGCAAAGTCGGTCAAGGTCACGAAGACGATGCCGGCACTTGAGCTATTCACAAAGCCGTTGATCGACAGGCCGGGGAAGGACACGGCACTTTCGACACCGGGTTCCGCCAATGCGATTTCAGACATTTCGCGAATGACTTCTTCGGTACGGTCCAGTGTCGCGCCCTGCGGCAATTGTGCAAAGCTGACCAGATATTGTTTGTCCTGCAACGGAATGAAGCCGGATGGCAAAATCTGGAAACCCTGCCAGGTCAGAACCAGCAATCCGGCATAAACCGCCATCATGATGGTTTTCATCCCCAGCAACCGTTTGACACCCCCGCCATACAGTTCCGTACTGCGGTTGAAGAACCGGTTGAACCAGCGGAAGAACCAGCCAAAGACAAAGTCCATGGCGCGGGTCAGCCAGTCTTTCGGTGCGTCATGCCCTTTCAGCAGAAGTGCCGACAGAGCCGGGCTGAGCGTCAGGGAGTTGATGGTTGAAATGATCGTTGCAATGGCGATCGTCAGGGCGAACTGCTGATAGAACTGCCCGGTCAGGCCGCTGATGAAGGCAATCGGAACGAAGACGCCGGTGATCACAAGCGAGGTCGCAATGATCGGCCCGGTGACTTCGCGCATCGCGGCCACGGTCGCATCGCGCGGCGAAAGACCACGTTCGATATTACGTTCGACGTTTTCGACCACCACGATGGCATCATCGACCACGATCCCGATTGCCAGAATGAGCCCGAACAACGACAGCACGTTGATCGAGAATCCCAGCAACAGCATCAGGGCAAATGTCCCGATAATCGACACCGGCACGGCCAGCAGCGGAATAATCGAGGCACGCCATGTCTGCAGGAAGATTGTCACCACTACAACAACAAGGGCAACAGCTTCGAGCAGGGTTTTGATCACCGACTTGATCGAGCTTCGAACAAAGACGGTCGGATCGTAAACGATGCTGTATTCAAGACCTTCGGGGAAGTTTTCCTTAAGCTCCGCCATGGTTGCGCGAACGTTGCTTGAAATTTCAAGCGCGTTGGACCCCGGCGATGCAAAGATCGGAAGGGCGACGGCCGATTTGTTATCAAGCAGGGAACGCAGGGCGTATTGCTGTGCCTCCAGCTCGACCCGGGCGACATCGCCAAGACGGGTTACAGTGCCGTCTTCGTCACGATTGATGATGATTTCGGCAAATTCCTCGGGCGTTTCGAGGCGCCCGTGAACATTGATCGGCAACTGGAACTGCACACCAGTATCATACGGTGCGCCGCCAATCGTACCCGCCGCGACCTGCACGTTCTGGCTTTGAATGGCTGAAACAACATCGCCCGCGGTCAGGCCGCGTTCGGCAACCTTGTCCGGATTAAGCCAGATGCGCATCGCGTAGTCACCCGACCCGAACAGACCGACCTGCCCGACGCCCTTGATGCGGGCCAGCTGATCCTTGACATTCAGGGTCGCGTAGTTGCGCAGATAAAGCATGTCATAGCGGTCATTTGGCGAGAGCAGATGCACCACCATCGTCAGATCCGGGGACTGCTTTGACACCGTCACGCCAAGCTGACGGACGATATCAGGCAAACGCGGTTCGGCCTGCGATACCCTGTTCTGGACTTTTTGCTGTGCCAGATCGGGATCGGTCCCGATTTCAAAGGTCACGGTCAGGCTGAGACGGCCATCGGTCGTTGCCAGCGAGTTGACATACAGCATCCCCTCGACCCCGTTGATCTGTTCTTCAAGCGGGGAGGCGACGGTTTGCGCAATTTCAGCCGGGTTTGCACCGGGGAATTGCGCTTCGACCACGACGGTCGGCGGCACGACTTCCGGATATTCGGAAATCGGCAAATTCAGCATGGCAATTAAACCTGATAACAATATCAGGACGGATAGAACGCCAGCGAAAATCGGGCGATCCACAAAGAATCTGGATATATTCTGCATAACGGTCAGCCTAGTCTTTGCGCGCAGTCAAGCATCCGTCAGGATGCCGAGGCCTGCAGAATTTCAGGAGCAACAGGCATACCGGGTCGAACTTTCATGATCCCGTTCACAATCACCATGTCACCGGGTTCAAGCCCGGATGTCACGATGCGGCGCCCGTCAACTTCGGAACCCAACGTCACCTGACGATAGGCAACCGTGTTATCCGACTGGACCACGTAAACGAATTTACGGTCCTGATCGGTGCTGATTGCTTCTGGTGAAATCAGGATGACATCCTTTTGGCCCGGTGTACCAAGCTGCAGGCTGGCGAAGCTTCCGGGCAGCAAGGCGCCGTTGCTGTTTTCAAACAGGGCACGGGTGCGGATGGTACCGGTACGGGTATCAATCCGGTTATCAAAGCTGTGAACAAAGCCCGAAATGGTTTCGCCACCGGCGACAGTCATGCGAACCGGGATTTGCTGTGCTGCACCGCCGACCTTGTTGGCATCATAAATGCTGGCGAAATAGGTTTGTTCGTCCAGATCGAAATCGGCATAGATTTTCCCGGTCGAGACAATCGTGGTCAGTACCGGGGCGTTCGGCCCGGCATTCACCTGATTGCCGACGGTCAGTTCGACACGGCTGACGCGGCCATCAATCGGTGCCTTGACAAAGGCATGATCAAATTCGATTTCGGCAAGCTCAAGCTGCGCCAAGGCGCGATTGACCTGGCTTTGAGCGACCTGATGGGTGTTGACGCGTTCGTCAAAGACACGTTTGGAAACGGTGCCATTGGCCACCAGTTTCTCGGCACGTGCCTTTTCCTTGGCAGCAAGCGACAGGGTCTGGCGGGCAGCAGCCAGTTCGGCCTTGGCTTCGTCAACAGCGGCCTTGTAAGTGCGGGGATCGATGACTGCCAGAATATCGCCTTCCTTGACGATCTGGCCGTCTTCGAAGCGGATATCAACAATGGCACCACTGACCTGCGGGCGAAGCTGGACTTCCTCAACCGCGCTCAGACGGCCGGAGAAATTGTTCCACAGCCTTACGGACTGGCTATGGACGCCTTGGACGGTAACAGGGGTGATTTGCGGTTCGGCCTGTGCGACGGCTTCGTCGGCACCGGCGGAACCAATCATGCTAAGCCCGTAACCACCGGCAGCAATCGCAACGATTGCAGCTGTGGCTGGCAGCAACATTCTCAGTTTGGATCGTGATTGCATCTTTCCATTTCCCAATAGCGTTACCCGCGCATTCGCGGACAGAATAACGGGAAGATGCGTACCGATCGGTTTGTTCGCAAGAGCGAAATGAAAAAAAATTGCAGTCGTTCTAAATTTTACGGATTATTCGGCAGCCGACAACGGGGCCTCTTTGGCCTTCATATCCCTGAATTCACAGCGCAAATCAAGGATTCGGCAGATGCCGACACGCAAATCAGACCGAACAGTATCGGCACAGTTAAAAACCTTGCCATATGTCAGCGTGCCATGCACGAACTGGAAAACAAGACGCGCAAGAGTCGTGACGTCGGCATCGCCCGAAAGCATGCCTTCGCCCTTCAGGCCACGAATCATCGAGGCAAGATACTTGATCTGTTCCTCGGCCAGTTCGCGCGAACAGTCCTGAATTTCGATATCTTCGGGGCCGACCTGGCCACCGGCGGTAAAGATGGGGCAGACACAGACCTCTGTATCGCCCGGTACGCCCTGCGTTTTCTGCTTGTTCATGACCAGGTCGATATAGCGATTCAACTGATCAAGCGGGGCGATTTCAGGGGAAAAGATGGATCTGAGTTCATCCTTGCCCTTGTCCCAGTGATGACGGGCAGAGGCGGCAAACAGGGCGGCCTTGCTGTCAAAATGATGATAGAATGCGCCCTTGGTGACCCCTGCATGCTTGCAGACATCACTGACACCAATATCGTGATAACTGCTGGTCCATAGCAATTGTATGGCTGTCTCCAGCAGCTTTGTCCGGGTCTCGGCAGCGTTCCTCATTTTCACACCATTTTTTTCGTCTTCTGTATTCAATATACGTACCGGTTGGTATTTTTCAAGGCTTCCACGGCCTTTATTGTATTTTCATCATATAAAAACGGCAGGAGGATGACAGTAAATTAAATCGATTCAATTACTTCGCGGCCAGCACCCTCTTTAAAAAAGTTGCCAACCAACTGGCATCCGGGTGCTCCTGACATTTCGGGAGATATCCACACTCTGGCGAAGCCAAAAAAAAGAGGGCACCGAAGCGCCCCCTTTTTGCGAAAATCCGTGACGGGCCGATCAGCCGCCGACCATGGCCCTGATCTGACGGTTGGCCACCGTGATCATCGACAGGTCGATCTGCCCTGCGGCACGCAGTTCGTCGATCAATTGGTCACAACGTGCACAGCCGCGCTGATGATCATCAACCCATTTCCGGACCAGATCACCACCAACCGTGCCGTTCTTGCCGGAAGCAAGCACCACACGCGTCAGTTCGCGTTGATGACCAAACAGATCATCAATCGCGGCTGCACGGGCCAGTTTCTGCCAATGGGTTTCGGCTTCGATGGACTCGGCTGCTGCGCGCAGCAGGCCAAGCTGGAAGCGTGCGCCGATGGCAAAATAGGTTGCCCCGACATCGATGACATCACGCCCGGTTGCCTCGGCGATGCGGACGATATCGCAAACGGCGACCATCTGCTGCATCGCTGCCACCCGGCGCGCCAGATCTTCGGGCACACCCCGGTCGATCAGGGATTGCGATTTCTGATCCAGGGTCGTGCGGAAGGCCGCATCGGCAGGAACGATATCGTCAAACGCCTCGATCACCTTGGCAACCGCCGGACGGAACAGCGCAATCTTTGCCCCGACATTCAATTCCTCGCAATTGCGCAGGAACCACAGGGTCACATCTTCGACCATGCGATTGATGTAGGAGAACATCGCGATCTGGACCTTGGCATCGACCTTGTTATCGAGGGCCTCGATACCCGACCACAGTTTGCGCAGACCAAACACCGCACGGGTAATCAGATAACCGCGCGATACATCCACCGCCGAAAGCCCGGTTGCCTCCATCATGTCATGCACGAAGGTCCCGCCAACGCGGTTGACCAGACTGTTGGTCCCCACGGTTGCGATGATTTCGCGTTTCAGACGATGGTTGGAAATCGCCGCGCTGTATTTTTTACGAACTGCCGTCGGGAAATACCGCACCAGTTCCTCGACAAGGATCGGATCATCGGGCAGATCGGATTTAAGCACCTCGTCATACAGCCACAGCTTGGCATAAGGCATCAGAACCGAGATTTCCGGACGGGTAAGACCCTGATGGGCCGCCGTGCGACGTGCCAGTTCCTCGTCATCGGGAAGATATTCGATTTCCCGGTTCAGGCGACCTTCGCGTTCGAGCATCCGGATCAGGCGAACCTGCGCATCAAGCGCATCCCCGCCCCCGGCAAAGGCGTTCGAGATCGCCTGGCTTTGCAGATAGTTGTCACGCAGCACCAGATCGCCGACCTCGTCGGTCATTTCGACCAGCAGTTTGTTACGCTGCTTTTCGGTCATGTCGCCGGCGGCCACCACCTCGCCCACGAGGATCTTGATATTGACCTCGTGATCCGAGCAGTTGACCCCCGCGGCATTATCGATGGCGTCTGTATTCAACCGTCCGCCAGCATGGGCATACTCGATACGACCGCGCTGTGTGCAGCCAAGGTTGGCACCCTCGCCAATGACCTTTGCGCGGATATCCTTGCCATTGATGCGAATGGCATCGTTGGCGCGGTCCCCGGCATCGGCATTCGATTCCGTCGATGATTTGATATAGGTCCCGATCCCGCCGAACCACAGAAGTTCGACATCGGATTTCAGGATGGCTTTCATCATCTCGGCCGGTGTTACCTTGCCGGTGCCAAGATCAAGCAGCTTGCGGACCTCAGGCGAGGGATCAAGCGTCTTGGCCTTGCGGTCAAAGATTTCGCCGCCCTTTGACAGGACTTTGGTATCGTAATCGGCCCAGCTTGAACGCGGCATGTCAAACAGGCGCTGCCGTTCGGCAAAGCTTTTCGCGAGATCCGGGTTGGGATCGACGAAAATATGCATATGGTTGAAGGCGGCAACCAGCTTGATCTGTTCGGACAACAGCATGCCGTTGCCAAACACGTCACCCGACATATCGCCCACACCGGCAACGGTGAAGGGTTCTTTCTGGATGTCCTTGCCGATTTCGCGGAAATGACGTTTGACCGATTCCCACGCACCGCGTGCGGTAATGCCCATTTTCTTGTGGTCATAGCCCTGCGAACCGCCCGATGCGAAGGCATCGTCCAGCCAGAAGCCATAATCACGGGCAACACCATTGGCGATATCCGAGAAGGTTGCGGTACCTTTATCCGCCGCAACAACCAGATAGGGATCATCGTCATCAAGACGGCGCACACGTTCCGGCGGGATGATGTCGCCACCGACAATATTGTCGGTAATATCAAGCATCCCGGACATCAGCGTTTTGTAACAGGCAATGCCTTCTTCAAGGAATGCTTCGCGACCACCATCGACCGGGGGCCGTTTAACGACAAAGCCACCCTTGGAACCGACCGGCACGATGACCGCGTTCTTGACCATCTGGGCCTTGACCAGACCCAGAATTTCAGTGCGGAAATCTTCCTGACGGTCTGACCAGCGGATACCGCCACGGGCCACCGGGCCACCACGCAGATGGACGGCCTCGACCCGCGGCGAGTAGACAAATATTTCGCGCCAAGGACGCGGAAGCGGCAGATCTTCTACCATGCCGGAATTGAATTTTACCGACAGATAGGGTTTCGGATTGCCGTCCTTGCCATACTGGAAATAGTTGGTGCGAAGCGTTGATTGAACGAGGTTGAGGAAGGCGCGCAGAATGCGATCCTCGTCCGGGTTCATCACATCTTCAAGGCGGGTGATGATATCGCCTTCGATGGCTTCGGCTTCGACGGCCAGCCCCGGATCACGATCCGGATCAAAGCGCGCAATGAACAGATCAACAATCGTTGCCGCAAGACCCGCATTATTGGCGAGTGTTTTGGCCATGTAATCCTGCGAGAAGGCCGATCCCATCTGGCGCATGTATCGGGCATAGGTCCGCAGGATGACGACTTCGCGCCAATGCAGCCCGCCCAGCAGAACAAGACGGTTAAAGGCGTCGTTTTCGACTTCGCCATGCCACATGCGAATGAAAAGTTCCTGGAACTTGTCACGCACATCATGCAGGTGGAATTCGCCGTCAACCAGCACCCCGAAATCGTGAATGCGGACATTCACATCGGTATCGCGCGGTTCGACCTTGAAGGGGTTCTCGGTGATGACCTTGAGCCCCATGTTTTCCAGCATCGGCAAGACGTCGGAAAGCGGCACCGGTGCACCGGGGTTGTATATCTTGAAGCGCAGTTCATTCTCGGCCGCTTCGATCGGGCGATACAGGTTCACCCGCAGGTCCGATGATTTGATCACATCCTCGATACGGTCGATATCAAGAGCCGCGGTATCAACACCGAAACGATCACGATAGTCGCCCGTGAAACTTTCGCCGTAACGACGGTAAAGTGCCAGACCGCGTTCTTCGCCCATTTCACGCACCAGCACCTGACGCAGGGTATCGGCCCAGTCACGTGCGGTTTCAACAAGCTGGCGTTCGATATCGGCAACATTGTATTCCGGCAGTTCGCCCGGCGTGGTTTTGACTAGAAGGTGCAACCGCGCAAGGGGGCTATCGCCGATCAGGGTGTAATGTGCCGTGACCTTGCCATCAAAGGCGGCTTCGATCACCGACTGGAACTTCATACGAAGCTTGGTCGAGAACCGATCCCGCGGGCAGAAAACCTGACAGGAAACAAAGCGTTCAAAGGCATCACGACGCACGAACAGTGCGATCCGCTGGCGTTCCTGCAAATGCAGGATGCCCATGCAGATATGATACAGATCATCAAGTTCGATCTGGAACAGTTCATCGCGCGGGAAGGTTTCAAGGATATTGACCAGCGCCTTGGCATCGTGGCTGGCTGGCGGGAAGCCGGCGCGCTTGATGGTTTCGGCAAGCTTCATGCGCAGAAGCGGGATCAGACGCGGGCTGAGGTTATAGGCGACCGAGGTAAACAGACCGACAAACAGATGCTGGCCGATGACCTTGCCATCGTCATCAAACTGTTTGACCACAATGGTATCAAGATGCACCGGACGGTGCACGGTTGACTGTTTATTGGCCTTGGTCACCATCAGAAGGCTTGGCTGTGCCACAAAGGCCTGCACTTCGGACGACAGATTGCCGATCTGGCGCAGTTCGTCAAAGATGTGGGTGCCTTCGCGGCGCAGAATCCCGAGCTGGCTTTGGGGATTAACGTCCACCTTGGCTTTCTTGCCCGTACCGCTGAATTTATATTCGCGATAGCCAAGGAAGGTGAAATGGTCGTTATGAACCCAGCCCAGGAAGTCCTGGGCTTCTTTCTGGTCTTCTGCGGAAATACCGGTTGGTGCGGTTCTGATGCCTTCCAGAACTTCGGCGACTTTTGACAGCATTGCCTGCCAGTCTTCGACCGAAAGACTGACATCGGTCAGAACATCTTCCAGACGGTCACGGATTTTCTGCAGAACGGCTTCGTCGGTCTGTTCGTCAATTTCAAGATGCATCACGGATTCACGCGGTGCATCCGAGCTTTCGACAGCTTCGACCGACTGCAATTCACCACGATCATCACGCGCGATACGCATGATCGGGTGGATTACCAAATGAACCGTCAGGTCGAATTCGTGAAGGGCAGACGTCACGGAATCCACAAGGAACGGCATATCGGTGTTGATCATCTCGATCACGGTGTGATCGGATTTCCAGCCATGCTCTTCAAGATCGGGGTTATAGACCCGGATCTTGGCGGCATTGGCCGATGGGCGCTTTTGCGCGAATTTGTATAAAGTCAGTGCCGCGCCATAGAGCGAGTCGACGGATCGACCTGCCATGTCGTCAGGCGGTACATCCTTGTAAAAAAGGCGAACGAATGCTTCTGCATCCTTCGCCATCTTACCGGTCAAGCGTTGCTGGATCTGTTCGACAACCTTGTCGATGACTTCCCGTTTCGGGTCGTCGCTTCGGGCTTTCATGTCCAATTTCCCTTTTTATCGGTTCTGTTTGCCAGAACCGAAGTGCCGACCTTTGCGGGCGGCACTACACACCTCGGATGTCACATGTATTTGGGAAGACAACCTGAAGTTCCCCACACCCGGAAATGACGGAAAACTGCAGCTTCCTTCCAAGGCTACACATAGCGGATCATCTGCCTAAAAACTATGCTTCTGCACAAAAAAAAATCGTTCGCTCAATAGGTTCCGATCGACGGAACCCTGTATTCCAATTGGGGATTGTCACAGAATTTTACACTTTGCTGCGCTGCAAAATCATCTAAGCTTTATCTGGTGCGCGAATCAGAAGTCCGTTTCGCATCCGCAAAACACAATAAAGCAGGAGATGCCAAGTGCTGGTAGGAAAGAAGGGCCTTATCGTCGGAATTGCCAACGACAAATCGATTGCCTATGGCTGCGCCCGAATTTTCAACCGGGAGGGTGCAGAGCTTGCGATCACGTACCTGAATGACAAGGCCGAAAAGCATGTCCGACCTTTGGCAGAAGGACTCGGTGCCCCGATCATCACCCCGCTTGATGTTCAGAACGAAGATCAGATGGATCGGTTGTTTGACAGGATCGCTGATCAATGGGGGAAACTGGATTTTGTCCTGCATTCCATCGCATTTGCCCCCGGCGATGACCTGCATGGGCGGGTGATCGACTGTTCACGCGACGGCTTTCTGACCGCAATGGATATTTCGTGCCATTCGTTTCAGCGACTGGCAAAGCGTGCCGAACCATTGATGATTGATGGCGGGGCACTGTTGACCGTCACCTATATGGGGTCGGAACGGGTTATTGACCATTATGGGGTCATGGGCCCGGTCAAGGCCGCGCTTGAAAGTGCAACCCGATATATGGCCGCCGAACTTGGCCCGAAAAACATTCAGGTCCATGCGATTTCACCCGGCCCCCTTCTGACACGCGCGGCATCGGGCATTGCCGAGTTTAACACCCTGATGAACACGGCCCAAAGCCGATCACCGGGGCGCAGGCTTGTCACCATTGACGAGATTGGCGAACTGGCGGCGTTTCTTGCCAGCGACCGGTCACGCGGGATTACTGGCGACGTAATCCATGTCGATGGTGGCTATAACATCATGGGCTAGGACCGGAAAACGCCGCTGCTAACCGATGACACTGTCTTCGAAGACGATATTGTCCTCGGTGAAATCAGCAAGATCGGCATTTTCGATCAGCACGCCATAGTCATAGGGACGGCCATCGCTGAAATCGACATACAATCCGGCATCTGTTTCTTCGGCGTGGGCGATGAAGTCGGAAAAATCGTGGATGCCGCTTTTTTCCTGAAACTCGGTTCCAAGCTGAAGCCTGTCACCATCGGGGCCGGTTTCAAAATCGGCAATCCGGTCGCGTTCGGCACCGCCTTCGAACACCCGCCACAAAAACGTGTCGGGGCCATCATCCTGCGGATATCTGTCACTGTTGCCGCGCAGGAAATCGTTGCCATCGCCGCCCTCGATGATGTCATGACCATTTCCACCGTGCAGGACATCATGCCCGTCCCCACCACGCAGAATATCGTCGCCAAAATGCCCCTGCAGGACATTCCGACCAGCATCGCCGATCAACAGGTCATCATGGATTGTGCCGTAAAGATTTTCGATATCATGGACAACATCGCCTTCGGCTTCGCCGCCCTGAAAAACACCGGTTTCAAGGTTGATCGAAACGCCGCTGTCCCCATTGTAGCGCAGTGTGTCGCTTCCAGCGCCGCCGTCGACATAATCAGCATCGGCACCGGGGCTTAGCATATCATCCCCGTCACCCCCCAACAGGGTATCCTCGCCTTCGCGCCCGGTGATGGTATCGTCCCCTCTGCCCCCCAGAAGGGTGTCATTGCCGGGATCATTGCCAAGATAATCACCGTACAGGAAATCGTCCCCGTCACCGCCCAGCAGCAAATCGCTGCCGCCACGCCCCCAAAGCACATTACTTGCATCATCACCGATCAAGGTATCGTCGAATGGACTTCCTTCAACCACTTCGATACCAGCAAGCCGGTCACCTTGCGCCTTGCCGCCATGACCTGTTCCATCCTGAAGGTCAACAATGACGCCTTCTGTTGCGGTATCGGTATCGTAGTTGGCGCTATCGCGTCCGCCGGGGCCACCGTCAAGCAAATCCGCCCCCGGTCCGCCTGTCAGCTCGTCATCCCTGCCAGCACCATAAAGCTGATCATCGCCAGCCAAGCCATAAATCGTGTCATTATCACCTGATCCGACAAGGCTATCATTGCCTTCCGTTCCTGTAACGACCGCCATGGAATCCTCCTGCAGCTGACAACATCAACTGCAGATTTAAATACATATTCCTGCGCGTATCAATATTCGTAAAATAGAATGAAATATAAACTTGAATTATACAAAATGACCATTTTCAAAAAAATCGCCATAACGCGTTTTAATACATGAAATATTAGAAATTATTTTGCCGTTTTCCGGATTTTATTGCGTCATCTGCAAGCGGAGCCGCTTTTACAATTTGCTTCTGAAGCGCCAGAACCAGTTCTGCATCGGGATCCGGTGCGCTGGCAGCAAACAAATCTGCCGTATCGCCGCTATTGATCGCAATCATGCGCTTTTCCGTCTCGGCCTGGGTTTCAACACGCCCGTCGGAAACCAGATGCCGCAAATCGAACCCGGCACGTTTGAGCGCCGGTGCGATCAGCAATGTGCGATGGCAGTCCAGCGGATCCTTTTCCGCGCACATCAGGCAGATGCGGTATTTGCCCGCCCCCGATATCAGACGATCAATCCCGGCTTTGAATTCCGGGCGTGCTGCCATCAGGTCGTAGCTTAGCCGACCATCGGGATACAATGACGGGTCCTGCGGTTTTCCGCCCAGAACATCCCCCATGAAAACGTAAGCAATACCGTTCTCGCGCAGGAACGGGCCAAAGGTATCGGCATCAAACGCCTTCCAGTAATTCGATCCCCGGAAAGTCCGGATATCGGCCACGGCCGTAATGCCCTGCCCCTTTAGAAGGGCAAGCAAACTGTCCCGGTCATGCCCCGCATAACCGACGGTCCAGATAATGTTTCCGGTACTGGATGATGAAATGATCTGTCCGTTCATCGGATCAAGACACGGTAAATCTCAGCAGAACTCAAGCCCAAAAACACCCTGCAAACAAAAAGCCATCCCGAAGGATGGCTTTTACCGGAATGCTTCCGAATATCAGATGCGATAACGTTCCGCAGGTTGCCCATTCATGAATTGCGGCCCCATCGCCTGACGGGTGGCTTCAAGATTTTCCCAGACATCCGCCGCAGGCAGAGACGGAATTGTGATCATCTCTTTTCGATCAAAGCCCACCAAAGCGGCATCGACAAGATCAGCAACTTCCATCACACCGGGTACCTCATCGATATTTTTACCGGCATGGTCCCAGATTTCGGTGCGGGTCGCAGAAGGCAACACCGCCTGCACATAGATGCCGGTGCCCGCATACTGGTTTTGCAATCCCTGCGAGAATGACAAGACATAGGACTTTGTCGCACCATAAATCCCAAGACCAAATTCCGGCACAAGCGCCAGAACCGAAGTGATATTCACGATTGATCCCGCGTTCTGGGCAACGAATCGCCGGGCAGCAGCATGCGCAAGCCGGGTCACCGCGGTGACATTCAGGCGGATCAGCCAATCAACCTGATCCACATCCTGTTCCGCAAAGGCACCAGACAGGGTTGATCCAGCGTTATTGATCAAAAGATCTATTGCAGCGTCTTCTTGCAAGCGGTGCTCAACCCGCGCGAGGTCGGTACTGTTGGTCAGATCAGCAACCATCACGTCAACCGACACACCTGTTTCTGCCCGCAGCCGGGCAGCAAGCTGGTCAAGCCGCTCAGCATTACGGGCAACAAGAACAAGATCATGACCGCGTTTTGCAAGACGGTCAGCATAAACAGCACCAATGCCTGTCGAAGCACCGGTAATCATCGCAGTCGTTACTTTTTGAGCCATAGAAGCCTCCTATCAGGGACTACCGCCCCACACATATCTGATCGTGTAGAAAGGTGTAATCATTATGTTCATCATGAATAATATTTATGATAATGATCATGAATAGGCAAGCATGAAATTTGGGAGACCAAAGTGAAGGTCAGTCGCCAACAAGTCGCAGAAAACCGCAGCCAGATCCTTGATGCTGCTGCACGGATGATTCGGGAAGAAGGGCTGAATGGTATTTCGGTCGCCAAGGTCATGCAGGCCGCAGGCCTGACCCATGGGGGTTTTTATGGCTACTTCGGCTCAAAAGACGACCTTGTCACTGCAACACTGGACCATATCCATGGCGTGAATGGCACCAACAGCAGCGCCGATATTACAAACCTTGCTGATTATGCCACCGAGTACCTGAGCCGCACCCATCGCGACAACCCGGGTCAGGGCTGCGCATTTGCCGCGATTGGATGTGAAGTTGGTCGCAGTTCCGCTGACAGCCGTGCCGTCCTGACCGATGCAACCCGGCGTCAAATTGAAAAGCTGAGCACTATTACCGATAACAAGACCGCAGAACCTGCGGAACGGCGGCGTGAAGCAATAGGCAACTGGTCGGCGATGGTTGGTGCCGTGATGCTGGCCCGTCTGGTCGATGATACCGAACTGTCAGACGAAATCCTGAACGAAACACTTCATTGGATTACGAGCAAACCGAAATAGGGGATCAACCGGACATCCCAAGCCAAGGTTGCCAAAAGCAAAAGGCCGCCCCGAAGGACGGCCTTTGAACTTTCATCATGGAGCGGGCGAAGAGATTCGAACTCTCGACCCTAACCTTGGCAAGGTTATGCTCTACCCCTGAGCTACGCCCGCATCATCATGAAAGCATGATGAGGAAACCACCTGATGGAGCGGGCGAAGAGATTCGAACTCTCGACCCTAACCTTGGCAAGGTTATGCTCTACCCCTGAGCTACGCCCGCATTCATCAGTATTTCCTGCCCCTGTGGAGCGGCGCGGATAATAGCCCAACAAAACGTGATTGCAACCCTTTTTTCCATCAAATCGCCACCACATCCAAAATGGCGGTTTTCCTTGACTTTTTACCCTTAAAACAGGGAAATCACGCCAACATGCTGCAATTTGCGTCCTAATTGCAATCTGACCATCTTCGCGCGACCCAGCCAGAAGGAAAACAGGATGAGTGATCCATCAACCGCACTTTTCGATTATCTCGAAAATCTTGGGATCCAAACCCGCACGCACGAGCATGTGCCGCTGTTTACGGTCGAGGATTCGCAAAAGCTGCGCGGGGATCTGCCGGGCCTTCATTCCAAGAACCTTTTTGTCAAAGACAAGAAGGATGCCCTGTGGCTTGTCGTGGCTGAGGAAAATACCGAAATCCGGATGAACCACCTGCACAAGACACTGGGTTGCGCCCGTCTTTCGTTTGGCAAACCGGAACTGCTGCTTGAGACGCTTGGCGTCATTCCGGGATCGGTCACACCCTTTGCCCTGATCAACGATCATTCGCGAAAGATCAACTTCGCCCTGGATGCGAAGCTGGCCAACGGAGACATTCTTAACTTCCACCCCTTGCGGAATGACAGAACCACGACAATTCAGTCTGATGACCTGCTTCGATTTGTCACCAGTCTTGGCTACGAAATCAGAATTATCGATTTTGATGAAAAAATAGATTCGTTCTGATTCCGCACAAATGCTCATAAAGCCTTTTACCGCGAAACATTAAACTATAAGATTTTCCTAATGTTATGCAGAAGCCTCTTGTCGAACGGCGGTTGAGGCATCATCTAGAATTCAGAATTAGTGAGTAAACGATAATGTCTATCATTCTTGACGCCACCGCCCCGAATGCCGCCCCCACCGCTGGACAGGACAAAGACCTGATCAAGGACAGCGGCATTGAAACCTTTGTCCAGGACGTCATCGAACCCTCGATGGAAGTCCCGGTTGTCGTCGATTTCTGGGCCCCCTGGTGTGGCCCGTGCAAAAGCCTGACGCCAACCATCGAAAAGGTGACACGCGAGGCTGGCGGGCGCGTAAAGCTGGTCAAGGTCAATATCGATGAAAACCAGGAACTGGCGATGCAATTGCGCATCCAATCGGTTCCGACGGTCTATGCCTTCAAAGGCGGCCGCCCGGTTGACGGTTTTCAGGGTGCGCAGCCAGAAAGCGAAGTCCGTGCCTTTTACGAGCGTCTTGCAGGCGGCCCGATCGAAAGCCCGATTGCAGCAATTCTTGATCAGGCGGCTGGAGCACTTGCGGATGACGACCATGAAACAGCACATGGTCTTTATGTTGGCGTTCTTGAACGTGAACCTCAGAATGAAACAGCGATTGGCGGCATGATACGTTGCATGGTCGCAATGGGAGAAGTTGAAGAAACCCGCCATTTTGTCGACAACATGGCCGAAGCAGATCGACTGAAGGCACCGATTGCATCTGCGATCAGCGCGCTTGAACTGGCGGAAACCGGTTACAGCAAGGAAGACCTTGATGTCGCACGCGCCAAAGTCGCCGCCAATCCGGATGACCTGCAGGCGCAGTTTGATTTGGGCATGGCCTGCTTTGCCACCAACAAGCGCGAAGAAGCCGTCAACGCCATGATTGCGATCATTCGCAAAGATCGCAGCTGGAACGACGATGCCGGTCGCACCCAACTGATCAAGTTTTTCGAGGCATGGGGCCCAATGGACCCGGCCAGCGTTGCGGGGCGCCGCGCACTCTCGACGGTTTTATTTTCATGAGCATATGCGGTCCTTTCGATCCCAGTTTTTCGGATCTTCCAGATACATTGCCGGTCTTTCCGCTAAGTGGTGCGCTTCTGCTGCCGCGTGGCCATCTGCCGCTTAATATCTTTGAGCCGCGCTATCTGAGCATGATCACCGATGCCCTGGGGCAGGACCGCATGATCGGCATGGTTCAGCCACGCCCGGACGGGCGCAATACCTACTACATGGACCCGGACAATCCACCGGTCTTCCAGACCGGCTGTGCCGGCCGTATCACGGCGTTCAGCGAAACCGATGATGGTCGTTTCCTGATCACCCTGACGGGCGTCTGCCGGTTTAACATCGTCGAAGAACTTCCGATGCAGGGCGGCGGCTATCGCGCTGTTCGCGGTGATTTCACCCCGTGGAAGGATGATTTGCTGTTGCCATCGGCGGATTTGAAACCGATTGATCGTGACCGTCTCCGGCAGGCACTGGAAAGCTATTTCGCCCAGCATTCATTGCGATCCTGCTGGGATACACTTAGCGATACCGACGATGAAATGCTGGTAACGGCCATTGCAATGGGCTGCCGACTGAGCCCGCTTGAAAAACAGGCTTTGCTCGAATGCGCAAGCCTGTATGATCGCGGCGATATGCTGACAACCCTGCTGGAAATGGCAGCCCATCCACGGGCACCCCAAACCGCCAGCAACTAAACGTAATATGAAGGCCCAGAACAATGACCGCGACTCACAGCCCAGTAGACCCGAAACTGCTTGAAATCCTTGTTTGCCCGGTCACCAAAGAGACACTGGAATATAATCGCGAACAGAACGAGCTGATCAGCGTCAAGGCGGGCCTTGCATACCCCATCCGCGACGGTATTCCGATCATGCTGCCTGATGAAGCCCGTGTCATCGAAGACTGATTGTGACGGTTTTCATGTCGGAAGACAGCTTTACCCCGCGCTTCAGCCCGGTTGAAATCAACTATCTGCGTGACGACCATATTCTGGAAGTCGTCTGGGATGATGGGCTGACATCAAGATTCAGCGCCGAACTGCTGCGGGTCGAAAGCCCGTCTGCCGAGGTTCAGGGGCACCATCCGTCTGAAAAGAAAATCATCCCCGGCCGCCGCCATGTCGGCATCATCGACATCGTTCCGGTCGGGAACTATGCCGTGCGCATCACATTTGATGACCTGCATGATAGCGGCCTTTATAGCTGGCAGTATCTGCGCGACCTTCATGCCAATCAGGACCAGCTCTGGGCGGATTACCTTCGCGCCCTTGAAACACGCGGCCTGTCACGCGATCCCGTGCGTCGTTAAGGCAACAGGCTCCCTCTGATCCGGCCCATAAGCAAAAACGGCCCTGCCATGTGACAGGACCGTTCTTGGGATCAGACAACAAACCGGAAAGTTTGCCGTCGGCAGTGATCAGAAGCGGTAACCGACACCGATACCGAAGACCCACGGATCAAGATCCACATCAACCTTGGCCGGCGATGCCCCACCAAGGTCGGCAGTTACCGTTGTGTTCAGGAAGAGTTTCTTGACGTCAACGTTCAACGACCAAGGGCCAGAGATTGCATAGTCAAAACCAGCTTGGAACGCATAGCCAAAGCCATCGTCATATTTAACCGAGTTCGCAGCGCCAGATTTCTCGTTATAGAACATGGTGTAGTTCAAACCTGCACCAACATACGGGCTGAAACGCTGATCCGAGAGGAAGTGGTATTGCACCGTCAAAGTTGGCGGAAGCAGATTAACCGAGCCGAGATCAACATCGGGATTCTGCCATTTAACATCATGCTTGGTCGTTGCGGCGATCAACTCGAGAGCAATGTTGTCGGTAATGAAGTAAGAAAAATCCACCTCTGGAACATAATCATTGCTGACCTTGCCTTCCCCGGTAGCAATGTCACCGGTCGAGGTATCTTCGTCGGGCACTACACCGATAACACGGCCGCGAATGAGAATATCGCCTGCCTGTTTGGTTTTAAATGCTGCTTCCTGCGCGTGTGCGCCGGTTGCCGCAATCATCATCGTGCCAACAACAGCACAGCAGGCCACAGTGGCCATCAATTTCCGGGTAAGTGTCATGTTTATCCCCTGCATTCAAAAATACGTCACGGGGACACTGCGCCTTCGCAAACGCGAAAAGCTTGACTCAAATCAACATAAGCCGATGAAAAGCGACACAATTTTGAATTGTTTTTAACTGCGCGCAGATAACCAAACCAAAAGGCGATCTTTAATTCCTAAAGATCGCCTTTTGGCATCAATCACTATCTTGGGTGGGGGAAGATTAAAGCGGCTTGCCCTGCATCAAGCGTGGCAGAGTCCCCGCATACCCCATGGCGTGCGACATGAAGGTTTTCTTGAGCGGCGGGATTTTCTGCACAACGGCAAGTCCGATATCGCGCGCCCAGCGCACCGGTGCAACATCATTGGAAAACAGCCGATTGGTCACATCGGTAACCGCCAGCATCACCGTGTTGTCAAACCGGCGCCATTGTTCATATTCAGCCAGAACATCCAAACCACCGATATCACGACCGATACGGCGGGCTTCGACGAGAATTTCGGCAAGCGCGGCAACATCCCGTATGCCCATATTCAACCCCTGCCCGGCAATCGGATGCATGCCATGGGCCGCATCCCCGATCAGGGCGATGCGCGGGTCGGTGTAGCGATAGGCGTGCTGCAGACCAAGCGGGTAACAGAAACGCGGACCGATGACTTCAAGATCGCCAAGATAACCGTCAAACCGTCGATGCAGTTCATCGATAAAGGTCTCCTCGTCAAGATTGACCAGGTAATTGGCAAGATCGGTTGTTTCGGTCCAGACGATCGAACAGCGGTCGTCGGTCATCGGCAAGATCGCGAACGGGCCGGCGGGCAGGAAATGTTCCACGGCAAGGCCGTTATGGGGCACCTTGTGCTTCACGGTACAGACCACGGCACTTTGCTTGTAGCTCCATTGGTAGGTCTTGATACCTGCCCATTTGCGCAACATCGAATTGCGCCCTTCGGCCCCGATGGCCAGTGAGCCACGGATAGACCGGCCATCTGCCAGTGTCACCGTCATGCCACCCTGATCACGTGCGATGGTTTCAACACGTGCCGGTGCGATCATGTCAACCAGATCGGTTTCGGCAATCGCCCGATAAAGTGCGCCCCGCGTAATCAGGTTTTCAACAATGTAGCCCAGCGGCTGGTTTCCGACATCCTTGTGATCGTAATGAAGGAATAGCGGACTGGTGCCATCGGCAATCCTGATATCAAGGATCGGCTCGGCCTCGTCTGCAATGTATTTCCATGCACCAATCACATCAAGCACCGAGCGGGAAGCCGCAGCAATCGCACAAGTGCGCCCGTCATAATTGGCCGTAAGGATGGTTTTCGGATCAGCATAATCGATCACAACCGAACGCAGGCCGCCATGCGCAAGCGCAAGCCCCATCGCAGCACCATTCAGCCCCCCGCCAAGAATGATGACATCGGTCTGAATCTGTTCCTGCTGAGCAACCATTGTGACACCTTTGCTTTCCAAGCCAGCCGGACAAAGTCACCTGACTTCTGACCGGAGAATCCATTTTCGACAGTTTTTACGCAAATCCGCCATCGAAAGATGTATCTGATTTAACCCCTCGCGATCCCGGCCACAAGCCAGAGCGATAAATTGATGCCGGATATCACAACGTCAAAGCAGATCAGCCGGGAAAAGACCGGGGATCGTATCTGTTGAATAGTCCGAGCCTTGGCTATAGCGATCCCGGTATTACATCGCCTTGACGTAAAACAAGTTTTTCGGATCGCTATAGTTGATTAAAATTTATGCACAAATTTTAAACAGCGCCAAAATCTATGCACATTTTATATTCTTCTCCCTATTCCATCCTTGGCGAAAAATCACCTCTTAACCATAATTAATCATTTAATTTCAACTGGTTAAAAGATGATTTTTGAATCTGGCACGATTCTTGGTTTGTAGGTTGCGACTGCGAAATCGTGATTACCACGTCGGTACTCAACGGATATGCCGGGAGGTCGCAATATTATGAAACTCGTTACTGCTGTCATTAAGCCGTTCAAGCTCGATGAAGTTCGTGAAGCGCTTAGCGCGCTTGGCGTTCAGGGCCTGACGGTCACTGAAGTCAAAGGTTTTGGCCGCCAGAAAGGCCAGACTGAAATTTATCGTGGCGCTGAATACATGGTCAGCTTCCTGCCGAAAGTGAAGCTGGAAGTCGCGATCACGGATAATCTGGTTGATCAGGTTGTCGAAGCCATCACCAAAACTGCTCAGACCGGGAAAATCGGGGACGGAAAGATTTTCGTTCTTGATGTGAGCCAGGCGGTACGTATCCGCACGGGTGAAACCGGCGACGACGCCCTGTAAGTCCAGAGACAAGGGGAGACATTATGAACATTCCGATGAAGAAAACCGGCTTTGCCGCTCTTGCCGGGGCCGCTGCGCTGGCAATCACATCACCGGCCTTTGCTCAGGACGCGGGCGTTTCGGCCGAGACCCAATACATCCTCAACACCTTCAGCTTCCTGTTTAGCGGTGCGCTGGTGATGTGGATGGCTGCAGGCTTTGCCATGCTGGAATCCGGCCTGGTTCGCACCAAAAACGTATCGACCATTCTTTTCAAGAATATCGGCCTCTTCGCTGTTGCAGGTATCATGTATTACCTGATCGGCTACAACCTTATGTATATGGACGTTTCCGGCTGGATCGGTTCGCTCAGCCTGTGGAGCGCTGATGACGCTGCTGCACTTGGTGGCGATTTCTCCGGCGGGTATTCGGCGACTTCCGACTGGTTCTTCCAGATGGTGTTCGTTGCAACCGCAGCTTCGATCGTTTCCGGTACCGTTGCCGAACGTATCAAACTGTGGCCGTTCATGATCTTCGTCGTTGTCCTGACCGGTGTTCTGTATCCGATTACCGGTGCATGGACATGGGGCGGTGGCTGGCTGTCGGAAATGGGCTTTGCCGATTTCGCGGGCTCGACCATTGTTCACTCGGTTGGCGGCTGGGCTGCCTTGACCGGTGCAATCATCCTTGGTGCACGTAAAGGCAAATATGGTGCGGACGGCTCAGTTCATCCGATGCCCGGTTCGAACCTGCCGCTTGCGACGCTCGGTACCTTCGTTCTGTGGCTCGGCTGGTTCGGCTTCAACGGTGGTTCACAGCTCGCAATGGGTTCTGCTGCTGACGTCATCGCGATTGCCAACATCTATGGCAACACCTCGATGGCTGCTGCCGGTGGTGTTGTTGCCGCAGCAATCCTGACCCAGATCCTTTACAAAAAGGTCGACCTTACCATGGCACTTAACGGTGCACTGGCTGGTCTGGTCTCGATCACTGCCGGTCCGGACACCCCGACCATCGGTTCCGCCATCATCATCGGCGCCATCGGCGGTATTCTGGTTGTTGTTGCAGTTCCGCTGCTCGACAAACTGAAAATCGACGACGTTGTCGGTGCTGTTTCGGTTCACCTTGTTTGCGGTATCTGGGGCACCATGGCGGTTCCGTTCACCAATGACGGTGCATCGTTTGGTGTTCAGCTGACCGGTGTTGTTGCGATGGGTGCCTTCACCATCATCGCATCGGCAATCGTGTGGCTGATCCTGAAATTCACGGTTGGCATTCGCCTTAGCGAAGAAGACGAAGCACTGGGCAGCGATGCTGTCGAGCTTGGCCTCGAAGCCTATCCGGAATTCGGTAAAGGTTCGCAGCGCTTCTAAGCGATCAGATTTCCTGACGGGTGCCATGCCTGCATGGCACCCTGCCTGTCAGACCGACTGACCCGCCTTGGGATATCCCAGTGGCGGGTCTTTTGTATTCTGCCCATGCTGCCTTTTTAGGCACGATTATGATCACAAGACATGCAAACAGTCCCATCCGGCTGTTACCCCGCCGGATATGAGCGTGATCGATTTTCCCCCGGCAAAGACCCGTTTTCCATTGTCCCGATCAATCAGTTTGCCCTGTTGGCACAGAAATTGATGTTGGGGCCCCTGAACAAGAATCCGGCTGCGCCCCGCAGACCGGACCGTGAGGAAACGCATTTAACAAATGGGGGTTGCCCGATGGAGGCATTCCAGACCGCCTCGGACGTATTTTTCGTCCTGATGGGCGCTATTATGGTGCTCGCCATGCATGCCGGTTTCGCCTTTCTTGAAGTCGGAACCGTACGCAAGAAAAACCAGGTGAACGCACTGGTTAAAATCATCGTCGATTTTGCCGTTTCCACCATTGCCTATTTTTTCATCGGCTATGGCGTTGCCTATGGTGTTGATTTCTTTAGCAATGCCGCGGTTCTTAGCGGATCTGCGATGGTTGACGGACAGCATCTTTTTGCGTCCAGCGGCTATGATCTGGTTAAATTCTTCTTCCTGCTGACCTTTGCGGCCGCAATCCCCGCAATCATTTCCGGTGGCATTGCCGAACGGGCGCGGTTTTATCCGCAGCTGATTGCCACCGCCATTCTGGTTGGCATCTTTTATCCGCTGTTTGAAGGATTGGTCTGGAACAACAATTTCGGCTTCCAGGATATGATTGAGGCCACCTTTGGCGCACCTTTCCACGATTTTGCAGGTTCCATTGTTGTCCACGCGGTTGGTGGCTGGATTGCCCTTGGTGCCGTTGTATCGCTTGGAGTCCGGCGCGGGCGTTACACCAAAACCGGTGGACTGGTTGGTATTCCGCCATCCAACATCCCGTTTCTGGCACTGGGATCATGGGTACTTTGCGTTGGCTGGTTTGGCTTCAACGTCATGTCGGCCCAATCGATTAGCGGCATTACCGGGCTGGTCGCGGTCAATTCGCTGATGGCAATGGTTGGCGGCATTCTGACGGCACTGGTCGCAGGACGTAATGATCCCGGTTTCGTTCACAACGGTGCACTTGCCGGACTGGTTGCCGTTTGCGCCGGGTCGGATGTCATGCACCCGATCGGGGCACTGGTCACTGGCGGTATTGCGGGCGTTCTGTTCGTCTGGGGCTTCAACCAGTGCCAGACCAGATGGAAGATTGACGACGTGCTGGGTGTCTGGCCGTTACATGGCATGTGCGGCCTGATGGGAGGCATTGCATGTGGCATTTTCGGACTCGAAGCCCTTGGCGGCATGGGCGGCGTTTCATTTGGTGCCCAGCTTGCCGGATCATTGATCGGTGCCGTGTTTGCCGCAATCGCGGGATTTGTGGTTTACGGCACGATCAAACGAACTATCGGCCTTCGATTGTCTGAAGAAGACGAGTTCGATGGGGCTGATATATCCATCCATAAAATCGGCGCCTATCCCGAGGATGATCTGCGCGCAAGCTGATCTGCCAATTCTTTGCCCCGATTTCCTGTCAAAAGCCCGGAAAGCGCATCTTTCCGGGCTTTTTAATTATTCGAGCCCCTGCCCTTAAATCTTTCTTTGTATTTTTGGCATAGGGGTAAAGTCAGGGGAGATTGCCCACATTTTACGGACACCCGCATTTTGACGCCTGTTGATATGTGACGGATCCATTCATGACCGGAATACCGAACGCGATGTTTAACCAGCGCCTTGATCAGTTGCCTGCCTATCCGTTCCCACGGCTTGCCGCCCTGCTGGAGGGGATTGAACCCGGCAAGACGCCATTGGTGATGTCGATTGGCGAGCCGCAGCACGAACCGCCAGCGATGATCACCGAGGCGATGGTGAAGTATTCAAGTCTCTGGCACAAATACCCGCCAGGAAACGGCACGCCCGAGCTGCGAAGCGCCATCAAGGGATGGCTTGACCGCCGTTACAGCCTGCCTGCGGACATGATTGATCGGGATGCTCATATCCTGCCGGTCGCGGGAACCCGCGAGGCCCTTTATCTGATCGCAACCTGTGTCATCCCGCAGGATCAGCCCGGCCCGAAGCCCAAGGTTCTTCTGCCCAATCCGTTCTATCAGGTCTATTGCGGTGCCGCGGTACTTAATGACGCGGAAATGGTGCCGCTGGCAGCAGATCCGGAAACGGATTTCTTGCCTGACCTTGATCAGATCGATATCGAAACGCTTAAAGCCTGCAGCCTGTTTTTCCTGTGTTCACCAGCCAATCCGCAAGGGTCTGTTGCATCACGGGACTATCTTGAACGTATCATCGCCATGGCACAGGAACATGATTTCGTTCTGGCGATGGATGAATGCTACGCCGATATCTATGATCGCGAAGCCCCGGTTGGTGCACTTGAAATCTGTGCGGCACAGGGCGGCCGGATGGATAATGTGGTTGTTTTCCACAGCCTGTCGAAACGGTCCAGCGCGCCGGGATTGCGTTCCGGCTTTGTCGCGGGCGACCCGGTGATCATCAAACGTTTCAACGCCTTGCGCAGTTATTGTTCGGCCACCGTTCCAATGCCGATCATGGCCGCATCCGCCGCACTTTGGGCCGATGATGCCCATGCATCGCAAAACCGTGATCTTTACCGCGCCAAGATTGATGTCGCGCAGGAAATCTTTGGCAACCGGTTTGGCTTCTATCGCCCGCCGGGGGGCTTTTTCCTGTGGCTTGATGTCGGTGATGATGAAGCCGCCACCCGCAAAATATGGGCAGAGGAAGGTGTGAAAGTCATTCCGGGCAGCTATCTGTCGATCACGGACGCAGATGGCAATAATCCCGGAAAACGCTTTATCCGCATTGCGCTTGTCCATGACCTTGAAACCACCCGCGAAGGGCTTCGACGTATTGCCGACGCGCTGAGCTGAACCACGATCCTGACCAATAGCGACGAAACGACAACGGATACCCCGATGAGCAGTCAGTCCAACCTTCTCGCACGCAGCACCGCCTTCATGCCGGGCAGTCTTGTCAATCTGCTGAAACGAAGCGGGTTGCAAATCTGCGGGCTTGTCCTGGTTGGTGCGGCAGTTGCCGTTTTCATGATGCTGATCGGCTTCCATCCCGGTGACCCGTCCTTCAACCATGCAGCCGACCGTAATGTGATCTTTAACCCGCTTGGCACATTCGGGGCCTATACGGCGGATTTGCTATTGCGCACGCTTGGTTTGGCATCTGCCCTGCTGACGGTTCTACTCCTTGGCTGGGGCCTGCGATTGATTGCGGTTCGTCCGTTTAACTGGATGTGGGCACGGTTTCTGGTTCTGCCGCTCGCCCTGCTGCTCGTCGCGACGGCTGCTGCGGCCATTCGCCCCGGCATGCATTGGCCGCTTACGGTCGGGTTTGGCGGTTTTGCCGGCGATCTGTTGCTTTCCAAGCTTCAATACGGGTTCGAAATAATTGGTGTGCCGGGTGCACGTCCGCTGATTGCACTGATTTCAATGGTGCTTGGCCTGTTCCTGACCATGTTCTGCATGGCCTATCATATGTCTGAATGGCAAAAGGTTGGATCAATCCTGTCACGTATCGCTGGCGGTATTATTTCCGGAATTGGTCGTGCCATTCCCAGCAATTCAACAGATGAACGCCCGGGCGAACGTACAGCCGCCCGTAATCCGCGCATGCGTCAGGAACCATCACTTGATAAGGGGAAACCCGGCCTCGGTGCTGCGATCAGTACCCGCCTGCAAGCGGCAACATCGTCAAATAACAACAATGACGACGATGATTTTGATGATGATTACAATGAAGCGGACCACGCCCCGCCGGTTCATATCGTCGCCGCACCAGCAGCAAAATTGCAACCAGGCGAAAAGGCATCGGCCCAGCGTCAGGCATCCTTTGATCTTGGATCAGACGATTACCGGTTCCCGCCGCTTAGCCTTCTGCATGAACCCGATCCGGCAGACGCAACCCAGATCGATCAGGAAGCATTGGCGCAAAATGCCCGCCTTCTGGAAACCGTTCTTCAGGACTTCGGCGTTAAGGGCGAGATCGTTCAGGTCCGCCCCGGCCCGGTCGTCACCCTTTATGAACTTGAACCGGCCGCAGGCGTTAAGTCATCACGCGTGATCGGTCTGGCCGATGATATCGCACGTTCCATGAGTGCGATTGCCGCCCGTGTGGCGGTTGTACCGGGACGCAATGTGATCGGTATCGAATTGCCGAATTCGCGCCGTGAGACGGTGCATCTGCATGAAATTCTGGCATCCAGCGATTTTGAAAAGAATACCGGCAAGCTTAATATGAGCCTTGGCAAGGATATTGGCGGCACACCGGTGATTGCCGATCTGGCGAAAATGCCGCACCTGCTGATTGCCGGTACGACGGGTTCGGGTAAGTCGGTTGGTGTGAATGCGATGATCCTGTCGCTGCTTTATCGCCTGAAACCGGAAGAATGCCGCTTCATCATGATCGATCCGAAAATGCTGGAACTGTCGATTTACGATGGTATCCCGCATCTTCTGACGCCGGTTGTGACAGACCCGCACAAGGCGGTTGTCGCCCTTAAATGGGCGGTGCGCGAAATGGAAGACCGTTATCGCGCCATGAGCCAGGTCGGGGTGCGTAACATCGCGGGCTATAACAAACGCATCAAGGAAGCGGCCGCCAAGGGCGAACAGCTTACCCGCCGCGTTCAGACGGGCTTTGATCCGGAAACGGGCAAACCGATCTTTGAAGATCAGGAACTGCCGATGGAGCCGCTGCCGTTTATCGTGGTTATCGTCGACGAAATGGCCGACCTGATGCTGGTGGCGGGCAAGGATGTCGAGGCATCGATCCAGCGTCTGGCACAGATGGCGCGTGCGGCGGGCCTGCACCTGATCATGGCAACCCAGCGTCCGTCGGTCGACGTGATCACCGGTACGATCAAGGCGAACTTCCCGACGCGTATTTCCTATTCCGTAACGTCCAAGATCGATTCCCGGACCATTCTTGGTGAAATGGGCGCCGAGCAGCTTCTGGGTCAGGGGGATATGCTTTATATGGGCCAAGGGGGCCGATTGCAGCGCGTCCATGGTCCGTTTGTATCGGACGAGGAAGTCGAAAGCATCGTTGCCCATCTGCGTGATCAGGGTGATCCGGCCTATCTTGAAACCGTTACCGAAGAACCGGAGGAAGATCCGGTCGCGGCCTATATGGCCGGTGGCGGCGGTTCAGATGGCGGCGGGAACGGATCGGATGATGACCTGTATAATCAGGCGGTCGGCATTGTCCTGCGCGAGAAAAAGGCATCCACCAGTTTCATCCAGCGCAAACTGTCGATCGGCTATAACCGCGCCGCCCGCATCATCGAACAGATGGAAGAAAACGGGATTGTTTCATCCGCCAACCATGTTGGCAGACGCGAAGTCCTGATGGAAAACATGGACGGATCACCTTACGAATACTGATCCGCCTGCAACCAAAAATATCATCGACAAATGAAAGAGGGATGCCATGTGCATCCCTCTTTCGTTTGCAGATTTCGTCGCAGGACTCATTTCACTGAGGATTCTTCATTTTACCACGGGTTTTTTGATTTCGATCAGGAACAAATGGCAAAGCTCTTTTTATAAAACCGCACATCTGCACAACCCTATGTTGCAGTTATGCTGGTCTGACAGCTTTTGCTGAATGCAGTTTCCCGCCGTTAACGTCCAAACACGGAGAACCCGATGAAACTCTCCAATTTCTCGCTTTCCGCCAAATTGCGGATGGTACTGGTAATGACGGCTTTTGCGCTGGGTGGTCTGGCGATCTTTGATCTTGTGACACTGCGATCTGCGCTGGTCGAAGAGAAGAAAGCCAATGTCCGGCAAATCGTCGATATGACCCGTTCGACCTTTAGCCATTATGATCAGCTCGTCAAATCCGGCGAGATCTCCCTTGAAGAAGCACAAACCCGCGCGACAGAGTTCATTCAGAATGCCCGTTACGCCGGCAATAACTATGTGTTTGTTCTGGGCCTTGATACCAAGGTCATCCTGCATCCGATCCAGCCAAAACTGAACGGTCAGAACGGCAAACAGGTGATTGACGTCAATGGTGTTCCGATCCTTGATGAAATGGTCAAGGCGGCCCGCAATCCCGAAGGCGGTTTCCTGACCTATGAGTGGAACAAACCGGGGCATGACGGGGTATTTCCCAAACTGGCCTATGCCGAAACATTCAAGCCATGGGGCTGGGTGGTAACAACCGGCGTTTATATCGACGATGTTGACGGGATTTTCTGGCAGACCGCCATCAATGACATCGCGGTCGCGATTGCCATGCTGATCGTTATCGGCATGGCCGGACTTGCGATTGACAGATCGACAACCCGACCCTTGCGGACGATCACCGAGGCGCTGAACAAACTGGCACAGGGTGATACCAGCGTCACCACAGACGAAACAGATCGGCGTGATGAAATCGGTGCACTGGCCCGGTCACTTGACGTTTTCAGATCAAACCGCGAACAGGCCGAAAAGCTTGAACGGGAACAGAAAGATACGCACAAGACCCAGATTGCCCGTGCGGAAAAGGTCGAAAAGCTGATTAAAAGCTTTGAGGCCGAGGTTGAAGGGAACCTGTCGACGGTTCACAGCGCGCTGGAGCAATTACGCGCCACCGCGACAGGCATGGCCAGCCAGTCCGACGCAACCACCGGGCGGGCAGCCAATGTTGCGGCAGCAACCGAACAGGCAGCGGCCAATGTGGATACCGTTGCCGCCGCCGCAGAACAGCTTGCCGCGTCCATCGACGAAATCACATCGCAGGTTTCGCGGAGTTCGGACATCGCCCAATCAGGTGCAACCGAAGCCGACGAAGCCAGCACGATTTTTGCCGAACTGGGGACAGCATCCGACAAGATCGGCGAGGTGGTTGAACTTATTCAGTCAATTGCCGAACAGACAAACCTTCTGGCACTTAACGCCACCATCGAGGCCGCACGTGCCGGTGATGCCGGCAAGGGCTTTGCGGTTGTGGCCGCCGAGGTCAAAAACCTTGCCAACCAGACCACACGCGCAACCGAAGATATCGCAGGTCAAATCAGTGGCATTCAGGAATCGACGCAGAATGCACTTGGCGCAATCAAGCATCTTTCCGGTCGGATGAAGGAATTGAACGAGGTCGCGGCCAGCATTTCCGCAGCCGTCCGCGAACAGGACGCCGCCACCGCCGAAATTGCCCGTAATGTCGCCGAGGCGGCAACCGGCACCAAGGACGTTGCGCAAAATGTTATCGGCCTGCGCGAGGCGGCCGAGGAAGAACGCGAGGCATCCGGTCAGGTTCTGGCGGCATCAGGCAGCCTGAACAACAAGTCACAGAATCTGATGACGCAGATAAAGCAGTTCCTGAACGATATCAGGGCAGCGTGATTGTTAATGCCAATCTGACAAAAAAGGCGGGCTGCATGACACAGCCCGCCTTTTGATGTTTTAAGATCGTCACCGATCAGATGATCAGATCGACTGATTGATCCAGTCAACCAGAGCGCTTTTCGGCAGCGCGCCAACTTTCATCGCTGCAACTTCGCCACCCTTGAAGATCATCAGGGTCGGGATACCGCGCACACCGTATTTCGCCGGGGTGTTCGGGTTTTCGTCGATGTTTACCTTGGCAATCTTGAGCTTGCCGCCCAGTTCGCCAGCAATTTCGTCCAGATACGGCGCGATCTGTTTACACGGGCCACACCATTCCGCCCAGAAATCGACGAGAACCGGGTCGTTGGAACCCAGAACGTCGGAATCGAACGAAGTATCGGATACTTTAATCGTGGTCATACTATCAGTTCCTGGTTGTTACGAGGCCAAGTGGGGTAAACCCGCTAACCTCGATCCGCTGTATGGAGGCAAAGGTAGGCAGCACTGACGCAAACGTCAAGCGCGTTACAGTCTCATGATGTGTTCGGGCAGCTCTACCATCCATGGTCCGTTGGTCCAAAGGATGAAACAGCGAATGCGTTTGTCCGGATACATCTGGCTTAATGCGGCCCGGTAAATCGACATCTGCCGACGATAGGCACGTGGTGTCCCCTCGACATCGCGCGGGGGCGGACGATTTGTTTTAAAATCAACGATCATGACCTCGTTTTCACGCACAACCAGACGGTCAATCTGTGCGGAAACGACGTCCCCGCCGACGATCCCGACCAGCGGCACCTCGGCCTTTGATCCGGCATCAAAAACAGGTGCGAATTCGGGATTCTCAAAAATCGCGATTGTTTCATTGGTGATTTCGCGCTGCTGGTCTGCATCAAGCGCATGAACCGGCTGGGCAAGGAACCGTTCGGCAGCTGCCCGCCTTTTGGCTTCAGGCAGGTCAGGCAACAATTCAAGCAGTTTGTGGATCAGAAGGCCGCGTTTGAAGCTTTGGCCCTGATCCCCGCCCAATGGCGATTGCACAGACGGTTCTTCTTCCAGCGGGCGGCTTGGTGCCAGTGGCTTGGGCGGAAAGGCCTCGATCGGGGCGATATCGCGAATCAGGGTCCGTTTGGGCAAATCTGTCGCACCGATTGCGGTTTCGACCTTGTCGGCCCGGAGTGCTTCGCGCTGATCGGTTTCCCATACCCAGCCATCACCGGCCCAGCCGGACCCGGAAAAATCGGAAAAATCAAACGGCTCGGACCGGGCATAGCCCTCCATGGCCTGCTGGCACAGATTGTACCAGCAATGATCGGGTGCCTTGCGCTTGCCCTGCCAACCGCAGATATAAAGCCGGTCTTCGGCACGCGTCAGGGCGACATAAAGCAGGCGGTTATATTCCTGATCGCGCTTGATCGCGATACCGTCACGCAACCGCGCAACCACATCGGTTTCCAGTGCCACACGCGGCAGCCAATACATCAGATCGCGATCTTCCTGCCAGAACAGGTTGGGGGCCTGTGTGGGTACCTGCATGGTATCGGGCAGGAATACGATGGGCGCCTGCAGGCCCTTAGCCCCATGCACCGTCATAATCCGGACCTCGTCACGGCCGCTTTGTTCAAGGTCACGCTTGATTTCGGCGTCCCCTGCCATCAGCCAGTGCAGGAACCCCTGCAAGGTCGGCGCATGATCGGCTTCGTATCCCATGGCAAGGTTGAGGAATTCGTCAATCGGGTCATTTGCCTCGATCCCGAGCCGCCCGACCAGACGGGCGCGCACCCCGCGCGCATCGTCGCCACGCCCGCCCAGAAGCTCGGCAAACAGTTCAAACGGGCGTTCGTAATCAACCCGCCCCAGCCATTTGAACAGGAATTCATAGGCCGAAAGGAAGGCCGGATCGGCATCATCACTGCCGGCCTTTTCGCGCAAGGCAAGCCAAAGGGTGCGGGGACGGTTATGGGCAATTGCAAACAACTGATCATCGTCAAACCCGATCAGCGGGCTTTTTAGGACCTCGGCCAATGTCAGGTCGTCTTCGGGCATCAAAAGAAACCGGCCAAAGGCGATCAGGTCCATCACGGCAAGCTGATCGGTGATCTGCATACGGTCAACACCGGCAACCGGAACGTTGCGTTCCTTCAGCGCCTTGACGACCTCGTCGACAAAGGCCGTCCGACGCCGCACCAGGATCATGAAATCACCTGCCCGCACCGGACGCCCGCGCGATGTCAGTTCCTCCCGGGTGTCGATTGCATGGCGGATACGCCCGGCGATGACCCGCGCAAGGCGGATTTCCGGGTCCTCAAGGCGCACGATACGGGTTGGCGGGGTCCACGGGTCCTCGGCGGCTCTTTCCTGCGGCTCCACCGCCGGCCACAATTCGATCCGACCGGCCTGCCCGACACGGAACGGACTGTGGCTGACATCGGCACCATCATCGCCCACCCCCTGTTTCGCGATCATCCCGGCAAAAACCCGGTCCACCGTGCCCAGCACGGCATCGGTCGAACGAAACGATATATTCATCGGGACTTCGCGCCATTCGGCTTCGATTTCGCGTGCCCGTTCGCGGAAATAAGCCCGCATCTGGGTGAATTTTTCGGGATCGGCGCGCTGGAAGCTGTAAATCGATTGTTTCGCATCCCCAACGGCAAAGATTGTCCGTGGTTTTTCATCATGTTGCCCCGCACCGGCAAAGAATTCCTCGGCCAGAATGCGCACCACTTCCCATTGTTCGGGGTTGGTGTCCTGTGCCTCGTCAATCAGGATATGGTCAAGACCTTCGTCGAGTTTGAACAAAACCCACCCTGCAATCCCGGCCTGCTGTTGCAACAACCACAAGCTGGTCAGGATCAGATCATCATAATCAAGGCGGGCATGCAGGGCCTTTTTGGCGGCATAACGATCCAGCATCGCATTTCCGATGCTGATCAGGGCCGCCGTCGCCCCGGCCAAAGCAGCGGCCTTGCGCAAACGGTCGACTTCGATCAGGCGCGCACATTCGGCTTCCAGCGCATCGGCCCCCATCGGGTGATTTTCGGCGGCCTTTTTCGTGATCAGCTTGGCGCGCGGTTCGCCTGCGGCGGTAAAGAAGACACCACGATAATCTGAAAACACCGTCAGCCGATCCTCGATACCGGTTTTTTCAAGGAATTGCGCCAGTGCCGGGACGCGGTCCTGATCTGTTTTGGTCCCGGCCTCCAACGCGGCCAACCCGCGCATCAGGCCGTCGCGGTCAAACGCATCATCAGACAGAGCCCTGCGCAATACAGCATCCTCGTCCTGTCCGACCGGAACACCAAGGGCGGCATAAACCGCATCACGCATCCGGTTGGCACCACCATGATGGGCCAGCATGCGTTTCAAACGGCCACGTTCACGCGCCAGTTCACCCATGACTTCGCCAAAGGCACCTTCGCGGACCTGTCCGGTCACGACCGACAGAGCATCCGCCAGATCGTCGTCCCGGCCATTCCGGGCAAAGGCCAGCACTTCTTCCTGTACATCGGCCATGGTTTCGGCCGCAGTCCGGTCGTCCATGATTTCAAAATGCGGTGCCAGACCGGCCTCAAGCGGGAAACGGCGCAGCAATGACTGGCAAAAAGCATGGATCGTCTGGATTTTCATCCCGCCCGGCGCATCAAGGACCGAGGCAAACAGGCGGCGCGCGCGACGCGTTTCATCAACGCTTGGCGCGGTTCCAGCCAGATTGAAAAGATCGTCATGAAGTTCACGATCTTCCATGGTGGCCCAATGACCCAGCCGTTCATTGACACGGTTGGCCATTTCCGCCGCGGCGGCCTTGGTAAAGGTCAGACACAGGATGCGATGGGGTTCAGTCCCCGACAACATCAGGCGCAACACCCGGTCCGACAGAACCTTTGTCTTGCCCGCACCGGCCGATGCCGACACCCAGACCGATGCCATCGGGTCAGACGCATTGCGTTGCAGGATATTGGGATCGGTGCCGCGAATTTCGGTCATGCGTCACCATCCCTGTTCTCGTTGCCGTCCGCCGCCTCGACATCCTCGCTGCCCATCCATTCGCGCAGGCGCGCCAGATGGACGTAATCGGAATATTTTGGCGCATGATCCGGGTGCGGTACACTGAGATAAGGCGTTTTTTCATCTGCGAAGGCCTTGGCCAACACATTCACCCCGGCCACTGCATCACGCGCCAGTTCCGCCGGCGTGGTTTTCATGCGTTTGGTATCGATCTCGCGGATTTCGCCGGCCGGATCACCGCCGGAAAGTTTCCAGAACGCCATGGAAGCCGGTGGACCGGCCGGGACATCCTTAAATCCGCCATCCTGCGCAATGGCGGCTTCAAGCGGCAATTGCGGTGCGAAACCACTGGCAACATCGGTTTGGCTGGGCGGCATCCCGGTTTTGTAGTCAATGATCACGATCCCGCCATCGCGCAGCACGTCAATCCGGTCTGCCCGGGCATAGACTTCGAACCCGGTCGCGGTTTCAAGCGTCCCGGATTGTTCGGTATAGGATTTGCGCACGTCATCACGGCGCGCGGCCTCCGTCTGGATGAACCAGCGGGCGATCCGTTCGAACCGTGGCCACCAGAACGCCCAGAGCCCCGGACGGGCAGCAAGCGGCTTGAACACCTCGCGCCCGATCATGATCAATTGATGTTCGCCGTCAGGCGGCAGGTGATCGGGATATTTCGAAATAAACTGATCAAGGGCATCATGGATCAGATTGCCGTAATCCGCCGCACCGGGATCTTCGTCCACCCCGTCAAGTTTGCGCAAACCAAGGATATGCCGGGCATAGATCGCATACGGATCACGCATCCATGTTTCAATCTGGGTAACCGACAAGCGTTGCGGCCGGGCCGAAACCGGTGGTGTCGGGGCCGGACGGCCAATTTTGCGGCGCATGTCATCGCGCGGCTCATCAAGCATATCCGCCATCGCACGCCACGCATGGGCGTCGGGCTTTTCCATTGAAACGCCCGACTTCCGAAGAATGTTTTCAATCCGTAACAACCAGCGGGACGGCACGGTTGGCGTGCCTTCAACGCGCAGGGCCCGGGTCATCACAACGTCTGGCGCGCAAAATAGCTGCTGAAAATCATGGGCCGACTGACCAACGCGATGTTCTGGCGCTGGCAAGCCAAAATTGCGCCGCATCGGACGGCTCATCCATGGATCGGCACCGGCTTCGGGGGGCCAGACACCTTCGTTCAATCCACCCAGAATGGTCAGATCGGCCTGCTGCATCTGGGCTTCGACCGTTCCCCAGATAAACAGGCGCGGATGTTTGCCAAACTTCGGACGAACGGCACGCTCTGCCATCAAGGCATCCAGAAAGGCCGCATACCGGATACCCGGCATGGGGACGAAATCGGTTAATGCCTGAAGCAGTTCATGGACAAAATCGGCAAGGGCCTCGCCCGCTTCGCCGCGCCATAGGCGCTCCGCCCCGTCCTGCACATCGCTTGCCGCCAGGGCCTCGGCAGTCTGAATATGACAGCGCAAGGCACCAACCGGCGAGATCGATTTTTCATCCATCAGATCAAGCAACGGTGCCAAACAGGTTTCAAACCGCGCGATCAGGTCGGAAAGCCGTGCATGGTCATCACGGATGCGTTCAGTCCGCGGGGCCGCATTATCCGCACCAGACGCGGTGATACGATCAATCGTCTCGTCACGCCAGCCATCCAGTGCCACCTGCAAACCGTCCAGACCCGGACCGGGGCGTGCGCCACGCAAAACATACTGTTCCATCTGACGGGTCAGGACACGGAACTGTTCGGGCGGCAATCCTGCCGCGCTGAGCGGATGTTTCAGAAGCTCCAGCAACGGCACCGGGGCAAACTGTTCCTGCACGGCGCGCACGACAAGGCGCAGATAAATGGCTGGTGCGGTGTCGTGCAAGGGGATACCGGCCGAATCATCAACCTCGACCTCCCAGCGGCGAAGTTCGGTTGCCACGCGCCTCGCCAATCCCCGGTCTGGTGTTACCAGTGCGCATGTCTTGCCCGGCACTTCAAGCGCGTCACGCATCAGAAGGGCAATGGTGGCGGCCTCCTCGCGGGCACCGGAACAATCGATACGCAGCACGCCATCAAGCGCATCGGATGCAAAATTGCCAACATGGCGCCATTGATCGGTGGTTTGCGCCGGACGCAGGGCTTCGCGGGCCAAACGCCGACGTTCTTCCTGCCCAAGGTTCGCCGCAGGCACCGAGGGCCAAAGCAGAACCGTTGCCGGATCACGCCCGATATGACGCAATGTCGTGCCCAAAAGATGTTGCGGGTGGGTGGCGTCCTCGCCAATCGCCTGCCAGTCGTTACGCCCCAACCCCGTCATCAGACCCGGCAGGACCACACGACCATGCGGCATGTTCAAAACCGCACTCATCAGATCGCGCAATGCCGGAAACGGGCCGGTCGATCCGGCGACAATGATTGGTGTCGCGGGCGGGTTTTCGCGCCAAAGCGTGATCTGGGCGGCAATCAGGGCATTGCGGCGCATGGCCCGGTCACTGACCTGATAGGTTTCGAGAATGGCCGGCCAGTGCAAGGTGAGGATTTGCAGGAATTCCAGCGTCAATTGCCAATGTTCGGCAAATTCGGCAGGCACCAGCCCCTTAAGATCATCAAATTTGCAGTTTTCTGTCTGCACCTGATCGAGGAACCGCGCCAGTTCGCCGGCAAGACGGGCGGCCTGATCCGCAGTTGGTTTATCGCCCTTGTGATCGGGCCGGTTCATGATCAGGCGGGTTAACAGCAATTTCCGTTGCAGATCCGGAATGGATGGCGGTAGATCAAGGGCTGACTGTTCCCCACCGGCACCATAGATTGCCAGTTCGTCCTCGTCCGCCTCGCCCAGCGCGCGGATGGTCGGCAGCATCGTCACCGCCCCATTCGACTGACGAAGGAACGCATCGCGCATCACCTTGGCCGAACGGCGATTGGGTACCATCAGGACATAGTCGGACAAGGCAACGGGCTGGCTGGCCGTTTCGGCAATCAGCTGTTTTGCAATCAGATCGGCAAAGGCGGCCCCCGGCGGGATATAAAACAGGTTTTCCGGCTGTGCCGCCGGTGCGGCAAAGTGATCGGCGGCGTCCATATAATCGAACAGATCCGCCATCAGCCACCCCCAGATTTGGCTGCTTTTGCCATTCTGGCGGCACTTTCGTGCGCCAATGCATCTGCAATGACGATTTCGGCATCGGCCAATGCTTCTGGCGTGCCGATATGGAAATAATCCCCGTCATGAACCAGACCAAAGCAGCGCCCCGATGCCAATGCCTTGTCGTAAACCAGATTTGATGAAAACGCGCCATCAGGGGTATTTTCAAACAATCGCGGCGACAGGATCTGAACACCGGTAAAGAAATACGGGGCAGACACGGCATCGCCGCGACGCTTCAACCGACCATCGACCTGCCAGAAGAAATCACCCGCACCGTCATAACCAAACGCCCCTTCGACCGGATAGATCGCAAGCAACGCGTCCATATGGTCCGGATCGAAGGCCTCTGTCAGGCGGTCAAAAAGCGGCTCCGCCCCTTCGGTCCAGAAGACATCCGCATTGGCAACCAGCACGGCCTGATCATCCAACATTGGCAGGGCCTTTTTCACCCCGCCGCCTGTTTCAAGCAGGTCTTCCTCGGGCGAACAAAGCACCCGCGGCAGGGTCCGGGTCGCGACGTGGTCTACAATCATCTGCCCCAGATAATGGCTGTTGACCACCGCCTGATCAAAGCCCGCCAAAGCCAGCTTATCCAGTACGTGATCAAGCATCGGCTTGCCCGCAACCGGCACCAGCGGCTTTGGCATATGATCGGTGATCGGACGCATGCGTTTGCCAAGCCCGGCAGCCAGAACCATTGCTTGCGCCTTTGCGTTCTTGTCCCTCATCAGGATGCCCCCTGTTCGGACGATTGCTGTCGGCTTAAAAGTGACGGAGCCATTCGTGCCTCGACCGGGATATGATGTGCAATCCATGCGGCCAGTTCCGGCAGATTGCGGTCTGCATCGCGCACGATCAATTCCCAGCAACGCGGGATGAAATCAAAATAGCGTCGTTTGCCTGCCTTGATCGCGAGCCAGCCGAACCGACCCAATATCCTGAAATTCCTTACCATATTGCAGGCCGCATAAGACATTTCGAAATCGGAACGATCAAGATTTTCAAAGGCGGCGCAATATCGGTCCTTCAGGCTGTTTTCAAGTTCGACCCCAATATCATGACGTACATCGCGCAAAAGCGACACCAGATCATAGGGCCGCGGGGCAATTGCCGCGTCCTGAAAATCAATGATGCCGCAATCCTCGCCGCCCTCGTCATTTTCAACCAGCATCAGATTATCAACGTGATAATCGCGGTGAATGATCACCTCGCCGGATTTCCAGCAGTTCGGCAACACGGCCTCAAGCATCGCATCAAATTCGCTGATGGCACGGCTGCGCTTTGCGACATCCGTCACGATCAGCGGCAGATAATCGTCCTTGAAGCTTTGCAGCATGCGCTTGAAATTGTCTGGTGCGTATCGGACCAGCCCGGAATCCGCACTTTCAAACCGGGTATCACAATATTGGTGCAGGGTGATGAGCTGATCCACCGCACGCAGATAAAGTGCCGGTTTGGAGGCCCCGCTCAGATCAAGCGCGCGGGTAAAGGTCAGATCGCCAAAATCCTCGATCAGGACAAGGCCAAGCGCAACATCGCTTGCATATATCGCGGGGATACGCCAACCGGCTTGCGACAGCAGTGATGTCGTTGCAATAACCGGCGTGACCGAAGCCGGACGTTCCGGGTTTTCATGAATACCGTGCGGGTCGACACTGATCGCGTCAGGCGGAAAATCCATCAGAAGGGCCGTCTGTCGCCCATTATCCAGACGATAATATTTTCGCGCCGATGCATCATCAACCAATGCGACGGGTTCAATATCAGCCCAGCCATTTTCGCGCAGAAATCTGTCGATGACATCCTGACGTCCCATCACGGTCATGATGCGACCCCGGGCAGATTTGTTATCCGTTTTTCCCAATCCTCGCCATACGGGACCAGTTGAAAAACGCGCGCATCTGGGTTTGATCCGGGTTCGATATGAATATCAAGCCGGTCTTGCGGCGTCAGATATTCCAACCGGTCAGGCCATTCAATCAAACTGACACCATCGGCAAAGGCGTCCTCGATATCAAGTTCGTGGACTTCTTCGGGATCGGAAAGCCGGTAAAGATCGAAATGCCAGACCGGGACCGGATCAAGTTCGTAAACCTGAACCAGTGTAAAGGTCGGGCTTGGGACTTCTTCATGCGGATTACCGGCAAGCGCGCGGATATAGGCGCGGCAAAACGCGCTTTTCCCCATCCCCAACGTCCCGTGCATCAGGATCACGTCACCGGCTTTTGCCAGGGCGGCAAGCTGTCCGGCAAGGGTTTCGGTACCTTTCTGATCACTGACAGTGACTGTCTTGCTCATGATATCCGTCGAATAATTGTGTTGTGATCCTAGTTGTAGGGTGATGGACCCACCCTTCGCAATGATTTTACATGCATCGGATAATGCAGGCAGCAGTTTGCCGGACAACCTGCAAGAAAGGGCGGTTTACGTTGCGATAAAGGGTCCCAAATGCTATCTCGCACATGTATAGATTGGATAAAGAATTACCGTCGCTTTTATCGACCTGATGTTATTTGGATGGAATGAACATGTCAGACGCGTCGCACAGCACCGATATTGCCATCATTGGCGCCGGCCCTGTCGGTCTTTTCGCCGTTTTCGAAGCCGGAATGCTTGGGCTTAAAACTCATGTCATCGACGCGCTTGATATGGTTGGCGGACAATGCAGCGCGCTTTATCCGGAAAAGCCGATTTTCGATATTCCGGCACATCCCCAGATCGCCGGTCAGGACCTGATTGATCAGCTTGCCAAACAGGCCGCCCCGTTCGAGCCGACCTATCATCTCGGTCAGCAGGTCACAAAGCTTGAAAAACGTGACGATGGCCGTTTCACGCTGGAAACATCCGTCGGCACCATCATTGACGCGGGTGCGGTTGTGATTGCGGCCGGTTGCGGTGCCTTTGGCCCGAACAAGCCCCCGATGGAAGGCCTTGAAGATTACGAAGGCAGCGGCGGCGTTCAGTATTACGTCAAACGCCGTGCCGATTTCGCGGGCAAAAAGGTTGTCATTGCCGGTGGTGGTGATTCGGCTGTGGATTGGGCGCTTTCCCTTCATGACATTGCCGAAAAGGTCATGGTTGTTCATCGTCGCCCGAAATTCCGTGCCGCTCCGGACAGCAGTGCGAAATTGCAGGCCTTGGCCGAAGCCGGAAAGATCGAGATGGTCATTCCCTATCAGCTCAAGAGCCTGAAGGGTGACAATGGCAAGCTTTCCCATGTTGTCGTTGCGACGCTCAAGGGCGAGGAACTTGCACTGGAAGCAGATCACCTGTTGCCGTTCTTTGGCCTTGCCATGGAACTTGGCCCGATTGCCGATTGGGGCCTTAACCTTGATCGCAACCATATTGGTGTCACGCAGGCCACCATGGCAACTTCGGTTCCGGGCATCTTCGCGATTGGCGATATCGCGACCTATGACCACAAACTGAAACTGATCCTGTCGGGCTTTGCCGAAGGTGCCAGTGCGATCCATTCCGCGCGCAGCTACCTGTTCCCGGACAAGGAATTCCATTTCGAATATTCCACCACGACGGGCGTTCCGGCGGAATAAGCCCTGATCAAAAAGGAAAAGCGCACCATGCCCACCACCACAACCACCGATCTTCATACCGGCGGCTGTCTGTGCGGCGCGGTGCGCTTTTCTGTTTCAGGCGAGCCGACGGGTGGCAATCACTGCCATTGCGGCATGTGCCGCAAGGATAGTGGCTCAGGCGTCTCAACCTTTGTTACCTTTCCGACGGTAAACCTGAAATGGGATGCCAAACCGGCCGAGTTTGAAAGTTCACCCAACCGGTTTCGCGGCTTTTGCCCGAAATGCGGGTCAAGCGTTACCTGGCGGCACGGCGATTATCCCGACTTCCTCGATTTCAGGCTTGGCAGCTTCGACGACCCGACGCCTTTCAAAGCCAAAAAGCATCTATGGATGAGCACAGCCCTGCCCAGTTTTGCCGGAATTGATCCCGGTATCGAACATGTCGATCAGTCCAGCTGACCGGGCAGCGTTGTACTTTTCCTAGACGGTCGGGACCGTGCCGCCATCGATGGTATATTCCGCACCATGAATCGACGACGCCCGGCTTGATGCCAGAAAGGCAATCAATTCTGCCACTTCCTCGGGTTTTGCGGGTCGTCCCAATGGAATGCCTCCCAATGCATCAAGGATGCTTTGGCGCGCGGCTTCCTCGCCGATACCGCCGCCTTCGGCAATCCGTTCGACCATCGCCTTTGATGCATCGGTATAAATCCACCCCGGCGCAACAGCATTAACCCGCACGCCCTTGGGACCAACTTCCTTCGAAAGAACCTTGCTGTAAGTCGTAAGTGCTGCCTTTGCCGCCGCATAGGCCGTTGTTGCGTCAAATAGCGGCAAACGCCGCTGAATTGACGATGTATGCACAACAATACCGCTGCCACGCGCGATCATTTCGGGCACCAGACAGCGATCAAGTCGCACAGCCGACATCAGGTTAAGGTTCAGTTCCTTTTCCCAACCGGCATCGTCGATCACGGCAAAGCCACCGGACGGGTTTGACGACCCACCCAGAACGTGGATCAGGATATCAACCCCTCCCATGCGTTCGCGTGCGGCTGCGGCCAGTTTTTCGACGCCGGCCGTGGTCGAAAGGTCCGCCTGCACATAGCAATCGCTGGCGATATCATCGGGCTTCTCGCCGCGGGCTGCCGTGATCAAGGTTCCCCCACCGGCTAGCATGCGTTCAAAAACGGCCTTTCCTGTACCTTTGGTGCCGCCGGTCACAACTATGCGTTTCTGCGCAAATTCCTGCGCAGGATCTGGAAGCTGAAACATTTTATGGTCGCTCATTTTACTGGGAAAGTTGTGCAAAAAGTCGCGGTCGCCTAACCGATCAGAAGCTTTTCGATCCTGCCATTCGCGAGTTCGAACCGGTAATCAAGCTCAATCGGACTGTTGGGAAAGTCACCGCTGACCTTGGCTTTCACGGCAAATTTTTCATCTGCATGAACAACGTCAATCGGCTCGGCCACAAAGTTGTATTTTGCTTTGGCATCCGCCATCCACTTCCCGATTTCGGGTCGTCCCTGATGGCGTTGGTTTTCGTCTTCGACAATTGCAGTGTCATTGAAAGCCGCCGCCTTCTGCTCAACGCTATTGGCGGGATCAAAATATGCGATGATCGGTTCGGGGAGTTTGATCATTTCGTTTGTTCCTGTCTGCTTGCTTGTCAGACAGGCATTTTTCAAACAAACTCACATTTTGGGAAGTACGTACTTTAAAGTAAGTAACTAACAGGTTCCAAGCATGGCAAAAACCTACACCCCGGTCACTGCAGCATCAGATGTCGAAACGATCTTTAAAATGCTCGAGGGTCGATGGAAGCTGATTATTCTTTTCCATCTGTTCGGTGGTAAAGTCCAACGCTATTCAGATCTGGAAAAGCTGATCCCCGGCATTTCGCAGAAGATGCTTGCCCAGCAGCTTCGCCAGCTTGAAGCCGATGGTATAATCGAACGCAAGGTTTATCCGGTGGTTCCGCCCAAGGTGGAGTATCGCATGAGTGAGTGGGGGCAATCACTTTGCCCGGCACTTGATGCATTGCTCAAATGGGCCGAGGCACGCCCCAAGGATTCCGCGTTACCAGACACCAACAATCAATAACGACAATATGCCTCGGACAAATCTGATCAGACAGAAACCCCAAGAAAATCTTCCAGAACGCCAACGATCATGCCGTGATCCTCGTGCGAGGCAAGGCCGGATACGGTGATTGCCGCGATCACACCAACGCCTTTGACGCGAACCGGAAAACTGCCGCCGTGGTCGGCATAATCGGCAAAATCAATCCCGTGATCGGCAAGTGTCTTGCCCTTGGCTTTCAACGCCATGCCAAACTGCATTGATGATTGATGTTCGCGAAGTGTCAGATTGCTTTTGCGCCGTGCCCAAGAATCGTTGGCAGGCTTCGCCCCCAGAAGGGCCGCGTGGAACAGGGTGCGATCCGAAGTCCGGATGTCGACGACAACTGGGGCATTCTGTGCCCGTGCAACCGCCACAAGGGCCGATCCGATTTCCCACGCTGTTTCCTCGTCAAAGCGATCAAAGACAAGGATGGCTTCCTGGCGTTGAAGAATTTCAAGATCCATGGCGGGCTCCTGCAACAAAACGGTATGAGAACCTATCCATAGCGCATGGCACGAATTGCCGAAAGCCCTCAAAGAAAAAGGCTGCATCCACAATGGGATGCAGCCTTTGTTTCGATACCGTAATTTCGCTCTATTTATCGTCGCTCATCTTAAGAGCGTTGATAAAGGCCGACTGCGGAATTTCCACCTTGCCGAACTGGCGCATCTTTTTCTTACCGGCCTTCTGCTTATCGAGAAGTTTGCGTTTACGCGAAACGTCACCGCCATAACATTTGGCCGTCACGTCCTTGCGCATCGCAGAAACCGTTTCACGCGCGATCACCTTGCCGCCGATGGCGGCCTGAATGGCAACCTTGAACATCTGGCGCGGGATAAGGTCCTTAAGACGTTTGCAAATCTCGCGGCCACGATGTTCGGCAGCCGAACGGTGAACCATCAATGCAAGCGCATCGACCGGCTCTTCGTTGACGAGAATGGATACCTTGACCAGATCGCTTTCATCGTAACCAGCCAGTTCGTAATCAAAGCTGGCATAGCCACGCGAAATCGATTTCAGACGGTCATAGAAATCAAACACCACCTCGTTCAGCGGCAGTTTGTAAACCGCCATCGCCCGGTTCCCGACATAGGTCAGGTCCTGCTGAATACCGCGGCGTTCGGTGCAGAGTGTCAGGATACCGCCCAGATACTCATCCGGCACCATGATGGATGCCTTGATCCAGGGTTCTTCAATCGCCTTGATCTTGGTGACATCAGGGAAATCCGCCGGGTTATGCAGCAGGATATCTTCACCCTTGGTCATCGAGATTTTATAGGAAACCGACGGTGCCGTGGTGATCAGATCAAGTTCGAACTCGCGTTCAAGACGTTCCTGAATGATTTCAAGATGCAAAAGCCCAAGGAAGCCACAGCGGAAACCAAGTCCAAGTGCGGTCGAGTTTTCCGGTTCGAACTGGAAGGATGCATCGTTAAGGTGCAGCTTTTCAAGCGCATCCCGCAAAACATCATATTCGCTGGTATCAACCGGGAAAATGCCACAGAACACCACCGGGATGGACGGCTTGAAACCGGCAAGCGGTTTTGCGCAGGGGCGTTTTTCTTCGGTAATCGTGTCACCGACTTCGCATTCCGCAACGGTTTTCATACCGCAGTTGATAAAGCCGACTTCACCCGGCCCCATTTCATCAAGCGCAAGCGGCTTGGGCGTAAACACACCGACGCGATCAACCGTATGGGTGACCTTGGCGTTCATGAAGCGGATTTTCTGGCCTTTTTTCAACGTGCCTTCTTTGACACGCACCAGAATCATGACACCCAGATAGGAATCGTACCAGCTATCGACCAGAAGAACTTCAAGCGGTGCCGCCGGATCGCCCGTAGGTGCCGGAAGACGATGCACCAATGCTTCGAGCACATCGGGAACACCAAGGCCGGTTTTGGCTGAAATCATCAGCGCGTCACTGGCGTCAATGCCAATCACTTCTTCGATCTGTTCCTTGACGCGATCCGGTTCTGCGGCAGGCAGATCAACCTTGTTCAGGACCGGCACGATTTCGTGGTTGTTATCAATCGCCTGATAAACGTTGGCCAGCGTCTGCGCCTCGACACCTTGGGCGGCATCAACCACCAGAAGCGATCCCTCGCACGCGGCAAGCGAACGCGACACTTCATAGGCGAAGTCCACATGGCCCGGCGTATCCATCAGGTTCAGGGTATATTCCTGACCGTCCTTGGCCGTGTATTTCAGACGCACCGCCTGCGACTTGATGGTGATCCCGCGTTCGCGTTCGATATCCATCGAGTCGAGGACCTGCTCGGACATCTCGCGATCGGTGAGACCGCCGGTAAGCTGGATCAGACGGTCGGCCAGGGTCGATTTACCGTGGTCGATATGCGCGATAATCGAAAAGTTTCGAATGTTCTTAAGATCGGTCATATGGCTGCTTCTGGCACTGGGCGATGGTTATGTCAAAAATTCGGTTCGGTTATTGCCAAAACACGATCGCGTTCAACATCGATCATTTATCACAAAGCCGGTGTCACGCCGTTTGCATCCTCCCGGTCAGCCCACCCGATCAGGGCAGCGACATCTGGGAGAGGCGCAGCAGCAAAAGCTGTTCTGCCGCGATACAAGCGGGCGATACCGGCAATTTCGGATCGTCTTGGCCGTCCTGGCGATAAAAACCAATCGCCAACAGCGGGTTTATAGGGGTTTTTAACTACAATTAGAAGCACTGTGTTTGAATTCGGTTCTGCGAATTCGCCTTCACCCTGCCCCGGATTTGCATGATCGTCCCTTCCTTATGACCGCAACAGGCCCCGAGCAAGGGCAAGTTGCTGTCATCGCGCGTTTTTTTATATGAGAACAGACGCATTATTACCGGTTGAATGCTTTTCAACCGAACAAAAAAAACATAGGCTTTGATGACGGGGCAGTTGGGCAGGATCAGGCAAGGGTGCAACAAAGAAAATGTTTCTGACATCCATTGAGCCGTCATTGTCCCGACGCGGATTAAGCAAACTGCGAAAGCGTCTGGCTGCCCTTACGATTACCGGCATGGTGATCCTGCTGTTTTCCTTCTTCTTCATCCAGAAAACGCTTTACGACAGCGCAATTGATCAGGCGCGCGCGCAAATGATGGCGGTCACCTATCATCTGAGTGCCGTTCTTGCGCAAAACAGCACAATCGACCTGCAACGCGTCATTGATGAAAATCCCGATCTTTCCGTTGGCGTTCTGGATAATGACCGCAATCAGATCAATGGCACCATCCCGCCTCATTTAGTTGATGATCTTTTTGATGAAATAGACAAACAAAAAGCCTCTCGCGGCAGTTTGTTATGCATGCATGGCAATACCGTAATGCTGCTGGCATATAGTATTCTTCCACAGCTTGACCGCATCGTTGTCACCTACATTCCCCGGCACATTTTATTGGGCAACTGGCGCGAAGCGATCATGCTTCACGCATCGTTGTTTCTGATCGTTCTGCTGATTATGGCGGGACTTTCTGTCTGGCTTTGGCAGCGTCTGAAACGACAGCATTTGCGCGCTGCCGATCTGGCCGAACATTTCAACGATTCAGAAAACACCCTGTCTGATTGTGGCTGTGCAATTTTAAGCTGGTCGACAAAGGATCCGGCGGGAACTCTTACGTCCCGGCTTAACTGGCCGGAAATACTCGGACTTGCCTTTGCCGACATCAAGCCAACAGCCGAGGCATTCCTTTCGCAGCTTAGCGACGCATCAAGGGCACAATTGCGCGCACCCCTGATCGAAAACCGGTGGCAGGACAAACGTATCGGCACCATGGTGGATTTACGCACATCTGCCGACCAGATGCAGCGTTTCTATCTGATGGCCCAACACCGGACCGAAGAAGACGCTGAAACCGTCACTGTCCTGTTGTTGGAAACCGCACCACAGCAGGAACTTTGCCATCCGTTCGAAACCTACCTGCATCATACGCCGGAACCTTCTATTGCCCTGGATACGAATGGTATTCTGCGCGGCCTGAGCCCGGCACTGGCCGAACTCGCTGGCAAGCAGGTTTATGATTTGATTGGAAAACCATTCGAAGCCCTTTTTCTTCCTGAAGACAGGGAAATGGTTCGCGCAAGTTTCATGGATCAGGCATCTGGCGAGTTTCAGGAAAGCGAACTGGTTTTTCGTATCCTCGATCAGCGTGGAGAAAATCGCTGGCTTGCCTGGCACGGTATCGGACCGTTTGAAGGCATGACCTTCAGCAGTGCACGGGATGTAACCCAGTTTGTCGAAAATGCGAACAAGCTGCGCGATACCCTCGATCAGCTCAAACGCACCAATGAAGATCTTGAACAGTTCGCCTATGTCGCATCCCATGACTTGCAACAGCCATTACGCATGGTTGCAAGCTATACCCAGCTTCTGAAACGTCGTTATGGCGGGTCACTCGACCAGGAGGCCGACGAATATATCGACTATGCAGTCGATGGCGCAAAACGCATGCATAAACTGATCAGTCATTTGCTGGAATATGCCAAGACTGGTAGCAGCGACGATGAAATGACCCAAATCGACTGCAATCAGGTGCTGAATGAAGCCCAGGCCGATCTCAAAGCCATTATTGTTCAGGAACAGGCCACCATCACCCATAATGACCTGCCTGTAATCAATGGTGATCGCATCAGTCTGTCACGTCTGTTTCAGAACCTGCTGTCGAATGCCATCAAATACCGTCGTCCCGGTGTGCCGCCTCATATTGATATCCGCGTCATACCCGATCCGGAGACCCCGGGATTTTGGCGTTTTTCGGTTCGCGACAATGGAATTGGCATTCATCCGGAACATGCCCAACGTATTTTCCGCCTGTTTCAGCGCCTGCATAAAGATGAATTCAGCGGTACCGGTCTTGGCCTTTCTTTATGCCGCAAAATTGCCGAACAGCATGGCGGCAGGATATGGCTTGATACCTCCCGCCCCATAACCGATCCCGGGGCAACGTTCATCTTCACGTTGCGGGGAACGCCTTAGAACTACCGAACGCCTGCCGCAAAATTACCGATGGCAAGCATCTTGCTTGGAAAATCCGCAGAAGGACGGGGCCGGTAAAAGCTGCCCGCTTGAATGCCCATCGACCGTTACGGAGCATCATATGACCGATATTAATTTCCGGATCGCCTTCGCACTAAGCGGAGCCCTTTTGCTGGCTGCCTGCGGTTCCGACATGAGAACCATGCCCGACAATCACATGCAGAAACTGGCCTATATGTTCGCCGAGCGGGATGTTGATGCGCCTTTGCCGCGGGGATGGCGTCAACTCAATGGCACGGAAATCAATTATCGTTTCGCTAACGAAACTTATGCCGTTTATTCCGTTGACGAGGACGAAGAACTTCTGGTGATGCATCTTTCTGATAACGGAACCGGTCGACTTGACGCCGATGATGACCGCGAAAGCTGCACGTGGAACAACCTGGTCGATCAGCTCAACATCGAATGCGATGATACCGATATGGAATGGCGCATATACACCAATGGTCCGGACATGATTGCCATCGACCTTGATGAAGATGAATTTGCCATCCTGCGCAAACGTCCCGGCGGATAAGAACCACTTTTCGCACCCTTGCCACAAAAAACGGGCCATCCAATGGACAGCCCGTTTTTCATATAATCTTTCAACTGCACATCAGGCGCGCAGGGAACCGCCTGTTGCCTTTTCAACAGCGGCAACAACCTTCTTGCAAACCCCGTCGATTTCCTCTTCGGTCAGGGTTGCCTTGGTCGGCTGCAGGGTGATCGAGAAAGCAACCGATTTCTTGCCATCCTCGATACCTTTGCCTGCATAAAGGTCAAAGATCGTAACATCCGAAATCAGGTTCCGGTCGACACTGCGGGCTGCCTTGACGATGGCCTCGGACTGAACATCTTCATCCAGAAGGAAGGCAAAGTCGCGTTCAACCGACTGGAAGCTTGATGCATTCAGCAAAGGCCGTCCCGTTCCCTTTTTCTTGGGCATCGGTACATTTTCAACAAACAGTTCAAAGGCAACAACGCGCCCCTTAACACCCAGTGCTTTCAACACTTTCGGGTGCAGTTCGCCAAAATAGCCAAGGACATTTTTCGGGCCCAGCTGCAATGCCGCCGAACGACCAGGATGATACCATGATGGTGCCCCTTCGGCATTGACCTGCACGTTGGCCGATGCCGTACCAAGCGCTTCAAGCAGCGCTTCTGCGTCTGCCTTAACATCAAACAGATCGACATCACGGCGCGAACCGGTCCAGCTGCGCGGGGTGGTTGCCCCTGATCGCAAACCGGCAGCTACCAGACGCTGATCACCCGGCTGATCGCCAAAGAATTCCGGCCCGGCCTCAAACAACGCCAGATCGGCGAAACCGCGCGACTGGTTACGACCAACTGCCGCGATCAGATTGATAAGCACGTTCGGACGCATCACATCCAGATCCGAGCTGATCGGATTGGCAAGGAACAGGCCCGGCTTCAGATCGGTAAACAGTTTTGCCCATCGCGAGTCGGTGAACGACCAGGTAACGGTCTCGAACATCCCGCGCGAAGCCAGTATCCGACGGGTCAAGCCAACCCGTTTCTGGAACGGGCTAAGGGCCGGAACCGGCAGGCTGGTTTCACGTTCCAGCGGCACCGTCGGAATTTTGTCATATCCGACAATGCGCAAAACTTCCTCGACCAGATCGGCTTCGCCGATGACATCCGGACGCCAGGTTGGTGCAACCGCCGTGATAACAGGCGCGGCCCCGCTGACCTCAAAGCCAAGCGATTTCAAAATCGCAATCGCCTGATCGGCGTCAACCGAAACACCGCCCAGCTCCCGAATGCGATCAATACGAAGATCGAAGCTGTTGCGCGGATTAGGGACCTCGCCCGCCTTCACGACATGGGAAACTTCACCACCGCAAATCTCGGTAATCAGACGTGTCGCAACCTCTATACCCCAGGAAATCGACTGCGGGTCGACACCGCGCTCGAACCGGTAACGGGCATCGGAATTGATCTGCAGTTTGCGGCCGGTCTTTGCAACACTGATCGGATCGAACAGGGCGCATTCAACAAAGACATTGACCGTTTCATCGACACAACCGGTTTCTTCGCCACCGATGATACCGCCAAGGCCAAGTGCCTTTGCCTGATCGGCGATCACGACCATGCTGTCGGAAAGCGTGTATTCCTTGTTATCAAGTGCCGCAATCTTCTCGCCATTGGTGGCATAGCGGACATTGATGTCACCCGACAGCTTGTCAGCATCAAACACGTGCAACGGACGCGCAAGATCGTGCGTTACAAGGTTTGTAATATCAACAAGTGCCGAAATCGGACGCAGCCCGATGGCTTCGAGACGGGCCTTCAGCCAGTCCGGGCTTTCGCCGTTTTTAACACCGCGGATATAACGACCATAGAATGCCGGAACCGCCGCATTCTGCGCAAGATCGGCCGAAATCGAAACACCGACGGGGCTGTCAAACGTGCCCGCAACCACCTGCTGCCGCGGGTCATCCTTTAGCGTGCCAATACCGGCCGCCGCCAGATCGCGCGCAATCCCGCGAACACCGGTGCAATCCGGCCGGTTCGGGGTCAGACCGATTTCAATGATCGGATCATCCGCTCCCAGCACTGACGCCACCTGGGCACCAATCGGGGCATCTTCGGGCAGTTCAATAATGCCGTCATGATCCTCGCCAAGGCAAAGTTCACGGGTCGAGCACATCATGCCCTGGCTTTCGACGCCACGGATTTTGCCCGGTTTCAGTTTCGAGCCGTCAATCGGAATAATCGCGCCCGGTTGTGCCAGGGCAACCTTGATGCCGGTTCGGGCATTGGGGGCACCACAGACAACCTGAATGATCTTTTCACCGGTATTGACCCGGCACAGTTTCAGGCGATCCGCATCCGGATGCTGGCCCGCTTCTTCGATATAGGCGACCCGGATATCCCTAAGCGCCGCCGCACGATCCGTGACACCTTCGATCTCCAGTCCGACATCGGTGAGCGTTTCGGCAATCACGTCGATCGAAGCATCGGTTTCAAGATGCTGTTTCAGCCAGTCGAGTGTGAATTTCATGGTCTTAGCCTCTCACCATATTCGGTACATCCAGCGGCACGAAACCATAGTGTTTCAGCCAGCGCAGATCGGTATCGAAGAAGGTGCGAAGATCGGGAATGCCGTATTTCAGCATCGCGATACGCTCGATCCCCATGCCAAAGGCAAAGCCCTGATATTCATTCGGATCAAGTCCACAAGCCGCCAGAACGCGCGGGTGAACCATACCGCAGCCCAGAATCTCCAGCCAGTCGTCGCCTTCACCAATCTTGAGCTCCCCACCCTTGCGCGAACAGCCAATATCCATTTCGGCACTCGGCTCGGTAAAGGGGAAGAAGCTCGGACGGTAGCGAACCGGAACTTCGTCCAGTTCGAAATAGGTTTTAACAAACTCTAGCAGACACCCTTTCAGGTGCCCCATATGGGTTTTCTTGTCGATCACCAGTCCCTCGACCTGATGGAACATCGGCGTATGGGTCATATCGCTATCGGAACGATAGGTACGACCCGGCGCGATGATGCGGATCGGCGGGGTTTTCGACTGCATGGTTCTGATCTGCACCGGCGAGGTATGGGTCCGCAGCACAAGGCGCGAACCATCTTCCTGCTCAGGCAGATAGAAAGTGTCCTGCATTTCACGCGCCGGATGTTCCGGCGGAATGTTCAGGGCGGTAAAGTTATGGAAATCGTCTTCGACATCCGGACCTTCGGCAAGAGCAAAGCCCATCTCGCCAAAGATCGAAATGATTTCATCCATCGTCTGGCTGATCGGATGAATACGACCAGCAGTTTCGTCCATGCGCGCGGGCAGGGTCACATCGATCCGCTCGCCAATCAGACGCGCATTCAATGCTGCATCTTCAAGGCCGGATTTGCGGGTGTCGATCGCCTCGGCAACCTGATCTTTGACAGCGTTCAGCGTCTGACCGAATTCACGGCGCTGATCCGGGTCCATCTGACCAAGGTTTTTCATCAGGCCGGTAATACGGCCCTTTTTGCCAAGAGCGCTGATACGAACATCTTCAAGAGCCTGTAAATCGGCTGCTTTTTCGACTTCGGCCAGAACCTCTTCGCGCAATGCTTCGATGTTTTCCATAACTTCCGACGCTTTGCTTAAAGTGAATTGGGATAAACAAAAGAAAGGGGACGGCCAATATGGCCGCCCCCGATCAAATCAGGCAAGTGCCGATTAAACCTTTTTACAAAAGGTTTATTAGCCGAGTGCAGCCTGCGCCTGGGTAACCAGAGCTTTGAAAGCTTCCGGTTCGCGCACAGCGATGTCGGCAAGCACTTTGCGGTCCAGTTCAACGCCAGCCTTCTTGAGGCCGTTCATGAACTGCGAGTAGCTCAGACCGTTTTCACGAGCACCGGCGTTGATACGCTGAATCCACAGGCTGCGGAACTGGCGTTTCTTAACGCGACGATCGCGATATGCATACTGCAGACCTTTTTCAACGGCCTGCACTGCAGTGCGGTAAGCATTCTTGCGGCGACCGCGGTAACCTTTGGCAGCCTTGATAACCTTGCGGTGACGGGCGTGAGAAGACACGCCCCCTTTTACACGAGCCATTTAACTCTCCTTAGCCTTAACCGTACGGCAGGAATTTTTTGACGATGCGGGCATCTGCGTCACAGAGAATCTCCGTGCCACGTGCCTGGCGCTTCATCTTGGTGGGTTTCGCAGTCAACAGGTGACGCTTGTTAGCGACATTGCGACGAACTTTACCCTTTGCGGTCAGGCTAAAGCGTTTTTTAGCGCTCGCTTTGGTCTTCATCTTGGGCATTTTTCTATCCTTGCATAAGCAATGAAACACGAAATTCCCCACGGCGGCTGGGCATGCCCTGAAAGATCAAATGATCTTTCCAGCCTCACCACCTGTTTTGGGGACGGGTGGTTATAGACTCCACCCCTTCCTTTTTCAAGGACCTTTTCGCGACGGTTCTCTTGGATTTTTAGGCTTCTCGCCGATCATCACGAAACATCGGTCAGGAGCATGCCAAAACCGGCCCAACACCTTCTGGTCCGCCAAGACTGCCAGAAGGTGGCGTCATCGACCATTATATCACGAGGACAACTAGAAAACCGGGCCATCCGTGACCCGCGGTCAAAATCTTAAATCGCTGTTTTGATGGTATGAACCCGGCCGATCCACTTTTCGATTCGGCTTAGCAGCTTTTCACGATTGATCGGTTTGAGGACAAAGTCATTGCCACCGGCGGCAACACCGCCCCGCAGGTCTTCTTCCCCCTGACGGGCCGTCACATAGATGATGGCACAGGCAAGATCGGGGAAACGGGTCCGAACCCGGATTGAGGCCTCAAAACCATTCATACCCGGCATCATGATATCCATCAGGATAATCCGGGGCTTTCTTGTTTTCAGAGTTTCAAGAAGTTCCTTGCCAGAGGAAACGCCAACAAAACTGTAACCGCCGCTTTCGACGATCCGCTTTAGAAGCACGAGACTTTTGGGGTCGTCATCGACTCCAACGATCAGAAGATCATTCCCGGCTGCCATGGCATTCCCTCTTGCTTGGAAAGGCAAAACGCCGCGGATTAACGCGGCGCCAGCACCATAATCATTATGCGACCTTCCATCTTCGGCATCTGTTCGGTTTTGGCAAGATCTTCAAGATCCCCCGAAAAACGCTGCAGCATGCCAAGACCAAGGTCCTGGTGAGCCATTTCACGTCCGCGGAAACGCAACGTGACTTTCACCTTGTCTCCACCGCCAAGAAACTTCTGTGCCGCACGGAGCTTCACATTGTAATCATGGGTATCGATGTTCGGCCGGAGCTTGATTTCCTTGACCTCGATAACCTTCTGCTTCTTTTTGGCTTCGTTCTGTTTCTTGCTTTGTTCGTACTTGAACTTGCCGTAGTCGATCAGCTTACAGACGGGAGGCTCGGCATTCGGAGCGACTTCGACAAGGTCGAGTCCAGCTTCCATCGCCATTTCAATGCCTTCACGAACCGTCATCGGATCAGACATGTTGCCTTCAGCGTCGACAACACAGATGGCACGAGCTTTGATATCCTCATTGACGCGCGGACCGTCCTTGGTCGGCTGCATCGGTTTACGTGGTCGTGCTATGGATAATCTCCTTTGGTAATCAAACAAAAAGCACAGAAACAAGTCACGGGTAACACAGAAAGTCACCGGGCCGCACGTCCCGTCATGCATACTGTGAAACGGACCTTTGCCTAGCATATCGGGCCGCAGTCAGAAAGCAATGATTTTAGCCTTCTGCAACAGTATTCAAAGCCTTGCAGCCTGCTGAACACAATGACAGACGAACGAGATGGCAGAAACCGCGATATTAATCGACAAGATCAAGGCGATGACGCACCTCGTCCATCACGCGGTTAACTGTCAGTTCCCGCAAATCATTTTCACGTACGATACTGACAGCATTGTCAGTTGTTCCACGTGGCGCACTCTTTTTCGGATCTGAGTCGCGTGAAAACAGGACAATAGAAGGTGCCCCGGCGGCGGCGGCAATATGCATCGGTCCGGTGTCATTTCCGATCGCCAGAACGGATCGCGCCGCAAGCCCTGCAATATCGAGAAACCCGGTGCGCCCCATCAGGTTTCGTGCCTTGGGACACATGCTGTCAATTTTGCTCAGAACGTCGGCTTCCTTGTCCGTACCGATCAGGACAGGCGTCAGCCGATAATCTGCAATCTTTTTTGCCAGCAAACCGAACCGCTCGGCAGGCCACCGCTTGTCAGGACGGTGCGGGGCACCGCCAGGACAGATAAGAACAAACGGGCTTCGAACGCCAAATCGTTCCAGATCGATATCCGATCCGGCAATAAACGGCGGCGGCACGTTTTCAATCCCGGAACGGTGCAGCTGATCTGCCAGCCGATCAATGGTATGCAGGCTGTCACGATCCGGGTTATCGTGCGGATGCGAACATCCCCGTGCAATCCCCGACCATTCGGGCGCCTTACCCGGCCAGAACAGACGATAATAGAATCCGCTACGATCCGATGTTTGCAGATCATAGACCCGGTCAAAATTCCCGTTTCGCAAGAATCGGCGCAGTGCGAGAACCTCACGCACCTGATAAAGCTTTGGACGCCGATCAATCGCAATCGCATCAAAATAGCCTGTCGATTTTATCAGATCGACATAAAGCCGGGTCGTCAGCACCGTTATATGCGCGCGTGGATGCGCCGCCCGGATCGCGGCGAAGGCCCCCATGGCAAGAATGATATCTCCCAGGGCAGAAAGCTTGATGACGAGGATGCGTTCCTGCTTGGCATCGGGCATCACACCCGCAACAATTTCAGCATCTTGCGGCATGTCCGAAGTGATCGTTTCTGTCATGCAGCGTTCCTGATCGCGCCTTTCAACGCCTTTTCATAAACCGCCAGCGTTTTCTCTGCCATCTGGGTCAGCGAGTAGTTTTCTATAACGTGTCTGCGACCTTTTTGCGCCAAAGCGGCACGCTTTTCTGGCGTCAGCCGCAATACCTGCGTCAATGCCACAGACAATTGATCAACTTCATGTGGCGTAACCAGCCATCCGGTTTCACCGGGCAAAACGGTCTCCATCGCGCCACCATGGGCCGTCGAGACAACCGGGCGACCCATTGCCTGGGCCTCGGACGGAATTCGTCCAAAGGCTTCAGGATCGGTGGACGGACATGCCACGACATCCGCCAGCATGTATGCCGCCGGCATATCGGCACAATGATCAACAATATGCACAATATCTTCGAGGCCAAGCTTCTTGGTCAAAGCCAGCACTTCATCACGGTAAGCCGTGCGACCCTGATCGGAACCAACCATCAGGCAGCGCACGTTCCGGTGGCCAAGTGCTTCAAACACTGCGGGCAAAGCCTTTATCAGGAAACAATGCCCTTTCCAGCGCGTAATGCGTCCCGGCAGCATGATGACATATTCTTCACCGGTCAAACGCCACTGATTTGACAGTGCAATCAGGCGTTCCTGACTGACATTTTCCGGGTTGAACAAGTCTGTATTGGTTCCGCGCGGCACAATATTCAGGCGCGCAGAATCCATTTTATAAAATTTGCGAATATGGTCTGCGATATGATTGGAAATGGCGATGACCTGATCGCCCATCGTCATGATCGCATTATAGCGCTTCTTGAACAGGTTGTTGTAACCGGAATAAGTGCCGTGGAATGTCGTGACGAACGGAATGCCGGCCTTGCGCGCGGCGAAATAGGCACTCCAAGCCGGCGCACGCGAACGCGCATGAATAATATCAACGCCCTCGGCACGAATAAGATCAACCAGCGCATCAATATTACGGCGCATGGTAAACAGGTTTTTTGACTTCAGTGGCAGGGTGATATGACGGGCACCAAACCGGTCAAGCTCGCGCTCAAGCCGCCCGCCCTGCGAGGCGACCAGCGCAACACCACCCCCATCGACAATGGCGCGCGCGATATCAACCGTACCGCGCTCCACACCACCGGTATCAAGTTCCGGCAGAACTTGCAGAATCACCGCCGGGCGATAATCCGCACCTTGCGCCTGCTGTTCCGGACGATAAACTGACTGGGTCTTGATTTCTGACGCGCTCATGCAATTCCAACCACTAACACCCAAGGATACCCTTCCCGGATGACAAATGACATGCCGACGTCTCAGTATCTCGAGCGGCCTGACGGATTAAAAATCGCATACCATGCGACTCCCGGCAAGCTGACAGAAGTACAAGGCCAACAAAAGCCTGGCGTTCTGTTTCTGGGGGGCTTCATGTCCGATATGACCGGCACAAAGGCCACCCATCTTGAGGCCCATTGCGTACAGCAGGGGCTGGCTTATACCCGCTTTGACTATTCGGGTCACGGACAATCGGCAGGCATGTTCAAAGACGGAACCATTGGACAGTGGGCACGCGATGCCATTGCCATTATTGACGAAATCACCACGGGTCCGCTTATTCTGGTCGGGTCGTCAATGGGTGGCTGGATCATGCTGTTGGCGGCACTGGCGCGGAAAGAACGCATCGCCGGACTTGTTGGCATTGCGGCAGCCCCCGACTTCACCGAAGACCTAATGTGGGCGCAATTCACCGATGCCCAGAAATCCGACATCGTCGAAAACGGCGCACTGATAGAGCCGACCGAGTATGGTGACGATCCATATACGATCACGCATGCCCTGATCGAAGACGGCAGAAATCAGCTCCTTTTGCGAAACCCGATCAAACTTGAATGCCCGGTGCGGCTGATCCAAGGCATACAGGACCAGGATGTCCCATGGCAGACTTCAATTCGTCTGACAGAGGCACTGGTTTCCAAAGATGTCCGCATAGATTTGATCAAAACCGGTGATCACCGCCTGTCCGAACCTGATCAGCTTGATGTCATCACCAAACATCTTGATGAGATTATCGAAAAGGTGACGGTCGGCTAGGACCGTCACCATGACGCAGAATTTCAGGCCAGAACGACTTTCTCGTTCTCAATCTTTACGGCAACGGGTTCCAGCATATCCCCCTCGCAGGGGCCGGCGACACAAAGGCCGTCTTCAAGATTGAAACGCGCACCATGTGTCGAGCAGATGATTTCATTGTGAAGATCACTGATGAACTCGTCGGGCTCAAGTTCAAGCGGCACACCAATATGGGGGCAACTGTTGACGTAGCCGAAAACCCCTGCGCCGTCGCGCACGACAAAAATCCCGGCACGGCCTGCATTTCCGTCAAGTGATATGCCCTTGGCCCCGGTCGCATCCAGATCAGAAAGCGTGCATAACACTGTCCCGGGTGGCGGCAACGCGACCGTCATGCCGAAACACCACCCATTTCGCAAATCGCTTTCCAGGATGCATCATCTATCGGCATGACCGACAAACGGGATTGTCTGAGCAAGGGCAATTCGGCAAATCGCGGATCAGCTTTGATATCGGCAAGCGTCACCGGATTTGGTACCGGTTTGACGGTCTTGAAATCAACCTGAACAAATTTGCCCGTGGCGTCAGTTGGATCGGGATAGGCTTCGCGGACCACTTCGACAATGCCGACAATCCGTTTTTCATTCACCGAGTGATAGAAAAACGCCAGATCACCTATCTGCATTGTCTTAAGGTTCTTTGCCGCCTGATGGTTCCGAACCCCGTCCCATCCTTCGACACCCTTCTTGACCTGATCGTCCCACGACCAGCTTCCCGGCTCGGTTTTGATCAGCCAGTATGCCATGGATCAGAATACCTTTTTAAACGGACGAATAATCACTGATTCAAACAGACCTGCCTTGCCGTATGGATCGTTGGCGGCAAATTCTTCGGCCTCGGCCTGTGTATCAAACTCGATAATGAAGACGGAGCCATTCATGCCCTCAAGATCGGGATCAAGCGTCGGACCGGCTGCAACGATCCTGTCGGCGAAACCGTCCTTGATATAGGCAATATGAGCGTCCCGGTTCGCTTTGCGAACGGCAAGATGACCCGGTTTGTCGACACAACGAATGTAAAAATGCATGGCAGCGTTCCCTGTCAAAATTGGTTTTGATACCGGTAAATTGACAGAACCTGCTCAAAGGCTCAAGCCGAACAAAAGCTGATAGCGTGGATGTGACCGGACTATTTTCCGGTTTCAAGCTCATCACGAAACGGTCGCTGCAATAATGCGTTGATCGTGCTGCGCAGGTCCGCATCATGGTTGGCAACCTGATCCACGGCACTGCAGATCGGCATTTCAATACCGTATTTCGACGCAACGGCCGTAATTGATGCGGCAGTATGCACACCTTCGGTCACGGAACGGCGTTCGGCCAGAATATCCTCGGCCTTGCTGCCCTGACCAAGAGCAAACCCGAAGGTGTAATTGCGCGACAACGTGCCGGTACAGGTCAGCGTCAAATCGCCAAGTCCTGCCAGCCCCATCATGGTTTCAATCCGCCCCCCCATCGCCACCGCCAATCGTGACATTTCGGCAAGGCCACGGGTAATCAGGGCTGCGCGCGCATTGTCACCAAGCTCAAGCCCGGCGACGACGCCGCTTGCAATCGCCAGAACGTTTTTGATAGCCCCTGCAACTTCAACGCCGACAACATCGGTACTGAAATAGGGCCGAAACGCTGACGTACCGATCAATTCCACCAGATCCTTGCCCAAATTCCTGTCTGAACAGGCAAGTGTAATCGCCGCGGGCAGACCTTTCGCAACTTCCTGGGCAAATGTCGGCCCAGACAGAACCGCGAGCGGAACATCGCCAAGTGTTTCGTTCACAACCTGCGCCATAAGCGCACCGGTCTTTTTTTCGATCCCCTTGGCGCAAATAATGGCAGGAAGCGTTTCGGGCCAATGGGGTGCCAGCTTTGATAAAGTGCTTCGAAGATGCTGTGCCGGTGTAACCAGAAGAACCGCGCTTGACTCTCGCAATCCATCAATTGCAACTGTTGCCCTTAATGCCTCGGGAAGCTTTATGCCGGGCAGGTAGACGTCATTTTCACCCGATGTATCGATCCGTTCGGCCAACGCACGGTCACGCAAAACAAGCTCAACATCAGCCCCAGTCCGCACAGCCTGAATGGCCAGCGCAGTACCCCACGCACCCCCGCCGACTACCGTTATGCGCTTATCCGACATAGTTCTTTTCGACCCCGATGATAAATATTCGAACAGTTTGGCGTTGGGAAAAAATCAGGCCTTCACGCCCGCACCCGGACGTTTTGGTGCCTCCGGATCAAGCGGCCAACGCGGACGCGGTTTGAAATCAAGATCATCATGCTGCCCCAAACGAAAACGTTCCAGCGCGGCCCATGCAATCATCGCGGCATTGTCGGTGCATAATTCCAAAGGAGGGGCCACCAATGTCATGCCTGCCTGATCGGTCAGTTCCGTCAAACGGGTCCGCAGATACTTGTTCGCGGCAACCCCGCCGGCAAGCACCAGAGTTTTACCTGTCGGATAATCACGCATGAAGTCGAAAATCGCATTTCGTGTGCGGTCAATAAGCGTATCACCGACTGCCCGCTGGAACGATGCCGCCAAATCAGCTTTGACTTCAGCAGTCTGCTGTTCGACAGGAAACCCGTCCAGATAGGTGCGGACAGCCGTCTTCAAACCCGAAAACGAAAAATCACAGCCCGGACGACCGCGCAACGGACGCGGCAGACCGAAACGATCCGGATTTCCGGCTTCCGCCGTTTTCTCAAGCGCAGGTCCGCCTGGATAACCAAGTCCCATCATTTTTGCGGTTTTGTCGAATGCCTCGCCCACCGCGTCATCAATGGTGGTGCCAATTCGTTTGTATTGGCCAACACCTTCAACGATCAGGACCTGACAATGGCCGCCTGAAACCAGTAACAGCAAGTATGGAAATGCAACATCATCCGTAAGGCGTACTGTAAGTGCGTGACCTTCGAGATGATTGACGGCCAGAAATGGTTTCTGCGCAGCAAAGGCAATCGCCTTGGCAGTCATGGCGCCCACCATCACGCCACCAATCAGACCGGGGCCGCCCGTACAGGCCACCGCATCAAGATCAGCAAAATCAATCCCGGCATCATCCATGGCTTCGGCCACAAGACGATCAAGATGTTCAAGATGCGCCCGTGCCGCAATTTCCGGAACAACACCACCATACGGACGATGATCGTCAAGTTGCGAAAGAACCCTGTTGGACAGAATTTCGCGCCTGTCATTCACGACAGCCGCAGCCGTTTCATCACAGCTTGTTTCGATACCCAGTACGATCATGTCATGCAGATCCGGCAATGTGTCGCGTCCCGACTGACGCATCCTGATTGGCAACAATTGTGACAGTCATGTAGCCCAAACAGCGGTCGCTTTCCACCCCAAGGCAATGCAATGGGCCCATGCAAGAAAGACGCTAGAACGAAAACACTACCACATAAGTCAAAGAAACAGGGTTATTCGCCGTGATAATCCGGTGCTGGTCGTGGATCGTCACACATGCCACGACCCTTGTTTTCAACCGATTTTATCACTACAACTCGGCCTCATGACAAACATATCTGACACTGCAAAACTTCGCATCGGTACTCGTGGCTCTCCGCTGGCAATAGCGCAGGCGCATGAAGTCCGGGACAAACTTGCGAAGGCACATCCCGAGCTCGCAGCCGAAGGCGCGATTGCCATTACCGTTATCACCACAACGGGCGACAAAATTCTTGATCGCGCCTTGTCGGAAATCGGCGGCAAGGGATTGTTCACCAAGGAAATTGATGATGCCCTGATGGGCGGCGAGATTGATCTTGCTGTCCACAGCATGAAAGATGTCCCGACTGTGCTGCCCGATGGCATGATCTTGCCAACGATCCTGGCGCGCGAAGACGTACGCGATGCCTTTATCTCGCTGAAATACAAAAGCTTTGCTGAAATGCCCGCCGGATCGGTGATCGGATCGGCATCTCTGCGCCGTCAGGCCATGATCCTGAACAAATATCCCGACCTCAAGGTCGTGACGTTCCGCGGCAATGTCCAGACCCGTCTTCGCAAACTTGAAGAAGGACAGGTGGATGCCACGCTGCTCGCGATGGCTGGGTTGAACCGGCTTGGCCGGCCGGAGGTCGCAACCGCCCCGATTTCGGAAGACGAGATGCTGCCTGCGGTTGCCCAGGGTGCGATCGGCATTACCATACGGGAAAATGATAATCAGACGCTTGACTGGCTTTCGGCACTGAACTGCCCGGCTTCTGCCATCCGCGTCGCGGCCGAACGTGCTGCGTTGCGTGCGCTGGACGGATCATGTCGTACGCCTATTGCGGCCCTTGCCGAATATCTGCCGGATGGCAAGATGCGTTTGCGGGTTAGCATTGTTCGACCAGACGGCAGCGAACGGCTTGATACCGAACGGCTGATTGATGACCCGGACATCGCAAGCGCCGCAGACGCCGGAACAGATGCGGGTAACGAGCTCAAAGAACGTGGCGGGCCGGACTTTATTTCAGTCTAGTTGCGGCCCACGCTTTCAGGACCATAGACGGGGATGACATGGGGCCATTGATCCTGAATACCCGACCGGAAACCGACTCGCAGGAACTTGAAGCCGCGTTACTGGCGCGCGGCTATCGCCTGCTTTCAGCCCCCATGTTGCGTATTGAGTTTCCACCGCATACAGACTGTCTGGATCTTGCCGGCGTGCAAGCCTTGATCTTTACCTCGGCCAACGGGGTACGTGCCTTTGCAAAACAATGCAACGCACGACATTATCCGGTGCTGTGTGTTGGCGATGCCACCGCACGTATGGCGCGCCAGGCCGGTTTTGGCGACATCCACAGCGCAGATGGTGATATCGAAGATCTGGCGCGATTGATTGGTGATCAAATTGACCCGACAAAAGGGGATCTTTTCCATCCGGCGGCCCGCAAGGTTGCAGGTGATCTTGGTTCACTTTTGCAAGACCGTGGCTTCAATATTCGCCGCCAAACCGTCTATGATGCCGTTCCATCCGATCACCTGCCCGACGATGTGATAACCGCGATCTCTGCCCATCATGTTGATGCGGTTTTATTTTTCTCTCCCCGCACGGCAATAAGCTTTGTTAAGCTGATCGAAAGATACAAGCTGGAAAAAGATCTGGTCGGTACAAGTGCAATTTGTCTTAGCGAAGCGGTGAAAGATCGCCTTGGCGTCCTTACATGGCATAAGACAGAAGTGGCAAAACACCCGACACAGGAATACCTTCTTTCGGCACTAGAGAACGCATTCGCCTGATTTTCCGCGCCCTGTGGTGTCTCGGAACAACCGCAAACTGCAATGGTCCGACCGTGAAAAAACCAGAAACGCCAAAAACCGACGCTTCCGCAAAACCGGCCGAGACAAAAGCCGACTCGTCCGGAACCATTTCGATCGACAGTAAAGGCAATGCAAACCTTGCCAAAAATTCTGACGATCAGAAATCGGAAACGAGCCCCAATGCAACAGAGAATGCGAAGCCTGCCTCTGCTTCGAATACTGATGCAAGCGGCACCACGAAAACCGACAAAACAAAATCAGACGCCCCCCCCTCAGGCACAAAGCCTGAGATCAAGCCGGGTATGAGCCAAAAGTCAGCTTCTGATAAAAATGTTTCGGACAAAGCCAGACCGGTTGCGAAAAAGCGGGGCGGCAGCGCCATTCTTTTGTTTGTGCTGATTATTGCCGGTGCGCTGGTAATCGGGTGGCTCACACGCGCCCTTTGGTGGCGTGATGCGGAACCCGTATTGAACCAGTATGTTCCGACCGAAATTCTTTCCCAAATCACTCCGGAAGGCATGGCGGAACCCGCACCTGCTGGAACCACAAACGAACCGGCAGCCGATAGCACGTCTCCATCCACGTCGGTTGATAACGGTACGGATACTTCAGCTATATCATCGCCCGGCGCTCCGGAGCGGGACGATGCGATGATTGGCAAAGAAGACAGTCTGACGCAGCAGGCCGAAAACGTGTCTTTGGCCGATACCGGCAACTCGTCAGATACGAACGAAGGAACGGTTGTTGTTGATTCTGATTTGACCGAACGACTTTCGCGTCTTGAGGGCACGATCAATGCGCTGCGCGAACGGCTTAACAATGAGCGGGGCGATACGCTGAACAATACGGTCGCACGCCGTATGGCAGAAATTGAAACCCGCACCGCCCCGATTGAGGAACTGGCACGGGTTGAATCCGAACTTTCCGGCGTTGCCGCCGAAATGCGTGACCTTTCAGCCCGCCTGTCCACCATGGAAGAAGAAGTTCGTGCAACCGCCGGGCTGCGTGTTGAAAGCCGCGGGCAGGCTATTGCCATGGCCGTCACGCTCCTTCGCGATGCATTGCAACGCGGTGGGCCGTTCATGGTTGCTCTTAACCAGCTGGAACGCAGCGGATCCGATGATCCGGTTATTGCGGAACAGATTGCTGCATTAAAACCACTTGCAGACCATGGCGCACCGACAATTGAAAAACTGCGCCAATCCTTCCCTGCAATGGCACAACAAGCGGTACAAGCCGCAAGCGATGACCATTCCGGCAGTATTCTTGCCGCAACCTGGGCAAATATCAAAAAACTGATCCCGGTTCGACGTGTTGATGTCGCTGGCGAAGCTTCACTTGATGGACGTCTGGTGTCTGCCGAGACGGCCCTTGAAAACGACGATCTTGATGCGGCTATTGCCGCTCTGGATGGTGTCGAAGGCGAAAACGCAAAAGCTGCTATTGCTGAATGGTTGGAAGACGCCAAAAGCCGTCAGCTTCTGAACAGCGCAATTGCCACACTAAGTGCTCATGCGATCAATCTTCTGACAGGCGATGAGTCCCTAAGCGCGGGGGATAGCCAATGATACGTCTTGGCCTGTTTATTCTGATCACCATCATTCTCGTTACCTGTACCGTCTGGTTTGCCAATAACCCCGGCACCATGACGATTGTATGGTTGGGCTACCGGTTTGATGGATCTATCGGCATGGTTGCTCTTGGCCTGCTGGCGCTGACAGGGCTTTTGGTCATTCTCTGGCGCTGCTGGTCCGCAATTGCAAATTCACCAAACTGGCTGGGCCGCATTCTGGGCAGCCGACGCCGGAAGAAGGGTCAGCAGGCCCTGACCATGGGGTTGCTCGAACTGGCATCGGGCGACGTGCGACAGGCGCTAAAACATACCCGCGCAGTTGACAGGTATCTTGAAGATGACACCCTGACCCGCCTTCTGACGGCACAGGCAGCAGAACTGGACGGTAACAATGATGCCGCCAAGCGTCAGTTTGAAGCCATGCTGGAAAAGCCGGATTCTGCCTTCTTCGGATTGCGGGGATTGCTCCAACTGTCACTTAAGTCCGGTAATCGGTCGGCTGCACTTGATTACGCGGAACGCGCTCACCGCCTGCGCCCGCGCAATCCGTCCGTTCTGATAACATTATTTGATCTTTTGCTTGGGGCCAAACGCTGGGATCGGGCATTGACGCTTCTGGTTGATGCTCAAAAGGCGGGTATCTTCAACGAAGATGAACTCACCCGTCGCCGTGCACTTCTGATTACCGCCAAGGCCGAAGACGCAATAGCCAGCGGTGAAAATGCGGAAGCTGTCAAACTTCTTCGCAAGGCGTTGAATGCCCGTCCTGACTTTACCGGTGCGGCGGTTCTGCTGGCACAGCTTTATGCTGATATTGATCAGGTTGCAAAGGCTCGCGAGATTGCCTTGCAAAGCTGGCGCACATCACCATCAGCCGCACTTGGCAAAATTTATCTGACCAACCTTTCCGGAGATGCCCTGACCAAGGTCAAAGGCGTCGAAAAGCTGATTGCGACCAATCCTGACCATTTGGAAAGCCAGCTTTTGATTGCCGAGGCCGCCCTTGATGCCGATTTGTGGGGTATGGCACGCAACAATCTGGAAAAGGCCATCGCCCAAAAGGCACAGGCACGTCATTATCGTATGTTGGCCGATCTGGAATTCCGCGAAAAGAAAGATGCCACCAAGGCCCGTGAATTGCTGGTAAAGGCAAGCCATGCCAATCCTGATCCGGGTTGGCGGTGTGGTGCATGCGGTGCGGAAACAGACAAATGGGCCGTTACCTGCCCGTCCTGTCATTCATTTGGCAGTGTCGAATGGCGGGCGCCGCTGCGCGTCTATCAGGACAAAGCCGCTAAAGCCAAACCTGATGCCCAAGCACCGGCAGCGATTGAACAGGACGGAACTATCATCGAAAACAGCAATGATGACGATGGTAACCAACCCAACAAGGACAGCTTATTAGCGGAGGGAAGCCGCCAAGCTATCTAGTCAGTAGCCTGAAAACACAAAACCTTGCAAGCTGGTGTTTCCGGGGGGTCTTCTGTCTTAAATTCAAAACTAGCAGGCCTTAGCTAAACCTGTACCAAAGCAACGCACTTACGATGTCATAGGTCGTTGCTTTCTTGGGATTCGTATATGAGATGCGATTCCCGTTTACCAAACTGACAAAGCGACCTTAGCCTACAATGTAGATCAATTAGGTATTAGGTTTCCATTCTGCATTTTCATTATAAGTCTGATTGCTGGAACTTCTCGTAAGATTTGCGAAGTCTCTTTCTAGACCTTTCCACTCTGAAGACGTCAACGCAGGAGGCTTGTCTACCATCTACGTAGACCTTCCTCACGACCCTATCAAGGGAGTCACCAAGTTTACTACCATTCGTGAGAATTGCGTCTCGAGCTTCTTCTTCCAGTTTCGCGTGAGCGCTCCAATCCGGCAGGCGACTGAGGTCACGAAATGCGGAGTCTAGGCCCCACAAAGAGTACCGCACGTTGAGCCGTTTCTCCTTAAGTCGTGATGCGGCTTCCCGTGCCTTTTCACTTCGTTCTTTGTAAGCGTCATCTGATTTCGCCTTAAATTGCGTAACACTCAAGGCGATTGTTTCGTGAATTAGTCGCCCTACTTCATTTAGATCGGATGCAACGGCCTGTCTTACTACCGCACGCGCCTCCTCACCTCTTTTTACAACAGCCGAAATAATCAGGTTCAAGATTGCAACCGATGCTGCAATTATCGAGGCATAGAGCGTTACGTCAGAGGCATTCATCTCTCACTCCTGAGCTAGACCAACCACACCTAATTGAACCTATATAAAAAATAAAAACTACCAAAAGATGCGATCTCGTTTCTCTCGGTTTTGCCAAACGAGAACTTATTGCATTTTGAGATCTCCTTCGTGGTTAAGCTTACTAGCGAAGATGACGAAAGGACTCACCTCGACTTTAAGCTATATCAAGCACATTCCGCGCAGTTACTATGGTCGAAGTAGTTATTTTTCGGAATCCGTAACCACTATGGAATCCTCCTTTGCCGGACTAAAGAAACAGTTCCATCCAAGAACAACCGCATTCAGTCAATTGGCTTATTTTTGTATCCGGTTTTATTCTAATATTACAGGCAACTGGTCTGTTTCGACACGATAACGCGAGTAGCCGCCATGCCGATCATAGTGGTATCAAATAGGCAACGAAAAACCCCGGGGAAAGCCCCGGGGTTTTTCAGTTTGGCATCATCCACGCTTAGTGACGGAAATGACGCATGCCGGTAAAGACCATGGCAATGTCATGCTCATCGGCTGCGGCAATGACTTCTTCGTCACGCATCGAACCACCCGGCTGGATCACGGCAGTTGCCCCGGCCTTGACCGCCGCCAGAAGGCCATCGGCAAACGGGAAGAACGCATCAGACGAAACCACCGAGCCCATGGTGCGCAGTTCGCCTTCACCAGCATTCTTGCCAGCTTCTTCTGCTTTCCATGCCGCAATACGCGAGCTGTCAACGCGGCTCATTTGCCCGGCACCAACACCAACGGTCTTGCCGTCTTTGACATAGACAATGGCGTTTGATTTGACGTGCTTGCCAACTCGGAAAGCAAACAGAAGATCATCAAGCTCTGCTTCGGTCGGCTTGCGCTTGGTGACGACTTTAAGCTCGTCACGCTTTACACGACCGGCATCACGGTTCTGAAGCAGATAACCACCGGCCAGCGAACGAAGCGTCATGTCTTCGCCTTCCGGGTCGGCCATGCCGCCGGTCACCAGAAGACGCAGGTTTTTCTTGGTTGCCAGAACTTCCTTCGCCGCGTCATCGGCATCCGGGCAAATCACGACTTCGGCAAACAGTTTGGCGATTTCTTCGGCAGTGGCCTTATCAAGGGTACGGTTAACCGCGATGATGCCACCAAAGGCCGAAACCGGGTCACAGGACAGCGCCTTGTTATAGGCTTCAATCAGGGTTGCCCCCTCGGCAACACCGCACGGATTGGCGTGCTTGATGATGGCAACAGCCGGTTTTTCATCAAACTCGGACACCAGCTCGAACGCCGCATCCGTATCATTCAGGTTATTGAATGACAGTTCCTTACCCTGAAGCTGGGTTGCGGTGGCAACGCCCGGGCGGTTCTTGCCGTTGGTGTAGAACGCAGCCTGCTGATGGGGGTTTTCACCGTAACGCAGGGTCTGTTTCAGTTCGGCAGAAACATTCAGGCGCTGCGGGAAGGTTTCACCAAGCTCACCGGCAAACCAGCTTGAAATGGCCGAATCATAGGCCCCCGTGCGGGCAAAAGCCTTGGCGGCCAGAACGCGGCGGGTTTCAGCCGTCGTGGCACCTGCATTGTCTTTCATTTCGGCAACAATGCGGTCGTAGTCAGAAGGATCGACAACAACCGTAACCGATTCATGGTTCTTTGCTGCCGAACGGATCATGCTCGGTCCGCCGATATCGATGTTTTCGATGCAGGTGTCGAAATCCGCACCTTTGGCAACGGTTTCTTCGAACGGATAAAGGTTCACACACACCAGATCGATCGGCGAAATGTCGTTATCCTGCATCGCCCGCATATGGCTGGAAAGAGAACGGCGGCCCAGAAGGCCGCCGTGAATCTTCGGATGAAGAGTCTTGACGCGACCGTCCATGATTTCGGGAAAACCGGTGTGATCGGCAACTTCCTTTACAGGAATACCAGCAGCTTCGATGGCCTTGGCAGAACCACCAGTAGACAGGATTTCAACACCCTGTTCATGAAGGGATTTGGCAAATTCGACCAAACCGGTCTTGTCGGAAACGGAGATCAGCGCGCGCGCAATACGAGCAGTCATCGGGTTCGCTTTCAATACATCGTCAATGATGAAGGCCCCGGACCCATTGATGATATATCGGCCTACTCCGTATTGCTACTGGTGCATACGGGGTAATGACGTTTGCGGGCAATCGGCTTTATGATGAGTGAAAACCGCTGATTTTCATTCGGGCCGACACATGATCAATGAGTCCGAACCATGTTTCGCGCGGAGCTTTATCACGCACGCGCCAAAATGTGGACCCCGAAATGTTGCATGGCCGCAGGCCGGACTGCGCAGATGTCAGCGCCAGGAGCCATTATCAGATCATTGACCGCTTGCTGCTTTATCCAGCTTTTCGGGTTCACTCTTGGCAAAGAAGGATTTAACACCAATCTCAGGCGGTTGAAATTCCGGAACAAGACGGCTCATCAATTCCAGGGTCTTGTGCGTATCACGGCTTGCAGCACTCTCGCCGAGCTCATCGAACACCTGCTTAATCAGGGCATAATCAACAACACGCGGTGCGGCCAGCATAACCCCATCGGTTTCAGTCGGTTCCGGCGGTTCACCATCATGGAACAGTTCTTCATAAAGCTTCTCGCCCGGGCGCAGGCCTGTGACCTTGATATCAATGTCCTTGCCTGGCCGCAGCCCCGACAGCAGGATCATTTGACGCGCCAGATCGATGATCTTTACCGGTCGTCCCATATCGAGAACGAAAATCTTGCCACCCTCTGTAACACCATGTTTGCCAAGCTCGGCAGCCTGCAAAACAAGTTCGACCGCTTCGGCAATCGTCATGAAGTATCGCGTGATGCCCTCATGCGTCACGGTCAGCGGCCCACCAGCCTCTAGCTGACGACGGAACAAGGGCACCACCGATCCTGTCGACCCCAGAACATTGCCAAACCGTACGGTGACAAAGCGTGTCCCCCCCCGCTGATCCGACGGAAGAGTTTCAAGCGCCTGACAATAACATTCTGCCAAACGTTTTGACGCCCCCATGACGTTGGCAGGGTTTACGGCCTTATCTGTTGAAATCAGAACCATGGTTTCAACACCAGCAGCACGACACGCCTCGGCAACGTTACGGGTCCCAAGCGTGTTGGTCAGAATGCCTTCATTCGGGTTATGCTCAACCAACGGCACATGTTTGTAGGCTGCTGCGTGGAAAACGATTTCCGGCTGTTGGGCCGCAAAAACCTGATCAATCCTGAGGCGATCACGCACATCACCGAGAATACTTTCGCGGGGAAGATCAGGATATTTTTCCGCCATCTCCATATCAATGGCATAGAGATTATATTCACCCGCATCCAGCAAGGTAATACTTGCAGGGCCATAGGCCGCAATCTGTCGCACGAGTTCCGACCCGATTGAGCCACCAGCGCCTGTCACCAGAACCCGCCGTCCGACAATCATCTGACGAACCTTGTCACGATCAAGCCGGGCCTGCGGCCGTCCCAGCAAATCCTCAATCGCAACCGGGCGAATCTGCAGCGGATCGGCAAGCCCTTCACGTAAATCACTCAGCTCAGGCAAGCGCGTCAAGGTCATCCCGTGCAGATCAGCAATTTCGACCCATTTGGTGATGTCGTCATGACGCAATGCATCCCCGGTTAAAACTAGACGGCGTGGCAAACCACGTTTGCTTTTCTCAAGCTTGCCCAAAGCGTCTTCGAGCTTGTCTGCGGTTGCCAGCACATCAATGCCATGCATATTCCGCCCGACACGACTATCGGTCAGAGAAACAATACCGATAACGTCAAACGGGGTGTTCGCAGATCGAAACGTTTCACGGATAAAGGCCTCGGCCTCGTCTCCGGCTCCGATCAAAAGAACCGGCACACGATGGGTGCCCTGTCGCACCATGGCACGGGCGGTCGTCTTGTCTTTGGCAACCCGGTAAATCAGCCTTGACCCGCCAAGCATCGCCATCAACAGGAACCATTGAATAATCGGCGTTGATCGCGGCAACCATTCAAGCTTTGCGGTGAGAAACAACACCGAGAACAATACCCCGATCGCAACCGTTACCGCCTTGGCAATCCGCATGAGATCGTTCAGTGATGCATAGCGCCAGATGCCACGGTAAAGTCCGAAAACCCAGAATGTCATTGCGGCGATGACGGTAAAAACTGATACCGAAAACAGGATGTTTTGCGGATTGTAAAAAACCACACCATCGCCGACCCGCAGATATAATGCTGCGGGTAGCGAAATCGCCGCCATCATCACGTCATGGACAAAGGCAATATGGCTACGCTGAAATAAACGCGACATGCGGTCCCTTACCGGAATTCTTGTGTGGTTCATAATACCCGCAACCCTTTGGTACGAGCACGGATTTTCTTTTCGCGTCCGGCCTGTGACAAGTCAAGCTATCCGATCGAGCACAACTTTCACACTATTTCGGCTCCGTACCCCTGACAGGCAAAAACACCAATTCCGTGATCAGTAACGCCAATATCATCGCAACAGGAATCAAACGCAGCCATACCGCGATATCCATCGGGACAAAAATAACAATGATAAGCGCCATATTTGCCAGTGCAATCAGGGCTGAAACCCGTGCATGGCTCATACCGCGCTGGGTGGCCTGCTGATAGAAATGTTCACGATGTGCCTGCCAGACCTTCTCGCCACGAAGCCCCCGCCTGATAAGGGTGAAAGTTGCGTCCAGCAGATAGTATGACGGCAGGATCAATGCTGGCATCCACGCCCCGCGTGCAGCAAGTTCCAGCAATAGCCAGCCCAGAACGAACCCCAGCGGTACGGACCCGACATCCCCCAGGAACAGCTTCGCAGGATGCCAGTTCCAGATCAGGAAACCGGCCATAATCGACAGAACGCCAAGCCCGATATAACCAAGGTCAACAAATTCGGGTAATGGAGCCAAAAGTGCGAGAATAAAGATACCCAACCCGATAGAACCTGCTTCGACCCCGGTAATGCCGTCAATCCCGTCCATGAAATTGAACAGATTAAGGAACCAGACCCAAGCCAGAACGACCAGAATACGATCCAGCCACATTGGCACCAGCCCTTGCAGGACAGGACTGTCAATCGCGAACACACCGACGATCACGGCAACGAACTGACAGGCAAAACGAATGGCTGGCGACAGATTATGTCGATCATCAAGCCAGCTTAGCGTACCAAGCCCTACGGCTGCGATCAGCATCAACCATTCCTGTAAGCCCGCATTCCCGGACCATAAAAAGACGGCCCCGACCATGACGATCAAAAGGGGCGTCACCGCCAATCCACCACCGCGCGGGGTCGGCACCGCATGACTGGAACGATGATTGGGCATATCGAGAATCGCCTTGCGCCGCAGGTAAAGCAACACCGCCCAGGTCAGCAACATAGAGCCGATCAGAAAGCAGCCGGAAAAAATCGCAAGTGCGGCAAAAGACATCTGTGTCGCCCGTTTCTTTCTAATGATCCGTCTGGATTACCGGGCACCCGTCTCCATCGCAAGGTTTTTCAATGTCTTTGGAAAACATCAGGCAGGCCAGCCATGCTGGAAATCCTGCGGTTAAGTGCTTTACAGCCCTATCAAGGGCGCTTACTTACAAGCCATAACCCGAAACTGGAGATACCCTTTTGACAGAACGCCGCTCTCGCACGGATAACCGCCATACTCAACCGGCCGATCTTCCCGATCCGCGAATGCTGGCGCTCAAAACCCTGCAGGAACTGCGTGGGGGGGAAGTAACACTGGACGAGCTTCTGTCAAAACATGGTTATGGCCTGCCGTCACTGGACCGCAATTTTTTGCGCCAATTGCTGGGTACGACATTGCGCCATCTCGGTGAAATTGATGCCATGCTCGCCCCACGCTATCACCCGCCACAAGATCGCACCGCCGCACGACTGACCAATATCCTGCGTCTGGGTATCGCCCAGCTATTTTTCATGGATACAGCCGATCACGGTGCAGTTGACAGCACGGTTAATCTGGCGCGCGATGCCGGGCTTCATCGGTACACCAAACTGATCAATGCCGTCTTGCGCGGTTTGCAGCGCGACGGCTTTGAATGGCCTGAAAATGTCGAAGACTGGCAATTGAACGTTCCGGCATGGCTGCGCGGATCATGGAAAAAGGCCTATGGCGCGGACGTGGCCCAGGGCATTGCACAGGCAAGCCTTGGCTATGCCATGCTTGACCTTTCGATCAAAGACCCGACTGAGGCCGCCGAATGGGCGGAAAAAATGGACGGTATCGTCCTTCCGACCGGCACGGTCCGGCTTGAAGGCGGGCGTCGCATCCGCAACCTGCCGGGCTATAAAGACGGAAAATGGTGGGTGCAGGACGCGGCGGCATCCATCCCGGCCAAGCTGTTTTCGGCTCACAAGGGCAAAACCATTTATGATCTCTGCGCTGCACCGGGCGGAAAAACCATGCAGCTGGCGGCTCTTGGCGCACAGGCCATTGCGGTTGATAAATCCGAAGGCCGCCTGAAACGCGTCTATGAAAACCTTGAACGGGTTGAACTCGGTGCCGCCGTTGTTATCGGGGATGCCACCGATCTCGCACCCGATACGCCGCGTGCCGATGCGGTTTTGCTTGATGCCCCCTGTTCGGCAACCGGCACCATTCGTCGCCATCCGGACATTCTGCTGCGTCAGAACGACAAACTGATGCGATCGCTTCTGCCGATTCAGACCAAGCTGCTCAATCAGGCTGACAAGCTTCTGAATGTTGGCGGCGAACTGATCTATTGCACCTGTTCGCTGCAACCCGAAGAGGGCGAGCATCAGGTCAAATCGTTCTTGGCCGACCACCCGAATTACGAACGCAAACCGATTACGGCCGATGAACTCGGTGGCTGGAGTGAGGCGATCAACGATGCCGGAGAGCTTCGCATCCTGCCGCTCCATATGCAGGAATATGGCGGGATTGATGGCTTCTTCTGTGCACGGCTGGTCAAGAAATCCTGATCCGGCCCTGCCCCGGAACATGACAGGGCTGCCATTCGCGCCGGTTGGATGACAGGACCGCGTTTTTGGGGTATGAGAACCGCGAAATTCCCATATCCCAACCCGCTTCAGGACCTTTGCCGCGCCATGACCGCATCAAACGCCATTAAAATCGCACCTTCGATCCTTTCCGCCGATTTCGCCCAGTTGGGCGTTGATGTCCGCGCGGTTGATGCCGCCGGGGCGGATTACATCCATATCGATGTCATGGACGGCCATTACGTGCCCAACATCACCATCGGTCCGGATGTGGTCAAGGCACTGCGCCCCCATAGCGACAAGGTGTTTGACGTTCATCTGATGATCGCACCGGTCGATCCCTATATCGAAGCTTTCGCGAATGCCGGTTCCGACATCATCACCATCCATGCCGAAGCAGGCCCGCATCTGCATCGTTCGCTTCAGCTGATCAAGTCGCTTGGCAAGAAAGCCGGTGTGTCGCTGAACCCGTCGACGCCGGAAAGCGTGATCGAATATGTCATGGACATGGTTGATCTGGTGCTGGTCATGACCGTGAACCCCGGCTTTGGCGGCCAGAAATTCATTCCAAGCCAGCTTGAAAAAATCAAACGCATCCGCAAGATGATCGATGCGACCCGTCGTGATATCGACCTTGAAGTCGATGGTGGTGTGAACCCGGAAATCGCCCCACAGGTGATCGCGGCAGGTGCCAATGTTCTGGTCGCCGGATCGGCAACCTTCAAAGGCGGCCCGTCGGAATATGCCAACAATATCAAGGCAATCCGCGGCGCATAATCTGCCTTTACAGCATTGCTAAAAACGGCTCGGGGTCGGAACCATCAATTGGTTCCGGCCCCGATTGCGTTTTGAACACATTCAAATCATCGCCGGATCTGTTTGATAAATTTTTTCTATCACCCCATTAGGTCTGCATACTTGACCTAATTTCCGATCTGGCAAATAGATGCCGGCATGAACGAAATATTTATTGGAAAAAAATCATCGGCCGCTGGTGGCTGGGGTGCGCTGAAAAGTTGCGGTAAGCAATTATTGCAAAGCGGCAGTCCCCTGACCGGTGCACGCACGATGCTTAAGGCCAATCAGCCTGACGGTTTTGATTGCCCGGGTTGTGCTTGGGGCGATCCCGAGCACGGGTCATCCTTTGAATTTTGTGAAAACGGCGTCAAAGCCGTTTCCTGGGAAGCGACAGAAAAGCGGGCGACACCGGCATTCTTTGCCAAACATACCGTAACCGAACTCCGCAAACTGAGCGATTACGAGCTGGAACTGAACGGCCGCATCACCCATCCGATGCGCTATGACCGTCAAAGCGATACCTATCAGCCGGTCGCATGGGAAGATGCCTTTGCCGAGATTGGTGACATCCTCAAAGGATTGGACAACCCCGATCAGGCCGAGTTTTACACATCAGGCCGTGCCAGCAACGAGGCCGCTTATCTCTATCAGCTCTTTGTGCGCATCTTTGGCACCAATAATTTCCCCGATTGTTCAAACATGTGCCACGAAGCAAGCGGCGTTGGTTTGCGTCAGGCAATCGGTGTGGGCAAAGGCACGGTCCTTCTTGAGGATTTCGAAAAGGCCGATGCCATTTTCGTCCTTGGGCAGAATCCGGGTACCAATCATCCGCGCATGCTGGGCGATTTGCGCCGGGCGGCAATGCGTGGTGCAAAGATCGTGGTTTTTAACCCGATCAGGGAACGCGGGCTTGAACGGTTTTCCGACCCGCAGGACAAACTTGAAATGCTGCATGGCGGTTCGACCGAAATCGCCAGCCACTATTTCCAACCCTGCCTGGGCGGGGATATGGCCGCCGTCCGGGGTATGAGCAAAGCGATCTTTGCCGCTGATGACGAAGCCACCGCCAAGGGCGCGCCATCTGTGCTTGATCACGCGTTCCTCAATGAACATTGCGACGGACTGCGCGAATACCGGGCCGCGGTCAATGCCACCAGCTGGTCGGAAATCGAAGACCAGTCGGGCCTGAGCCGACAGGAGATCGAGCAGGCGGCCGCTGTCTATCTGTCTTCTGAACGTGTCATTTGCACCTGGGCGATGGGTATTACCCAGCACCTTCATTCCGTGCCAACCATTCGTGAAATTGCCAATTTCATGTTCCTGCGCGGCAATATCGGCAAGCCGGGTGCCGGTTTGTGTCCGGTGCGCGGACATTCAAATGTGCAGGGCGACCGCACGGTGGGCATCAATGAAAAACCGTCCGACGCCTTCCTTGATGCTTTGGAAAAGGAATTCGGTTTCACGGTTCCGCGCAATCACGGTCACAATGTTCTGGCCGCCATCGGTGCAATGCTTGATGGCAGTGCCAAGGCCTTTATCGGGTTGGGCGGGAACTTTGCCCGTGCGACCCCTGATAGCGCCCTTGTCGAAAAGGCGATGAAAAGCCTTCGTCTCACCGTCAATATCGCGACCAAACCCAATCATTCGCACCTAATGCCCGGCGAAACGGCCTTTATCCTTCCCTGTCTGGGCCGGACCGAGATTGACCTTAATTCCCAGGGTCAGTCACAGGTGGTCAGTGTCGAAGATTCAATGAGCATGGTGCACGGATCGGCGGGTATTAACCGCCCGGCATCGCCTCATCTTCTGTCCGAGGTTGCGATTGTCGCTGGCATTGCCGAGGCAACGGTTGGCAGCAGCGTGGTATCCTGGGCCAGCCTTGCCGATGATTACGAACGCATCCGCAGCCATATCGAAGCAACCATTCCGGGCTTTGCCGATTACAACACGCGCCTTCGCAAGCCACGTGGTTTCCATCTGCGCAATGATGCCGCCCATCGGGAATGGAACACCCCAAGCGGCAAGGCAACATTTGCCAGTACCGCCCTGCCCCGTCAGACGGTCCACCAACAGGCCCGTCAGAACCAGAAGGCCGATGGCGGCAGATCGCAATTTGCCTTGCAGACATTCCGGTCACACGACCAGTACAATACGACCGTTTACGGCCTTGATGATCGCTATCGCGGGGTTTACGGCGAACGCAAGGTCATCTTTATCCATCCCGATGATCTGGCCATGCTGAATGCCCGGTCCGGCGACCGTGTTGACGTAATTTGCGAATATGATGACGGGATCGAACGGATCGCCAATAATTTCCGGTTTGTGTCCTATGACATTCCGCGCGGCAGTGTGGCGGGCTATTACCCGGAACTGAACGTTCTGGTGCCGCTTGGCAGTGCCGGTGATCAAAGTGACACACCGACATCCAAATCGATCATGGTGTCATTTCGCACGGAAAAATCCGCGTGAGCGCCCCGCTCCAAAATCATGGGGAAAAAGATAACGCACCAGATGCAGCACATTTTCTGCATCTGGTCGAACGCGCTTTGGCCAGTAACCCGGAACTCAGTCCGGTTCAGGGGGCAATTCTGGTCGCCGCCCGACAGGATATCGCCCGTGACAGCAAAACATTCGCCCGATTGTTCGGGATGGCCCACGCAATCGTTCTGCGTGAACTAAATGCACTTATCCAGACAACCGGGCTTGTGACCCAGACAAAACGCGACACCCGCACATTGCGCACGCATTATCAGCCGACATCCTTATCCGACGCATAAGGCCGATCTTAAAAATCGATGCAGCGGCCCTTGTTTTCCCAATCGCCAAAACGGGTCGGTTCCGGGCCTTTGGGCCCCCCGATTTCGCGCGCCTTGGCAGCAGCTTCCTTGGCGGCCTTGGCTTCGGCCAGTGCATTGATCGCATCCTGTGACAGAACAGGTGCCATATCTGCACCGGCAATGGCTTCGTTCTTTTCTTCCGAGGTTTTAGGTTCGGCCTTTTCTTTTGGCACCTCGTGAATGACGGTCTCGCGGAACTTTCCGGCCATCCTTATTCTCCGGTTGTCGGGGGCTGCCCGATTGAACTGTTATCCCAGAAATAGCCCGCCTGCACCATCCGGGCAAGTTATAGGGCAGCAATATCTGGCAGGATTTCCAAAATCCATTCGATTTCAGCAGCTTGCGATTTCAACGAGAAAATCCGCCAAATATGCAGACAGCCATTTATCCGAAACTGGCTCTTTCCCCCCTGCTCGAAAGCCGCTATTTCAGGCAGACGAGCAAACCAAGGAGAAACCATGCGTCCAATTCCCCAGCGTATCGCCGAAGAACTTTCGGTTCGTCCCGAACAGGTCATTGCCACCATCGAAATGCTCAACGAAGGGTCAACCGTTCCATTCATCGCCCGTTACCGCAAAGAAAAAACCGGCGGCCTTGATGATACCCAACTTCGTACGCTGGAAGAACGCCTGCGCTATCTGACCGAACTTGAAGAACGCCGTTCAAGCGTGCTTGAAAGCATCCGCGAACAGGAAAAACTGACGCCGGAACTTGAAAAGGCCATCAACGAGGCAGATACCAAAACCCGCCTTGAAGATTTGTACCTGCCCTATAAGAAAAAGCGCCGCACCAAGGCCCAGATTGCCCGCGAAGCCGGGCTGGAGCCACTGGCAGATGATCTGTATGGCAATCCGAACCTTAATCCGGAAACCGAAGCCGCAAAATACGTCGATGCCGAAAAAGGCGTCGAAGATACCAAGGCCGCCCTTGATGGTGCCCGTCAGATCCTGATGGAACGCTTTGCCGAGGATGCCGACCTGGTTGCCAAACTGCGTGATCTTTTGTGGAATGACGGCGAAATCAGCGCCAGCGTGATTGATGGCAAACAGGCCGAAGGTGCTAAGTTTTCCGACTATTTCGAACATTCCGAAAAAATCAAAACCTGCCCGTCGCATCGCGCCCTGGCCCTGTTCAGGGGGCGCAACGAAAACATCCTGCAACTTAAACTGACACTCGGTGCCGCCGACGAAGACCGCCCCCGCACCGAGCAGGGCCGGGCCGAGATCATGATTTCCGCCCATGTCGGGATTGCGGATCGTGGCCGTGCCGCGGATAAATGGCTGGTGGATACGGTTCGCTGGACCTGGCGGGTCAAACTGTCGCTATCCATCGAACTTGACCTGTTTGGCACCCTTCGTGACCGCGCCGAGGAAGACGCGATCAAGGTCTTTGCCGATAACCTTAAGGACCTGCTGCTTGCCGCACCTGCCGGGCAGAAGGCCACCATGGGTCTTGATCCGGGGGTTCGTACCGGCGTCAAGGTTGCCGTGATCGACGCCACCGGTAAAATGGTTGATACCGCAACCGTTTACCCGTTCCAGCCGCGCAATGACGTCGAAGGCGCGCTTAATACGCTGGCGGCCCTTGCGGCGCGCCACAAGATCGAACTCATCGCCATTGGCAATGGCACCTATTCGCGTGAAACCGACGAGCTTGCCGGTCAGTTACTCAAACGCTTCCCGGCCCTTAAGGCGACCAAGGTCATTGTCAACGAATCCGGTGCATCGATTTATTCCGCGTCGCAATTTGCTGCCGAAGAATTCCCCGATCTGGATGTGTCGCTGCGTGGCGCGGTATCCATCGCCCGCCGCCTGCAGGACCCGCTGGCAGAACTGGTGAAGATCGAACCAAAATCCATTGGTGTCGGGCAGTATCAGCACGACGTATCGGAAACCAAACTGGCCAAATCGCTCGATGCCGTGGTCGAGGATTGCGTGAACGGTGTGGGTGTTGATCTTAATACCGCCTCCATCCCGCTTCTGACCCGTGTTGCCGGACTTTCGGAAACGCTGGCGCGCAATATTGTCGGTTATCGCGATATCAACGGTGCCTTCCGGTCACGTGCCGATTTGCGCAAGGTCGAACGCCTTGGCCCCAAAGCGTTCGAACAATGTGCCGGCTTCCTGCGCATCCGCGGCGGTGAAAACCCGCTGGATGCATCGGCGGTTCACCCGGAAGCCTATAAACTGGTGGAACGCATCAGCACGCGTTCCAACAAGCCACTGGCAGACCTGATTGGCGACTCGCCATTTATCAAAACGCTGCGCCCGGATGATTATGCCGATGATGTGTTCGGCGTCCCGACCATCCGCGACATTCTGGCCGAACTTGATAAACCCGGCCGCGATCCGCGCCCGGAATTCAAGACCGCGAAATTTACCGATGGCGTGAACGAGATCAAGGACCTCAAGACAGGTATGAAACTTGAAGGTACCGTCACCAACGTCACCAATTTCGGGGCATTCGTCGACATCGGCGTTCATCAGGACGGGCTGGTGCATATTTCGCAACTGGCGGACAAATTCGTTTCCGACCCGCGTGAAGTCGTCAAGGCGGGGCAGATCGTGTCGGTTACCGTCATGGAAGTCGATGCACCGCGCAAACGTATCGGTCTGTCGATGAAATCGGCTCCGGATTACGAAGGCACCCGTGAAAAACGTACCGAGTCCCGTGGCAATCAAAGCAATCCCGGCCATCAGGCACGCACAAACACCGGGCGGCACAACCCGCAACGCGGCGGAAATCATCAAGGCGGTCAGGGCAATACCGGAAATGACGGTGGTGCCATGGCTGCAGCTCTCAAGGCCGCAATGGAACGCCGGAAATAGCGATTTCATAAAAATTTCGCATCTCAACTGATTGTAGAAAGCCCCCTAACCTTTTGTTCAGGGGGCTTTTTACGTGTGACGGTTGGAAAATTGAAACATTCGGCACGGAAATGCCGCATTTGCGCCCCCATTTTCCCGTCTTCACCGCGCATCTTTGCTTCACCAAAAAGAAGCGCGAGGAAACATCATGTTTAGATCTTTGCGCAGCAAGCCGGTTGTAATCGCCCTCGTCGGAGTTTTGACAGTGACGACAGCCGCACTGGCTGCAATCCGTGTCGCACCGAAAGCGACCACCGACAGTGTCACCATCCATGCTGATCAGGCAAAAGGCGAAGTCATCCTGTCCTTTCAGGACGGATCGATTGCGCTGAACAAAGATTGCGGCTCTTTCCCGTGCCGTATCGATATTTCCCGCCTGCAAAAGGGGGAATATGACGTCATGATCCGCAATGGTACCGACATTCAAAACATGGTCAGCCTGTACAAGGAATAACGGACTGGCCGGTTTGACGGCTCGGGGTACAACGCGCCCGATAACACGATGCTATCGGAACCATGGGGATTTTTACAAAGCCACTGGTCGGGGGATCATTCACCGATTTCAGAAAATTTCCCTATTCATGGAACGATGCGCTGGCTCGCTTGTTTAAGGGATATGCAGCGTAACTCAATTCGCAAAGCCCGTCTGGCCATTGCGTGCTGCTGCCTTTGACCTAGATAAAGGCCGAGGATTAGGACCACGAGGTTTTCCATCATGCCCGTTTCCGAACCCGCCAAAAGGCAATGATCATCCAGAGCAACAAGTTTTCCAACAGGTTGCACGGGATTTTCACTTTTACGGCAGGCGGTAATGGGGATATGTTGCATCAGCCCTGTGCTGACCGCACAAACCAATAACGAAAGTCGAGGATCTGTATCATGGCTCTTGAACTCCCTGCTCTCCCCTATGCCTATGACGCGCTTGCACCGGTCATGTCGGCTGAAACCCTTGAGTTTCACCATGACAAACACCACAACGCCTATGTTGTGAACGGCAACAAGCTGCTCGAAGGTTCCGGCCTTGAAGGCAAGTCGCTCGAAGAAATCGTTGTTGCATCCTATGGCGATGCATCCAAAGCCGGCCTGTTCAACAACGCTGCCCAGCACTGGAACCATATCGAGTTCTGGCAGATGATGAAGAAAAATGGCGGCGGCAACATTCCGGGCGAACTGGAAAAGAAAATCGTTGAAGATTTCGGCTCCGTCGATGCCTTCAAGGAAGCCTTCATTCAGGCTGGCGTGACCCAGTTCGGTTCGGGCTGGTGCTGGCTGGCACTTGATAAATCCGGCAAACTGGTCGTGACCAAAACCCCGAACGCGGAAAACCCGCTGGTCCACGGTCAGACCCCGCTGCTCGGTTGCGATGTGTGGGAACACTCCTACTACATCGATTACCGCAACGCGCGCCCGGACTATGTCAAAGCGTTCATCAACGACCTGGTGAACTGGGAATATGTTGCAGAACGTTTCTCCAAAGCTGGCTAATCAAGCCTGGCTTTGACCATGAATTAAAGAAAGCGGCTCCTTCGGGGGCCGCTTTTTTTTGTTCAGAACTCATCGGGCCATCGCCGCGCAGCATGCAAGACAGCGATTATCGTGACCGTATTATCATCCAGACCATAAGCAACAAGGTAAGGCGTTCCATTGACGATCATTTCGCGTGTTTGCTCCACACGTCCGACGCGACCTATGAACGGATGGGTAACGAGTTGCGACACTGACCCTGATATCAATTGATAGGTTTTGCGGGCCGCCGTCGGATTACGTTCGTCAATGTAATCAAGAATGTCACGCAGATCATCGACAGCCCGACTATCCCATTGAATACGCATCCGGATTATTTTTCCGCGAAGCGTTGTTCAAATCCGGCAAGCACATCGTCATGCCCGATCAGTTTCGCACGGCCTTCGGCAATACTGCGTGCACGATCTGCAATCAGGTTGATCTGCCATTCCTGATGATCGGCATATTGCCGAAGGGCATCGTTGATGATGCTTGAACGCGTCTGGCCGAACGCATTGGCAAGCTGATCAAGCCGTGTGCGCAAATCGGCATCAACACGCACTGCCATTGTATCTTTGCTCATGATCGGCCTTTCGATTACGACGTATTACAACGTATTATATCGCATTCAGGGGTAAATAAAAACCCCGCCGGCGAACCGACGGGGTTTGCTATCAAAGCCGATCAGGTGCCCGATCAGATATCGAACTTAATCCCCTGCGCCAGCGGCAGCTCGCGGGAATAGTTGATCGTGTTGGTCGCGCGGCGCATATAGCCTTTCCATGCATCCGAACCCGATTCACGTCCACCACCGGTTTCTTTTTCACCGCCAAACGCACCGCCAATTTCCGCACCCGACGGGCCGATATTGACGTTGGCGATCCCGCAATCCGAACCAACCGCCGACAGGAACAGTTCGGTTTCGCGCAGATCGGTCGAGAAGATGCAGGATGACAGGCCCTGCGGCACGCCGTTCTGAAGCGCAATGGCTTCTTCAAGCGTTTCATAGGTCATGACATACAGGATCGGCGCAAAGGTCTCGTTGCGCACGGTTTCGGTCTGGGACGGCATTTCAACAACCGCCGGGGTGACGTAGTAGGCGTTCGGATACTGATCGGCCAGTGTACGTTCACCACCATGCACTTTCCCGCCATCCTTTTTCGCATTGGCAAGGGCAGTTTGCATGTTGTTGAAGCTGTCCTCGTCAATCAGCGGGCCGACCAGCGTACCATCGGCAAGCGGATCGCCAATCTTTACCGATTTATAGGCGGCAACGATTTTCGGCAGCAATTCGTCTTTGACGTCCTTGTGGACAATCACGCGACGCAGGGACGTGCAACGCTGGCCACAGGTCCCAACCGCCGAGAAGACAACCGCACGCACGGTCATATCAAGGTCGGCAGACGGGGTCACGATCATCGCGTTGTTGCCACCCAGTTCCAGGATGGTCCGGCCAAAACGTTCCGCCACACGCGGGGCAACTTCGCGGCCCATGCGGGTTGAACCGGTTGCCGAAACAAGTGCCACATCGTGGCTGTCGGTAAGGGCCTCGCCAATGCGACGATCCCCGATCACGACATGATGCAGGCCTTCCGGGGCATCACCAAATTTCGCCAATGCCTTTTCAAAGATTTTCTGGCAGGCAAGGGCGGTAAGCGGGGTTTTTTCCGACGGTTTCCAGATCACCGCGTTGCCGCAAACCAGTGCAAGCGCAGTGTTCCATGACCAGACGGCAACCGGGAAGTTGAACGCGGAAATGACGCCAACAACGCCCAGCGGATGCCAGTTTTCCATCATTTTATGGCCCGGGCGTTCGGACGCGATGGTCAGACCGTAAAGCTGGCGCGACAGGCCGACGGCGAAATCGCAGATATCGATCATTTCCTGAACTTCACCAAGACCTTCCTGATAGATCTTGCCGCATTCAAGCGACACCAGACGTCCCAGCGGTTCCTTGGCCGCGCGCAGTTCCTCGCCCAGAAGACGGGCCAGTTCACCACGGCGCGGGCCGGGCACCTGACGCCACTGGGCAAATGCCTTTTTCGAACGCGCAATGATGTCGTTCATTTCCGACGGGTCGGTCTCGGCAACAGCCGCAATTTCAGAACCGTCAACCGGGGTCTGAACCTTAAGCGTACCATTGGAAATCTCGGCCTCGGACAGGCCCAGTTCGGTCAGAATGTTTTTGAAACTCACGGTTAAGCTCCCTTCTTTTTGAATTTTACGGCGATCACGACCGGTCATCCGCATCCGACACCGCTGCCAGTTTTGGCAACACCTTGCCGATGATCGCAAAGGCTTCATCGACCTGTTCGAACGGAATGGTCAGCGGGGCCAGAAGGCGCACCACATTGGCGTGTTCACCACTTGGCATCAACAATAGCCCGCTTGCACGGGCCAGTTGCAATAATGTTTGCAGTCGTTTTGGCGACGGGGTGCCGTCATCTGCAACCAGTTCAAAGGCGCGCATCGCACCAATACCGCGCATCGCACCGATCACATGCCCACCGGGCAAATCGCGCAGCCAGGCAATATGGGTGGCATATTTTTCGCCAAGCTGCCTGGAACGATGCAAAATATCGTCTTTTTCCAGTACTTCAAACACACCGGTCGCCGCAGCACAGGCCACCGGATTGCCGGAATAAGTCCCACCCAGACCACCGGGCATCAGGGCATTCATCACATCCTCCGCCCCCGTGATCGCAGCCAGCGGGAAACCACCGCCAATACCCTTGCCCATCACGACGATGTCGGGGCAGACATTGGCATGCTCGATGGCAAACATCTTACCCGTCCGGCCAAAGCCCGACTGGATTTCATCAGCGATCAGAACCATGCCATTGGCATCGCAAAGACGGCGCAGTTCGGCAAGGAACGCCGCGTCGCACGCCCGAAAACCGCCCTCGCCCTGTACAGGTTCGATCACCACGGCACCGATACTGCCCGGATCGACCGATACGGCAAACAATCTGGCGATGGCATCCATTGCATCGGCCACCGATACACCGGTTTCACGGCAAGGGTATGGCAAATGGTAAACCGGCCCCGGAAGCGGCCCCAATCCGGTCTTGTAGGGCTTGGTTTTGCCCGTCAGCGCGAGGGTCGCAAGGGTCCGGCCATGAAACGCCCCTTCAAAGGCCAGAACACCCGTCCGGCCGGTAAAGGCACGGGCAAGTTTGAGGGCATTTTCCATCGCCTCGGCACCGGAATTGGTCAGCATCGATTTTGCCGGACCTTCAATCGGGCAATTTTCCGCCAGCCAATCCGTCACCGCAACATAAGGTTCATGCGGCAACGCGTTAAAGCACGAATGGGTAAAACGTTCGCATTGCGCCGCCACACGCGCCATGACGACAGGATTGCGGTGCCCGGTATTCAGCACCCCGATCCCGCCGATGAAATCGATATAGCGATTGCCGTCAATATCCCAGATTTCGGCATTCAGCGCCCGATCCATATAGACCGGATGCACATTGCGAATACCGTTTGAAACGCTGTGTTTCTGGCGTGCCGTGATGGCGGCGGCGTCCATCGCGGCATCTTGTGTCTGGTTGGTCATGTCATCACGGGGCATGTGGGGTTGCTCCGGCTTTCATCGTTAAGTTATTGATTTCGAACATTCGTTACGAAATCGATTTAAATTACGTTCAGTTCCAGAACCGGGGCATTGTCGCGGATGCGCTCATAGCCGAACACGGACATATCAAGTGTCTGGTAATGGCCTGCGACGATCAGTTCCGAAAGACCCCGACCAACTGCCGGGCTTTGCTGTAAGCCATGGCCCGAGAACCCGTTGGCAAAGAAGAAATTCTTTACCTCGGGATGCGGACCGATGATCGCGTTCTGATCCAGCAGGTTATAGGAATAATGACCGGCCCAGGCATTGACCATCTTGATCGCCTCGAACCGTTCGCAACGCTCGTAAAGTCCCGGCCAGATGATATCGTCAAACAGGCTGTAATCGACTTCGAAGTCCCAGCATTCCGGATCACGATCCGCGGGCGGCGCAATCCCGCTAATGAAAAGATCGCCTTCGGGACGGACATAAAGGCCACTTGGATCAATCAGCATCGGGCAGGACGCGTTGATGTCGGCCGCATCACGGCAATCAAACACAAAGATACAGCGTTTGCGCGGCTCCACCGGGATCTCAAGCCCCGCCATTCGGGCAACTTTTGATCCACCGGTTCCCGCAGCATTGACAAGCGCCCCGCAACCAAACCGCCGTCCGTCTTTCAGGACCACACCCGTGACCTGATCGCCATCACGCAGAACTTCGACGACTTCGCCGTCGATATAATCGGCCCCCTGACGGCGGGCCTGTTTGCGGAAGGATTGCATCAGGGAATAGGCATCAAACCATCCCTCGCCGGTACGGCCCCAGCAGGCCGCCGCCAGATCGGATGTGTTCATCCACGGATATTTGGCCGCCAGTTCGTCGGGTTCCATCCAGACGATGTCGGCCCCCAGCTTGGTCTGGGTTGCGTGATTTTGCCGCAGGATATCGCGGCCGGACTCGGTCGCCAGAACCAGATAGCCCTTTTCATGGAAGGAAATATCGACGTCGGGATCAAGATCACGTTTCAGGTTGCGCAGGAATTCAATGCCAAAACCCGACATTTCAATATTGATCGGGGTCGAAAACTGCTGACGGATCGAGGCCGCCGACAGGGTTGTCGAACAGAATTCATAATTCGGGTCTTTTTCAATGACCAGAACCCGGCCCTTGAAATCATCCCGGCCGGTCAAAAACCACGCGGCGGAGCTTCCGATAACAGCCCCGCCAACAATGATGACATCATAATTTTCGTCCACTGATCCCATGATCGCCTGTCACCCGATAGAATGTTTTGAAACCGGAACGGTATAATCCGTTCCGGCATTCCGGTCTTTTTGCTTCCTTATGCCGCCTTGCTTCCGGCGGTCATTTTAAAGATGCCCTGCGCATTGCTGCTGTCAAATCGAAGATCAAGTTTTTGTTCGCCGGTCGTCTCGTCACGCACGTGATCACGGCTGATGAATTCATAGAAGGAACCGGGCACATCGCGGGTCACCAGATCGCCATTGGCATCGCGCATCTGACGCAGGACACGGGTTGCCTTGAATGCCGTCTGACGCACCGATCCGGTGCTGGAAATCTCGACCTTTTCCTTCATCGGGCGGCCTTTGGCGCGCTGTTCGCTCGCAACGGCCTCGATATCGTCAACCCGATCCGTTGCATGGTTGAACGCATTGCCTTCGGTCGAAATCCACGCCATTTCGGCCGACTCTGCCAAAAGGACCTCATAATCGGCCTCGGCTACCGGGCCGTGCTGCGCACCAAAACATTTGACCAGAACCGGCAGAAGCTTGGTGGCATCGGCAAAACCGATATTGCCGTTATCGGCCAACTGATCCAGCAGGACCTTGGCACCGGGTGACAGCGGATCAACCGATTTGCCAACCGTATTGGCAACCGCCTGCTGGAAGGCCGGGCTGAATTCTTCGACGTGAAGCTCGGACACAAAGAACTGCGCAATCAGTTCCGGTTCATCTGCATGGCAAAACGCCCGACCCGTCATTTTCAGACGCGACAACGGATAAACACCGGCAACATCGAACCCAAGCGGGGCAAGGATGCGTGCCATGGCAACATGACCGCGCGGCAATGCGCCGGTCACCGGGCCATCGACGGTACGAATGGCACCATGATCGAAAATGATCGGCTCGCCCGCGGCCAGTTTATCCTCGGAATAGGCTTTGCCTTCTGGAACGGCTTCCAGAAGACCATCAAACAGGATCATGTTAAGCGCCTGCGCCATCGTCAGGCGGCTGACTTTTCCGGCATCATTCGCAGGATCGGCCAGAAGCCGATCATGAACATCAATCATGCGAAACAGATAATCGGCCTTCTCCGCACCAAGAACAGCTTTAAGAACAGCGCCAAGCTGGCTGTCTAGCGGGAATTTAACTGGCTGGGGCATTTCTGCCTCTCCTTCCGTAATATTATCAATTACCCGATCAATTTTACTGTCCGGAAGGATCATGTGGTGGCACGAGGGGTTCCGAACCATTGAAATGCTAAGACTTGGCAGGAATTCTCACAAACGATATATTCGCACCATATCATTCCATTTGGTAATGAACTTGGGGATCAAAACACATGCGTCGCGTCCTGCCGTCCCTCACAGCCCTGCAATTTTTCGAAAGCTCTGCCCGGCATCTCAGCTTTACCCGTGCGGCCGAGGAACTGAACGTGACGCAAAGCGCGATCAGCCGCCAGATCCGCGCACTTGAGGAATATCTGGGCCGGGATCTTTTTCGTCGGGTGAAGAAACGCCTGAAACTGACGGCGGCGGGCGAAGCCTATGCCGCGCAGGTGCGCGACCTTCTCGATCGCGCAGAGGCCGCAACCCTGCAGGTCATGGCCTATTCCGATGCAGGCGGGATGCTGAATGTCGGAACATTGCCGACCTTTGGCGCGCGCTGGCTGGTGCCGCGACTGGGGGATTTCAAAACCACATGGCCTGATATCCAGCTTAACCTGATCACCCAGACCCGCGAATTCAATTTCACCCGCGAAGGCATCGACATCGCCATCCATTTTGGCGAAGACAACATGCCCGGCTGCGTGTTTCATCGTCTGATGGGTGAAACCCTGATTGCGGTTTGCGCACCCAAAATCCTTAAGGAAAATGACGATCTGCCGATTGCGCGTGAACGGGTCCGCAATTGCACCCTGTTGCAACATTCCACCCGTCCCCGCGCCTGGCAGGACTGGCTGGCCGCAACCGGTGTTGCGGTTGTCGATGAACTTGCCGGTCCCAGGTTCGAACATTTCCACATGGTGATCCAGGCCGCCGTCGCCGGACTGGGGCTGGCCCTTCTGCCGGAATTTCTGGTGCGCGAAGAACTTGATAACGGGCGGCTTGTCGCCCCGTTTGACGTCTCGATCCCCAACCGGCATGCCTATTACGTTGTTTATCCCGAAGAAAAGGAAAACAATTTTGCGGTTCGGGCCTTCCGTGACTGGATCATTGCAACCTGTCGGGCTGAAACAGCCCAATCAAACGCCGCATGACATCTTACAACGGATATATCCCGACAACGAATTTCATTGCCGATTGAATTCACCAACCCTAAAGTTCCCACCCATATGTATAAGAACCGCCATCCGCGCGGTCAGATCGGGGTAAGGGGAATTGGTTGTGTCGCAACTGGAAAATCGTCTGGATCTTTATAATGTGCTGCCCGGAACGTTTGGCACCTTGCGCAAGGCATCCGGACTGATCCACGATCAATCGGCCAAACGCGCCGAAGGCTTTTACAAAACCATTAGCCAAAGTGACGACCTGAAAGCCACCCCGCTTTCGGAGGCAACCATCGCATCCCTTACGAAAGCATTGCAAAATCACTGGAAAAACCTGTTTGACGGCAAAATTGACGAGGCTTTCGTCATCCAGGCCAGCCAGATCGGCCAGGCCCACGAAACCCACGGCATTACCCCCAAACTGTACATCTCGACCTATAATGCGATCACCGATGCCCTGATCGAGGCGATCATTACCCGCCATCGATGGAATGCCGGTCAGGCGGCAAGCATTGTCACCTCGCTGACATCGGTCATGCTGCTTGATATCGAACTGACCCTGACCGCCTATTGCGATGCCAGTGCCGTCAAACGCCATAACGCATCGGAAAACGCCTTTGCCGATCAGCAGCTTGATCGCACGATGGATCTGTCCGTTGCGATCAACCAAAGTGCGGTATCCAATGCCCGCATGATGAATGTCATCGAGGATGTCGACCGCAAGGCACAATCGATTTCGGCCGCCATTGATCAAATGGTTTCAGGCATCAGCCACATTGCCGAAAATGGCCGCGCTGCTGCCGATAACGCGACCGATGCCATCACCGCCACCCGCAATGGCCAGCAAACCGTCAAGGACGCCGTTGGTAGCATGGATGACATTGCACATGCGGTGTCGGACGCATCTGGCCGGGTCGATGCCCTGGCCGAGGCATCAGAAAAAATCGGCGAGATTGTCGCATCCATCGAAGCAATTGCCGCCGAAACCAACCTTCTGGCGCTCAACGCCACAATCGAGGCCGCCCGCGCGGGCGAAGCCGGCAAGGGATTTGCCGTCGTCGCAGGCGAGGTCAAGGCCCTTAGCCAGCAGACCGCGCGCGCGACCGAGGAAATCCGCAGCCGCATCGTCAATCTGCAGGGCGAAACACAGGGCATCGTCGACGCCATGGCGCGCGGCAATGATGCCGTTTCACGCGGTCAGAATGTGATGAATGATGTTGCCCGCGAAATGGGTGACATCGGCACCAAGATGGAAGACACGACACGTCGTATCGCCGATATTTCAACCATCCTTGATGAACAGAACAAGGCAACCGATGCCGTCCGCGATGGCATTACCGGCATCGCCGGACAAACCGGCGGGCAGGTTGCGGCAATCCGTTCGGCCATCGGGGTTATCGGACAGGTCGAAGGCCTGATCGAAACGCAGGTTTCCGAACTGGTTCAGTATGAAATTCCAAACCGCACCATACGAAGTGCCCGCGCCGAACATGCCGTCTTCTTCAAATCCGTTGCCGAACTTCTGGCCGGGCTGGGCAGCAGTGCCGATATCCACATGGGTGATGCCAAAGCCTGCCGATTTGGCAAATGGTATGACAGCCCGGCATCAAAGCCGTTCCGCCACCTGCCGTCTTTTGACGCGATCCGGGCACCGCATCTGGCACAACACGAAGCCGGTCAGGCGGCAATCACGGCTTTCAAAAACCGTGATATTGTCGCCACGGAAAAGGCCTTCGCCCGCATGGAAACCGCAACCCACGAAGTCCTTCAGAAACTCGATCAACTGGCAAACGAAGCGCGCAATATCACCCCGCTTGCCGAAGCCGCCGAATAACCTCATCCCCCCGCGCAAAAGAAAGCCCGGACGGTTTAATGTCCGGGCGATCAACTCTGATGAAGGCGATACGTGAAACGTTATCCGCCGATCTTTTCGGCCGATCCCGCACGAAGCGCTGCAATCATCTGGATACACACAATCGCAAACAGGAAGGACAAGGCCGCCTCCCAATTGCCAAGCAGATCATGCAGGGCACCAAACAGAACCGGGCCGATAGCCGCCAGCAAATAACCGACCGACTGGCACATACCCGACAACCGTGCCGAGGTCTGCGGGTCCGCACCGCGAATACCCACCAGCGTCAAAGCAATACTGATCATCGCACCCTGCCCAAGCCCCATGCAGAACGCCCAAAGATAGGGAAGCTCGGTCGTGGCAAAAACAAAGCCGGGAATACCAATCATCAGCGGAACATGCAAAATGACCATCGCCAGTTTCTTGTTGGCGATTTTTGAATAGATCAGGGGGGCGGCAAACGCGGCCGGAATGCCAAACACGTTAAAGATCGTCAGAAGGGTTGCGGCCTCACCCTCTGAAATGCCGCTATCGATGAAGACCTTCGCGACCCAGGCCGTGCCGGTATAAAACATAAGCGACTGGCACCCGAAAAACAGCGCAAGCCACCATGCTTCGGCATTTTTCCAAAGCGAAACCTGTGTGACAGAAACGGGTGCCGGCCCCTTGTGGCGATAGCGCAACATTGGCAACCACAACAGGAAGGCAAGGGCGGCAAAAACCGCCCAGATCCCCAATGAATACCGCCAGTCACCATCCGCCGCATTTCGTATCGGAATTGCAACGAATGCCGCAACGGTCGCACCGGTCGACATGGTAAAGGTGTAAAGCGCTGTAATCAGCGCGACCCGGGTCGGGAAGCTTCGCCGCACCAGCGACGGCGTCAGCACATTCAAAACGGCAATCGCCGATCCAAGAATGATCGTGCCAACAATCATGATGCCATAACTACCGGTCGCGCGCAGGCCCTGCCCCACCGCAATAAACAGCAGCATGGTCAGAAGCGTTGCCTCCAACCCGAACCGCTGCCCAAGGCGCGGCGCAAAGATCGATAGCACGCCAAAACTAAGAACCGGGATGGTCGTCAGCAGGCCAAGCTGCACGCCCGAAAGCTGCAAATCAACGCCGACAATCTCGGCAAGCGGCCCCATGGCAACGATGCTGCCACGCATGTTGGCTGCCAAAAGCAAAAGCGCCAGCAAAAAGCCGATATGCGGACCAAGGTGACGAAATCCTCGCGCTGCAGGATCGGCGGATCGCGTGTCTTCATTCTGCTGCGTTGGGGACACAGCAGACAAGGTTTCAGACGGTGCAACACCGTCCTGATTTTGGGTCATCGGAATACTCCGGCAAGGGTGGTGGCGGGGAAAGCCTGAGTATCACGGGCCCGAAAGCCCGAAATTGCGGAAACGAGCTGCAAAACTATGGAAGCAGTACGAGAGCCTGTCTGATTTTGTCCGCGACATGGGGACATAATATATGTGTCACCCGTGGCACTTTTGGCAGATTTTCGAACGTTTCCAGAATTTTGCTGTGTTTGGCCGCATGCTAGCCGCAGAAACCGGGTCGCTCAACGCAAATCCGACAATTCGGGATTACCGGCAAGGCAAAGCAAGCCCTCCCCGCCGGTCACCCTTGTAAAAACGAAGCCGCCCTTACACAAATAATTCCCCGGATGCCGCAAGCACGCCACCACCAGACAATCTGATGAAATCACCATCCAGATCGATGCGAATCACACTGGGCCGGTCCATTTCAACGCCCTGTATGATTCTGACCGGTGCGTTCGCATCCGCATAACCGTACTTCGCCAGTTGCCAGGCCAGCGGCCCCGCGGCACTGCCCGTTGCCGGGTCCTCGACAATACCGGCAGTCGGATTGAAGAAACGCGCATGCGCGGTCATGCTTCTGTCTTTGGGGTCAAGCGAGAACAGATAAATCCCCTCCGCCCCAACCGTTGCCAGAATATCGCGCAGACGGCGCACATCGGGCTCCACATTCGCAATGACAGATCGGCTACGCATCGGGACCAGAAGATGTGCCGTGCCGGTGTAAACGGTTTGCACCGGTACATTGCCAATACCAATATCGTCACGCGAAACACCAAGCCCCAAGGCAAGCGCATCCAGATCAGAAAGAACCGCCCGGCCTTCTGCTGGCGCCTGATCCATGGTCACGGTAATCCCGTCTTTTCCTTTCAGGACTTCAACAGGCAGATCACGGCCACCGATTTCCTGGGTAAATTCCCTCTGACCGGCCGGTAGCAAACCAAGATGACCAAGCAGCCACCATGCCCCCAAAGCATTGTGACCGGTTCCACCAACCTCGACCCCGGCCCCGGTAAAGGATCGAAGTTTCCAATCCGCACCACCGGCAGTTTCCGGACGCATCAGGAAGGTCGTTTCAGACAAATTGAACTCGCGCGATATCGCCTGCATCACGGTGGTCGATAAATCATCCGCATCCATCACCACCGCAAGCGGATTGCCGCCAAGCACCGATGACGCAAAAACATCAACGATATGATACGGATGGGTTTTCGTCGTTTTCGCGATGCTCATTGTGTTCTCCTGTATTTTGAAAATGGCGGTAGCCCGTAAAAACACCGCACGGGCGCAATGGCAGATCGTCAAGCATCCGGGGCGTGAAACCTGCCAAGGGATCGGGCTCGGCCGGTGGCGCAAAGAACATCTGAAAAAGACCGCACAGGAAATCCTTCATTTCACCTTCCGCCTTTAGATGAACTAAATCTTCTGCTCTGCCGATCCGGGATCGACGGGCATTGCGTGATTGACATTCCAACAGATCGTGTGAATGGTTCAATTCATGGATTTTGAAACGATTTTAGATTTTCTAAAATGAAACGAACGCCACTTCCCCCGTTAAACAGCCTTCGCGCCGCCGAGGCGATTGGCCGAAACGGCACACTTCTGCGCACGGCCGACGAACTCAACGTCACGCCAGGTGCAGTTAGCCAGCAGCTTAAAACGCTTGAACAATTTCTGGGGCTGGAGCTTTTTGCCCGAACCGACAAGGGCATGATCCCGACCGAAGCGGGTCAACGATTACTGCCGGGATTAAGCGATGCATTTACCCGCATCCGCGACAGCATTGCCGCAGCAACGCGGCAGGACGAAAACGTCCTGACCGTGACAACCGGGGTGATTTTTGCCGGAAAATGGCTGGTGCCGCGTCTTGGCCGGTTCCGTGACCGCCATCCGGAAATTGATATCCGGATTTCAACCGACAATCGGCTGACATCGTTTGATCGTGACGATGTTGACATCGGGGTACGGTTCGGCCGCGGTGGCTGGGAAGGATTGCGGGTGCACAAGCTTCTTGAACAGCAGATGCTGCCGGTTTGCGCCCCGTCACTCAAGGACCGCTTTCGCGAGCCGGCCGACATCGCGCGCGGGCCCCGCATTGTCGACCGCCTCAGTTTTTTCGCCTGGCAGGACTGGCTCAATGCGGCCGGAACGGATGAACCGCTTTCGGGGCAGGAAATCACGTTTTCCGACGGATATCTCGCACTTGAGGCCGCAATGGCCGGACATGGTGCCATGCTTGGCTGGCCCGTCATCATTCAGGACGCATTGCGCAATGGCGATCTGATTGAACCGTTCAAAATCTGCGCCCCGACGCCCTATGCCTACTGGCTCGTGTCATCGGAATCCCGCTGGAACCGCCCGACGGTGCAGGCGTTCCGGAACTGGATCATCGAAGAAGTAAAAAGCTTTGCGTCGCAGACGGGCTAACCGGGTGATCAAAAACGCGTTTGGTCAAACCGGCAAAATGCCAATGATGACCCGCATCGCAATCACGACAAACAATATCGCGATGATGCGTTCGATCCACATCGAATGTGCGCGCAGCCATGGCAAAACCGCGCCATGCGACAAGCCAACCGCAACAAGGCAGTACCAGGCCGCATCAATACCCGCTGCCGTGAAAGCCAGCAGGAATTTACCCCCCCATTCGAATTCCGGGGACACGAACTGACTGAACAGGGCAAGGAAGAACAACGCAATCTTCGGGTTCAGAAACGCAATCATGAAACCGTCACGCGCCGCCTGCGTCATTGTTTCGGCGACCTGCCCGCCCTGCTCGGACTCGAACCGCGCACCCGATCCTGCCGCACGCCATGCCCTGATCGCCAGATAGATCAGATAAAGCGCGCCAAGAACGCTGACGATATTGCGAAATGCCGGAACCGTCTGGAAAAGTATGCCAAGGCCGGTCATGGTGATGACGGCATAAAAACCGACGCCCAATCCATGAGCCACCGCACAGGCAAATCCTGCCTGACGGGATTGTCCGACGGAATAACGTAAAACAACCGCAAGGCTGGGACCGGGTGTCATCGCACCCAGAATGCAGATTGTCGCAACGGACAACCACGCGGCAAATGTCATGACGTTTCCCTTGGTATCTTGGCGGTTTTGTTATCGCGCTCGTGATCGCGCCATCAAGCTATCGGGATGTTTGAACCGTTTCAACGCAAATGATGTTTCAAAATCGCATCAATCACCTGCGGAAACGCGTTCTGAATCAAGGCATTCCCGGATGCCTTTTTGTTACCTTATCTGCCGCACTCTCTCCTTAAAGCGGCCCAATGCCTTCCTTATTGCCCGATCAGACTGCTTTCATCGGTGGTTTATCCATTTCCCGGAATACCGCCGCGATAAAACAAAATGGGAAGGACACGAAAGATGCGACGCATAGCCATTACACTGGCCGTTACAAGCGCATTGGGATTATCGGCCTGCAGCGGTTTGGGTGACAGGGATCAGAAAATGCTGAGCGGTGCCGCCATCGGTGCGGGTGTTGGCGTTGTTGGTACAGCCGTCACGGGCGGATGTATTTCCTGCGGTGCCGTAATCGGCGGGCTGGTCGGTACGGGTGCCGGTTACATCCTTCACGAAAACGAGGAACGCCGGAAATGATTGGCGACGCCATCCTGGTTCTGCTGGACGGGCACTCCGTGGGGCAGCCTTGATCAGGCCGACATTGCGCACGGGATATACGCTACAGCAAATTCCCGGCTGGCAGACAGCATGCTGGATCAACCCGGAGTCGCAACGCCAGATCGACATGACACCAACCCGAACCTGGCAAAATACGGCTGGCCGCTATTGCCCGGAATATACACCGGCAACTGTCATCGGCGGAAGGCAGCAGCAAGTCTATGACACGGCCTGCATACTGCCTGATGGAAGCTGGCAGATCGCTTCCTGATACCGCCCGTCCGAAACACGACCTATACGCGTACCGGCATCTTGATGCCTTTGCAAAGGACCCGAAAGTTTCGGGTCCTTTTTGCTGTCTGGAACCACAATCCTGCAGTTGATTATTTATCCAAATCAGTGACTTAATAGGAGCCTAAATATCCCTATCGTAATTTGTTTTACGTTAACGTCACTTTACGTTACAGTGCTGACATAATCAGAAAAACAACATCAGCTTCAGAGGGAGGCGTTCGTGGAGGATATCCTCGAATCCGTAAAACAGAAACTTCCGCAATTGCGCGGCCTTAATGCCGTGGTGGCCTTTGATTGCGGCGAAGACGGACATATCGTCATTGATGCTACCGGTCCGGAACCGGAAATCAGCGACGATGATATCAGCGACGCGGACTGCATCCTGAAAATCAAGAAAGCCAATCTGGAAAAGATGATTGCCGGCAAACTTGATCCGATGCTCGCCTTTACGATGGGCAAGCTCAAGATCAAGGGCTCCATGGGAGTCGCGGCAAAACTTTCATCCATGCTGGATTGATTTCTATCGTCAGGGGAACAGGGATGCGGCACAGCTTTATCAAAAGCACCGTTCTTTGCACTTTGGCCGCCGGCCTGATCGGAAGCCTTGGTGCAATCTCATCGGCACATGCCGACGAAACGCTGAATTACCAGGTCTTGAAAGATGGCGAACCCATCGGCTTTGAAACGGTCGAAATCACCGACACGCCCGATGGTTATACTGCCGCCATCACCACGCGCACCGATGTGAAAGTCCTTTTCCTTCAATTCCAATATGGCCATTCACGCCTTGAAAAATGGCGGAACGATCAACTTGTGTCCGTTGATACCGATACAAATGATGACGGCTCCCCATATACCTACAAGGCTGAATACGAAGGTGACTGTTTCGAGGTCGCCGGCAAGGGTGTTGCGAAACGCGATGCCTGTGACGGCGCATGGCCCCTTACGCTCTGGCGCGAGGACGTCACCACGAAAACAAGCCTTTACAGCGTAATCAATGCCGAACCTTACGCTGTGACAACCCGGAAAACCGGGACAGAAACACTTGCCATCAATAACCGGGAAATACCCGCCACACACTATGTCATGACCGGGGATGTCCAACGCGATCTCTGGTATGGCGACGACGGCAGGCTTCTGAAAACAAGTTTCAAAAGAAAGGGTTACGACATCGACTTTATCCGGGTCGATGCCAAAGACCTTCAAAAATAAAAGCGGGCGCAAAAAGCGCAAATTCCAAAACCGTTATGATCCAGGGAGAAACCCATGACGTCCAAATTCAAGAAAGGCTGCCTGTGGGGGGCAGCTTCCGGAACAGCACTTATCTGCGCACTTGCCGCAAGCGGCAGCGCCCATGCTTCAGGCTTCCAGGTACGCGAAACCAGCGGCACATTACAGGGCTCCAGCTTTGCTGGCATGTCGACGCTCTCAACCGATGCATCGACCATGTTCTACAATCCCGGTACCGTCGGGCAATATAAGGAAACGAGCTACAGTGTTGGTGGCTCACTGATCATGCCCGTCGCGAAAGCAAAGAACATTGTGGCCTCTGGCGGAGCTGTAACGAATACTCAAACCTTCAATAACGGCAGCTATAAAGATATGGCACAGGACGCGTTTGTACCTAACGCCCATGCCGTCTGGAAACTAAATGACCAGTTAAATCTGGGTGTTTCAATTACGTCACCATGGGGACTGGTCACTGACTATGAACCTGATTTTGCAGGGCGCTTCTATGGTACAACCTCCAAAATCAAGACTATCAATATCAAGCCTGTTCTTGCCTACAGATTTGATAACGGGTTGTCGATCGGTGCTGGACCTCAAATTCAGCAGATGGATGCGTCGCTCGCTAGGTCGGTTCCAAACCTCGCTGGTGCCGGTGAAGGAAACAGTGAAGTAAGTGGTGATTCAGTGGATGCCGGCTGGGCCGCTGGTATCAATTGGGAAGTGATTGATGGTACGAAAATCGGTCTTTCCTACAACTCTGAAATCAAGCACGAACTTGACGGTAAAATTGACTTTGATTCGGCTGCCAACGCACTTGGTTACACCGACCGGAATGCGACGGCAAAGGTTGCCACGCCAGAATCAATCACCTTTGGCGTCTCCCAGGAACTGAGCAGTCAGTGGACCGTTATGGCAGACGCCCAGTGGACCAACTGGAACTCCATCGACACGCTCACCTTCAACTATGATGGCGACATTAGTCCACAAGCCGGAACGCAAAGCTCAACCTCTGACGAATACAAGTGGGGTAGCGCCTGGTTTGCATCACTTGGCGCAAGATACCAGTATGACGATAACTGGTCCTTTACGGGTGGCGTCGCCTTTGATGAATCGCCAATAAAAACCAAATATCGGAATGTTCGGCTGCCTGACTCTGACCGTTATTGGGTCTCGCTTGGTGCCGCATACAAGGTTGCAGACTGGGCGGCCGTAAGCCTTGGATATACCCACGTTTTCGCAAACTCGGCACGGGTTGACGAAACGGATACATTCCTTGGCAGCTATGCAGCCGACTACGATGCGCACGTCGACATCATCGCTCTACAGGCGAATTTCAAGTTCTGATCGGTTATACTGTTCGATGCGGGATGGCGGTTTGCCATTCCGCACCGGGCGGTTTTTTTTGCCCGCAAAGTGACGTTAACGTAATGGAGTTAACGCGTATGAACCAAATAAACGTCCAAGACGCGCCTGTCCTGCAAAACGGTGTCGATATCAGCTCGCCGGTGCGTATGCGCCCGGTTCACGAGATTTTTGATGATGCGGCAAAGCGTTTTGCCAAGCGCCCCTGTCTTGATTTCCTGGGTCGTATTTACGACTACGAAGACATTGCCAGACAAATCGATCGCGTCGCCGAAGGCTTTCATCAGCTCGGCGTGCGTAAAGGCGACAAGGTCGGGCTGTGCCTGCCCAACACGCCTTATTACGTGATCTGCTACTATGCCGTGCTGAAATGCGGCGGTGTCGTTGTCAATTTCAACCCGCTTTATGCCAAGCGCGAGATCGCCTATCAGATCGAGGATTCCGGTTGCCGCCTGATGGTAACGCTTAATCTGAAGCAGATTTATTCCAAGGTTGCCGATTGCCTGGATGTAACCTGCCTGAAGCGGATCGTCGTCTGCGAGATGAGCGACATCCTGCCCCCGGTCAAAAGCGTTCTTTTCAGCCTGTTCAAGCGCAGCGAACTTGCCGAAATCCCCAGGGATCTGCGTCATATCCCCTTCTCGCGGCTGGCTGACTGCAAACCCATAAATTTCGTGACCGACGTAACGGTCAACGATCTGGCCGTGCTGCAATATACCGGTGGTACAACCGGTCGCCCCAAGGGGGCAATGCTGACCCACGGGAATCTCAGCGCCAATGTCGATCAATTGACACGCTGGATGCCCGATGCCAATCCCGGCCATGAAGTCACGCTGTGTGTACTGCCATTCTTCCATGTCTTTGCCATGACCGTGGCACTGAACACATCGATCAATCTTGGGGCGGAACTTGTTCTGCAGCCGCGCTTCGAACTTGATGCGTTGTTAAAGGCACTCGACAAGAAAAACGTCACGATCTTCCCCGGTGTGCCGACGATCTACACGGCGATTAATAACTCGCCGGAAACGCTCAAACATGATCTGTCTTCGGTCCGTTGCTGCATTTCGGGCGGCGCGCCGCTTCCTGTTGAAGTCAAACACCGGTTCGAAGAAATCACCGGTGCCAAACTGGTCGAAGGCTATGGCCTGACCGAAGCCAGCCCGGTCTGCACATGCAATCCGGTCAAAGGTGTCAATAAGGAAGGATCAATCGGCATTCCCTTGCCCGGCGCCGATATCCAGATCAGGTCGCTTGATCGGCCCGATCAGGTCATGCCTGCCGGGGAAAAGGGCGAGGTTTGCGTTCGCGGTCCGCAGGTGATGCCGGGATACTGGCAGAACGATGCCGCAACCGAGGCCACCTTCGTCGATGGCTGGCTGAAAACCGGTGATGTCGGTTATGCCGATCAGGACGGATATATATTTCTGGTTGATCGACTTAAAGACGTTATTTTATGCAGCGGTTACAATGTCTATCCGCGTGCCATCGAAGAAGCGCTTTATCTGCATGAACAGATCGCCGAGGTCACGGTTATCGGCGTTCCCGATCAGTATCGCGGTCAGGCACCCAAGGCCTTTGTGCGGCTGAAGGACAATGTCACGGACGTAACCGCCGAAGATTTGCGAACATTCCTTGATGACAAGATTTCGAGAATCGAAATGCCACGTGAAATCGAGATCCGGGAAGAACTTCCAAAAACCATGGTCGGCAAATTGTCGAAGAAGGAACTGGTCGAGGAAGAGCGTCTGAAACGCGAGGGAAAAGCACAATAATTCAATACGTTAACGTCATGTCACACAGAATGGAAAAAATCCAAGTGACGTTAACGTAAACTAATTGACGTAAAGATAAAAATATATACCATAGGGGCGATCAAATGACGAAAATTGACGACCGGTTTTATACCGTTCCCGAACTGGCCGAAAATCTGGGGGTTACGCCACGCACCATCCGGTTTTACGAACAAAAAGGTCTCGTAGCACCACAACGTGCCGGCACGACAAGGATCTACACCCGGCAGGACAGAGCCAGAATGCTGATCATCCTGCGGGGCAAACGATTGGGTTTCACGCTGAAAGAGATTGCAGATTATCTGGATCTTTATGGCGCAGACCCCACCCAGGCCGAGCAGATCAGGATGTTGCTGACCCGGGTTCGGGACCGAATAGAAGCCCTGGAAGATCAACGCCAGGCACTGGACGTCACTTTGGACGAATTGCGTGACATCGAACAACAATCGATTGATGCGCTTAAAGAAAAAGGACTCGATCCGGTAGCGTAACAATTGCTTTCCGGAATCGCTGACAGCTCAGGAAGGAATACTTCGCCATGACCAATGCCGTTATTGCCGGATATGTCCGGTCACCTTTCACCCCGGCACGCAAAGGTGCCCTTGCCAAGGTCCGTCCTGACGATCTTGCGGCACAGGTCGTCAAAGGTCTAGTGGATAAAACCGGTATCGATCCCAACACGATCGAGGATCTGGTTCTGGGTTGTGCCTTCCCGGAAGGCGAACAGGGTCTTAACGTCGCCCGCCTGATCACTTTCCTGGCCGGTCTGCCACGATCGGTCGGCGGTGTCACGGTCAACCGTTTCTGCGGATCGTCCATGCAGTCGATCCATCAGGCCGCTGGTGCCATCGCGATTGGTGCCGGTGATGCCTTCATCTGCGCCGGTATCGAAAGCATGTCGCGCGTGCCGATGATGGGCTTCAACCCGATGCCAAACCCGGCCCTGTATAAGGAAATGCCCGAGGCATATATGGGCATGGGCGACACCGCAGAAAACGTCGCAACCAAATACAGCCTGTCGCGCGCCGATCAGGAAGCCTTTGCCATAGAAAGCCATAAAAAGGCCGCCGCAGCACAGGCAGCAGGCAAATTTGTCGATGAAATCATCCCGATTGAAGGCCCGGACGGCACAATCGCCGAAGATGGCTGCATTCGCGGCGACACCACAGCCGAAGGCCTTGCCGATCTGAAACCGGCTTTCAAGGCGGATGGTGTTGTCACTGCAGGCACATCCTCGCCGCTGACCGATGGCGCATCTGCCGTTCTGGTCTGCTCCGAGGAATATGCCAAGAAACACGGCCTCACACCACTCGCACGGATCAAATCTGTTGCTGTTGATGGTTGCCTGCCGGAAATCATGGGTATCGGCCCGGTTGGTGCCTCGAAAAAGGCACTGACACGCGCTGGTATCAAGGCTTCCGACCTTAATGTCGTTGAACTGAACGAAGCTTTCTCGTCGCAGGCAATGGCCAGCATTTCCGACCTTGGTCTGGATATCAAAACCGTCAATATCGATGGCGGCGCACTGGCCATCGGGCATCCGCTGGGTGCAACGGGTGCGCGTATTGTCGGCAAGGCCGCCGCCCTTCTGAAACGTGAAGGCGGCAAATACGCACTTGCCTCGCAATGTATTGGCGGGGGTCAGGGGATCGCGACCATTCTGGAGGCGATGTAATGACCAGCATCAAACAGGTCGCCGTTATCGGCGCCGGTGTTATGGGGGCCGGAATTGCCGCCCATATCGCCAACTCGGGCACGCCCGTTCTGTTGCTTGATATCGTTCCCGAAGGATCAAAAAACCGCAACGCGGTGGCCGAAGGTGCGGTTGCCAAAATGCTGAAGACCGATCCGGCCCCGTTCATGTCCAAACGTGTGGCAAAGCTGATCACGTGCGGCAATATCGAGGACGATCTTGATAAACTCGCCAAATGTGACTGGATCGTCGAGGCCGTCATCGAACGCCTTGATATCAAGCAGGATCTGTATCGCAAAATTGATGCCGTTCGCGCCAAGGGATCGGTTGTCTCGTCAAACACCTCGACCATTCCGCTGGCCACACTGATCGATGGCATGGGCGACGGGTTTGCGCAGGATTTCATCATCACGCATTTCTTCAACCCGCCGCGCTATATGCGTCTGCTGGAACTGGTCGGATCAAACGTCACCCGAAGCGGCGTTATCGACATGGTCGCCGAATTTGCCGATCACAAACTGGGCAAGACCTGTGTCATTTGTCATGACAAGCCGGGCTTTATCGCAAACCGCCTTGGTGTCTACTGGATTCAGGCCGCCATGGTCGAAGCCATGGACCGGGGATTGACTGTCGAAGAAGCCGACAGCGTCATTGGTCGCCCGTTCGGCATTCCCAAAACCGGTGTCTTTGGCCTGATGGATCTGGTGGGTCTGGATCTGATGCCGCATGTGCAATCCAGCATGGCAGGTAGCCTTGATAAATCCGATCCGTTCCACGCGATTTACCGCGAAAGTGATCTGGTCGGAAAACTGATCGCGGATGGCTATACCGGCCGCAAGGGCAAAGGCGGTTTTTACCGTCTGAACCGCGAAGGTGGCGAAAAGGTCAAGGAATCCGTCAATCTTCAGACCGGTGAATTCGCCAGATCGGAAAAAGCCCGCCTTGAAAGCGTCCGTTCTGCCGGTAAAGACCCGCGCAAAATGATGGAAGCAAATGACAAGGAGGGCCTTTATGGCCGTGCCGTGATGGCCAAAACCCTTGCCTATGCCGCCTTCATCGCCGAAGAAGCCGCCAATTCGATTGTCGATGTCGATGACGCGATGAAACTTGGCTATGCGTGGAAAACCGGCCCGTTCGAACTAATTGATGCCATCGGGGTCGATACCCTGATTGCCATGCTTGAAGCGGATGGTATCGAGGTCCCGGCATTACTCAAAAAGGCCGCCGGGAAATCGTTTTACAAGGTCGAAGACGGCACGCTGTTCTTCCTTGGTTTTGATGGCACATACACCAAAGTCACTCGCCCGGACGGTGTTCTTCTGCTTGAAGACATCAAACGCAAATCCGAACCGGTTGTCGGCAACCGCGCCGCATCGCTTTGGGATATCGGTGACGGCGTCGCCTGCCTTGAATTCCATACCAAAATGAATGCGCTTGATGCCGATGTTCTTGGCATGATCAAGACATCCATCCGGACTGTCAAAAAGCAGTTCAAGGCGATGGTGATCTATAACGAAGGCAGCAATTTCTCTGCCGGGGCCAATCTTGGTCTGGCGCTGTTTGCCGCCAATATCGCCGCGTGGCCGGAAATCGAAAACCTCGTTGAAACCGGTCAGGAAACCTACAAGGCCCTTAAATATTCACCCTTCCCGGTTGTTGGCGCGCCCAGCGGCATGGCATTGGGCGGTGGCTGCGAGGTCCTTTTGCATTGTGATGCCGTACAGGCCCACGGGGAAACCTATATCGGTCTGGTCGAACCCGGCGTTGGCCTGATCCCGGCCTGGGGCGGGTGCAAGGAAATGATCCGTCGCTGGTCCGAAAACCCGAAATTCCCCAAGGGACCGATGGCCCCAAGTGCCAAGGCGTTTGAAATCATTTCGGTGGCAACCGTTGCCAAATCGGCAATGGAAGCCAAGGAAAACCTGTTCTTCCGCGAGGGTGATGGCATCACCATGAACCGCAACCGTCTGCTGGCCGATGCCAAGGCACGCGCATTGGCAATGGTCGAGGGTTACGAAGCCCCCGAAGAATTCACCTACCGCCTTCCGGGCGAAAGCGCACGGGTTGCCTTCGAGATGGCGGTTGATGGTTTCTATCGTCTGGGCAAGGCCACCGATTACGACCGTGTCGTCGCAGGTGAACTTGCCAGGGTTCTGGCCGGTGGTGACACCGATGTCACCGAAGAACTTTCCGAAGACGACATTCTGGAACTGGAGCGCGAAGGCTTCATGCGTCTGGTCCGCAACGAAGGCACCATGGCCCGGGTCGAGCATATGCTGCTGACCGGCAAGCCGTTGCGAAACTAGGACGAGGAGAACAGAAAAATGGCCCAATACAAAGCACCGCTGCGCGACATGCGCTTCGTCCTGACCGAACTGTTTGACTATAACGACATCAACCAGATGCCCGGATGCGAGGATTTCACCCCGGACGTCGTCGATGCCGTTCTCGAAGAAGCCGCCAAGGTCTGCGAGGAACTCCTGTTCCCGATCAACCGCACAGGTGACGAGGAAGGCTGTCATTGGGATGATGGTGTCGTCACCACGCCCAAGGGCTTCAAGGAAGCCTATCAGACCTTTGCCGAAGGCGGATGGACGGGTATTGCCTGCGATCCCGTCTATGGCGGTCAGGGCGCACCGAAAACAATCAATGCCCTGGTCGAAGAAATGATCTGTTCGACCAACCTGTCATTCGGGATGTATCCGGGCCTGTCCTTTGGGGCCTATGCCGCCCTTCACAGCCACGCCTCGGACGAACTGAAAGATAAATATCTTCCGAAAATGGTCGATGGCACGTGGGCTGGCACCATGTGCCTGACCGAACCGCATTGCGGTACCGATCTTGGCATCATCAAGACCAAGGCCGAACCACGTGAAGACGGGTCTTATGCCATTTCCGGCACCAAGATTTTCATCTCGGCCGGGGAACATGATCTGACGGAAAACATCATCCATCTGGTTCTGGCCAAACTGCCCGATGCGCCCAAGGGGACCAAGGGCATTTCCCTGTTCCTTGTGCCGAAATTCATGGTTGGCGACGACGGATCGCTTGGCGATCGCAACGCGGTTAAATGCGGGTCGATCGAACACAAGATGGGGATCAAGGCATCCGCCACCTGTGTCATGAACTTTGACGGCGCAATCGGCTATCTGGTCGGTGAACCCCATCAGGGCATGCCCGCCATGTTCACCATGATGAACCAGGAACGGCTTTCGGTCGGTATTCAGGGTCTTGGCCTTGGCGAAGCCGCCTATCAGGGGGCTGCGGCCTATGCCCGTGACCGCCTGCAGGGCCGGGCATTGACCGGCCCCAAAAGCCCCGACAAACCCGCCGACTCCCTGCTGGTTCATCCCGATGTACGCCGGATGCTTCTGACCGCACGCGCGACCAACGAAGGCTGCCGGGCAATGGGCATATGGGTAGCGCGCGCGCTTGATACCGCCAAACACCATGCCGATCCGGTCAAACGCGAAGAAGCCGACGAATTCGTCCAGCTCATGACGCCAATCGTCAAGGCCCTGTTCACCGACTGGGGTTTTGATAACACCAATCTCGGCGTTCAGGTCTTTGGCGGTCACGGTTACATCCGGGAATGGGGCATGGAACAATATGTTCGTGATGCCCGCATCGCCCAGATTTACGAAGGCACCAACGGCATTCAGGCCCTTGACCTTGTCGGGCGTAAAATGCCGGCAAAGGCCGGTCGTTACCTTCGGCGTTTCTTCCACCCGGTGCAGGAATATATCGAAGCCAATGTATCGAAGGACGGGCTTGGCGATTTCATCCAGCCGCTGGCAAAAGCCTTCATGCGTTTGCAGCAGGCAACCGGTGAACTGGCCCAACGCGGCATGAAAAACCCGAACGAAGCCGGGGCCGCGGCCACCGAATTCCTGCGCCTGTTTGGTCTGGTCGCGGTTGGCTATATGTGGGCCCGCATGGCGGAAATCGCGTTGGCGAAACAGGACGACGATCCGGACGGTTTCTATAAGGCGAAACTGATCACCGCCAAATTCTATATGGAACGCATCCTGCCGCAGTCCGGCGCACTGTTCAGCGCGATGATGGCAGGCTCCGGCACCATGATGGAACTGGACGAGGATCTGTTCTGATCATGCAAACGGGCCGCATCCCTCACCCGGCATATATCGGCACAAGGAGCCTGTCGTGAATCTGATTTTCCGACTGATCCGTGTGCTGGTCTTGTCCTGGTTGCGGCCCGGTCTGCATCCGCTTGATCCGTCTGTCTTGTCATTCCGTGCATGGCCACTGGATCTGGATATCAATGTCCATATGACCAATTCGCGCTACTTCGCCCTGATGGATCTGGGACGCACCGAACTGATCCTGCGCAACGGCATTGCCAGACAGATGCTTAAACGCAAATGGCAGCCCGTCGTGTCCGGTTCCACCATGCGGTTCAAGCGCGCGATCAAACCGTTTCAGCGCTTCAAGCTCGAAACGCAGGCCCTTTATTGGGACGAGAAGGGTTTCTATCTGGAACAGCGCTTTACCGCGAAGGGCAAAACTCTGGCACTTGGCGTTGTGAAAGCCGTGTTTGTCGGCCCTGATGGCATCGTCCCGCCCGAACAGATTTGCAGACTGGTTGGGGCGGACGAAACATCGCCGGTCATGCCCGACTGGCTTTCAGGCTGGCCGGACATGGAAACCGCCATCGAAGCACGGCTTGCCGCCTGACAAAAGAACCGGGCACAAGCCCGCGGGAGGAATTCTTATGACTTCAACTGATGCCGTCTTGCTGTCGATCACCGATCAGATCGCAACGATCACCCTGAACCGGCCCGACCGGATGAATGCGCTTGATCAATCCATGATCGAAGGGCTTGGCACCGCGCTTGACCGGATCGAGGCGGACATTGCCAATATCGGCGCGGTCATTATCGAAGGATCAGGCGGCACTTTCATGGCCGGTGGCGATGTGAAGTTCTTTTATGAGATATCAAAAAACCCGGCCGAAGAATCCCGCCCCCTGATCGAAACCATGATTAACCGGGTGCATGACATCATCATCCGCCTAACCGCCCTGCCCCGTCCGGTTATTGCAAAGCTCGAAGGGGCGGTTGCCGGGTTTGGCATCAGCCTGATGAATGCCTGCGATCTTGCGGTTGCCGCCGAAGAAACCGTTTTCACACTGGCCTATATCCATATCGGCACATCACCCGACGGCGGATCAACCCATTCGCTGCCCCGCCTTGTCGGCATGAAGAAAGCCAAGGAAATCGCCTTTCTTGGGGATCGGTTCACCGCGACCGACGCCCACGAATGCGGCCTGATCAACAAGGTCGTCCCCGCCGATCAACTGGCATCGGCGACAGCCAAATATGCGACACGCCTTGCCGCCGGTCCGCGCGATGCCCTTGCCCGAACCAAGGCGTTGCTCAACACCGCGCCCGAAACCGATCTGGCAAAACAATTGGCCCGCGAAGCCACCGCCTTCGCCGATTGCGCCGGAAGCCACGACTTCCGCGAAGGTGTCCGCGCCTTTGTCGAAAAACGCAGCCCGCAATTTGGCAAATCATAAATAAGAAAATTCAGGGAAGAAAATCATGGCAAGTTTAGCTGGCAAAACACTGTTCATCACCGGCGCATCGCGCGGGATCGGCAAGGCAATCGCGCTGCGTGCGGCACGCGACGGGGCAAATGTCGCGATCATCGCCAAAACCGATGAACCCCACCCCAAACTGCCCGGCACCATTCACAGTGCCGCCGCCGAGATCGAGGAAGCCGGTGGCAGAGCACTCGCCCTTAGAACCGACATTCGCGAAGAAGACCAGATCGCCGATGCCGTCGCCAGAACCGTTGAAACCTTTGGCGGGATCGACATCCTGATCAACAATGCCAGCGCGATCAATCTGACCCCGACCCTGCAAACACCGATGAAGCGGTTCGATCTGATGTATCAGGTCAACACCCGGGCCAGTTTCGCCTGTGCGCAGGCCTGCCTGCCGCATCTGATGAAATCGGACAACCCGCATATCCTGACCATGTCGCCACCGCCTAACCTGTCGGCACAATGGTTTGCCAATCACACGGCCTATACGATTTCAAAATACGGTATGAGCCTCGTGACGCTGGGCCTTGCTGCGGAATTCGAAGACGAAGGTGTTGCCGTTAACTCGCTTTGGCCCGTCACCGTGATCGAAACCGCCGCCCTTAACATGATCCCCGGCCTTGAACAGGGTCGCGCGCGTAGCCCCGAAATCCTTGCCGATGCCGCGCACGCCATCCTGACATCCCCCGCACGCGACGTTACGGGTGGTTTCTTCACCGATGAAAGCGTGCTCGAAGCCATCGGGATCACCGATTTCGAACCCTACAACCTGACACCGGGCAAGGCTCCTTACCCGGACTTCTTCCTTGAACTGGACCGGAACGGCAAAAACGATCCGGCCGTCGCCCGGCTTCTTGAAAAACTGTCCGCGGCCCGCAAGGCCGCCTGAACCCTTTTTCGTCGGCGTTGGGGAGTGTGTGCCCTGACGTCATCGGGATCTGATTTCAATCGGGATCAGGTCCCACTCGCCCGCTGAACTCGACCCGCCCTTTTGGGCGGGTTCTTTTTTGGCCATATGCACAAACAACAAAGCACCGCCTTTATGGCAGTGCTTCGTTGGTAATGCGCAAGTGACGTTGAGGGTAAGACAAGTCAGCGCAAATCTTTAAATTCTTAGGACGCGGCGCGACGATCCAGCGACTGGCGCGGCATCACACAGCTTTTAACCGCCGGAGTCGGGCACATCATCTGTACCGACAGGGCAAGGGCCAGGTCATTGTTGCTGTGTTCACGATCCAGAAAACGCTCGGACCATGCCTTGTCGCAGTTGGCCGACAGGAAAGCACAGCGCATCATGGCAAAGCCGGAAGAACCAAAACAGTTGTTCTGGCCGCTCAGATCGGCAAACCAGCTTGCGATGGCATCGTGGGCCGCCTGATCAAGGATGTCCTGCATGCTTTCTTTTTCGGTCGTCGCAACGGAGTCCTGCTGCAACGCGGTACGCAGCTCGTTCACCAGACGCTGATGGGCCTGCGGATTATCAACGCTAAACGAGCGCAACCATGCACGCGCGGTCTCGTCGATCAGACGGGTCACTGCGGCAGATTCAAAAGCAGCGTAGGCGTAACCTTTGGATGCGATGGTCAGGTCAGTCATGTTTGCGGCCCCTTCGGGCTAAATGGCGACAATCGGCGATTAACTCTTTGGTAAGGATTATGATCACCGAAAAACCGCGGCATATTTTGATCAAATCGGGGCGTTTTTGTGGCGCGACCCATGCAAGAAAATCAATGCACTATGACGAATTAGCAGGCAGCTTTGCATTTTCGTCCTTTTTCCCCGCCATGATCTGGTCAAGCGGCTTGACCGGCCACGACAGGATCTTGAGCTTCTCGTCCCGTGTCAGGCTTTCGACCCCCAACCGGGCCAGCTTTTCATAGATGATCCCGATCTCGATCTGGGTCCGACGGTCGGGTTTGCGCGCGGGCAAAAGGGCCGAATGCAATGCGTTGGCAAACGGGTCCTCGATCAGGCGCAGCAACCCGTCCTTGACATCCTCATCGGGTGCTTCCGCCGTCAGGCGCGCCAATGTCGCAAGTTCTTCGGGAGATTCGGTTTCTTCCGGTGTGACAAAAAGATTCATCCGGCGCGCCGCACGCCCGATGGCAAGGCTGCTTGACCAATGCGTCAGCCACGGTGCCAGAACAAGCCCCGCCAGAATTGGCGACAGCCACCAGAAGAACGCCGTATCCACAAATAGCGCCACCGCCCCCCAGATAAGGCCGATCACGATGATCGTCCGATGGGTTTTAAGTGCGGCCTTAAACGGCACACCGGTATCATCACGTTCCTGCGCGTCCCAACCCACCTGATTGCCGGTCAGAACCGAAAACACGAACTGCGCGTGCAGCATCATCATGATCGGTGCCTGAAGGGCGGAATAAAGCGTTTCAAGAATACCGCTCGCCAGCACCATGACCCCACCGTATTTCTTCCGGTCACGGCCAAGGCAAACCATCAGGATCGAGATGATTTTGGGCACCACCAGCATACCGATGGTAAAGACCAGCAGCACCAGCATCTCGAACGACCGGTCAACCGGCCATTGCGGGAACATCGTGAACTGGCTGGGGAAGAAGCTATAGGTCAGTTGCGTGTTTTGCAGCGTCGCAATCGTCGAAGACAGCAACAGCAACAGCCACAGCGGCGAGGAGCCAAAGCTCATGACCCCCATGAAGAAATGCAAACGGCTAAGCGGCCGGAATCCCGGCGCAAACAGAAGCCGCGCATGCTGCATATTGCCCTGGCACCAGCGGCGATCACGGATCGCATAATCAATCAGGTTCGGCGGCAATTCTTCCCAGCTACCTTCAAGCTGCGGGATCAGCCAGCAACGCCAGCCTGCCTTGCGCATAAAGGCGGCCTCGACGAAATCGTGGCTCAGGATATGCCCGCCCATCGGCGGCTTGCCCGACAGAACCGGCAACCCGCAGCAATCAATGAACGCCTGCACACGAATGATCGCGTTATGGCCCCAATAGTTCGAACTGCCCATGCACCAGAACGACAGACCCGCCGACATGGTCGGGCCATGAACGCGCGAAATGAATTGCAGGATACGGGCAAACAGGGTCTGACGGCCGGTCGGCTGCGGCGGGCTCTGGATGATCCCGGCATCGGGATTGTTTTCCATCAGATAGGCCATATTCACCATGGCCTCGCCCGACATCACACTATCGGCGTCAAAAACGATCATGTGATCGTAATGCGTCGCATAGGTCTCGCAGAATTCCTTGAGGTTCCCGGATTTGCGTTCGGTATTTTCCGCACGACGGCGGAAGAATATCTTGCCGCGCGCTTTCAGATCCGCACAGGCCTTGGCCCATGCAACTTCCTCGGCGATCCAGATATCCGGGTCGCGGGTGTCGGACAGAACAAAGAAATCAAACGCATCAATTTCGCCCGTCGCGGCAAGGCTTTCATAACTCGCACGCAGTCCGGCAAACACCCGGTCCGGGTCTTCGTTATAGACCGGGATGACAATCACGTTCTTGGATTTCAGCGACCCTTTGCGCGTAATCGGCTTCAACCGTTTCAGCGTAATGGCATCCAACCCGAACCCACGCAGGAATATCCCGACAATCCCTGTAAAGAAAGACAGCGAAATCCATGCAAAGTTGATCGTGAAGAACGCAATAACCACCATTTCCATGACGGTAAGCTGATCCGCACCCAATACATCCGCCATCAGCCACGCGGCATAGGCGGTTGCAAAAATCGACGCCCCAAACAGGAAAATGCGCCGCGACCCGACACCGGGACCGCGCAGCTTTACTGTCGGATCAAGGTTATCATCATCAACGCCATTTTTGGCCGCACTATCGGACATGGGATCGGAAATCCGGTTCATAAGGTTCTAGTTTTCCCTGAATGCAACTTGCGATATTCCAAGCGAAACGCAATACGCGGCCAAATGTGCCCAACCGGAATTGCCGCAGGCATCAAAATACCCACGGCATGGTCCATGTCTCGCTCAGCACCCTGTCATCATATTGCAGGAAGGCGCGCAGATTTGAACTTTGGGCTTCGCCAGTTCCAATCAGGTCGAACATCACGCGAACACCACCGTTTTCCGGGTCCTTCATAAGGCGGATATTACGGATTTCAGCATTCGATGCACTGATATTGGCCTGCAGGTTATCAAGATCGGACAGATAATATTCAAGCTCTTCACCCGCAAAATTCAGAATGAAACGGGTTGCCGCCTGCGCATCATCACCACCGGACGGAATATGCATGATACGCGTGTCTGTTGCCTGTGAAAGCTTGTGCAGATCGCTGCCATCCTGTGTTGCCGCAATCTGATATTCAACGGTCAACTCGCTTCCGGCTTCCGGCTTGTTCTGCGGCACCCAGAACGCAACGATATTGTCGTTGCTTTCGCTCGGGCTTGGAATTTCGACCAGTTCGACATGGCCTTTGCCCCAATCGCCTTTTGGCGTCACCCAATAACCGGGCTGCTGGTCAAAACGGGTATCAAGGTCCTGATAATGATCGAAGTTCCGGTCACGTTGCAGAAGCCCGAAACCACGCGGATTTTCATCCAGGAACGAACTGATCTGCAAGTTGGCCGGGTTATCAAGCGGCCGCCAAAGCCATTCGCCCTTGCCATTATTGATCAGAAGCCCGTCGCTGGAATGAACTTCTCCGCGATAATCTTCGAACCGGCGCCGTTTCTGTTCACCGTAAAGGAACATGCTGTTGAGGGGGGCCAGACCGATTTTTTCAACACGGTCGCGGAAAAACAGCGTGCTGCTGACATCGACCTTGCTGTTGTTACCGGGGCGAATGTCAAACCGATAGGCACCGGTCAACCGCACGCTATCAAGCAGCGCAAAGACGGTGATTTTGCGTTCGCCCTCTTTCGGGGCAACGATCCAGAATTCACGAAATACCGGAATTTCTTCGCCCGACGGCCCCGCAAGATCAACGGTCAGTCCGCGTGCCATCTGTCCGGCAACCTGATCACGTCCCTGAATACGGAAATAAGATGCACCAAGGAAGGTCGCCAATTCATCACTACCCGCAACATTCCCCAACGGATAACGCAGGCGGAAACCGGCATATCCCTGTGTCGAAAAATCATTGCCCGACAGGCCGGTTTCACCAAAATCAAACAATCCCGCAGAATACGGCACAGCCTGCACCTGGCCGTCACGCACAAGGTTTATCGCAACCGGCACATCATACATGTTGCCCGGATGATAAAGGTCCAGCGCAAAGCCCGAATTTGCCTGACTGAAAAATGCCCGCTGGGATTTGAAGCGGATTTTCGCATAACTTTCCGGGCTCAGATTGGCCAATGCTTCGGGCAAATCACGATGCGGATTTTCAAACGGCTGCGTTGCAAGATTGCGCGCCCGTTCGATCACCTGTGCCGGATCAAAGGCCACCGGCACGGAAACCGCCGGTTTTTCAGCCGTTTCGGGTGAAGCAGCCGCATCACCTTCAACGGGTTGTACAGGATTATCAGCAGCGGTTTCGCCATTACCGGCCGCGACCGGTTCAACTGGCGCGGTCTGTTCCGGTGCATTCGGCGACGGGGCTACCGTCGGCTCGGTGCTTTCTACTACCGGGCTCTCGGCTACCGGACTGGTCGTCCCGGTCCCGGCCTGTGCCGGTACAGCAGGCTGCGTGCCTGACGACGTTTCGGTTGTGGTGCTGCTGTCCTGGGCGTGTACCAAGCCACTCGCCCCAAACGTTAAAAACCCTGCAAGCGCAACCGCAAGCAGAGCATGAACCGAGCTACTGGTGACACGCTTTTGAAATCTGTACATATTTCCCGTCTGAGTTTCCCGACTGATCAGCGAATTTCCCGCTAAAGATGTTTTTGCTTAAAGAACGGGGCAGCAATGTGACAGCATATTGATAAGAATCCGGTGCTGCCAGCATTTCAAATTCCGTATTCTGCGTCTTTACGCCTGTCCTGACCAGACTCAAAGCGGCATTTTTGCATGGGGTATCCCCCTGAAATGCGGTGATTTCCATCTTGACGAACCGAAAAATATTAGCGGTTCAAAATATCGGATTTCCATAAGAAAAGGCCGGTCAAATTAATGACCGGCCTTTCCGTCAGATGAATTAAGGGGAGCTCATCTGAATTGGCGATGCGCGGGATTAATACCCGACCGCACATCCATCCTTGCGCGGATCAGAACCCGCGACATAACCGGCATCGGTTTTCGCAATAAGCTGCGCACCACCAAAACCGAAATTGGTGCTGTCTGGTGCTTCAACCTTGATCGCATGCCCTTTGGCTTTCAGGGCATCAATCACATCCGCCCCGACCGAGGCCTCAACAGCAACCTCAAGCCCGGAAAGCGCCTGCCAGCGCGGCGCATCCACCGCCGTTTGCGGGTCCTGCCCCCAAAGCTGGGTCCGCAGTGTCATCTGCAAATGGCCCTGTGACTGCATGGGTCCGCCCATGACACCAAAGCTCATGACCGGATTGCCGTCGTCCCCCATCAGGAAGCCCGGAATGATTGTCTGGAACGGGCGTTTTCCGCCTGCCACCTGATTGGGATGACCGTCTTTCAGGGTGAAACCGAAACCACGGTTCTGCAGGCTGATCGATGTGCCCGGCACAACAACACCGGACCCGAACCCCATATAGTTCGACTGGATAAACGACACCATCATGCCGCTTTCATCCGCCGCCGTGACATAGACCGTGCCACCATGCTTTGGCGCACCCGCCTTGAAATCCTGCGCCTTGCTGGCATCAATCAGTGCCGCACGGGATTTCAGATAATCATCAGACAGCAGATGTTCGACCGTCACATCACGCATGTGATCCAGATCGGCGACATATTCATGCATATCCGCAAAGGCGAGCTTCATCGCCTCGATCTCAAGATGCAGGGCCTCGACCGAGTCCGGGGCATAATCGGCAATGTTGGTATGGCGCAAAATGCCCAGCGCAATCAGGGCTGAAATCCCCTGTCCGTTTGGCGGGATTTCATGCAGCTTGACCTTGCCAAAGCTTTGCGAAATCGTTCCGACCCAGTCGGTTTTATGATTGTCAAGGTCTTCCTCGGTAAGCACCGCACCGTTTTCCTTGGCAAAGGCCGCAATTTTGGCCGCCAGCCGACCGCGATAGAAACTCTCGCCACCGGTCTCGGCGATATCGGTCAGGCTTTCGGCAATCGCACGGTTGATGAACAATTCACCCGCCTTGGGTGCCTTGCCGCCGGGCAGGAATGCCTCGGCAAAGCCCGGCTGCTTGCCCAATACATTGCCACCCTTTTCCCAAAGGGTTGCGATGATCGGCGACACGGCAAAACCACGGCTGGCATATTCGATGGCCGGTTCAAACAGTTTTTCAAACGGCAGTTTGCCGAACTTGTCGGAAATCTCGCGCCAGGCCGAAACCGCCCCCGGCACGGTCACCGATTCCCAGCCGCGTTGCGGCATGGCATCCGCCCCGGCAAAACGTTCCGGCGACCATACCGCAGGCGCACGACCCGATGCATTAAGGCCATGCAGTTCCTTGCCATCCCAGATGATCGCATAGGCATCCGAACCAAGCCCGTTGCCCGTCGGCTCAACCACCGTCAAAGCAATGGCGGATGCCAGCGCGGCATCGGCCGCATTCCCGCCCGCCAGCAACATGCGCAAACCGGCCTGTGCGGCCAATGGCTGGGAAGTCGAGACAACATTGCGCGCAAGCACCGGTGACCGGCGTGAGGCATAAAGCGCGTCATGACGAAGTTTCATTGGAGTCTCCTAATCGGCTTAATCGCCGTCCTGTTCGTCGGTGGCGGGACGGTTCTTTTTACGCATTTTAAGGATGGACCGAACGCTGAAGATAACCGACAGCAACGCCGCCGCCAGAAGGATGGCTGAAATCGGACGGGTAAAGAAGGTCGTCCAGTCCGGATCGCTCATCAATGCGCGGCGCAAATTGGTTTCGGCAATCGGCCCGAGGATCACACCCAGCACCAGCGGTGCGAGCGGATAATCAAGGCTTTTCAGGCCATAACCAACCAGCCCGATAATCCCCAGAAGATACAGGTCCGTCACCCGGTTATTAAGCGCGAACGCGCCAATAACGCAGCAAATGATGACCGTCGGCACGATGAACTGTTTGGGGATGTCCGTCACCCGCAGGAACAGGCGCATGGATGCGACACACACCACCAGCATCATCAGGCTGGAAACGATCATGGCAATGAACATGCCATAGGCCAGATCCGCATGATCCATGATCAGGCGCGGTCCAACCGAAATCCCGTGCACCATAAGCGACGCCATCAGAATGGCATCCACAGCAGACCCCGGAATGCCCAATGCAATCATCGGGATCAGACCGCCACCTGCCGTGGCAGAGTTACCCGCCTCGGACGCAACCACACCATCGGCGCAGCCTTCACCGAATTTTTCCGGGTTTTTGGAACTGCGTTTGGCCTGATCATAAGCCAGCAGATTGGCGATGGATCCACCAGCACCCGGCAACGCCCCAATCAGAACCCCGATCATCGAAGACCGGAACAGATTGACCGGCGCCATCAGGACTTCGCGCATGACTTTCCATGTCTTGAAGTCGATCACATCGGGGATCAGCGCCTGATTGGTTTTCTTGCCATGAATTTCGACTTCGCTCAGAAGCTGGCTGATCGCGAAAATACCAATCAGCACCACAAGGAACGGCAAGCCCGGCATCAAAAGATCGGTGTCAAAGGTCAGGCGCGATTTGCCCATCATCGGGTCCGGGCCGATGGTCGCAATGCCAAGGCCAATGACGCCCGCGATCAAACCACGGATTAACGAATTCCCGACAAGGCTGGCAACAATCGTCAGTGCAAAGACGATCAGCGCGAAATATTCCCACGGGCCAAGCTTGACCGCAATCAGGGCCAGCGGCGGGGCGGCCACGATCAGAACGATGGTCGAAATCACGGTCCCGAAGAACGACGCCCATACACCCAGTGAAAGGGCCCGGCCCGGCTCCCCTTTGCGCGCCATCGGAAAGGCATCAAAGGTGGTCGCGACCGAGCTTGGCGTTCCGGGAATCCCCAGAAGGGCGGCACTGATCAGGCCACCGGTGTACCCCCCGACATAAACCGACAGCATCACCGAAACACCCTGCAACGGTTCCATCGCAAAGGTCAGCGGCAGCGTCAGAATGATTGCCATTGTTACGGTAAAACCGGGGATGGCCGCGGCAATAATCCCGGCAACCGACCCGATCAGCATGTATGTCAGGGTATCAAAGGCAAATACCTGATGGGCCCCGGCAAGAAACGCATCCAGCATAATTTAAACTTTCCCGCCTAACCCGCGAACAGAACGCCGCGCGGTAAGAACACATTGAAAACTTCTGCAAACAGCAGGTTCAACCCGACCGAAAAAATCAGGGCGGCGATGATGGACTGAATGACGGTTCGTCGCGAAACACCCGCAATCATCAACTGCGCAATCAGCAGAAAGACAAAACTTGCAAGCGAGAACCCGGTCCAGGGCATAACGCCAAGATAAACCGCGAACAGGACAAACAGACCAATGGCGACCCGACGCACATAAAGCCACTGGGTAAAGGCAGCCCCAACACCCGCAAGGCCCCCCGCCCGCACGATTTCAATGATCGAGCGAACAGCCGCAATCAGGCAAAGCACCGCCAGCAGGGCAAAAACAAGTTTCGGGAATGTGCCCGCCCCCAGCGGTTCCCAGCGGGACGTCGGCAAACCTGCCGCCATCGAGGACAGAACAACAGAAACGCCACCAAAAACGATATAGGAGATCAGCCGCGCCAATTCGGTGCGGGCGCGCGAAGCAGCGGATACACCTGTATCCGCTGCTGCTGCCTCCGTCACCTTGACGGTCATCCTTCGAGCTTGCCTACAAGCTTCGCGATGGTCGCGTTCAGCTTATCAAGATAGGCGCTGTATTTTTCCTGACCATAAAACACCGGATCGGCACCGGCATTTTTCATCAGCTTGATCACGTCTTCGCGCTGCATGACCTTTTCGATATGAGCTTCAAGCGCATCAACGGTTTCCTGCGGCGTACCTTTCGGCAGAACCACACCACGCGTGATCACCAGCTCGGCATCCATGCCAAGTTCCTTAAGCGTCGGGACATCCGGTGCATCATCGGTGCGTTCCTCGGTACCAACGGCTGCGTAAATCAGATCACCATTGTCGACGAACTGCTTGGCCGACGAAATATCGCCAATCGCGATATCGATGTTACCACCCATCAGGGCACGGATACGCTCACCCGTGTCGGTATACCCGACATAGGAAAACTGAAGGCCCATGGCTTCTTCGATCATCGCGATATGAACATGCGGGATCCCGCCCAGCGTCACACCGGCACGAACGGCACCCGGATGTGCCTTGGCATAGGCAACCAGTTCTTCAAAGTTCGAGAAATTGTCGTTCTTCGACAGCGTCAGATACTGCGGCGATGACGCCACCAGCGCGACCGGGATGAAGCTGTCCCAGTTAAGCTCGGTAATCCCGGTCTGGTTCGATACCAGAAGACCTTCGTGAATCTGCGAAATGGTATAACCATCTGCCGGGCGTTTGGCGAATTCGGCAAGGCCGACATTGCCACCCACGCCGGGCATGTTGATAACCGGTACGGCCTGACCGGTTTCTTCGGTAAGGCCCTGGGCAACGATACGCATCAGCGTGTCACTGCCACCACCCGGGCCCCACGGCACGATAAATTCAATCGGTTTTTCGGGATAGCTCTGCGCCTGCGCGGGTGCGGCAAAGGCAGCGGCCATCAAACCGGCTGCTACGGCAATCTTGCGGAACATATGTTCTGCCTCCTGATGAGATTTGATACCTGAGTCTGAACCAATTTATATTTGGTTTGTTCATTTTGTCGCCATATTGTTGGCATTCTTGCATTTGGTTCGCAACTATTAAATCTGGTTAATGCTGATTAATTGCCAGATTAAGCTGATTAACGGCGCAAAACATTTGCCAACTACGACCAATCAGAGTTAGTACCAATACACCTAGATAGTCATTATTGGTTTGGATTGGTTCATCATGATTGAAATCGAAGGCACCATGAGCCTGTACCTGCTGTGGGGTGCAGCAATGCTGTTTGCCGGCATCGTTGGCGGCATCATGGCCGGGCTTCTGGGCGTCGGCGGCGGCATCGTCATTGTGCCGGTGCTGTATCATTTCCTGACCACCATGGGCGTTGATGAAAGCCTGCGCATGCAGGTTGCCGTTGCCACCTCGTTAACGACGATTATCGCCACCGCGATTTCATCAACCCGAAGCCATTACAAAAAGGGTTCGGTCGATATCGCCCTGCTTAAACACTGGGGACCGGCAATTGTCGTTGGTGTCCTGATTGGCACCGCGATTGGCGGTTTTGCCGATGGCCGGGTTCTGACCATCGTGTTTGCCGTCGTCGCCCTGCTGGTTGCGGCCAATATGATTCTGGTCCGGGATCGCGAAACCGATACCCAGAAAAACCCGCCCAAATCCGTCTGGGCGATACTGGGTGTGATCGCGGGCAGCCTGTCGGCCATGATGGGCATCGGCGGCGGCACGATCTGCGTACCGGTATTAAGCTTCCTTGGATATGACATCCGCCGTGCAGTGGGCACCTCGGCCGCAATCGGCCTGATCATCGCCCTGCCCGGCACCATCGGTTATGCGATGTCCGGCATCGGTGTGGACGGGCGTCCGCCCTTCTCGCTGGGCTATGTGAACGTGCTTGCCGCGGCCCTGCTGATCCCGATGACGGTTCTTTTCGCACCGGTCGGCGCACGCATCGCACATTCCATCCCGAGACGGGCCCTTCGCATCTGTTTTGGCCTGTTTCTGGCCATCACATCATTGCGCATGTTCTATGATCTGATTTCCTGATATCTGATTGGGATTGATGCTGTTCCGGACCGATGAAACCGCAAGGGTGCAAAATGTGGGCAACGGCCCGGAACAGATAAGATTTAACAGATAAGATTTAAACGTCCAGATAACGATAAAAAAAGCCATGAATGACATAGCAACCCAGGGGTTGGCAGAAAAGCTGAGAACAAGCTTCGCCGCGGGAGAATTCGTCAAGAACGGGCGCGTCATCGCCGAACGCGAATTGGCCGAACAGCTTGATGTCGGGCGTCGCGCGCTCCGCAAGGCACTGGATCAGCTTGAATCTGACGGCCTGATCTGGCGCCGTCAGGGTCAGGGCACCTTTGTCGGCACCCCGCCCACACCACGCCTGCGCAAGCTCGAAGGACTGGCCACCCGAACAAGCCCCTTTGAAATCATGGAAGTAAGGCAGGAGATCGAGCCCTCGATGGCCCGGTTTGCCGCCCTGCGCGCCTCGCAGGCCGATATCGACACCATGCGCACCATGATCGAAAACGCCGCCAAGGCCCAAAATCAGGGCGAATATGAAAAATGGGATGCGGCCTTTCATCAGAAACTGGCCGAAAGTGTCCGCAACACGCTGTTTCTGGCGGTGTTCGAAGCCGTCAGTGCCGTCCGGCGCGAAGCCGCATGGGCGCGCATGCGTGAAAGCAGCCATTCCGACCGCCTGATCAATGACCTAAGCACCCAGCATCGCGAAATCGTCGATGCCATAGAACAGCGCGACCCCAAACGCGCAGAAGACGCCATGCGGCGTCATCTGGTTCAGGTCGAACAGGCGTTAAAGCAAATCTGACCGGAAATTTGATCCGTGATCATGCCACCGGCGCAAACTCGGCAAATATCCCGTCGTAAGTTTTGACCGGCGGGCTGGCATAGGCCCCCGCCTTGCTGGTCTGAAGCCCAAGCATCCCCATCGCCTCAATCAGCTTGACCGCCGCACTGACCCCGTCAATCACCGGCACGCCAAGCTCGGCCTGCAATCGGTCGGCAATATCGGTCATCCCGGCACAGCCCAGCACAATCGCCTCGGCACCATCTTCGGCAAGGCAGTTTTCCGCCGACGTTTTCAGCGCCAGATAGGCCATATCCGCATTTTCACCCTCGAAATCGAGTGTCCGGACACCCGCCGCCCGCACCACACATTGCGAAGACGCCCCATATTTCGACACCAGATGTTCAAGCGGCCGCACCGATACCGCCATCGGGGTGACGATGGCAAAGCGCGATGCAACGATGGCCGCAAACCGAAGGGCCGCCTCGCATAACCCCATCACCGGCGCCTTGGTCAGGCAGCGCGCGGCATCAACACCGGTATCATCAAAACACGCCACGACATATCCGCTGATCTTCCCGCCCGATGCCCCGTCTGCCTCAAGCCCGCGCATCGCGGCAAGCAACCCGACACTGGCGAATGCCTCGTCATAATAACCCTCGATACTGGCCGGGCCGAATTTGGGGTTCAGGGCCAAAACCTCGGTCCCCGGTGCGACAATACGACGCGCCTGCAAACCAACCTTTTCGGTAAACCCGACCGACATATTGGGATTGATAACCGCGATCCGGGTCATGCCTTTTGCCCCTTGCGATGCCGCAGGATCAGGACCGAACCAAGGGCGATGGCAATCACCACAAACGAAAAGCCCGTCGTCACCGTGCCCAGCGCATAAAGCACTGGCGTCGTCACGTTGGTTGTCATCCCGTAAATCTCAAGCGGCAGGGTATTAAGCGCCCCCGCCGTCATCAGCGTCCGGGCAAACTCGTCATAGGACAGGGTAAAGGAAAACATCGCGACCCCGATCAGGCTGGGGGCCACCATCGGCAGGACAATATGCCAGATGGTCTGCCAACTGCTCGCACCCAGATCGCGTGCCGCTTCCTCATAAGACGGATCAAACCGGTTAAACACCGCAAACATGATCAGAAGCCCGAACGGGAAGGTCCATGTCAGATGCGCGCCAAGGGCCGATGTAAACCATTGCGGCTGCCAGCTAACGATATTGAACAGCAATCCGATGCCAAGCGAAATCAGGATCGACGGCACGATCAGGCTGGCAATCGCCAGATAGAAAATCACGCTGTCCCCCTTGAACCGCTTGCGAAACGCAAGCCCGGCCATAAAGGACACCAGAACCGTCACCACCATGACAATCAGGCCAAGTTTGAGAGATCGCAGGAACGATCCGCCAAAATCCCCGACCGCCTGCTGTTCAAACAGATTGCCGAACCAATGGACTGAAAACCCATTCATCGGGAAGGTCAGACCGCCATTTTCACCCTGAAATGACAGGATAAAAATCGTCAGCATCGGCCCATACAGAAACAGCACAAACAGCGCAAAGAAGGCCGCCAGAAAATAGAAACTTGTCGGGCGCTTTTCACGGGTCTTCGCCATCTCAAAGCTCCTTCCTGATATCAACCATGCGCAGCAACGCCGTCACGATCAAAAGCACGGTCACCAGAAGCACCACCGCACTGGCCGCCGCCGCCGGATATTGCAGCAACCCGATCTCATTGGAAATCTGAAGCCCGACCGACGCACTCTGCCCGCCACTCATTAACCGCACCGTGATGAAATCGCCCATCACGACCGTGATGACAAAGATCGAACCGATTGCAATGCCGGGCTTCGATAGCGGCACAATCACATGCCGCAGGGTTTCAAACCCCGATGCCCCGGCATCACGCGCCGCCTCGATCAGGGAACGGTCAATGCGCATCATCGAATTGAAAATCGGCACCACCATAAACAGGGTGTAAAGATGCACATCCGCCAGAACGACCGCAAAATCCGAAAACAGCAGGAATTCAAGCGGCTCATCGACAATCCCCAGCCCCATCAGGGCCGAATTCAAAAGCCCGTTGCGCCCCAGAAACGGAATCCACGAAATCATGCGAATGATGTTCGACGTCCAGAACGGGATCGTGCACAACATGAACAGGACAATCTGCCATGTCAGGCTGCGCACATGGAACGCCAGGAAATAGGCAACCGTAAACCCGATCAGAAGGGTAAAGCCCCAGGTCAGGGCGGCATATTTGAACGTATTAAGGTAAATCTGCCAGGTTACTGAAGACCCCAGCAGGTATTTGTAATTTTCAAAAATGAAGTCGGGCAGAATGCGGTATTCGTCATAATCCCAGAAACTGACGACAATAATCGTCAGCAACGGCACGACCAGAAAGATCGCAAAGATCAGCGCCATCGGCGAGATCAGGAAATACGACGATCGTTTGGACATATCAAACGCCATTGTCTGCCCTTTGAACCGGAAAAATCATCAGGGAAATCAGGATATCGGGCGCAACCGAAGCTGCGCCCGACCGAATTGAAACGCCTTATGCGGCGATGAATTCGTTCCACTTGCGGACCATGTGCTTGTTCTCGTCCATGACAGAGTTCCAGCACGCAACCGATCCCATGCGTTCCTCGTACGAACCGCCATCGCGAACCGCACCGGCCTTTTCCATGACCTTGCCATCCGGGCTAAGGATATCGCCCTGGGCTTCCTTGCCTTCCATCCAGAAGCCCCATTCGTCTTCGGACATGAATTTCTGTGCGGTTGCCGGGGCTGCGCTGTAATAACCCTGACGGTTAAGATACGCCCCGACCCAGCCCGACAGGTACCAGTCGATATATTCATACGCCGCCTCAAGTTCGAGGCCGGTAAGATGCTTGGCAAGACCAATGCCGCCACCCCATGCACGATACCCTTCCTTAAGCGGCTGGTATTTGCACGCGATGCCCTTGGAACGAACCGCCGCAACCGCCGGTGACCACATCGACTGGATCACGACTTCGCCCGATGCCATCAGGTTGACCGACTCATCGAAGCTCTTCCAGAAGGCGCGGAACTGACCGGCTTTCTTGGCATCGATCATGATCGCAATCGTCTTGTCGATTTCTTCCTGGGTCATGTTGCCCTTGTCACCATAGGTAACCTCGCCCATGGCTTCGCAAACCATGGCCGCATCCATGATCCCGATGGACGGAATGTTCAGGATCGATGCCTTGCCCTTGAAGGCCGGATCAAGCAAATCGGCCCAGCTATTGATCGGGCGTTCGATCAGGTCCGGACGAATGCCCAGCGTATCGGCATTGTAAATCGTCGGGACAAGGGTCATCCACTGGGTCGGCGCAGATGCAAATTCGACACTGTCGGCACCTTCGACGAAGCCAACCGTGTGCGGGGCGGTGCCCTGTGCGATCTCGGAATCCGGGGTCAGTTTGCCGTCAATGAACAGCTTGGAGATATACTGATAGTTTTTAAGCTTGGTGGTATCCATCGGCTGCATGGTGCCCGCCGGGAAGACCTTCTTACAGATCCAGTATTCGATATCGGCAATATCAAACGATTTCGGCTGGGTGACCGCACGCTGCGCAACCGCATCGGAATCAAGGGCGGTCATCTGAAGCGTGAAACCAAGGTCTTCCTTAACCTTGTCGGCAACCGCATTGATGTTTGAAACACCCGTACCGAACTGGCGCAACGTCACATCCTTGATGTTCTGCGCCCAGATGGTCGGGAAACCGGTGATCGCACCTGAACCAATCGCGACACCGGCAGTCGCAGCCGCACCCTTAACAAAGCCGCGGCGGGTGACTTCCTTGGTCGAAAGCAGGTTTTTCGTCGTTTTGGAATTGTCGGTCGTCATGTGAAGCTCCTGATAAATGATGTTTTTTTAGGCCAGAACATGCGCGTGTTCGGGTTTCCAGTAGGCGATGAACTTTTCCTTCCGGCGCACGGGCGCCTGCCGAAATTCACTTTCGGTCTTCATCAGGGTGATTTCCTTGCCGTCATTGGTCGTCGCCACAATCCGCACCCAAAGGCCGAGATACTCGACCGTTGTGATTTCGACGGGAATCTGACCGTTTTCGGCATCACCGGGCGCTGTTTCACCCAGTCCGATCAGGTCGGTACGAATTGTGAATTCAAGATCCTCGCCCGTGGCACCATCGCCATATCCGGGCAGGAAGAAACTATCGGGACCACGGGTCAGAAGCGTGCCCGCCGGGCTGCTTTCCGAAACCGTTCCCTTGAAGATGTTCTGACCGCCCATGAAATTGGCGATGAAGCGCGAACGCGGCTTGTTGAATATTTCCTCGGGCGTGCCTTTCTGGCGAATGACACCGTCTTCCATCACAACCACCATGTCCGAAAGCGCAAGCGCCTCGTCCTGGGCGTGGGTGACATGGACAAACGTGATGCCAAGCTCCTGCTGAAGGCGACGCAATTCATCGCGCATCCGCGCCCGCAGGAACGGATCAAGGGCCGAAAGCGGCTCGTCCAGCAACAGGACGGAGGGCTGCGTGATTAGTGCGCGCGCAAGCGCGATGCGCTGCTGCTGCCCACCCGAAAGCTGATCGGGCTTGCGATCTGCAAACTTTTCCATATGGACACGCGCCAGCATTTCCTTGGCCCGTTCGTTGCGCTCAGCCGGGGAAATGCCCTGCATCCGCAGGCCGAACGCGACATTTTCCATGCAGGTCATATGCGGGAACAACGCATAATTCTGGAACATCATGGCCGTGCCGCGCTTGACCGGCGGAAGCTCGGTCACATTGCGATCCCCGATCAGAAGATCACCTTCGCTGATCACCTCATGCCCGGCGATCATGCGCAATGTCGTGGTTTTGCCGCAGCCGGATGGACCAATCAGGCAGCAATAGGCCCCTGCCGGTATCTTGAGGTCGATCGATTTGACTGCGATGGTACTGCCGTAATGCTTACTGACAGCGATCAACTCAATGGCCCCGTTACCCTTCATGCGCCCACCCGTTACTGCATGCAAAATTGTTAACAATCCATATTTTTGATTGTAGGCAAATTGCATGCCATTTTCAGGATCGGCAGTTTTGCGGGACGTTCACCCGAAACCATAGGGCGACGAAACCGGCCAATGCCCGATTCATACGCAACTTGTGCGCAATTTTTGCACAGCAGCATTCTTTTGATTAAACCGAAGGCAAAGCCGTTGCGACTCATCCAAAACGATTGCCGCATTTTTTTGTTTTGCAGATCGTCAACAATTTTGTAGAAAAGAATTGACCCCTCGAATGAACAACCGGAAAGATGCGCCGCGATGGCCAACCCCGCACAGCCCACACCCTATAAAGGCAGCGGTAAACTTCGCCCGGAAGAATTGATCTATCAGGAAATGCTGGGTGCCATTCTTGACCGGCGGCTGGAGCCGGGCATGAAACTGATCGAAGAAGATCTTGCCAAAACATTCTCGGTCAGCCGTGCCCGCATCCGCGCCACCTTCTTACAGCTCGCCCATGACAAGCTGATCAATCTGGTCCCCAATCGCGGGGCCTTCATCGCCGAACCCACCATAGACGAAGCCATCGAAGTCTTTTCCGCCCGCCGCATGATCGAAGACGGCGTGGTTCGCAAAATCGCCGCCAAGATGACGCCCGACCGCGCAAACCAGATCCGCGAACATCTGGAACGCGAACATCAGGCCCATCACGCAGGCGACCACCGTGCCGCCATCATTCTTTCGGGGGAATTCCACCTGTTGCTGGCCCGTCTTGCCGGCAACCTGGTGATCGAGGAATTTCTGGAACGCCTGATCCTGCGAAGCTCCCTGATCATTGCGATGTATGAAAGCCCGCAACCGGTAGATTGCTCCCACTCGGAACATGAAACGCTTTTAAACGCCCTTCTGGGCGGCGATCCGGACGCGGCAGCCGCCGAAATGGCCAAACATCTTGATGCCATTCGCGACCGGTTGCAGCTTCAACGCCCCAAACCGGCCAAAACCGATTTCGCCAGCATCTTTGGCCGAAATCCCAAATCGGTCGCCAGCTAATCCGGCGTCATCCGCCGGGATTTCCCAACGTCGGCTAATCGTCATCGGTCGTTATGACGCCGCACATCATGCAATTCCCTTTTTGGCAGACCGGTAATCTTTCGCTGCCATGCGCGACACGGGCATACACGCCCGCAGGCTACTGACACAGCATTCCCAACCAGATCGTCATTCCCGCGACGGCGGGAATCCAGTCTCTTTCAATCGAGTATGAATTCCGGGTCTGCGCGCCGCTGCGCCCGAAATGACGATTTTGATCCATTCCAGGCTTTGTCAATAATCTGAATTCTGGCGGGCATCCACGCCCGAGGCTTTCTCTGACCAATTACAATTGTATAAATTATCCAATAATGCTTAACTGTTTGAATCTCTGCTGGCAGCTGCTGACGGCATTTTTGTCATATAATATGATATTTACATCCCATCCCCGATTTCTTAAGCTGCCGCCGAATAAAACCGCGTAAATCGGGCGTTGCAGGATTACCGAAATCCACCGCCCAACCCTTTGCACGGTATCATCATACAAACACGCCAACCCCACAGGAGGCTCCATGCTGAATGGACAGCACTATATTGCAGGCGAATGGCTGAACGGTCCGGATGTGTTTCAGGCCGATAACCCGTCGACCGGCGAAAAACTGCCAACAAAGTTCCAGCACGGCACCGAGGAACTGGTGGATCAGGCGGTTCAGGCGGCAAATGCCTGTGCCGAAGAATTTGCGGCGATGCTGCCGGCCAAACGCGCGGCCTTCCTGCGCGCGATTGCCGATGAAATCGATGCACGCGGCGATGAAATCACCGAAATCGGCAATCTCGAATCTGCCCTGCCCGCTGCACGCCTGACTGGCGAGCGCGGCCGCACCGTCGGTCAGTTGCGCTTCTTTGCCGACTGGATCGAAGAAGGATCATGGTTCGAAGCCCGCATTGAAACCGCCCAGCCTGATCGTCAGCCCCTGCCAAAGCCCGACATCCGCGTCATGCACAAGGCCCTTGGCCCGGTGGGTGTGTTCGGCGCGTCAAACTTCCCGCTGGCATTTTCGACTGCGGGCGGTGACACCGCATCGGCACTGGCCGCCGGTTGCCCGGTCGTGTTCAAGGGCCACGCTGCCCACCCCGGCACGTCCGAAGTCGTTGCCAAGGCCATCGAAGCCGCGGTTAAAAAAACCGGCATGCCCAAAGGCGTGTTCAGCCTGATCCATGGCGGCACCCGCAAGGTCGGTCAGGCGCTGGTCGCCCATCCGCTGATCAAGGCGGTTGGCTTCACCGGTTCGACCGGTGGCGGTCGTGCGCTGTTTGATATTGCCGTTTCCCGCCCGGAACCGATCCCGTTCTACGGCGAACTCGGCAGCAACAACCCGGTCTTCCTGATGCCCAAAGCAATGGGTGCCAAGGCCGTTGAAATCGCCAAGGGCTGGGTCGGATCGCTCACCATGGGTGTTGGCCAGTTCTGCACCAATCCGGGTCTTTTGATCGCCCTGAAGGGTGCCGACCTTGACGCCTTTGTTGAAACTGCTGCCGCCGAACTGGGTCAGGTTGGCGGTGCCGCCATGCTGACCGACCGCGTTTCAAGCGCCTATCATCATGTCACCGATGCGATGGCCGGTCACGCCAAGGTAACCTGCGCGCTTAAACGCCGCGACAGCGACGGCCCGTTCGAAGGCAGCCCGGCAATCTTCCGCACCACCGCTGCCGACTGGCAGGCCAACCCGGAACTGGCCGAGGAAATGTTCGGCCCGGCCGGCATCATTGTCGAATGTGACACGCCCGAGGAAATGGTTGCCCTGTCGGCAACCCTGATCGGGCAGTTGACCGCAACCATCCACATGATTGACGCCGATGCCGAACTGGCCGGGAAACTGCGCCCCGCCCTTGAAAAATGTGCCGGCCGCATCCTGATCAATGGCTGGCCGACCGGGGTCGAGGTCTGCCATTCCATGGTTCATGGCGGCCCCTATCCGGCAAGCACGGATTCCCGTGCAACATCCGTTGGGTCGCTCGCGATCAAACGCTTCATCCGCCCGGTCTCCTATCAGGCCTTCCCGGATGCATTGCTGCCCGAAGCCCTCAAGGACGCAAACCCGCTCAACATCCCGCGCCTTGTAAACGGCAAATGGCAGATGCCGAAATAAAGATCGCACTTACGGAAGAATAAAAGGGCGCGACCATGTACTGGTCGCACCCTTATCTGTTTCTGGACCGGATTTGAAAATACGATCCTGTTCCACCGCGATCAGGCGATACCCGTCAATCTGGCCGCAACACCCAGTCCGGCACATAGCAGCAGCACCTGAATAGTGCCCATTCCCCGCCAGAGAACCGCCAGAAGTGCGGTCACGGTCAGTGCTGCCGCTGCCAGGTTTACCGACGAAAGAACCGGGATCAGCAGATCCAGTCCAGGTGCATCAAGCGGTTTGACTTCGGCAAACACCACATGAAGCCCGAACCATACCGCAAGGTTAAGGATGACCCCGACCACCGCGGCAGTAATTGCACTAAGTGCAGCTGTCAGGTTCTGGTTATTGCGCAGCCTTTCAATGAAAGGTGCACCAAGGAATATCCACAGGAAACAGGGCGTGAAAGTGACCCAGGTTGTCAGCAAACCGCCAAGAGTCGCTGCCATCAGCGGCGGCAGGGTGCCCGCATCGCGCAACGCCCCCATGAAACCGACAAACTGTGTCACCATGATCAGCGGCCCCGGTGTGGTTTCAGCCATGCTTAAGCCATCAAGCATTTCACCTGCCGCCAGCCAACCGAAATTCTGCACCGCTTCCTGTGCGACATAGGCCAGAACCGCATAGGCCCCGCCAAAGGTCACCACTGCCATCACACTGAAGAACCCGGCGATCTGGCTAAAGACATGGGCCGGGCCAAGCGCAAGAAACAGCGCCCCAACCGGCACCAGCCAAAGGCCAAGCAGGATCGCTGAAACGCGAAAGGCCCAGGCCCGATTGACCTGTGTATGGTCCGGGGATTCTTCACCCAGCAGGGTGTCGGCATCGGCAACCTGAACTGCACCGATTTTCCCATGTCCACCGCCACTGCGAAATGCCGCAATATTCCGGCGTGCCGCAACATAACCTATCATTCCGGCGACAAGAATGATCACGGGAAAAGGAACCCCGAAGGCAAAGATCGCAACAAAGGCCGCAACCGCAATCGAGATCATCGCACTGTTTTTAAGCGCCCGCTTGCCGATCCGGTAAACGGCCTGGGCGACAATTGCCAGAACCGCTGCTTTAAGACCAAAGAAAAATGCCTCGACAATCCCCACATTGCCCCAGATCGCATAGACCCAGCTAAGCGCCATGATCGCGACCACACCGGGCAGCACGAACAAGACACCGGCAATCACACCGCCAAGGGTCCGATGCATTAGCCAGCCGATATAAACGGCCAGCTGCTGTGCCTCGGGACCGGGTAACAGCATGCAATAGTTAAGGGCATGGAGAAACCGCTTCTCGCCAAGCCATTTGCGCTCTTCGACCAGAATTTGATGCATCAGGGCAATCTGGCCCGCAGGCCCCCCGAAACTCAAAAGACCGATCCGCGCCCAGACCTTGAAGGCTTCGCTCAGGGTCGGATAATCAGATGATCGCATGTCATACCTGTGGCTTGTTGGTTGGCCAGTTGTGGTTTTCATGCGTGGCGTCACGCGCCCAGCGATAGAACGAATCATATAGCAGCATACCGGCGTCAAGTTGCTCAAGATCGTCGGAATACATGCGAGATAATCCAAGTGACGCTGCCAGAAGCCCGGCCGATTCCGGGGCGAGATCAAGGCGGGCGGTATCCGCCCCGCGCACAATCAGGGCAAGCCGGTCAAGGGCCGGTATAGACAAACCAAATTCCGCCAGCATCACATCGAAACTGCACAATTCGTCACGATGGCTCCAGAACACGCCTTCGATGTCAAACGGTACCGCCTGATAACGCTCTGCCACACCCAGAACTTCTGCCGGGGCGACAAACAGAATAACGGCACGCGAATCAAGAAACCGCCGGATCAACCAAGGACAAGCAATGCGGTCAATTTTCGGACGTGATCGTGTTACCCAGACTGTCCGTCCCTGAGAATCGCGCGCGGGCAGCTTCTCCGGGCGAATTACCGGATGTCCGTTTGATACCCAGTCTTCAAAGCCGCCTTCCAGGTATTCCGATGGACAACCTTCCGCACGCAGCCATGCCGCGGTTCCCTGACTGCGTTTATGTCCGGCCTGACAGATCACAATGGAACTTGTCCCGGCGATGCGTGATGCCAGTTCAGACAAGGCAGTATCGTCCACCCGGATCGCACCGGGTATCAGACGCGGATCGGCATTGAAGTCTTCGTCGGATCGAACATCAAGAAGCAGTGACACGCGGGGCGTACCGATGATTTTGGAAAGTTTGTCGCTGGAAATCGCGTTGGGCGCAGGCATATGCGTTCCTCCTTTGCAGGCTTGAATTGGAACGCGATCTTTAGCTGGCGCCTCGTGGGGAGTTCGCGTTTCCCCATAGACCTAGAAAACGCGAAGCCATGGAAATAGTCAAGACCAAAGCAAAATCGATCAGATCGCCGGTTTGCCCGGCGGCGGGACAAAACTCGGGCCTCCAGCAACCGTCGCCAACGGACCATCATCGGGCTCTCTGCCGCCTCGGCGTCCAGACAAACCTCGGGCGTTCGCCATCTTCACCAGCAGACGGACTTCGGGCATACTGACCCCAACCTGTCCACCACCGACGGGCCGCAATCCGATGCCGCCACTACTGCCATTGCTGCCTCTTTCGGCAAATCCGGGGTCCATTCCCCGACAAGACGCACCTCTCCTGTCATGACAAACAAGCGTGTTAAAAGCGTGCTAGAACCGGCGCGGAACACCGCCGTAATGGCTCCGCCATCCGCCGACCCGTGTCCTGCGGATTGCCCCGCTGCCCTGCCTCAATCCTTGCCGCTGCATCCTAACCCCCTCTTTGATCCGGCCCCAAACGCAAAAACCCGCGAGGCTCAGGGCCTTGCGGGTTTCGGTCCGGGTGCATTTCTCCCGTTGACTTTATCTTTATGCCACAAACAAAAGAACAAATCAAGAACTTTTTTGGAAAGCTTTACATAGCGTCAAAGGCCGCCCCCCAGGGGCCGTCCTGTATTTTCATAGACCCTATGCGTCGCGGGGCACCCCGTTCGGGTCCTCGCTACCGCGATGGTATTTGAAGGTGCCGGTCGCGGTTGCGATCACCTCGCCCGCCGCGTTATAGGCGGTGGCTTCGGTAAAGACGATCTTGCGCCCGCCGCCCTGTTTGCGCCCCTCAACCCGCACCGTGCCGCCGGTTGCCATCCCGATGAAATTGGTCGTCAGTGACAGGGTCAGCGATTTGCGGACATTCCCCGGAACGGCACAGTAACAGACGGCACAGCCCGATGCCGTATCCATCAGGGTCGCAATCACGCCCCCATGCAGGATGCCCGCACGATTGCGGTGATGATCCCTGATTTCAAGCTCGACCACCGCACGGTCTTCTTCCCATTCAACAATCCGATAGCCCAGATAAGCCTGAAGCCCGCTACCATGCGCCTGTTCCCAGGCAAGATTGTCATCCACATCACTCATGTCGCCGACCTTTGCGTAAATCCTGTTTGCCAAGCTATAGCAGATAAATCCAACATTTTGGACCATGCGAGTTTGGCAATGTATTGTGCATTGCGATATAAATTAATCAATTAATATCAATTACTTATATCTATCGTTCTCCAAACAAGAACGGGATAGCGGTGAAACGAGAATAGTGGGTTCAAACGGCGTCTGGTACATCTGAAATCACCCCAGACGCAAAGGAACCTACCCATGGCAACGCTTGCACTTAAAGACACCACCACCATCGAACGCGAAGTTCGCGTCAACTGGTTCACCAACCTTGTTCATGCTCTTCAGGTCGCCGTGATCATGAAAGCGTCGAAAGCACGCACCCATGATGAACTGATGACCGAATGGAACAATGCATGGCGTCAGGTCGAGGGCTAATTCGCCCTCTCTGACCCTGCGGGTTTGAGGATTGGCATCCAAAAGATGCTGACAATTCATCGCCCTTGACGGTTTCAACCAAACAACCGAAAACGGTTGAATGCAAAAGTTTGATATCGTCACGATCCGGTTGTTTGTCGCCATTGTGCGCGCCGGAAGCATCAATGAAGCCGCCCGGCGCGAACATATCGCGACATCGGCTGTAAGTCGCCGCATCGGTGAACTTGAAGCCATGCTTGGCGTCAAGCTGCTGCGCCGTCTGCCCCGCGGTGTCGAACCGACGGAAGAAGGTGCGATTTTCGCGCGCTACGGCGAAAAGCTTCTGGGTGATCTTAATCACCTGTCAAACGAGCTGCGCGATTTCAATAGTGGTGAAAAGGGCAAGATCTATCTTGCTGCCGTAACTTCGGCGATCCTCACCGGACTGCCTGCTTTTCTGGCCGATTTTCAACGTGATTTTCCCGATGTAACCGTCGATGTCCGTGAACTGACATCGCGCGAGTCCTCTGATGCGGTGCGCGAAGGCCGTGCCGATCTGGCGATCATGGCCGATAACGGCCCCTGTCAGGGTTTGTCGAACCACGTCTTTTGCGACGATCCGATCTGGGTCGTTACCCCCAAGGGCCATCCGCTGATCCCCGACCAATCCAACCCGGCCCCGGTTACCTTTGCCGAAGCCGCAAAATACGACATCATTTCCCTGCATGAAGGCGGCGTTATCGATGACCTGATCAGCGAGGCCGCCGGAAAACTGCATCACGACATGCACCCGCATATCAAGGTCATGCGTTTTGGATCCTTGCGCCAGATGATCGCAGCCGGACTTGGTATTGGCTTCCTGCGGCAAAGCTCGGTTGCCGGTTACATTGATCACATGAATATTTCCGGCGCACCGATTGCCGATAGCTGGGCCAAACGCCAGTTGCTGATCGTGCATGACGGTGAGGATACCCTCACCAGTTCCGCCAAAATCTTCCGCGATTATCTGCTTAAAAAGGCATCCGAAACCAAGGTCAAACCCGGTCTTGGCTGAACGGGTCGCATGGCGTTAAATCAATCCTGCACCACTTTCGACCCGGCTTTTGGCTATCGGGCGATGCAGCCCCTTTGATCGATCAGGCCTATGACGCACAAACCTTGCTGCCTCTGCCAAAATCAGATCAGGCAATTCCGCCCATTCGCCAATCGGAGCGAGTATTTCAATCGTCTCGCCCGGTTGTGCCGCAATCATTTCCGGTAAATCCGTACAGGCATGCATGCCACCGCCTGCGAGCATCGGCACAATCAGCGCATGCTTGCGTGACCCGACTGTTCGCCAGTCCCGCAGTGACGGATCACCTTCGATATTGCCGATGCAAATCTCGCTTCCGGCGCAGGCGCTGCCAAGTTCTTTGGCAAATCTGACGGTTTCCGGCAGTGGCTCGGTCAGGGTTTTCAGACCATGCGGCACCAGAAATACCGATGTTTCCGAACCATCCCAGCCGCGCCGCAACAGGGCGGCCTGAACATGGCGGGCAACCATGGCCGTAAAACCCGGCAGGTTGATTGCAGGCGGCAGGATAACCGCACGATCAAGTCCGGCATCGCGCAAATTGCGCGGCAGTTCCTCGAAAACCAGATATCCTTCACTGAAAAACAACGGAAAGACGATCAGATCGTCTGCCTCGTGATCGCGCTTCAGCTTTGCCAGTTGATCGGGAACCGACGGTGTACTGCGCATATAGCCATGGCGTACCGGCCCTGCCCAATGATCACGCACGGCATCCGCCAGCGCCGCCGCAGGATCGCCGCCATTGCCGCTGTTACCATGTGACACCATCATCAGGGTCGGCATGCCAAAACTCGTCATATCCATGTACCACCAGGGCCTGATCAAAACCTAATAACTGGTACGTGGACTGCAAGGGTTCGGATTTCCCGCCCCCTCTTTATTGCACCAGATCCCAGTGGGGCTGACCGCCAAAACGGTCATAAATAAAATCGACCAAAAGCCGGATACGTGCCGATAATTGTCGGCTGGGCGGATAAAGCAGATACAGAAACAGTTCCGGCGGGCTGTAATCACACAAAACACTGACCAGATTGCCACTTTGCAAATCCGGCCCGGCAATGAAGGTTGGCAATAATGCCAGACCCAGGTCGGCAAGTGCCGCATCGCGCAGAACTTCGGCATTGTTGCAGCAGAAAACGCCATTCACCTGCACGGAAACCGGCCCCTCTGGGCCGTTCATCTTCCAGCTCGAACCGGCTGGCAGGCTGCCATAGTGCAAACATGGCAAAGTCGCAAGATCACGCGGAGATTCCGGTTCGCCATGCTTTCGGATGAAGTCCGGTGAAGCACACAAAACCCGGTTCATCGGAATGATTTCATGATCAATCAGTGCCAGTGTTTCACTGGGCTGACTGATCCGCACAGTCATGTCATACCCGTCCGCGACCGGGTCGATAAAACGGTCAGATAGAGCAAGTTCAACCCGGATATCGGGGTATTGGCGGGCAAAATCAACCAGTGCAGGCCCCAGATGCAGCGTGCCAAATGACATCGGCGCATTGATGCGCATATCGCCCGATGGCGTTTCGCGGTTTTCGCGAATGGCTTCTTCTGCTTCATGCAGATCGGCAAGCACGGCTTTGGCCCGGTCATAAAAAGCCCGGCCGCTTGGCGTGACGGCGACCTGGCGCGTCGTGCGGTTCAGAAGCTGCACCCCCAAATCTTCCTCAAGCGCAATGACCGCCCGGTTAACCTGGGATCGTGATTGACCAATCGCACGCGCCGCCGCAGCAAAACTGCCTTCATCGACAACTTTTACAAAGGTTTGCAAGCTTCCAAGCTTGTCCATCCAAGGGCTCCGCCATGCCTAGATCTGTTTTATTGTCGCTAATTATGCGACAGTATGCACATTATTACGATAATTGTCACTTTTTGCGAAAAGCGTATTCTGGCTCCAACAAACGACACCCCAGCGATGGAGACCAACATGATTACCAAGATCGAATCCGCAGACCGTGGCCGCGCCCAGTTTGGCTGGCTTGACTCCCATCACACTTTTTCCTTCGGTCACTATTACGATCCGAAACGGATGGGTTGGGGTCCGCTGCGCGTGATTAACGAAGACCGGGTTATCCCCGGTGCCGGTTTTGACACTCACGGCCACAAGGATATGGAAATCATTTCCTATGTGCTTGATGGCGCGCTTGAACACAAAGACAGCCTTGGCACCGGTTCCGTTATCCGCCCGGGCCGCCTGCAGCGCATGACGGCCGGAACCGGCATCCGTCATTCGGAATACAACCATTCGAAAGAAAACCCGGTGCACTTCCTGCAGATTTGGGTCATTCCAGAAGCAGCGAACCTCGAACCGGGTTACGAGGAAAAGGAAATCGCACGTTCCGATACGGGTTCGGGCCTGTCACTGATCGGCAGCCGCACCGGCCGGGATGGATCGATCACCATTCATCAGGATGTTGATCTTTACGTTGCCCATCTGGGTGAAGGTGAAACAGCATCCCATAAAATCGAACCGGGCCGAATTGCTTGGGTTCAGGTAGCGCGCGGCATGCTGAGCGTGAATGGCGAAACCCTGAAGGCCGGCGATGGTGCCGCCATCCGGGACGAAGACGAACTGATTTTCAGCGACGCAACCGAAGCTGAAGCCCTTGTTTTTGACATGGTCGCCTGAACCGGTCTTCTGGTCCGACTTTTCGATGGAGAATGAATATGTCATCTCTTGCAAACACCAAACCGCGTACGGTCATCCCGGCCCTTGGCAATCTCTGGGCGGCACTTGAACCCCTGTCACCCGTGATCGTTCGCGTCACCACCGGCCTTCTTCTGATGCCGCACGGTGCCCAGAAACTGTTTGGTGCCTTTGGCGGCTATGGCCTTGAAGGCACCGCTGGCTGGCTTGAAAGCATCGGCTTTGCACCGGGTCTGCTTTTTGCACTGCTGATCGGGCTTCTGGAATTCGTCGGTGGTCTGATGCTGACCATCGGTCTGCTGACCCGCCCGGTGGCTGCTGCTGTAATTGCCTTCATGGCGGTTGCCATTACCATTCACCTGCCAAACGGTTATGCGTGGAACAATGCCGGGTTTGAAATGCCACTTTTCTGGGGCCTGATGGCGCTTTCGATCTTGATCCGTGGCGGCGGCAAATACTCGGTAGATCGCAAGATCGGTGTCGAATTCTGATCCTGCTCGCCCTAACGCAATGATCTTCCCCTCTTCGCTTTCAACGACTCTGGGCTGCCTTCATCGGCAGCCAATTTTTGTTTATCTCCCCGCGGATGAATCTCTGGCACGCTACACCTGCATGATCATATTGACCTGCTTTGTGATCCAGAATCCGTCTTCGCGGGTAAGGCATTTGTATTGTCAAAATCCTGCAACGCTGTCAGCCTGAAGGCAGCCATCAGCCGACCTTTCCCGAAAAGGATGCCGGGATGCCAGAAAACGTTTCAGTCCTCTTCGTTGATGACGATCCCAATGTGCTTAGCGGATTGCGTCGCCGCATCATGTCAAAACGGCCCGATTGGAAACTGCGTTTTTGCACCAGTGGCGCCGAAGCCCTCAAGAATCTTGACCTGCAAGGGGCTGATGTCATTGTTTCGGACATGCGGATGCCCGAAATGGACGGGGCTGAATTGCTGCGCACCGTAGCACGAAAATATCCTGATACGGCCCGCATCCTGCTTTCGGGTTATTCCGATGAAAAGACCATCCAGTCCGGCAGTGCGGCAACCCATCATTTTCTGATGAAACCGTGCAGCGATCAGGATGTCATCCACGCCATTGAACGCGGTCTGATCCTGCGCAACTATCTGCGTGATCCTCTGCTGATCGATATCCTGTATCGCATGTCGGCCACACTTCTCTGGCCGCCGGTTTTTCAAAGGCTGCATACGATCCTGCAACACAAGGGACAAAGCAGCGAGAAAGAGTTGCGGGAATTCAGCCGCGACAAACCCGGTTTTATCGACCTTGCCCATGAACTTGCACGCCGTGAAAAACTTATCCTGCCAACAGATACGCCCGATTTGGTTACCCTGATCGACCTGTTCGGACCGGAAAGCATCAAGGCATTATGTGTCATATGGGCCGTACATGGCCAGCAGACCGGATTCACCTTGGACAATATAGAACAGGCCATTCATCGCAGCCTCGTTCTTGGCCAGATGTCTGCCGAGATCGCCCGTCTCGACGGCTTGTCTCACGAGACTATCGATATTGTCCGCGCCGCAGCAATCCTGTGCCATATCGGATTAAACATCATGGAACAGGTGATCCCGGAAAAGGTTGCCGCAAGCCGTGATCATGCAGATCGGGATCACTGCGACATCATCTCAGCAGAAGTCGGTTCAATCGGTGTTTCTCATCCCGGTGTTTCGGCCTGCCTCGCAGCCCTTTGGGGCTTCAAGCATGAGGTTATCGAAGACATTGCTTTTCATCATCGCCCGGAAGCTGCACCAACACAGAATTCCAGATCTTTGCTGATTGTCTATGCCGCACAGCATTTTGCCCGAAAGTTTGGTCGGGACAGCGATGATCGCACATCCAAATATGACCGCGCCGCGAGTTTCATTGCCCGTTGCAATGCCCAACAGAAATGGGCCTCGTGGGAACAACATTGTGCGTCACTTCGCGACAGCCTCCCCGTGGCAATATGATCCTCATATCGCAGTGCGACAGCGATCCGGCAGGAACAGGAGATGATTTAATAGTGCTTGGATCCCATCAGGACCGAATGTCATAGATTTCATCGATTGTGCTACGATCCCGACGTTGATCATCGTCCGCCTGTCGGCTGCCCGGTTTCGGAATACGGATAATAAACTCGGCCCCTTCGCCACTTGCTTCGGACAGGGTCAGATCGCCATTGAAATCATCCTGGATCAGCTTGCGACAAATCGGCAGGCCTTGACCCGTGCCAACCCCGCGTTCCTTGGTGGTAAAGAAATAATCGAAAATACGGTCACGCAGTTCTTCGGGCACGCCACCGCCATTGTCACGTAAACGAATCAAGACATCCGTGGTATCCGAGGTAACATCCAGCCATATTTTGCCGGGCCGTTTTCCTGATTCCCGGATTGCCTGCGATGCATTGACGATCAGGTTGATCAACGCCTGCGACAGATGGTTCCGCCGACCTTCGACTTCCCTGACATCTGTCACATAACTTTGTTCAAGTTCAGCGACGTGTTTGACCTGGTTGCGCGTCAGGGTTATCGCCGTTTCGATTTCCTCGGCAATGGAAATCCGTTCGACAGAATCCGTCGTCGGATGGGCAAACTTCCGTATACCCCGAACAATCTCCGCAATCCGGTCAAGGCCCTGAATACTTTCCCTGATTGCCAGCGGGATTTCTTCAATCATGAAGTCGATGCGGTTCCGATCAAGTTCAAGACGGGCGGTTCCATCTGCATCAACGGTCCGGATTGCCTTAACCACCTCGTCAAAACTGTCAGACAGGAATTCAAGATTGTTCTGAATGTATTGGGCCGGTGTATTGATTTCATGGGCAACGCCGCCTGCCAATGTACCCAATGCATGCATTTTGGCATAATCGGCAGCCTCTTCGATGACTTCCTGTTCCTGACGGGCACGTCGCGCATCGACATCTGCGGCAAAGGCACGCTGACGGTGACGAATGACAAAGACCGCAAGACCAATCATCACGATCATGCCGGAAAAGAACAGATAGGACAGGATTTGTATGTCGGTCTTCACGCTGGCAATGTTGCTGGCATTATAGACTGACACAAAGTTGGTCGTGCGAACCACTGCCTGCTGTAAAGGATCGTCGATAGTTTCAAGTTCGTCGTGAATGAAATTCAATACAACAGATGGGTTCGATGTCTTTGCGATCATCGCATCAATGCGAGCGATCTTTTCATCAAGTATCGCCAGCAAACTTGTCACTTCAGGAATTTGTAGAAGAATCTGAAAACCCTCACCCTGTTTGACAAGCAAAGTGCGGCTTACAAGGATTTCATATTCCAGAAGAACCTGTTCGAAATCCTCTTTGGCGATTTCATTCTGTACCCGGGCGTATTCGATATATCGCTCGATTTCCAGAAACTGGCGCTGAATCTGAAAAACCGCCCACGCAAAATTTTCACGATACGCAAATTTTTCGTCGTCGAGCTGCCGCACAATCGCAGTCGAAAAGACACCGTAAAGGATAATGAACAGGACCAGTATCGAGAAAATGACCCCACCCGAAATTTTTGACAGAAAATGTCTAGTTTTGCCCATCAATCGACTTCACTTGCCAGACGGAATAAGACCAGTAGGTGTCAGTCTGGAAACGAACATCACTGTCATAAGGGAAAACAACCCAGAACGGGCCTTTGTCGCGCACCGACATTTCTGCATCATTCTGCAGATAAACCAGAATGGCGTTGTCATCCCGAAGCACACTGGCCGGAATCATCACGCTGTAATCATTCAATGCGGACACACGTACTGTATCGGGCGTGATGCCATAGGTATCGAGCAGAACATCGAAATCAACACCCCGGAATTTCTGAACACCGTCAGTCCACGGGGTCGAAGTATAAAACTCGGTGTCGGGCAGTTTGGTCAGTTCTTCAAATGACACCGTCGTGGTTTCACCGCCGGTAGTTGAAAGCCTCAATTCACTTGCTGCATGAGCATTTCCAACCGTAAAGACAATGATCGTGCCTATGGTCATGGCGAATTTAGTGATCGTTTTCATCATCGTAATTGTACTCCGAGACTGGTTTAAACATTGGTCACGGCGTGGTAGCAAAACAATGATCGAGCTTGAAAAAACTGGTCAACCATTTGTATTGCCACACTTGTTCATATCGCAATCTTGCCTGGCACAAGTTCTTCAAGCGGTTGTGGCATACCAAAAAGATATCCCTGCAATTCTTCTACCCCATATTCGCGCAGGCAAAGGGCTGTGGCCTCGTTTTCAACACCGACAGCAATGACCGAGTAGCCGATCTGCCGACATATCTGAACAATCCATGAAACAAACGCGTCGTCACTCCGGTTACCCATCATTCGGCCAATCAGACCCCGATCAAGTTTAACACCGGCAAAATATTCGTTCCGCAACAACTCGAATGCCCCTTTATCTGCACCAAAGCCGTCAATGAATAACCGCGTCCCGCGCCGGGCCAGAAACTTTGCATTTTTCGCAAAGTTTTCGTCCATCACGTTCAACTGCTTTTCATTAATTTCAAGCTCGATCTCGAGACCAGATTCCTGCATTTCATCGATGAAATCCGACACCGAGCAAACAAATCGGTTGTTGCTGACCAAACAGGGATCGACGTTCATTGATATTCTGGCACTTGGTCCCAGCGCTTCGCGATAAAGCGGTGCCAGATCAATCATCGTCTCCATAATATGCATCGTCAGACGGTTCATCACCGGCCGGTTTCGGCAACCTTCGAATATCTGTCCAATATCAAACCGTTTTTGCAAATCAGGCATTCGGCAAAGAACTTCGCCACCTGTTCTCATAAAATCGCTGGTGCGGACGCGGGGCTGAATCACAGTGGTAAAATCATACCTATCAATCGCTGCATTCACGATATCGGGCATCACATTTTCAACATGGCCTTCTTTACACCGGTCTCCGATCGTACGGGCCAGGACTTCTTTGAGGGCCATGGACGAAATGGGCTTTGTCAGAATCTGACTGATTTTTGCATGCTCTTTTGCTTCGCGCAGTGGTACCGCCGAAACATTTCCCGTCAGTAAAATCCGCGGCACATCCGGAGCACAATGACAGGCACGTTTCAGGAAATTAATGCCATCGATGGTCGGCATTACCAGATCGGCAACAATGACCTGCACCCCGGAACGGTTTTTTGACAACCATTCAAGAGCAGCCTCGCCATTGATATATTTGACTAAATTAAAACTCCCCGACAGGGAACGACATACCGAAGCCAAAAGGTTTTCGTCATCATCCACCATCATAACGGTAGGCAGGTCGATTGTCGCAACACGCATCAGGGACAACTCCGGTAAAAACCAACCTGCATCACCCGAAAGCTGATTTTACAGCCACCAATTCATACAGGATTTGATATACCGAAGAATAATGTCAGGATAGACGAACCAACATCCCCATATGTGGAGTGTGAATGACAATGGCGTCAGACCGTCCTGTCTGCATTGCGTTTGTAGATGACGATGAAAACCTGCTGTCATCGCATCGGCGAAATTTCGCAAACCTCGCGCCGCATTGGCAGGGGCTGTATTTCGGTGATCCACGAACCGCACTGACCGAGATTTCCAGTACCCCGGATGTAACAGCCGCCATTCTGGACATCCACATGCCAGTCATGACCGGTCTTGAACTGGCAGAAAAGCTCCGAAATCTGCGGGACGACCTGATCATTGTGATGCTGACGGGTTATGCCGACCTTCAATCAGCCCTTACAGCCGTCAACGAGTTCGGAGTCTTTCGTTTCTATCCAAAACCCACCGCCTTAAAAACAATTCTTGATGGTATCGAAACCGAGATCGCGCGCAGGCACGGTGAAAGCCGCGATACAATTCCCGCAGCGTTTCTCGATCTTTTCCATCTGGGGCTTATTGCAACCGATGACCGGCTTACGGTTTCACACATGAATGCGCAAGCCGCCGAAATTTTGCGCCGATCAGCGTCATTACAGGTCAGTCCTGATAACCGGCTACTGATCGACAAGGTGCCTGATGATCTCGAACGTTTTTTGCATCCCCCTGCGGGTCGTGTTCCGCCGATGCAGCGCGGATTTTCGATTGATCACGAACAGGGGGCATTGTCGGTTTTCCTGCGCCGGGTCCGCAATGGTGGCACCCTTCCGGACAGCTTCGTCTTCATACTGGTCGAACCCGAAAGAATGGGGCCGCCAACGATTGATGACCTGATTGATATTTTTGGTCTGACCCGGTCCGAGGCCAAGCTGACACAAAAGCTTGCCGAGGGCATGTCTCTTGAACAGGCAGCAGAACTGGTTGGAATTTCACTAAGCTCGGCACGAACGTATCTGAAAACCGTATTTTCAAAGACCGGCGTGAACCGGCAACCACAATTGATGAAAACCGTGCTGTCGACAATTCCCGCCCTTCGCCGTTAACGCAATTACGCTTGATTTGGTGCCAATCGGAAACGCACCGAGAAAATCGCACCACTGTGATCTTCCGGTTCATCAAGCCGGATGCGTGTATCGTGGCGCAATGCGATTTCGCGCACGATCGAGAGGCCAAGGCCGCATCCGTCTTCCCCACCATCCGACACACGATAAAAGCGTTCGAACACATGTTTGCGATGTTCAAGCGCAATACCCGGCCCGTCATCTTCGACCACCAGTTTGACGAATGATGTATTGTCCGCCTCGGGTGTTAATCGCACGGTAACGGAACTGCCTTCGGGGCAATAGGTCAGCGCATTGTGGATCAGGTTCTTCAGCAATTCCTCGATCAGAGTCGCATCCCCCATGATCAAAGCCTCTCCGTCCAGCCCCTCATAGCCAAGATCAATACCGCGCTCTATCGCAGCGGGGACCTTGCTGCCCGTAACCGTCCGGGTGATCTCGCCCAGGTCAATACGGGCAAAGGGACGTCCGGCCAAACCTTCGGGTGCGGACCGCGCGGATGTCAGCAACTGGTTGGCAAGATGAGAAGTCTGACGCGTCGATGCTGCAAGCTTTTCCATGACATCATGCAGCTTTTCCGGATCCTTTTCACGTAGTCCCAACTCTGCCTGGGTACGCAACGCCGCCAACGGAGTGCGCAGCTGATGTGCGGCATCTGCGGTAAACCGCTGCATGGTCGAAAGCGTATTTTCCAAGCGTTTCAGCAAATGGTTGATCGCGCCGACAAGATGGCGCACTTCGGTTGGGACATCATGCAGAATGGGTCTCAGGTCCGAGGGTGACCTACGGTTAAGGGCTTCTTCCAGCCGCGCCAACGGTTTAAGCCCCTGCCCGATCCCGAACCAGACAATAAGGGCGGCAATCAGGATAAGACCGAATTGCCGGACTGCCGCACGGGCCAGAATATCTTCGCTCAGGCTTTCGCGTGTTCCCGTGGTTTCGGCGACCAAAACGTGAAAACGTGTCGCCATTCTTGCGCTGGCCACATAACGCGACAACGCGCCAATCCGCACCCGTTCGCCGTTATATTCCGCATCATAAAACACCGGCTCTTCCAGAAGCGGCATCAGTTCTTCGGGAACCGGTGGCAGTTCTTCGTAACCGGTAATGAATTCGCCCTGTGCTGTACTGACCTGATAGAAGACCCGATCCTGCGCAGAACTGGTCAGCATCTCGAGGGCGACATAAGGTACGTCGACCTCAATCTGCCCACCTATCAGGACCACACGATCCGCAATCGCAAGCGCGGAACTCAGAAGCGCACGGTCAAAGGCCTGATTGGCAGAATGCACCGCGTTGCTGCGGACCTCGAACAGCATCAGTGAACTGATCAAAAGTAGCGGGATCAAAAGCCAGATCAGCAAGCGCCGGCGAAGGGATGCGTTGCGCCATTTCATGTTTTTTTCAACAGGTAACCAAGACCGCGGACAGTCTGGATTTTGATATCTGCCGTTTCGACACGTTTACGCAATCGACTGATGTAAAGTTCTACCGCATTTGCACTGATGTCGTCCTCGAACCCGGCAAGCTGGTCGGTGATCTGTTCCTTGGACAATACATGCCCAAGCCGCAAAAGCAGAATTTCAAGGATATTCAGTTCACGGCGCGGAATTTCGATATCCTCGCCATCAATCATCGCGCGGCGGGCAACAGTATCATATGTCAGGCGTCCACAGGTGATCCGGGTATTATGCGTCCCCGAATGACGGCGCATCAGGGCACGCACGCGTGCCTCAAGCTCGACCAGTTCAAACGGCTTTGCCAGATAATCGTCTGCACCAAGGTCAAGTCCTCGAACACGGTCATCAATATCGTTGCGTGCCGTCAGGATAAGAACAGCACTTTCCGATCCGCGATGGCGCAATCGACGCAGGATTTCGAGACCATCCATCCGAGGGAGATTAAGGTCCAGCACGACAAGGCCGTATTCCTGGGTACGCAGAATTTCATCGGCCTCTTCGCCATCAGAAATCACATCAACCGCATAGCCCGCCTGCTGCAAAGAGCGGGCGATGCCATCAGCAAGTGCTGCGTGATCTTCTACGACAAGGACTCTCATTGTGTCGGGTCAGGTCCCCTGTTAAACCAGAATGGTCTGGTGCATATTGCCCCAAGAACATGAATTTTCCAGATTTTGCCGGATCGGGAAAGCCTCGATATCACTATCCGGCGACACGCCTGCGAGTAATTCAATAAGTGAGGGTCTGTAAGCGATGAACCTGCGCAGTACTATCATTATTGCAGTTTTCTGCGCAGCAATTTTCCGCGTTTTGCCGGCATCTGCCGAGCTTTTCATCTTTCCCGCGCTGCAAAACACCACCCCGGGCGACCCCGAACAGCTTCTGTTGTCGGAAAGTCGAACCGTCGTCATTTACGGATCGGCCGATATCGAAGCATTTCGCCCCGCCATTGACGGATTTCAGCAAAGCAACCCGGAAATCCGCGTCGAATATCATCAGCTGCAAACACTGGAGATGTATCACCAGACTCTTGCCGAACGCGAAGCAGGAGAACCAAACGCCGATCTGGTGATCAGTTCGTCAATGGATTTGCAGATGAAGCTCGCGAATGACGGTTATGCCTTTTCGCATCAAAGCGATCAGACACGCGCATTGCCAAACTGGGCCCGCTGGCGCAACGAAGCATTTGCGGTAACACAAGAACCGGCCGTAATGGCGTATAACCGCAAATACTTTCGCGAAAACAATCTTGAACCGCCGCGCACACGTAACGATTTCATTAGGCTTCTGAACGATCACGATGATCTGCTCAGCGAGAAGGTCACAACCTATGACATTGAACGCAGCGGTGTTGGCTTCCTGTTTCTGGCACGCGATGAACGGTTCTTTTCCGGGATATGGGACTTTGTCCGCACGTTGGGTCAGGCGAAGGTAAAGCTCTATTCCAATACGTCGCCAATGCTTGAGAAAATAGCCGATGGCCAATTGGTACTGGGATACAATTTGCTGGGATCGTACGCGGAAACATTCAGTCACCGGAACCCCAATCTCGGCGTAATCCTGCCCGATGATTTCATCGTTGTTTATTCCCGGATTGCCATCATTCCACGCGGGGCGCGCAATCCGGAACTGGGTGGCAGGTTCCTTGATTATATCCTGTCGATTGAAGGCCAGAGCATCCTGCAGGACGAAGGCAATTTCAACCCCGTCCGTCCCGATGTCCCGCCCAGCCCGTTCTCGTCGCTAATTTTTGATCGTTACGGCGAACGGGTCCGGTCATTCCCCGTGGGACCCGGGCTTCTGGTTTATCTGGATCAGGCAAAACGCCAGCGGTTTTTAAGCCGCTGGCAGGATGCGCTACTTAATCGCCGTTAAGGTCTGATGGCACCGGGCGGCGTTCCGGCCCGTCATAATTCCAGATCAGACGTCGCGGAATTGGTCCCTTGTTGCGGCCCCCCTGATTGGTTTGCTCCCACGCATGGGCAAGTATCCCAACCGACCGTGACAGGCAGAACAAACCACGCGCCAGCGGTGCGGCAAATCCTAGTTCGGCATATATCACTGCCGTCGCACCATCGATATTCATCGGGATACGTTTACCTTTGCGGGTCAGAAGGGTTTCTTCTATCTGGCTGGCAATCTGTCCAAAACGCCCGGAAACAATCCCATCGGCAGCCGCCTTTTCAACAAGCGACAATAAACGCGGTGCACGCGGGTCAAGCGGATGGAAACGATGACCAAATCCCGGAATATGTTTGCCATGTTCGGCAATCTGATGGTCCAGCCCTGCTGCTGTCGCATCGACAAGGTTTTGGCCCCCATCCATGCGCGCCACAATATCATGATAAAGCGCAACAGCCTGTTCACCCGCCCCACCATGGACATCGCCCAATACGTTGACCGCACTGGCCATGGCATTATTCAAACCAACCCCGCAGGTCGCAGCCATCCGCGCGATTGCAATGCTTGGTGCCTGCGGACCGTGATCGACTGCCGCAACAAGGGCCGCCTCAAGCAAGGCTGCCTGCCCCTTTGATGGCAACTCACCGCGCGTCATAAGCCAGATCATCCCAGGAAAACTGATATTGCCAATCAGGTCCTGAATGGCGTAGCCGCCATAATGTATTTTGCCCGGTTCCATATCGATGATGGATGTTTTCCACCAGTCGCTGACTTCGTTTTCAATGTCTTTTGCAGTTTTGTCGCTCATAGCACGCCCTCGGCTTTCAAGGTGGCGACCTCCTCGGCAGACATGCCAAGGGCGGCCAGAATAGTTTCGTTATCCTGTCCCAGAACCGGTGGCGGCGCATCAACCGACGGCGCATCACCATTCATCTTGATGCCTGTACGAAGAATACGGATATCGCGCTCCGCACCCGGCACGTCCGTAAAGTCGGCCAACATGCCGCGATCGGCAATCTGCGGCAGCGAAAGAACCTGTGGCACGGTCAAGACCGCCCCGGCGGGTACGCCGACAGCGTTGAATTCGGATACCCAGTGATCTGTCGTCTGGGTGACGAGCGCATCTTCAAGCAGATCGCTCAATTCCCGGCGATGCGACAGGCGTTCTGTCCGGGTTACAAAACGCGGGTCAACTTTCAGGTCTGGCAAATCCAGAACATCGCAAACCGCTTCAAACTGTTCCTGTTTGTTGGCCGCAATATTGATCTTGCCATCCTGTGTGCGGAACGTACCCGATGGCGAGGATGTGAAATTGTCGTTGCCGTTTGCAGTCGGCTGCTTCCCGGCAATGAGGAAGTTCGATACCACCCAGCCCATGGTCGCAATCACGGATTCCAGCATCGAAATATCGATGAAACTGCCTTTACCTTCGTTGCTCCCCATTGCACGTCCGGCAATTGCTGCGGTGATTGCGTATGCAGCCGTCAAACCGCCAATGGTATCCGCGACCGGGTATCCAACACGGTAGGTTTCCCGGTCTTCCTCGCCAGTGATCGTCATAATGCCCGAAAGCCCCTGCACAATCTGGTCATAGGCAGGCAGTTTTTTCATCGGGCCGGTCTGCCCGAAGCCTGAAATCGCACAATAGATCAGCGCAGGGTTAACTTTTGACAGGATATCATAGCCAAGCTCAAGCCGGTCCATCACGCCGGGTCGGAAATTTTCGACAACCACATCGGCATTCCTGACCATCTTTTTGAGGATTTCCTTCCCGCGCGGGTCCTTAAGGTTCAGCGTCACAGACCGCTTTCCGGCATTCTGTGCCATGAACGAAACACCCATCAGCTTTTCGTTCAGCCCCTGATCCGCCCCAAGTTGACGCGCCAGATCGCCGCGCCCCGGTGCTTCGACCTTGATAACATCCGCCCCCAGATGGGCCAGTTGATGGCAGCAAAACGGACCAGCCAAAACGTTGGTCAGGTCCAAAACGGTAATACCGGCAAGTGGTTTGGTCGTATCCATGACATTTCCTTAAATTCTGTCTGGTAGAATTTTGTTCTATTATATAGAATTTTGACCAATCCCAAAATGCCCAATAACGACATCCCGGGCGGAACAGTCACACGGGAATTCAATTTATTATGTCAGAACAAAATGTTAGCGCAGTTGAACGCGCCCTGATCATCCTTGATGCCTTTACCGATCGTGATGCCGATCTGTCGCTTAAGGATCTTTCGGAACGCACGGGCATGTATAAAAGCACCATCACCCGACTGGCCGGAACATTAGAGTCGCGGGGGTTTCTGGCAATATCAGGACGCGGGCGCTATCGGCTGGGGCCCGCATTGTGGCGTCTGGGGTCGATTTATCGTCGATCATTTCGCATGGATGATGTCGTGCGCCCGCATCTGACAGCCCTTGTCTTAGCCAGCGGCGAAACCGCATCTTTTTATGTGCCCGAAGGCGAAAACCGTTTGTGCCTGTTTCGCGAAAATTCCCCTAGCAGTCTGCGCCATCATCTGGAAGAAGGCGCGATACTTCCTTGTGACCGTGGTGCGGCCGGGCACGTGATCCGCGCATGGGGGGACGGCGTTGATGATCGTGCGATTGATGTTCTTGATGCCGGATTTGCCCAAAGTGAAGGCGAACGTGACCCGGACATATCGGCAATCGCCGTTCCCGTACTGGACCGGCAAAACCGGCTTCTTGGTGTATTGACCCTGTCAGGACCGCTTAGCCGGTTCAATCAATTGAAACGTGACGAAGCCCTGTTTTTCCTTAAGAAACATGCACTTGATTGCGGGCGGACATTATCGGCGTAAATGATTTTCACCAGCGGTCTTTGCCTCACCATCATAAATGCTGTGAACTTTTTTCACTCTGTTTGGTGCAATGACAGGTTGGTGACAGGTTTGCCTGTTACCGTCTCGCGGCTGCCGATCCGTCAGATCGTTTGGTCTGGCTTAAGGATAATCAAAAAGGATCATCGGCAAGGGAGGCCTTCAGCTGTTTGTTGTCATGGGGTACCGGCATGTCGCCGGAATGCAAGCGCAGCCAGACCTTCATTGCAGATGCCTTGTCCTGAATTGATCGGCCTGCCGCCGTTCGGCGGCTCAGGAAGGTTTTTGTGTCTGGAGGAGACAACACAATGAAGAAGCTGACGATGTTTTCGCGTCGCGGATTCCTGGCAGCGGCCACCGCTGTTGCCGTTTCAACTGCTGCTTTTGGTGCCTTTGATGCCAAAGCACAGGAATTTAACGATATTCACTTCATCGTTCCGGGTGGTGCCGGCGGTGGCTGGGACAGCACCGCACGCGGTACTGGTGAAGCCCTGACCAAAGCTGGTCTGGTTGGCACCGCGTCCTACGAAAACCTTTCGGGCGGCGGCGGCGGTAAAGCCATTGCATACATGATCGAAGCAGCTGATCGCCTCGACAACACCCTGATGGTCAACTCGACCCCGATTATCGTCCGTTCACTGACCGGCGTATTCCCGCAGTCTTTCCGTGACCTGACCCCGATTGCCGGTGTTGTCGCGGAATACGCTGCTTTCGGCGTTCCAGCCGACAGCCCCTACAAATCCTTCACCGATGTTGTCGAAGCGATCAAAGCTGATCCGAACTCAGTGAAATTCGGTGGCGGCTCGGTTCGTGGTGGTATGGACCATATCGTTGCTGCATATGCTGTCCAGAAAGGCGGCGGCGATGCCAAACAGGTAAAATACATTCCCTACGATGCGGGCGGGAAAGCGATTGCCGGTCTTCTGTCGGGTGAAACCGAAGTCATTTCAACCGGCCTTGGCGAACTGCTTGAACTGCACAAAGCGGGTCAGATTCGTATCCTCGCCGTGACCTCGACCGACCGTATCGAAGCTGCTCCGGACGTCCCGTCACTGGGTGAGCTCGGCATTGACGCAGAATTCGTCAACTGGCGCGGCTATTTCGGTTCCCCGGCTCTTTCGGCTGAAAAGGCAGATGCCTATGCCAAACTGCTGAAGGACCTGCAGGCGACCGAAGAATGGGAAACCGTTCGTAAACGTAACGGCTGGGAAAAGTTCTACAAGCCGCGCGCTGAATTCTCCTCCTTCATGGAAAATCAGGAGAAAATGGTCGGCGACCTGATGCGTGAACTTGGCTTCCTGAAATAAGCCTTTCCGAACAGCAATAAAAAGATCTCTAAAGGAAACCACGCCATGTCCATCAATCGTGACAAATTCGGCGCAATGCTCTTTCTGTGTCTCGCGCTGATCTATGGCTATTATGTCGGCGATATCCCGCTTTTGTTCGGTGACGAAGATGCCCCGTTCAATGCCCGGACCCTCCCAAATGCCATAGCATGGGTGATGGGCGTGGTTTCCTTCGCACAACTGGTACTGCCGGCCAATCGAGAGGCCGGCAGCCTCCTTGCCGCGTTCCGTGGCATGAAATGGAAACCGGTCATCACGCTTGCAGCACTGATGATCTTCTATGGCCTGACCATTCGCTATCTCGGCTTCCTGATCTCGACCACCATCTTCCTGATGGGCGGGTTTGCCGTTCTTGGCGAACGCCGCATCAAGGTTCTGATCGGTGCAGCCGTACCTGTCGTCTTCGTATTCTGGTTCCTGCTGTCCCAGTTGATGGGGATTTATCTGGCGCCGGGCGACATCTTCGAAATGCTGGGCTAGGGCGAAAAAAATGCTTGAAGGAATTTTCTCCGGTCTGACGACCGCTATTATGCCGATCAACCTTCTGATGGTTGTTGTCGGCTGCTTTGCCGGCACGTTTATCGGTATGTTGCCCGGCCTCGGTCCGATCACGGCCATTGCGCTGATGATCCCGATCACCTACGGATTTGATCCGTCGACCGGCCTGATTCTGATGGCCGGTGTGTATTACGGTGCAATCTTTGGTGGCTCGACCTCATCGATCCTGATTAACGCACCGGGTGTTGCCGGAACAGTCGCCACAGCTTTTGACGGCTATCCGATGGCACAGCAAGGAAAGGCTGGTAAAGCACTTGCCATTGCCGCTTATTCCTCTTTTTCGGGCGGGACGATCGCTGCCATCTTCCTTCTGGTTGCCGCACCGGCACTGGCTTCGGTTTCGCTGTCCTTCCAGTCGGCTGATTACTTTGCGCTGATGGTTCTGGGCTTGACTGCCGTCTCGGCCTTTGCCGGAAAGGGCCAGGTTCTTAAGGCGATCACCATGACGCTGTTTGGCATCATGCTGTCGACAATCGGGACCGACCCGGCTGCCGGCGTTGCGCGCTTTACCTTTGGCAGCATGGATCTTGTTGACGGTATCAGCTTCCTGTTACTCGCCATGTCGACATTTGCCCTGTCCGAAGCCCTTTTGCAGATTCTGCGCCCTACCAAAGACACACGCAGTGACGAACAGAAAGCACTGAAGAATCTTGGATCGATGAAGCTCTCGAAAGACGAGGTCAAAACAATGACCCCTGTCATCGCGCGTTCCTCGGTACTTGGATTCTTTACGGGCGTTCTGCCGGGTGCAGGCGCAACGATTGCATCGTTCCTCGCCTATGGTCTTGAACGGAACCTTGCAAGTGCCAAGGAAAAACTTCAGTTCGGCAAGGGTTCGATCCGTGGCCTGACGGCACCCGAAACCGCAAACAACGCAGCTTGCTCGGGCTCGTTCGTGCCGCTTCTGACGCTTGGCATCCCGGGTTCGGGTACCACTGCTGTCATGATGGGTGCTTTGATTTCCTATGGTGTCCAGCCGGGCCCCCGTCTGTTTGTCGAACAGCCTGACGTGTTCTGGTCGGTCATCATTTCGATGTATATCGGCAACATTGTCCTTCTGGTCCTGAACCTGCCGCTGATCCCTTACATCTCGCGTTTGCTGGCACTGCCCCAGCAGTTGCTGGTTCCGTTCGTCCTGTTCTTCTCGCTGATCGGTGTTTATCTGGTGACGTTTAACACCATGGATATTCACCTGATGGTTCTGGCCGCGGCAATCGCAATTGGTCTGCGTCTTTTGAACTATCCGATGGCACCAATGCTGCTGGGCTTCATCCTTGGCGAGATGATGGAAGAAAACCTGCGTCGTGCATTGATGATCAGTGATGGTTCGATTTCCTTCCTTTGGGAACGTCCGATCACACTGGTTATCCTGCTGATCAGCATTGCCTTCCTGCTTGCTCCGCTTGTCGGAAACACACGTCAATGGCTGCGCAAACGCAAAGCCGTTCCGAATGACGGCGAAATGTAAGACCAAGAAAATCTTCGACGCGAAGGATCCAGAAGCGATGCGTTTTCTTGATAATCTGGCAATCGGTCCCAAAACACTTTTGGTTCCTGTTTTTCTTATGGTCGTGATCATTGCGATGGGTATCGCAACGGTTCTAACCTTGGAAAGCGAAAAGGAAACGCTGAACAACCTTCGCGTCGAAGCTTATGAACGTCGTTCCGATGCGCTGACACTCAGTGATGCATTAAATGAGGCACACGGGACGCTGTTTCGAATTCTAACCTGGGACTCAAACGGCATTAACGCCGCAGCCGTTCCCGAACTTCGCGAAAAGGCCGGTAATCTGTCTACTGAACTGGCCCCGCTTGCCGAACGTCTGGCAGAAGTAGGCGGTGATGAATTCACCACCGCCTATGACACCTATATGGCCGAAGTCGATCAGTTCCTGATCGAAAGCGAGATGAATGTCTATGGCGCGCTTGAGGTTATTGCGCGTGCCGATGAATCATTCCGTGCTTTGCAAGTACCGTTGCAAAAAATTCTCGTGCAGTCTCAGGAAGTTGCCACGACCTCATTTGGCAACGCCCAGGTACAGGCCGAGACACTTCAGAAGGTTTTCGTGATTGTCGCAATTGTCGTGATCCTTATCGCAGCAATCGTATCGGTATTTGTTTCGCGACGTATTTCGCGCCCGATGACGGATCTTGCGCAATTGATCGAACAGATTTCCAAGGGCGATCTTGATATCGAAATCCGCGGTGTTCAGCGCCGCGATGAAATTGGTGTCGTGGCACGGTCGGTAACAGTGCTGCGCGACCAGTCAAAAGAAGCCGAAACCCTGCGCCACGAACGCGAACGGGTCCGTAAGATCGAACGCGAACGCCAGCTTGAACTGGTTACGGCAACCGATAATTTCCAGCGCGCCGTGCAGGAGGCCCTTGGCGGCTTTGACCGTGAATTCGGTTCGCTTAACGGTTCCGCAAACGACATGGAGCAAATCGCGACATCAGCAACCGCACGTGCCGCCGATGCCAACCACCATTCCGAAACTGTGCTCCACCATATCGAAGCCGTTTCACAAACCACCGCCAGCCTGTCAGAAGCCATCGGTGAAATTGGCCAACAGGCCCAGCGATCAGCCGAGGTTGCCGGACGCGCCCGCAATGAAAGCGAACATTCCCGCGCCCTTTTCGAGCAACTGACCGAAGCCACACAGCGAATTGGCGACATCGTTACCCTGATCGAAGACATTGCCAACCAGACCAACCTTCTGGCACTTAATGCCACGATCGAGGCGGCACGTGCCGGTGACGCAGGCAAAGGCTTTGCCGTTGTCGCAGGCGAGGTTAAAAATCTTGCTTCGCAGACAGCCCGGGCGACCGAAGATATTTCAGCACAGGTCGAAGAAATCCGCGGTCTGACGGACAATGTGGTCAGCGCCCTTGAATCGGTTGCCAACGTTATCGGCGAGGTTGACCAGTCGGCCGCGGCCATTGCGGCGGCGGTAGAAGAACAGCAGGCATCAACCAACGGCATTTCAGCCAGCATTCATGATGCCAATGGTGGCATGCGAACCGTCGCCGATGCCGTTGGCGCACTGGATACGGAAACCGCCCGCGTTCACAGTGGATCGGAAAATGTGTCACGGGCAACAAACACCCTGAACACGGAAGCCGCCCGGCTGCGTGACGCGATTGACGGCTTCCTTGATCAGATTAACAAGAACAAGGCCGACGCATAATGAGCATCCCGCCGGAAAGGCCCGCAAACGACAGTTGGATCAATCGCCTCTCCGGCAGCCTCACCCCGAAATTTTTCAAAAACCTGTTCGTTGCACTTGGTATCGGGCTTGTTGGCGGGTTGATCGCACATAGCATCAATATGCCGCTTGCCTGGATGATGGGGCCAATGCTGGCGACATTTGTCGCCAGCCTGCTGCGTGTCCGGATGGGCATCCCGATGCGATTCCGGTCGGTCATTCTGGGTGTGATCGGTATATTTCTGGGCGCATCCTTTACCCCAGATACCCTTGATCAGGCCGCACGATGGCCAATCAGTATGATCGCCGTTCTGCTTTATGTTCCCATCATCACCCTTGTTGTCACATGGTTTTACAGCAAAGTCGCAAAACTTGATCCCGCAACGGCCCTGTTTTCGGCAACCCCGGGCGGTTTGACGCCGATGGTGGTTCTGGGCGCTGCAGCAGGCGGCAATGAACAGGAAATTGCCCTGACGCAGGGTTTACGTGTTTTGCTTCTGGTGATGTCTGCCCCTGCAATCGTGCTTCTGATCACGGGTGTCGTCGCCAACGGACATGGCGACAGCAATGCCATCCAGATGACATTGTCCGAAGGATTGATCACTGCGTTTTGCGCAATCACAACAGTGCTGATCTTCCGAAAAATTGGCGTTCCTGCAGCCGAAATGACCGGAGCCATGCTGGCAAGTATGGCTTTGCATGTTACCGGTGTCGTCGAAGGCAATCTGCCGGCTTGGCTTCTGGCCGGAAGCCTTCTGATCCTTGGTTCCGCCATCGGCAGCCGCTTTGCCGGTGTCAAACTTTCCTTCCTCGCGCGCCTTGCCGGTTATTCCATTTTTGCCACGGTACTGATTCTTGCCTTTACCGGCGGTGTGGCGTGGTTTGTTTCAGACTGGCTGGATCTGGATTATATCGCAGTCCTGCTTGCCTTTGCACCGGGCGGCGTCGCAGAGATGTCACTGATTGCACTGGCACTCAATGTCGAGCCAAGCTTTGTTGCTTTCCACCATATCGTTCGTATCTTCAAGATCGTTCTTCTGGCACCGATGATGGCCAAGTGGTTTGAACGCTACCGTCGGAAAAATTAGCAGCCAACGGAAAAAAGGCCACGTTGCGTTGGCAACGCCAAGTTTCATCTTTTTGATCTGTGCCTGAAATCTGAAACTCAGATCGGTCAATTTCATATGATGAATCTGTTATTCCCTGACTTTACTGGCTTACATGGTCACGAAAGAACTGAAATCCTGAAAATTCATATTATGTTATTTACATCGTGACTTCTATTTTCTAGAGTTCAGTCGTCTGAAATTACGTCATATTGTTATAACACCAGCCTGACAGCTCGCTTTGGGCGCTGGCAAACATGATACCGCAAAGCGCCTCACTATAGTTGTCAGACAACCACATATATGATGACTATTTCGAAAATAAGAATAAATATGACGAATTAAAAATCACAACCCCATCGGCAAAAGAAGCGAAAAGCCGCCGTCCGACACAAATCTGTTGCCCAACATGTCAGGCAACAAACGATCAAGGAGGAAACAAATGAAATCATTTCTTAAAGTCGCCGGTGCGACTCTTGCTCTGTCCATCGGCTTTGCAAGCCAGTCATTCGCCGCTGATTACCCCACCAAGGATATCCGGATGATCATCCCATGGGGTGCCGGCGGAGGAACGGACGGCATTGTCCGCAAACTTGGCACGATTGCCGAGAAGGATATCGGTCAATCAATCTATGCCGAAAATATAGAAGGCGGCATCAGTGCAACCGGCATCATGCAGGTCATGAAAGCGCGCCCGGACGGCTACACCCTTGGTGCACTGACCTATGACAGCGTCGTCACCGTTCCCTGGCAGGGGCTTCTGCCGACCTACAAACTTGATAAGCTGAAGCTGATTGCACGCGTCACCAGCGAACCTGATGCGATCATCGTCGATGCGGACTCGCCCTATAAATCCGTTGATGATCTTGTTGCCGCGGCAAAGGAAAATCCGGGACAGATCAAAATCGGCATCCAGAATACGGGATCGCGACTGCATCTGGCGATGCTGCAATTCCAGCAGCTGACCGGTACGGAATTCAAACTGATCGCCTATCCGGGTGGTGCCGCCCCCCAGAAAGAAGCCATTCTATCTGATGAAGTCGACGTTGTCGCGACCAGCATGGGTGATTTTTCGGCCTTGATCGAAGGTGGCGATGTTCGCGGGCTTGTTGAATTCTCGGACAACCGCAACCCGACCTTCCCGGATGTGCCGACTGCCAAGGAAGAGGGTGTCGATCTTCAGATCGGCAGCTTCATCGTTCTGGCAGCACCGGCCGATACGCCGGATGACGTCATTGCAAAGGTCGAAGCGAACTACAAGGCCGCCCTTGAAAGTGACGAATTCCAGGAATGGGTTTCAAAAGTCGGCGTTTCACCGAACTGGTTGGGTACAGACGAAGTAACCGCATGGGCCGAGGAAACCCAGAAAACCCTGTTTGATCAGATGCAGGCACTGGTCGACCAAGGCGTCATCAAGAAGTAACTCCCAAAACCGGCCGAGTGGCATCCAATAACCGGTGCCACCCGGTCATTTTTGGTCGCCCACCGCCGGAACGGAGATCACCTAAATGTCATCTTCCAGTTTTGCTGTGAAAAAAGGCAACCTTATTCTGCCTATTTTCCTTCTGATCATCACGACCGTCTATCTTGCAACAGCACTACAAATCACCCCGCAATTTGATGAGGGGCTTGTCGGTCCGTCGTTCGTTCCGGTTCTTGCATCGATCCTGATGTATGTTGCACTTGGTTTTGTTTTTCGCGACATCCTGCGCGCACCAGCCCCAACCGAAGACGCAGCAGGCGATGAAGTTAAAGAAGAAGACAAACCATCCCTTGCGGCCGCCATCAAAATCGTCCTTGCCACCGCGATCTATATCACGGTTTTCAAAACGCTGGGCTACCCGCTTTCGACCTTTCTTTACGTCTATGCATTGCTGTTTTTCTTCAGGCTTGAAAACACCGGCCAAATCCGCCGTATCGCATATTCGGCAATCATCACTGCCGTGTTCTATGTTCTGTTTGCCGTGATTTTCCAGGTACGATTGCCCATGCTGGAGGGCCTGTTGCCATGAATTTCATTCTTGAAATTCTGGGCGGATTTAGCGCCCTCGCCTCGCCCGAAGTATTGGCCTATATGGTCATCGGCTTTTTGATCGGGACGTTCTTTGGCGCTGTACCCGGTCTGACATCGGTTCTTGCCATCGCCCTGCTATTACCGATCACCTACAGCCTTGATGTTGTTCCCGCACTTGTCATGTGCGCGTCGATCTTCATGTCGGGCATGTATGCAGGCTCGATCACGGCAACGACGATCAACATCCCTGGCGCACCATCATCCATGATGACCTCGATCGAGGGGTATGCCTTGATGAAAAAGGGCCAAGGTGCAAATGCACTTGGTCATGCCGCCCTTGGATCAATGATCGGCGGTGTTGTCGGTGCATTGCTTTTGATTGCGCTGACACCGGTTGCCGCCAAGGTTTCGCTTCTGATCCAAACCCCGGGCAAGTTTTCTCTTATTCTGTTTGCCTTGGTTGTGATCGTGATTTCCCAGCGCGATGCAATTGCCAAAGGCACGATTGCCACCCTGCTGGGCATTATGATCGCTACGATCGGCATTGATGTCATGCAGCCGATTGCACGATTTAACTTTGGCACGGAAACGCTGGTCGAGGGCATCGACATGATGCCTCTGATCATCGGCACCTTTGCCATAAGCGAGATCCTGTATCAGGCGCAGCAAAGCCGCGATCCACTGACAATTGACGCCAACACCCGAAATCTGGCACCAATCCGCCGCAAAGATTTCCTGCCAAGCTGGCACGAAATCCGCGAAATCGGGTTTTTCACATATCTGAAAAGCGCATTGATCGGATATTTTATCGGCGTCCTTCCGGGTGCCGGCGGATCAATGTCAGCCTTTGTCTCCTATGCCGAAGCCATGCGCAAATCCAAAAAGCCCGGGGAATATGGCAAGGGTTCGCGCGAAGGCATTGCCGCGGCTGAAACCGCGAACAATTCCATGTGCGGCGGGGCATTTGTGCCGATGTTGATGTTCGGTATTCCAGGTGACCCGACAACGGCAATCGTACTGGGGGTTTTGATCATCAACGGTCTTCAGCCGGGACCACGGCTTCTGGATACGCAGCTTGATCTCATTGCGCCGATGTTTGCGTCGCTTCTGATCAGTGCATTGATCCTTATCCCGCTGACACTGTATTTGCTGGGTCCGTACTTCGTTAAAATCGTCTCGATCCGCAAAGCACTGCTTTATTCGTGCATCGCAGTTGTTGCATTGGTCGGAAGCTACGTTGCGACCTACTCCCCATTCCAGATGATGCTGGCACTTGTTTTCGGGATTCTGGCATTTTTCCTCCGCAAACAGAATTACCCCACCGTCACCTTGCTGCTGGGCTTTATTCTTGGGCCGGATCTTGAACAGTATCTGAGACGGGCGCTGTCCTTAAACGACGGAAATCCCTTAACATTCCTGACCAGTCCGGACAGTCTTTTCTTCCTCGTTCTGACGGTTATCTTTTTCTACTTCATGGTCATCCGCGTACCAAAGACACCAAAAATCTGATCTATTGATTGCCGAACTTGCCACCTTCCTCATACCCCTCCCGGGGCGGGTGGCATTTTTTCATCCCGGATTTCAAAAGAACGTGGATCAGGAAATACAATGCTGCTGAACCTTATTGATCAGCTCGGACCGATTTTTCTGCTGGTTGCAGCAGGCTTTGCCCTCGCCAAAATCGGCTTGATCAGGGCAACCGCGATTGATGGGCTGACCAAGATGACGTTCTGGACGCTCATCCCCGCAACATTGTTCCTGACAATCTCAGCAAACCGGGTCTCCCAACTGTTCAATTTATCAATCTGGATTGCCTATTACGGTGCGGTAAGCCTCACCGCTATTTCCGTTTTCATTTTGTTGCGAGCAGACAAGAAGAACAGCACACCCGAAGCCATTGTTCTGGCCTTTGGTGCAATATTTTCCAATATCGGCATGCTCGGCATTCCGGTTGTCGATATACTGTTCGGGCATGAGGGGTTGCTCGTACTGGCAACCATATTATGCATTCACGCCATCAGCCTTTTGACACCAACGATCCTGCTTCTGGAATGGAGCCGCAACAGAACAGGAAACCCGGCAGCCATTCTTGGCAAAACCCTGCGTGCGCAAATATGCAATCCAATCATTATTGCCATTATCTGCGGCATCGTGGTTGCGGCTTCGGGCATTACCCTGCCGCCAGTTGCGACGACATTTTTCGGGATGCTCAAAGCTGCGATGCCGCCAATTGCGCTGATGCTGATCGGGGCAGGAATTTATGGGCAAAAGCTGCGCGGCAATCTGGGGGCCAGCATTACGGGTGCTGTTGCCAAGGTATGCATCATGCCCGGTCTGGTTTTCATCATAGGCAGCCTGCTGCATTTACCCCTGCGGATCATGGCACCCGCAATAATGATCGCGGCCCTCCCCCCCGGGGTAAATTCGGTCCTGATGGCGACCACCTATGGTACCGCCCGGGAACGCACGGCAACGACCATGCTGGTTGCGACATTACTGTCCGTCGTGGTCCTGCCGGTACTGGCAATCATACTTGCCTTTGACTAGGCAATGGAGGACCACGACGACAATCTGATGATCAGCGGGCAGGCGGCGTCCAAAACGGTGCAGGCACCATCAGTTTGTTTTCCTGACTGACAAGATGCCCGGCATCCGCACTTTTCTTAAGATAGCTCTGCCATTCCGGATCCGCCTGCAGCGCCTGGCGTTTGGCTTCCCGATCCGCGGCATCCTGATAGGCCCAGATATGGACATAGGAATTCACAGGCCCGGTTTCCGTTACAATATAGGCATGTGGCTCGCCCAAATGACGGCTTTGCACCGGGAAACCGAACTCCCCATAAAGAGCCAGTTGTTTTTTGAGTGTGCCGGGGTAACAGCAATAGGTTCGGACGTCATAAAGCATGCTGGAAAGATCCTCCTTGTCGCAGGCAAAATGGTTTGTACCCTTTTGCCTCACAATATGTCATGTTGTCAGACAACATTACTTAATGATGACAGGCTGGCTCGCTTATGCCAAGACTTGAGTTACCTGAAATCGATCCTTTCGAACCGCTGATGGAAAACGCTTGTGGAAACCCGTTACGAAAAGCTTGAACGCCCACGTCGGCTCCCCGATGAAATCGCGGCGCGACTGACCCGGCAAATCGACGATGGCGCCCTCAAACCCGGCGACAAACTCCCAACGGAACAGGCACTGGCAAACGATTTTGGCGTTGCACGCACCGTCGTCCGCGAAGCAATCTCGCAGCTTAAAAGCGATGGGATCATCAATTCCCGTCAGGGTGTTGGTGCCTTTGTCTCCGATTCCGGCACACGTACTGTTTTCCGTATCGGCGAAGCCTGCTTCGCAAAGCGCAAGGAGCTTGCCCAGATCCTGCAATTGCGCACAAGCAACGAGGCCGAAGCCGCCTTTCTTGCCGCCGCACATCGCAACGAAGCCGACCTTGACGCGATGAACGATCAGATCACCATCATGCGGGAATCTCTTGAAAAATCCGGTGAGGCAAATGGCGAACGCCGGTACGAAGCCGAAAGACAGCTTTACCGCCATATCGCCCGTGCCAGCGGCAATGGATTCTTCGTCGATTTCCTTGGCATGCTGGATGGCAGAATTGATCAGAGCCTGCGTTCCGTTGCAATCAAGAACATGATCGCCGTTGAATCCCGCAAGGAGGTTCTGGCCGAACACGAAGCGGTTTTTGAAGCAATCGTTGAGCAGGATGCCGAAGCCGCACGTATCGCTGCACGCACCCATTTTGCAAATGCAGCAACCCGGCTTATCAGCCGTGCGAACCTTGCGGACGTCTGAACAGTCTGGAACGATTGCAATAATTGACGAAAAAACCGTGTTTAGGCATGCCGCCCATCTTTACGGGCAGGTTTAACCATGCTGAAATCCGGCCACGCGCAAAAGCGCCTCACCATGACAATGCGCCATCTTCAGGGAGCCCCGAATGTCTAATACTGCGGAAATGCGTCACGGCGGACGCATACTGGTCGATCAACTTGCCCTTCACGGCTGCGAACGGGTTTATCTTGTTCCCGGTGAAAGCTATCTGGCCGTTCTGGACGGTCTGGTCGACCATCCAGATATCGAACCAATCATCTGCCGTCAGGAAGGCGGTGCCGCCATCATGGCCGAGGCACACGGAAAACTGACCGGAAAGCCCGGCATCTGCATGGTCACGCGCGGACCAGGTGCCACCAATGCATCAGCAGGTGTGCATGTCGCCCATCAGGACAGCACCCCGATGATCCTTCTGGTCGGGCAGATCGGACGGGACATGGTCGACCGTGAAGCATTCCAGGAAGTCGACTATCGCAAGATGTTCGAACCGCTTTGCAAGTGGGTCGCCCAGATCGATGACATCAACCGCATCCCTGAATATATCAGCCACGCCTATCATATCGCGACCTCCGGCCGCCCCGGACCGGTGGTACTTGCGCTTCCGGAAGACATGCTGTCCTCGGCAGCCGAGGTTGCCGATGCCAAACCCTATTTCCTGATCGAAGCCAAAACCGCCCCCGAAGACGTCGCCCGTTTCCGTGGCGCACTGGCAGATGCAAAGCGGCCGATCATGATCGTTGGTGGTGGTGGTTGGACCGCAGAAACCACTGAAAACCTTAAATCGTTTGCAAAACGAAACAATGTTGCGATCGCCACCAGTTTCCGCTGTCAGGACTATATCCCAAACACGCACAGCCATTTCATTGGCGATGTCGGCATCGGGATTAATCCAGAACTGGCAAAATTCATTCGCGAAAGCGACCTTGTGATCCTTGTCGGGTCGCGCATGGGGGAAATGACCAGCAGCGGTTACAGCCTGCTTGAAATCCCCTGCCCGAAACAGAAACTGATCCATGTTTACGCAGGCCCCGATGAACTGGGTCGTGTTTATCGTCCTGATATCGCAATCAATGCATCCCAACGATCATTCATCCGTGCGATTGCCATGATGGAACCGGTGGATGGAAGTGAACGTGAAGAACAGATTGAAACGGCCCACGCTTCATATCTGAAATTCTCGACCCCGCTTGATACGCCAGGCGATGTAAAGATGGCGCATGTTGTCGCAAAGCTTCGCGAAATCCTGCCCGAAGACGCCATTGTGACCAACGGGGCCGGCAACTATGCCGCCTTCCTGCATCGATTCTTCCGGTATGGCAAATATCGTACCGAACTTGCACCGACTTCGGGCTCGATGGGCTATGGCCTTCCGGCATCTGTGGCCGCCAAGCTGACCCATCCGGACCGGCCGTCGATCTGCCTTGCCGGCGACGGATGTTTTCTGATGCACGGCCAGGAATTCGCAACAGCAGTTCAGTATGGTGCGAACATCATCGTAATCGTGGTCAATAACGGTATGTTCGGCACCATCCGCATGCATCAGGAACGCAATTATCCCGGTCGCGTTTCCGGTACCCAATTGCACAACCCGGATTTTGCGGCCTACGCTGTTGCCTTTGGCGGGCATGGCGAAACCGTCACCAAGACCGAAGATTTCGGCCCGGCTTTTGAGCGTGCCATGAATTCGGGAAAACCGGCGATTATCGAGGTACAGGTTGATCCGCAGGCATTAACCCCGATCAAGACACTGAATCAGATTCGCGCGGGCAGTTGATCTGCCAGACTGTGAAATACGGCGGGATCACTTACCGTTCAGGCAAAATGATCTCGCCATTTTCAAGAGCCCTGAGCAACTTGCCAACCGCGTCTGCTAGCTTCTCGTCAATGACATGCAAATAAGCTGTCCAATCCGAAAGCTTTTTAAGCTCTTCCTTGCCATCAGAAATTCCGCGCAGACCGATTAATGGCACGTCAAACTTCTGACAGACCCGCAAGATGGCATAGGTTTCCATATCCACCATATCGGCATCAATCGCGTCATAAGCGACACCCGATACAACATTTGCCCCCGTCGACAAACGGGCTTCCGGTACGCCGGGAATACGATGGAGCATCTCCAGAACCGCCGGAAGGTTCAGATAGGGTGTAATCCCCTTCTCGAAACCAAGCGCCGAGCAATCCATGTCACGGTAAGAAACGGTCGAGGCCTGATAGACCTCCGCTTGCTCAAGCGTACGCGAACCTGCCGATCCAAGAGTAATCACCAGATCAGGCAAATCACCCGACAATCTTAGTTCCGTCAAGACAGAGCTCAGATTAATTGCAGCTTCGACCGGACCAATGCCGATCATCAGCGGCGTGAACAATTTTTCAAGATGGGGACCATATTCCTGATTTGCCGCCATGGCGAACAGCACATTTGTTCCGGCAAAATCATGAAGATATCCGCGCATATCCCACCTATCTCGTCTGCGATTGATCCGGATGCAGATTAATGATCAGGACATGCTTTGCCAGCCCTTATTTAGGCCAGTTTGAAAATATTCCGGAGAAAATGGCGCACCCGACAGGATTCGAACCTGTGGCCTTTGCCTTCGGAGGGCAACGCTCTATCCAGCTGAGCTACGGGTGCGCAATGGGCATCGGGCAGCACGGCCCGAGCGGTTGGGTGATACAGGTTTTGTCCGTCGCGGGCAAGGATTTTTGACGGCCCCTGCCAATCAGCACCTTGCCACCCGTTCGGTTAAATTCTGGTTGCGACATATCACTGCGATCAGCTTTCGACGTCGCGTCGCTCATAGGGATCCCGAACGATCCACGTCCCGTTCCATTCCCGGTCCTGTTCGCGGCGCTGCAGACGTTCCATACGATTGAGCATAAGCTGAGCGGCGAAATCGCTGCCGATGCCTTCCTGAACTTCCTCGAAGAGAGGTTGGGCCTTGTCAAAATCGCCCTCGCGATAAAACGCAATCGCGGTTTCATAGGTTTTGCGCCAGTCGCGACGTTCGTCGCTTAGCTGTCCGGACTGTGCCAGCACTTCATAAAGATAAACTACATGCTCGGTCCCGAGCAGTACAACATGGTCCAGATCGCGCATCTCAATCTCGCCGGCTGCCATGCTGGCCGTTTCATGTGAAGCCAGAATCTGGGTACCGTAAATACGGTTGGCCTTTTCAAGGCGGTTGGCATAGTTCACGCAATCGCCAACCACCGTATAGGCGCGTGATTTATCCGTCCCGATTGAGCCGACGACAACCTCGCCGGTCGCGATACCAATACGAATATCAAGCCCGTGATCGCCGATCAGGTCGGCATATTTGGTCTTCAGCGCATTAAAGCGTGCCACCTGCTCCAACGCTGCCAGACAGGCATGCCCGGCGTGGCTTTTTTCCCCGCAGAAGGGCGGGCCCCAGAAACCGATCACCCTATCCCCGACAAAATTGTCGATAATGCCGCTATGGTTTGCAATCGGTTCGGTCATGGCGGTCAGATAATCATTGAGAAAATCGACGAGTTTCTCGGGCGGTATATGTTCGGCCATCCAGTCAAAATTGGTCAGGTTCACAACACTGACCGTCATCACCCGCTTTTGCGAGGTTTCAAGCGCGGTTTCCTGCGACAGCAGGTTATTGATGATCTTTGGATCAATATATTTGCCAAACCGTTCACGCATACGGAACCGTACGCGCAATTCGCGCGTCATGCGGTTAAAGGCATCCGCCAGCCGGGCAAAATCGCCCTTGCCCTTGAAATCAAGGCTTGTATCGAGCTTGCCTGACTGCACGCTGTTCAACGCATTGGTCGTATCGCGAACAGCTTTGACCACCGCCTGCGCCAGATAGTAGGCAAAGGAAATGCCGATCACCACCGCAGCCAGCATCATGATAAATTCGGCCTGGATCAGAAAATCTTCGCGCTCCGAGACATTTTCGACTGTTTCGCTGGAATATTTTTCCAGCAGCAAAATCTCGCTGCGCAGATCAAGCACAATGTTGCGATGAATACCGCGGACAAGATTTTCCTGACGCTGCGCGTCATCAAGGTCGCCTTCACGCACCCGGCTCAGTAACCTTTCAACGCCCAGATTGAACTGGGCGGCAATATCGGCGAATTCGCGCATACGAACATCAAGATCAAGCAATACACCTTGTTCGAAATGGCCCGATGCCTGTGCCCGGCCAAGTGCTGCCGAGGTAAAGGCCTTGCGAAAGGCCTGCTCGATCTGGGTTTGCTTGGCATCAATCTCGATTTCGATACCACTTAACAGGGGAGCATCCGGGCCTTCATTTTCGACAACACGCATGTAACGGTCGATCAGCGAAATCTGTTCAAGCTGACGGGAACGAACATCGGAAAGCGCATCCTTGACCGGCGTCACATAGCGCGACACTGCTTCAAGATCGCCATTAATTCCAAGTGACTGGATAACGGAGAACCCGGTAGCCACAACAAGCCACACGACAAAAAAGGCCGCGACACCCAGGAACTTCGCCCGAACGGTCCTTAGCATGCCGGTCCTGATCCTCCGAAAAACGTAGCTGAAAATGCCACCGAATACACAACGGCAATAGGTGCCATATCGTGACGGTCGCCCCGGGTAACAACCTTGGCAATCATATGCAACTGATTAAAAATGCTACCTGATCAGGGATCAGCGGTCAAAACGCAATCAATTGAGCGTACACGAAAAATCCCGGGCAGCCGCACCGCCCTTGATCCAGCGCCTGATATCGCCGATCACCGTTGGTCCGTTCAGGTCACGCAGCAACATGTGGTAGCCATCAGGAAACAGGCAAACCACACTCCGGTCCGGGTTTGATGCCCTGATGTCCTTCGCAATTGCACCAGTCGCCTCTGGTGGAATCACCTGATCCTGTTCGCCGGACAATAAAAGCGTTGGAATATCAATTTCTCCTGCCCGCTGATGAGCCAAATCCATCAAATCAGCCAAACCGGCAACCATATCAACCCGTGCCGATTTCATCATATGCGGATCACGTGACAGACGACGGAGCATTTCAATATTGTCCGAGGGCCAGATATCAAGTCCCTGCCCAGACAGGGGCAACCAAGGCAAACTGTGTGAGATGACAGAAAGCGGTGCGGTCTGATACCACGGCATCATGTCGCGGTTCCATACTGCCGGAGCCACCAGAATAACCCCGTCCATCCACCAGGGCCGCGATGCCGCCGTCACAATTGCAACCGCACCGCCCATTGAGTCCCCCATCAGATAGACCGGTCGACCCGGATATTGCGTACGCAGTGTGACCAGCATGTCAGCCGCATCATTGACGAGGCTTTGTATTCCCGACCAGAAAGGTCGCGTCGCAGTGCGCCCAAAGCCGCGCTGGTCATAAGCAAAAAGCGCAATATTATCAGACGCCAGCGTCGTTCCGGCTTCGTCAAATGCATTGGCGTAATCGCCAAATCCGTGCAGGCCAAGGATCACCGCATCCGGATCGCCAACCGGGCCCCAATGCTGCAAGGGTAACGATTCCCCGTCAGATGCAATGAACGCATTTTGGGTAATTTTAACGCTGCCAACCGGATCACCGGCAGGAATGACAGTCGGAGCGCAAGCCACCAGAAAAAACGAGAACCCGAGCCCGACAAACCGCAACAATGTTTTTGACATGTGGTTAATTGCTGCTCCCGAAGTCATTCTGGTTTGCGTTTGAAAGCCAAGTTAAGGGGAAAAAACAAAACCCTGCAAGAAACTTGCAGGGTTTTGAATGGTCTGGCAACTGCCTGAAAAATCAGGCAGCCTTACCCGCACGGGCCTTGTCATTATCGCGTGTCAGCATCAGGAAGATATCTTCAAGATCGCCTTCCTCGGTCGACAGGTCGGTAATTGCGAGACCGCAACCCTGAATGGCGTTAAGGATTTCAGCCATCTGGGTATTGCTGGGCCGGTAATTCAGCGCGATCTGGTTTGCGGCCTTAAGCTCCGCCCCCCAAGGGGTGAGTTCCTCGGGCACGGCATTGAGTTCGTTTTTAACTGTGAGAACCAGCGTTTTGTGGTCGATCCGGCGCAGAAGACTGCGTTTGTCTTCATGGGCAATCACATTGCCCTTATTGATGATCGCAATCTCGTCACACAGCTCTTCGGCTTCTTCAAGATAATGCGTGGTCAGAACAATCGTAACACCTGCCTTGTTCAGTTCCTTCACATAAGCCCAAAGCTGTTGACGCAGTTCGATATCGACCCCGGCAGTTGGTTCATCTAGCACCAGAACCGGCGGCATATGGACCATCGCCTTGCCGACCAGAAGACGCCGACGCATCCCACCCGAAAGCGAGCGGGAATAGGAATCGGCCTTATCTGACAGGCCAAGAGCGGCAAGAATCTCGTCCGTACGCCGCTCCGGTTTGGGGACACCATACAGGCCGGCCTGCAATTCCATCGCCTGACGCGGCGTGAAAAATGCGTCCAGATTAAGTTCCTGTGGCACGATCCCGATAGAACACCGCGCAGCGCGCATTTCGGTTTCGATATCATGGCCCCAGATTTTTGCCGTACCGCTTGTCTTGGTGACAAGACCGGCCAGAATATTGATAAATGTGGACTTTCCGGCGCCATTCGGACCAAGAAGGGCGAAAAATGAACCGCGTGGAATTTTCAACGACACGTTATCCAGTGCCAGTTTTTCGCCGTTCGCACCCTTGTAGAGCTTGGTCAGCCCTTCGACTTCGATGGCGTAGTCGGGCATTGCAGTCATGAATGCGTGATCTCCGCTCTTTTCCGCGTGGCTTGTTTGCGCTAAGACCATGCGGAAGTGTTGATTGAATATGCGCAATCGGTATCATCCCCATCAAAGCGGGGTCAATGGCTCTTGGCCCTGCTTCAGGTCGATGATCAACCGATGGTAACACCTATGCCTGTGCTAACTGGGAAGCTGGATATATGAAGATCACCGAAGAAATCAAAGTCGGCAGCCTCAATGTTGCCTGTGACGGCGGCAAAGGCCACCTTGGCCATCCCACCGTTTACCTCAATCTTGAGGAAAAGGGCGAGGTGGTCTGCCCTTATTGCTCGAAGAAATATATTTTCGACAAATCCCAGGCCGAGCACGCAGCCCATTAATCCGTTTTGCCCGGCCACGGGTAGAAGGAACCAGCGTTAAGGCTGCCAATCCCGTTAACACCGGCGGCTTCTCGCTGATCAAATGACTGTCGCATGTCTTTGCCGTCGCGGCACCGTTCGCGGCCCATCCACGGGGAAATCCTATGACGTCTGCACCAACCGCGCTTAACAGCTATCGTGCCCTTCCGGATCCGGATGGACATTTCGGCAATTTCGGGGGCCGCTTTGTCGCCGAAACCCTGATGCCGCTGATTCTCGAGCTGGAGCAGGCCTACAAGGATGCCAAGAAAGACCCGGCGTTTCAGAAAGAACTCGATTATTACCTGAAACACTATGTCGGTCGCGCAAACCCGCTTTATTACGCCGAACGCCTGACCGAACATCTGGGCGGTGCCAAGATTTATTTCAAGCGCGAGGACCTGAACCATACCGGCGCGCACAAGATCAACAACTGTATTGGCCAAATCCTTCTGGCCAAGCGCATGGGCAAAACCCGTATCATTGCCGAAACCGGTGCCGGCCAGCACGGTGTGGCAACGGCCACAGTTTGCGCGCGCTTTGGCCTGCCCTGCACGGTTTACATGGGCTCGAAGGATATCGAGCGCCAGTCGCCAAATGTCTTCCGCATGCGGCTTCTGGGGGCCGAGGTCAAACCGGTCAAATCCGGTTCCTGCTCGCTTAAAGATGCGATGAACGAAGCCCTTCGGGACTGGGTCACCAATGTCGAAGATACTTTCTACATCATTGGTACCGCTGCGGGTCCACACCCCTATCCGGAACTGGTCCGCGATTTCCAGTGCGTGATCGGCAACGAAGCCAAAGAACAGATCCTTGAACAGGAAGGCAGACTTCCCGATCAGGTAATTGCGGCCGTCGGTGGCGGCTCAAACGCGATCGGCCTGTTCCACCCGTTCCTGGATGACAAGGATATCGAAGTTGTCGGTGTCGAGGCAGCAGGTCACGGCATTCATACCGGAAAGCATGCCGCCAGCCTGAGTGCAGGCAAGCCGGGCGTTTTGCACGGAAACCGCACCTATCTGTTGATGGATGACGATGGCCAGATCAAGGAAGCCGATTCGATTTCTGCCGGTCTGGATTATCCGGGTATCGGCCCCGAACATAGCTGGCTCAAGGATATCGGGCGCGCCCGGTACGAGCCGATTGGAGACAAAGAGGCGCTTGAGGCCTTTAAGCTCTGTTCCGAACTCGAAGGCATCATTCCGGCGCTGGAATGCAGCCATGCCATCGCTCAGGTGATGAAAGAAGCACCGAAAATGGGCAAGGACAAGATCATCCTCATGTGTCTGAGCGGCCGGGGTGACAAGGACATCTTTACCGTGGCCGAAGCACTGGGAGTAGAACTGTGAGCGACGCAATCATCGGCGGCCAGGACCGCATTGCCAAACGTTTCGCCAAGCTCAGGGAAGAAGGTCGTGCCGGTCTGGTGACCTTTATCACCGCAGGTGACCCGGACCCTGAAGCCTCGTTTGAAATCCTCAAAGCCCTGCCCGAAGCCGGTGCGGATGTGATCGAACTTGGTATGCCATTTACCGATCCGATGGCCGATGGCCCGGCCATTCAGGAAGCATCAATCCGTGCATTGGCAGCCGGCATGCATATGCGCAAGACCCTGTCGCTGGTTCGCGGTTTCCGCGACCAGGATCACGAAACGCCGATCATTCTGATGGGTTATTACAACCCGATCTATATCTATGGCGTTGCCGAATTCCTTGAAGATGCACGCAATGCAGGGGTTGATGGCCTGATTGTCGTCGATCTGCCGCCCGAAGAAGATGCCGAACTTTGCGTCCCGACCGTGGAAAAAGGTTTGTCCTTCATTCGACTGACAACCCCGACATCCGATGACAAACGCCTGCCGAAACTCGTTCAGAATACATCAGGCTTTGTTTATTATGTCTCGGTTGCTGGTGTTACAGGTGCCGGTTCGGCAACCAATGACCAGATTGTCGAAGCCATGGCACGCCTCCGTCGCCATACGGATTTGCCGATTGCCGTTGGTTTCGGTATCAAGAACGCGACCCAGGCCGCAGAAGTTGCCCGGCAGGCTGATGCTGCTGTGGTCGGGTCGGCAATCGTATCAAAAATTGCCGAAAGTCTTGACGAAAACGGCAAGGCCACCGATAAGACCGCCTCTATGGTCACAGGCCTTGTTCGCGAACTTGCAGACGGGGTACGCAACGCGCGCAACTAATGCTGTGCGTTGCTGTGAAATGACCGATATAGGCAAAACCAAGGATCAGTATCCGATATGTCGTGGCTGACAGAATTCGTCCGTCCCAAGATTCAGAAACTTGTTCGCCGCACCGATGTGCCCGAAAATCTCTGGCATAAGTGCCCGTCGTGCGAACAGATGATCTTCCACCGTGACCTGGCAAAGAACAAACATGTTTGCCAGCATTGCGGCCATCATATGCGCATTTCAGCCAAGGACCGTCTTGAACTCCTGTTCGATGAGGGCAAATATCAGCTCATAGAACTGCCGAGCGTTCCGGTCGATCCGCTGAAATTCCGCGACCAGAAAAAATACACCGACCGCCTGAAAGCAGCACAGGCCAAGGCAACCTACAAAGATGCCCTGGCTGTTGCGCATGGCGATGTCGGCGGTCATGCAACCGTCGTTGCGGTCTTCGATTTTTCCTTCATGGGCGGATCGATGGGCACCGCCGTTGGCGAAGGCATCGTTGCCGCGGCCGAGCTCGCAACGGTTCAGGATGCGGCCCTTATCATCGTTCCGGCGTCGGGCGGTGCACGTATGCAGGAAGGCATTCTAAGCCTGATGCAAATGGCGCGCACCACGGCCGCGATCGAGAAGGTCAAGGAAAAGGGTCTGCCCTATTTCGTCCTTCTAACCGATCCGACCACCGGTGGTGTTTCGGCATCCTTCGCCATGCTGGGTGATATCCAGATTGCCGAGCCGGGTGCACAGATCGGTTTTGCCGGTCGTCGCGTGATTGAAAATACCATTCGTGAAAAACTTCCCGATGATTTCCAGACAGCCGAATATCTTCTGGAACACGGGATGGTCGATATGGTCGTACCGCGCGGTGAACTGAATGAAACCATCGGTCACCTGATCGATATGATCCGCCGCACCAAGCCGGGTGCCGCGATCGTTCCGATCAAGGATGCGAAGAAGAAACCCGCGAAAAAGGCCGAGACCGAAGGTGACAACGCCAAGAAGTGACGCGATTCTTGCGCGTCTGGGCCAGCTTCATCCAAAAGTGATCGATCTTTCATTGGGTCGGATTACCCGCTTGCTCGCCAAGCTGGGTAATCCGCACCTGAATTTGCCACCCGTCATTCATCTGGCCGGAACCAATGGCAAGGGATCGACATTGGCCTACCTGCGTGCCATCTATGAGGCTGCGGGTCTTCGTGTTCATACATCGACTTCCCCCCATCTTGTTCGCTTTCACGAACGCATACGTCTGGCCGGTGAACTGATCACCGAAGACGTGCTGTGCGACCTTCTTGAAGAAGTCGAAGCAATCAATGACGGCGAACAGATAACATTTTTTGAAATCACCCAGGCAGCAGCTTTTCTGGCCTATTCACGGGTTCCGGCAGACGTTGTCCTGCTTGAAACCGGTCTTGGCGGGCGGGTTGATGCATCAAACGTGATTGATAAACCGGCTCTGACCGTTATTACACCAATCTCGCTTGATCATCAGGGCTTCCTTGGCGATACCATTGCCAAGATCGCCTTTGAAAAGGCCGGGATCATGAAGCCGGGTGTACCGTGTGTGCTTGCACCTCAAAGCCTTGAGGCCTTTGATACGCTTGCCCGCCACGCCAACGATATCGGCAGCTCCCTGATCACGAATTTCGGCATCACCGCCGAACGCGAGGACGGCTTTACGCTTCGCATTACCGAAGAAGAATTTGATTTGCCTTTGCCTGCCTTGCCGGGGCGCCATCAATTTATCAATGCCGCGACCGCCATTACCGCTGCACGCTACGCCGGTATTCCCGATGTCGCAGGGCCGGATTTGGCAATAGTAGCGCGTGGGATCAGCCAAGCCAGCTGGCCCGCACGCCTTCAGAAGCTATTCACCGGACCACTTTGTGATGCTCTGCCTGAGGGGTGCGAGCTTATTCTGGATGGGGGACACAATATCGCAGCTGCCGAAGTCATCGCAGACTGGCTGTCCCGGCAGCCCAAAGGCGATACCGTCGCGATCATGGGAATGCTTGATAACAGGGACCCGGTCGCATTTCTCCAACCGCTGGCCCCTCATATCACATCATTTGCCGGCATTCCGATCCCGGGAGATCACGAAGTCCACAGCGCCGATACGTTGCGTGATGCTGCCGCCACGGCAGGAATCGCAAATGCATATGCCTGCGAAACCCTGGATGATGCGTTGGCCGTTCTGAAGAACGCTGTTGCAAAACCCAAAAGAGTTTTGATTTTGGGGTCGCTATATCTGGCAGGTGTTGTACTGGAAAATCACACCTGATCTGGCCCGTCTCGCGATCAGATTTCCGGTAAACGCACTTTATTGTTTACTGCTGACGAACTGCCGCCCCCCGTGCCACTGCCGTTTGATGATCCGTCATCATCCTTGCGCAGGCGAAGACTGCCAGCTTTGTGCACCTTGCGCCGGTCTCCGGCCACACCGGGCGGCAATCCGGCAGAGGCACCCTCTTTCGAAATCTGGTTCCTTACATGCTCCATCCGGTCATAACGATCTGCTTCGCGCCGAACAGTGCGACCGGTAACCCATGTGTAACCCAACACATAAAGCAGAAATCCCCCTACGCCGATGGTAAGGGTCAGGAACTGCAAAACCGGCAGAAAACTACCGAATAGCTGCCCACCGCCATAAATCATGAAAATGCAAACCGCCGCCACGGGGGCGAGTGCAAGGAAGAATATCCCGCGCACCTTGTGGCGGATCGGCCCGTAATGCATCAGCATCGCGTAAAACAGGTACATCAGCGCGATGAACACCACGAGTTTGATCAGCAGCACGAAATGGTCGACCGCCGGAAGGCGCTGGTTACGGTCATAAACGCCAAAGACAACGAACAAACCGTGCAGGAAAAGCCCGAAAATTCCAAACGTAATAAGAAAGCGCATCCATGAGGACGCACTAAAGAACCTGCGCCATCCCGATCCGTTGGACCGCGCAACCCGTTCGGCTTTTTTGGCCTTCTTGCGCCGATTTACCAGCTTCATGTCGTCATGCAGCTCGCGCGTCGGTTCTGCGGTTTCAATGCCGATGCCTTGTGGCTTGAAAACCGGTTTATCTTCCATCGCCGGCAATGACCGGTTCTCCCGTTTCCCGAAGGGAAGTTGCACTGCGATAGACCATATCAATCCCTGTGCGTCCTGATAAGCCCAAAGCGACATCCTGACATAAATGGTCAGAATACGATCATGACCGAAGTTTTCATTTCGATATCGACACGATAGTCAAAATTCTTGCTCTCTCCTGACAGTCTCCTGTCAGTAGTAGAGCCGGAAACAGCCAATATATTCCCGCTTTCGGCGATGCCCCACTCGACTTAGCCCGCTGGATCGGGCATTCTGCGGGCCATCAAATCACACGAATGAATGAGCATTAGACGCATGACAGATTCTGCGCCATCCACCGGTAAATCCCCCCGTCGCGTTGTTCTGGTTGACGGATCGGGCTTTATTTTCCGGGCCTTCCATGCCTTGCCTCCGATGACCAGTCCGGATGGTACACCGGTGAATGCGGTGTATGGTTTCTGTACCATGCTGATGAAATTGCGCGAAGATACCAAGCCCGATCATATGGCGGTTATCTTCGATACCAAGGGTAAGTCGTTCAGAAACGACTTCTATCCCGAATACAAAGCGCACCGTCCGCCGCCGCCCGAAGAACTGGTCCCCCAGTTCGGGCTTATCCGCGATGCGACGCGTGCCTTCAACCTGCCTTCGATCGAACTCGAAGGATACGAGGCCGATGATCTGATCGCGACCTACGCCCGACAGGCTGAGGCCGAAGGTTCCGATGTGATTATCGTGTCTTCAGACAAGGACCTGATGCAACTTGTCACGGACCGGGTGCAAATGTTTGATGCGATGAAGAATCGCACCATTGGCGCACCAGAGGTTCTCGAAAAATTCGGCGTCACACCGGATAAGGTCATTGATATTCAGGCATTGGCTGGCGATTCCGTTGATAACGTACCCGGTGTACCAGGCATCGGTATCAAAACCGCAGCCCAACTGATTGATGAATATGGCGATCTGGATGGTTTGCTGGAACGTGCAGGAGAAATCAAGCAACCCAAACGCCGTGAGAAACTGATCGAGAATGCCGAACTGGCCCGCATTTCGCGCGATCTGGTGACCCTCAAAACCGACGTTCCGGTTGTCGAGAAACTTGATGGTTTCGAACTGCGCGAACCTGATCCGGATGTTCTTTTAAGCTTTGTTTCAACACACGGCTTTAAATCTTTGGTTTCTAAAATAAAGGCGAAATTCGGTGGTTCTGTTGATGCCGAGGGCATTGTCGAACCCGGAACCGGTGTCAATGATATCAGTGTTGAAAAGGCAGAATATGAACTTGTGCAGGATGAAGACCGCCTAAGACACTGGATTTCAATGGCTGAATATGCCGGTACGCTTGCTGTCGATACCGAAACCACATCACTTAATGCCCATCAGGCCAAGCTGGTTGGCATTTCGCTTTCGACCGAACCGGGCAATGGTTGTTATATCCCTGTCGGACACGGACAGGGTCACAGCGAAAGTGGCGAAGCGCAGGGTGGTTTCGATTTCGATGCCCCTGCCGAGGCACCGGCAAAAATAGATGTCCCAAAACAAATCCCGCTTGATCGCGCGATTGCCTTACTCAAACCTCTTCTGGAAGACCCGGGCGTTCTTAAGGTCGGCCAGAACCTGAAATACGATATGATCGTATTGTCCCGTCATGGCATCAATGTCGCCCCGATAGACGACACCATGGTGCTGTCCTATGTTCTGGACGGCACAAGCCACGGCCATGGCATGGATGAATTGGCCGAACTGCATCTGGATTACAAACCAATCAAGTTTTCCGATGTTTGCGGATCGGGCAAGACCCAGATCACGTTTGATCAGGTTCCGCTCGACAAGGCGCTTGAATACGCTGCCGAAGACGCCGATATCACATTGCGCCTGCACCGGCTTCTGAAGCCCCGCATTGCGCAGGAACATATGGCCAGCGTCTATGAAACGCTGGATCGGCCGCTTGTACCGGTACTGGCCAAAATGGAAAGCCTTGGCATCCGTATTGACGCGGACAAACTCAAAACCCTATCGAACGATTTTGCCAAACGGATGGCCGCCCTTGAAGAAACCATCCATGAAATGGCCGGTGAACCGTTCAATCTGGGCAGCCCCAAACAGCTTGGCGAAATCCTGTTTGAAAAGATGCGCCTGCCGGGCGGGAAAAAGACCAAAACCGGTGCGTGGCAGACCGGCGCGGATGTTCTTGAAGCATTGGCGGCCCAGGGACATGACCTGCCAACCAAAATCCTTGAATGGCGGCAGCTTTCAAAGCTTAAAAGCACTTATACCGACGCGCTTGCCCATCATATCAATCCGGAAACCGGCCGCGTCCACACAAGTTACGGCCAGACCAATGTGAATACCGGTCGTCTGTCGTCAAACGACCCAAACCTGCAAAACATTCCGATCAGAAGCGAGGAAGGCCGTAAAATCCGTACTGCCTTTATCTCGGAACCCGGTTGCAAACTGATTTCTGCCGACTATTCGCAGATTGAATTGCGTCTTCTGGCGCATGTCGCCGAAATCGACGCCCTACGCGATGCGTTCAAAGATGGCAAGGATATCCACGCCGCGACGGCATCCAAGGTATTCGGCGTACCAATCGAAGGCATGGATCCGATGGTCCGCCGCAAAGCCAAGGCCATCAATTTCGGCATCATTTACGGTATTTCGGCCTTTGGCCTCGCCAACCAGCTTGGTATCCCGCAAAAAGAAGCCAAAGCCTTTATCGAAGCCTATTTCGAAATCTATCCCGGCATTCGCGATTACATGGAACAGGCCAAAGATTTCGCCAAAAAGCATGGCTTTGTCAGAACCCTGTTTGGCCGCCAGATTCATATCAACGGCATCAATGATAAAAACGGCATGCGCCGAAGCTTTGGCGAACGTGCCGCGATCAACGCCCCGATTCAGGGCGGTGCTGCTGACATCATCAAACGCGCGATGATTGCCGTTCCGGGTGCGCTTCTTGATGCGGGGCTTAAAACCCGCATGCTGCTTCAGGTCCACGATGAATTGATATTTGAAGCCCCTGAAGACGAAACCGAAAAAGCCGTCAAGGTGATCCGTGAGGTCATGGAAAATGCCGCACAGCTGTCCGTACCGCTTATCGCGGATGCCGGTATCGGGGATAGCTGGGCGGATGCCCATTGATCGGATCAATATCCGGATACCTCAGCAAAACAAAAGCCCCGGCAGCACTGCCGGGGCTTTTGCATAAAATGACCCGATCAGGGCTGGTTTAAAGGCCCAGAACGTCGCGCATCGAATAAAGACCGGGCTTCTTGCCTTCGGCCCATTTCGCGGCACGTACCGCACCTTTGGCGAAAACCTCGCGTGATGATGCCTTGTGTGTAATTTCGATCCGCTCGCCCTCGCAGGCAAAAACAACCGTGTGATCGCCAACAACATCGCCACCACGCAGCGTTGCAAAGCCGATGGTGCCGTTTTCACGTGCGCCGGTATGCCCGTCGCGTGACCGCACCGAAACCGCATCCAGATCAACCCCACGACCCTTTGCCGCCGCTTCACCAAGGCCAAGTGCCGTGCCTGATGGTGCATCAACTTTATGTTTATGATGCATTTCGACGATTTCGATATCAGCCGTATCCTTATCAAGGACCGCAGCAACCTTCTCGACCAGTGCAAAGGCAAGGTTCACACCGACACTCATATTCGGTGCGAAAATGATGGTTGCAGTTTTGGCTGCAAGCTTAAGCTCCGCTTTCTGATCGTTTGAAAGCCCGGTCGTACCGATCACAAGGATTTTGCCGGTTTCAGCTGCCAGTTTGGCATGGTTCATGGTCGCAGCCGGTGCGGTGAAATCAATCACCGCATCAACAGCTTTAAACAATGCCTTGGGATCGTCACCGACCAGAACGCCACTTTCTTCCAGACCAGCAATCAGGGTGACGTCCTTGCCGACAAACGGACTGTCTGGCAGATCGGTACCACCGCCAACCTCGCAGCCGTTGGTTTTGAACGTTTCATTGACCAGCATGCGCCCCATACGGCCGGCACATCCGACAATCCCGATTTTCATTTCCGGTCTCCTCCGGCAAGCAATTTCAAACGTGTCATTGCTTTAGCACATGCCGCCCTGCGATGAAATCATCGGAAATGTCCAAATGTCGGACAAATCAACAATCAGCCTGTTGTCGCGGATTGCACTGCAATCCCGTCAAGTTCGGCAACGGCGTCAACCGGAAGCTTAAGGCTGGCAGCCGCAAGGTTCTGCGTCAAATGCTCGAACGATGACGTACCCGGAATCAACAGGATATTGGCCGAACGCTGCAACAACCAGGCAAGGGCAACCTGCATCGGCGTTGCGTCAAGGCGCCTGGCAACCTGTGAAAGGGTTTCTGACTGCAATGGCGAAAAACCGCCAAGCGGGAAAAACGGCACATAGGGAATGCCATCAGCCGCAAGGCTATCGATCAATCCGTCATCATCGCGATGCGCCAGATTGTACTGATTCTGCACACAGACGATGTCACAAATCTTGCGCCCTTCCTCGATCTGGGTCGGTGTCACATTCGACAATCCGATATGTCGGATCAATCCCTGCTGCTGTAATTTGGCCAAAACGCTAAGCTGTTCTTCAATTGAACCTTCCGCCGGTCCGTGCAACCCGTGCATCGATCGGAAATTGACAACATCAATCACATCAATCCCCAGATTGCGCAGATTATCATGCACTGCGGAGGTCAATTCAGCAGCCGACAGTGCTGGCAACCACGACCCGTCATCGCCTCGCTTTGCACTGATCTTTGTCACGATCACAAGATCATCCTGATAAGGATGAAGGGCTTCACGAATCAGCCGGTTGGTAATATGCGGGCCATAAAAGTCGCTGGTATCAATATGATTGACGCCTGCTTCGACCGCCTTGCGCAGCACCCTGATCGCACTGTCGCGATCTTTGGGTGGGCCAAAAACACCAGGCCCGGCCAACTGCATCGCGCCATAACCCATACGTTTAACGCTTAGATCACCGATCTTGAAATTCCCGGCTTGCTCGATATTGGACATGGAAATCTCCTTTCATGTCAGACATTCGATTTCTGTCCCGAAGCTAGACCCTACTGTTTTGATCAACAATCCGGTACAATCAGAACAAGCTGTACGGGACTCAAAACAATGAAAATTGATCTGCCCAATATCACCGCATTCGTCACCGTTGCCCGCGCGGGCGGTTTTCGCGAAGGTGCCCGTATCAGCGGTGGAAGCGCATCACGTCTAAGCGATCAGGTCAGACGACTGGAAGCCGAGCTTGGCGTAAGGCTGTTTAACCGCAGCACACGCAGTGTTGCGCTGACCGAAGCCGGTGAAGGATTGTTAAACCGGCTTTCTCCTGCCCTTGATGAAATGGAACTGGCTCTTGATGTGGTGAACAGCTTCCGCAGCCGTCCGGCAGGGACTCTGAAACTGAACGTGCCTGTAAGTGCGGCACGCCTTGTTCTACCGCACTTTATTCCACCTTTTCTTGCTGCCTATCCCGATATCCGCGTCGAGGTCATTACCGAGGAAAACTTCGTCGATGTTCTGGCCGAAGGATGCGATGCCGGTATTCGTTATGACGAAAGTCTGGAACTAGACATGATCGCAATTCCGATTGGCCCGCGCACCCAGCGTTTTGCTGCCGCGGCGTCACCGGGATATCTGGAAAAACACGGTATGCCAGAACATCCCCGCGATCTTCTGGAACATGCCTGCCTGCGCGGACGCTTTGCAAGCGGGACCATGATCTCATGGGAATTTGAGCGCGGTGATGAAACCATTGAACTAAACCCCGGCGGGCCGTTGCTTGTGCGCCCTGGCGGGGGAACTGACCTTGCGACTCACGCCGCCTGTATGGGCACGGGTATCGTTTACCTGTTTGAGGACTGGCTTCAGCCCTATTTTGATAGCGGTGCGCTCGTCCCGGTGCTTGCGGACTGGTGGCCGCGGTTTCCGGGTCCCAAACTGTATTATCCAGGGCGACGCCTTGTCCCCACACCGTTGCGGACCTTCATCGATTTCATCAAAAGTCGTCCGTGGCCAAACGATCAAGCCAAAGAGAAACCCCGCTCGGAATAACAGAGCGGGGTTAAAATATATTTCGTTCCGAAATCGGAACGATCTGGTGCAGCACCTAATCCGTCAGATCTTTCCAGATTTCCTTCATCTTGGAAAAGAACCCTTCGCTTTCCGGGTTACTGCCTTCTTCGCGCGAAATCTCGTCAAACTCTTTCAAAAGCTCTTTCTGCCGCTCGGTCAGTCTGACCGGGGTTTCGACACTGATTTCAACGAACATGTCACCACGTGCCTGCGACCGCAGGATGGTCATGCCCTTGCCACGCAGACGCAATTGCTGTCCCGATTGCGTACCTTCCGGGATGTTGATCCGGGTGCGAGTTCCCTCAATTGTCGGCACCTCAATGGTGCCGCCAAGGGCTGCCTTGCTCATCGGGATCGGAATCCGGCAATACAGGTTCGCCCCATCACGCTGGAAGAAGCGATGATTCTGGATATCAAGGAAGATATACAAATCACCTGCCGGTGCGCCATTGGCACCCGCTTCACCCTCGCCCGCAAGACGGATACGCGTGCCATCCTCAACCCCGGCCGGGATCGTCACCGACAGGGTCTTTTCCTGTTCGACACGACCGACACCATGGCAGGATTTGCACGGATTCTTGATGATTTTGCCTTTGCCATGACAGCTCGGGCAGGTACGCTCGATCGTAAAGAAGCCCTGCTGCGCGCGGACCTTGCCATGACCATTACAGGTCGGACAGGTTACCGGCTGCGAACCTGCCTCGGCACCGCTGCCATGGCATTCTTCGCAGGCAACCGAGCCCGGAATGGTGATCTCGGCCTTTTTGCCTTCAAACGCTTCTTCAAGCGAGATGGCCATATTGTAACGAAGGTCGGCGCCGCGCGACGATCCACCGCCACGGCGACCACCACCCATGGCCCCGAAAATCTCGTCGAAAACGTCGGCAAATCCGCCGCCTCCGAAACCACCGCCAAAGCCGCCACCGAAACCACCGGCACCGCCCGGTCCACCTTGCTCAAACGCAGCATGACCAAACCGGTCATAGGCAGCACGCTTTTCCTGATCTTTCAGGACTTCATAGGCTTCGTTGACTTGCTTGAATTTTACTTCGGCTTCGGTATCGCCCGGATTTTTATCCGGATGGTACTTCATCGCCTGTTTACGATAGGCGCTTTTGAGCGCGGCTGCGTCGGCATCTTTGCCAACACCCAACAGCTCGTAATAATCTTCTTTCGCCATCTGTAACTCCGAAACACGGTCGGGCCGTTCCCGCAATTATCTGCGTCCGGAACGGCCCGATTTTTATTTACAGGGCGTCGTTCAAGACGACCTCTGCGGTCGCCTTACTTGTCTTTTTTGCTGTCATCGACTTCTTCAAAGTCGGCGTCAACAACACCGTCATCGGCCTGTGCAGATGCGCCGGCAGTTTCACCTTCGCCACCTTCTTCGGCCTGCTGTGCCTGATACATGGCTTCGCCAAGTTTCATCGCAGCCTGCTGAAGTTCGTTGACCTTCGCGGTGATCGCTTCCGGATCTTCGCCGTCCTTGGCTTCTTTCAGCGCCGACAGAGCATCTTCGATCATTGATTTCGCACCGGCATCAACCTTGTCACCGTGTTCGGCAAGGTTTTTCTCGGTCGAATGGATAACTGCTTCTGCCTGGTTACGGGCTTCGACAAGCGCTTTACGCTTTTTATCGGATTCCGCGTTGGCTTCGGCATCCTTGACCATTTTTTCGATTTCGTCATCGCCAAGACCACCAGATGCCTGAATGCGGATCTGCTGTTCCTTGTTGGTCGCCTTGTCTTTGGCAGACACGTTGACGATACCGTTGGCATCAATGTCGAAAGTCACCTCAATCTGCGGAACACCGCGCGGTGCCGGCGGGATACCGACCAGATCGAACTGGCCAAGCATCTTGTTGTCGGCAGCCATTTCGCGTTCACCCTGGAAGACACGGATGGTAACAGCCGTCTGGTTGTCTTCCGCGGTCGAGAAAGTCTGCGACTTACGGGTCGGGATCGTGGTGTTGCGGTCGATCAGTCGGGTGAATACGCCACCAAGGGTTTCAATACCCAGCGACAGCGGAGTCACGTCAAGCAGAAGAACGTCTTTGACATCACCCTGCAGGACACCGCCCTGAATGGCGGCACCAAGTGCAACCACTTCATCCGGGTTCACACCCTTGTGCGGATCACGGCCAAAGAATTCCTTCACGCGTTCCTGAACCTTCGGCATACGGGTCATGCCGCCAACCAGGATCACGTCATCGATTTCACCTGCAGTGATACCGGCGTCTTTCAGGGCCGCTTTGCACGGGGTCATCGTGCGTTCGATCAGATCACCAACAAGGCTTTCAAGCTTCGCACGCGACAGCTTGATATTCAGGTGTTTCGGGCCTGATGCGTCAGCGGTGATAAACGGCAGGTTCACTTCGGTCTGCATCGACGAGGAAAGCTCGATCTTGGCTTTCTCTGCAGCTTCTTTCAGACGCTGCAGGGCCAGACGATCTTTACGCAGGTCGATCTGCTGTTCTTTTTTGAACTCTTCAGCAAGGTAATCGATGATGTTTTTATCGAAGTCTTCACCACCAAGGAAGGTATCGCCGTTGGTCGATTTAACTTCGAAGACACCGTCACCGATTTCAAGAACCGACACGTCAAAGGTACCGCCACCAAGGTCATAAACGACCACGGTGCCACCATCTTTCTTGTCCAGACCATAAGCCAGTGCGGCTGCGGTCGGCTCGTTGATGATGCGTTTGACTTCAAGACCGGCAATTTTACCGGCATCCTTGGTTGCCTGACGCTGGCTATCGTTGAAATATGCCGGAACGGTAATAACGGCTTCGGTTACCGGCTCACCCAGATGGGCTTCTGCGGTTTCCTTCATTTTCTGAAGCACCATGGCTGCGATCTGGCTCGGTGCCATTTTCTCACCATTAACTTCAACCCATGCGTCGCCATTCTCGCCGGCAACAATTTTGTACGGGACAAGGTCTTTGTCTTTTTCGACTTCCGGGTCGCCGTAACGACGGCCGATCAGACGTTTAATCGCAAACAGGGTGTTTTCCGGGTTGGTCACAGCCTGACGTTTCGCAGGCTGACCGACAAGGCGCTCACCGTCATTGGTGAAAGCGACCATCGACGGTGTGGTACGGGCACCTTCGCTGTTCTCGATCACGCGGCCTTCTTTGCCGTCCATGACTGCGACGCAGGAGTTGGTGGTGCCAAGGTCGATACCGATAATCTTGCCCATAGTAAGTTCCTCTTTTAGCGGCCGGTCCGTCCCGCAGCCTTCACGATCTAAGCGCTGCGCAGGACCTCCTGGGACCAATGGTTGTAATAGTCTCAAATTTCGTGGGGTAATTACCCCGCGCACCTATATATGAAAGTCATCAAAAACTCGCAAGCGGTGAAAACGGGGAATCTCGGGTGAATTTTACTCTGAAACGCGGAATCCGGTATCCGGAACCCGTTCCCGAAGCGATTTCACGGCCAAAATTGCATCTTTTCAGACTGTTTTCGCAATTAATTATGGGGGAATTCACCCAAAGCATATCGGGGATACCAAGACTGCAAAGCAGTCTGGAAATTGGGGAAAAGCACCGCCGCGCCTTGATTTCAGGATAATCCCGCGGGCTGTAGGTCAGGATGGCATCGTGCCTGACGCAGCAAACGATCAAGCTTTCCGGCCAGATCCGTCTTTTCCTCGGCCCCCAGGAACCCCGCGATCTCGAAACGCTTGCCGTGCGATCGCAAATAAAGTTCGCATTGATCATCCTCACCCCGTTCCAGCACCACCTGAAGCCAATAGGGCTGAAAATCAAATTCCTGCCGCGTACCCCGCGCAGAAATTCTGATGACACGCAAATTGCCCCGACGGAGTTCGATCCGCTCTTCTGCTCTTGCCGCGCGAAAACTGAAATGAAAAGCCAGCGCCAGCAATATCACATCAATGCCCAGAAATCCGATTACCGGCCACGCACCAACAGCCCAGAAAATCAAACCGATTGATGTCGTGACGCATGCAAGTATTACGACAATATTGCGCGCTGCCCGCCTGCTTAACGAACGTGGCGGGCGCAGATCGATGCGAAATATCGGTTTTTCGGTTCTTGGTACGGCTGGCATCGTAATCGACCGGTTTGCAGCGTTTCCAATCTGTCAATTCTGGAACGCTTCCATATCTGCCGCAATCAAAATTCGACCTTTGCAGAACGGCAGTTTATATATTTCGATGTCAGTAGATCAGACCGGCGATAGAGGAAGCCAAACTCTTAACATCCCGAAAATGACCGCAAAATGCGGCATCAACACAGAGATAAAGACCCATGTCCCGCCCGATGAGCAAAGCCGCCATAGAAGAATTTTTCCAGCGTCTTTCGGACGCCGACCCGGAACCGAGAGGGGAACTGGACTACTCCAATCCCTATACGCTTCTGGTGGCAGTCGCCCTGTCGGCACAGGCAACCGATGTTGGTGTCAACAAAGCCACCAAGAAGTTGTTCCAGATTGTCGAAACACCCCAGGACATGCTGGATCTTGGCGAAGAAGCCCTGATCGAACATATCAAAACCATCGGGCTCTATCGCGGCAAGGCCAAGAATGTAATGGCAGCGGCACGCATACTTGTTGAAAAGCATGGCGGGATTGTACCCAACGATCAGGATGCCCTTGAAGAACTGCCGGGTGTCGGTCGAAAAACCGCCAATGTTGTCCGCAACATTGCGTGGGGCGAACACACGATGGCTGTTGATACCCATATTTTCCGGCTCGGCAACCGGACGGGCATGGCAAACGGTAAAAACGTGCTTGCCGTCGAAAAGGGCCTTTTGAAAAAGGTGCCGTCACGCTTCATGACACATGCTCATCACTGGCTAATCCTGCATGGCCGTTATATCTGCAAGGCACGCAAACCGCGTTGTGGTGACTGCATTGTCAATGATCTGTGCAACTATAAAGACAAAACGCCCGCCGAAGCATAATCGGCGGGCATTCTGTATCAATTAAAGCCTTTGCTATCCTGTCGGCTCAGAAGACCTGATCAAATGCCGCGGGTGCCGGTGCAACAACTTTGGCACCGTCAGGCTGGATCTGCATCACAGCATAACCGCGTTCCGAACGCCCCTGTGCTGTGAGACGGAAAATGCCATCCACCCCGACAAAGCCATTGGCGTTGGTAACGGCATCGCGGGTCATGTCACCAGAATCGCGCGATAATACTGCGGCCAAGGCTGCGCTGTCATAGGCAAGGCTTGAAATGCGCGGCGGTTGTTCTCCAAATGTCCGCTCGAAACGGTCCGAGAACAGTTTCCAGTTTTCCGGATCCGGTGCAGCAAAGATACCGCCCTTAAGTGCCGGCTCCGAAAAAAGCCCCGGATCGTTCCAACCGAATGTTCCGATGAACTGTACTTCGGAACTATCGATATCGAAATACGCCAGAAGGGCAGAGACCTGCCTTAACTCTCCGCCGGTCGCCGGAAGGATCAACGCATCGAAGTCAAGTTCGCCCAGTGTGTCGACACCTTCGAGCCGCTTTAATGCACGCTGGGACGCTGCCGAACCATCTGCCTGCAATTCGCGCTTGCGTGCCCGCAAGTTTGCACGGCGTGCATCGTAATTGGCAAAATCGCGGATCGTCTGTTCCAGATTCTCGGAACCCGGTGCATAGAACGCGACCCGACCTAGGCTGCCCCCGACCCGCGAAACAATCCCCTGAAGGGCACCTGCGATTTGTCTGCCATAATCGTTTTGCGGTAACAAAGCCGCAAAACGATATTTGCCTTGCGTGGTTGCATACCCGGAAGCACGTGCGATCTGGTCTTCTGGGACAAATCCGTTAACCCACACACCGCTTTCGGCAACCCGCTGATTGTTTGAAAACGCAATCACCGGAACACCGGCAGCTTTGGCGATTTCACTGGCACCACTAACCGATTCGGCAAAGAGCGGCCCAAGGATCATTTTCGCACCGGCATTGATCGCCTGATGGGCTGCGGCCTGTCCGCCCTGATACGTTCCTGCCGTATCAATCGGCATAAGGACGAAATCGTCACCGGCAATGTCAAACATCGCCAGTTCTGCCGCATGACGCATGGCGCGCCCCAGTTCCTCGTTGGGACCTGATAATGGCAGCAAAAGCGCGACGCGCTTTTCATTCAATGCCGCCTCGTCGTTATAAAGTGTCAGTATTTCCTGACCCTCTCCCTCAGGCAGGGCAGAATCGCCCGGCCAAGGGTTTGCGTCCGTCAGAAGCCCCTGATCAGGGGCCCTGGTCGGGTCGTTTGCAGGGTTATTTGCCGTTTCTACAGGTGCCCCATCCCGTTGCATGCCCAACAGGTCCGTGATACTCGTGGTGCCACTGCATGCCGCAAGCCCCAGCGAAAGGACCACCACAGATGCCGTCCGGCGCGCGACCCGGCACCATGCCGAATTCCCGTCCAGATTCTGCAACGGATGACGTTTCGGAAAACCCACTCTCACCTCCCGATAGCTCGTTTCGCACGCAGGGTAATGCGCGCGACGGATCAAGTAAACCGGATGAACGACTCTTGCCACTTTCATCAGGTCTTTATCTTGTCGCTACTCCAATCGGTAATTTGGGCGATATTACGTTTCGTGCGCTCGATATCCTTAAACGTGCCGATATTATCCTGTGCGAAGACACCAGAACGTCTGGCAAATTACTGTCGCGATATGGCGTAAAAACCAAGCGGATCGCCTATCACGAACATAATGCAGCCAAAATGCGCCCCGAAATCATGGACCGCCTTGGCAAGGGACAGGCGCTTGCCCTGATTTCCGATGCAGGAACGCCGCTGATCAATGATCCCGGCTATAAACTGGTACGTGATTGCAAGACCGAGGGCTTTAACGTCACGGCAGCCCCTGGGGCTTCATCACCGATTGTCGCCCTTGTTTTATCCGGCCTGCCCAGTGACCACTTCTTTTACGCTGGCTTTCTGCCGCCCAAAACATCAGCCCGCAAAAAGGAACTGACACGCTTTTCCGGTATACCCGGGAGCCTGATCTTTCTTGAAAGTCCCAAACGGCTGGCTGGCAGTCTTGCCGATATGGCCGAAATGCTGGGTGATGCGCGCGAAGCCGCTGTCGCCCGTGAACTGACCAAGATGTTCGAGGAAGTCCGGACAGAAACACTTGGCAATCTGGCTGCTCATTACGCTGCCGAGGGTGCACCCAAGGGTGAAATCGTTGTGATCATCGGCCCGCAGAACGAACGGGATGCCGAGCCCGATGCTGACGACATTGATGCGCGTCTGGTCGAACTGTTGAAAACCTTGCGAACAAAAGAAGCTGCCGAACAGGTTGCCAAAGAGACCGGCTTGAAAAAGCGTGACCTTTATAATCGTGCGCTTGAGCTTTCCAAACCATCCGGAGCATAGCGATGAAATCCGGTCGGACTGCCCACAACGCAGGAATATATGAACGACGCAAGGCCGAAAGAGCCGGAAGACGCGCAGAATGGGTATGTACCTTGTGGCTCAGACTATGCGGTTACCGCATTCTTGCAACCCGGTTTCGCTGCCCGGTCGGGGAGATCGATATTATCGCCCAAAAGGGCAATCTGATCGCCGCTGTCGAGGTTAAAAATCGCCGCAACATTGACGATGCACTGAATGCATTGCGCCCCAAGCAGCAACAGCGCATCGCCCGTGCGCTTTCAACTTTCGCCAAACGAATCGACCATCATGGCGATCTGCGTTTTGACATCATTGCAATCAGCAACAGGTGGCGTCTCAAGCACCTCAAAAATGTGTGGATGTTGTAGGGGGAGGAAATGGCATATCGGTCGTCAGGGATGCATTTTCGCACCCTTGATGATTTTATCCGCCACCCGTTTTTCCGCCCGCAGAGCAATTCCCACAACCTTTGCATCATCTGGCGAAAACTGGCCAAAAACTTCCCGATTGGCGGCGTCGTGCCCGGTGGAAAACATTTCCTCTACATAAAGCGATGTGGTCACGCCGCGTTCCAGTGCGCGACGATGAACCTTTGCGATTGTATCCTGATCCGCTGTCAAAACGATGGCTGGCTGTCGGGACAAGGGATTATAAATATTCTTGTCGCGATCAATATAGGGTTCCCCGATAATATCGGGGTGCTGGGCAACGATGCCGCTCATCAAAAAGGCCGTGACATTCAGCAATTGCCAATTTTTCAGATCGTTGCGAAGAACAATGGCGACTTTGGTATCAAACATTTGTGCATCCGTTGATTTTGAAGAACCGGGGTTTTCGGGAAAACCGTCATGCAAAATGCTGTAGACCAAACCGTATCGGACGGTCTTGAACGTTTGTGCAAATCGCGCGAACGCTTCATTTCTGCAGCCCCGCTTCCGGGAATTGAACGAATGGAAGCCCTTTTTTTTGGCAATATGTTTGCGCCACACCGGCACGATACCTATGCATTGGGTATAACCATGCAGGGGGTTCAGACTTTCAATTATCGTGGTTCTTTCCGTGCCAGCCAGCCAGGCAACGTGATTGTCCTGCATCCCGACGAACTTCATGACGGGGGCGCAGGAACCGATGACGGCTTGCGTTACCGGATGCTTTATCTTGAACCATCATTGCTCCGTCAGGGACTTGGCGCTGAGACGGCTTCGCTGCCTTTTGTTTCAGATCCGGTGATTGCCGACCCGGAACTGGCTTCTACTCTGGCCTCAGTGCTGGCTCATCTTGATGAAGATGTCGATCCGCTGCTGATAGATCAATTTGTCTCTGACATTGCCTCCGGTCTCGCGCGTCATGCCAAAGGGCCCGTCAAGCCTGTGGGTCTTCTGGCGCTGGACCGTATGGAACGGGCCAGACGATATCTCGAAGATAATTTTGATCGAGCCGTGCAATCAGATGAGCTTGAAGAGGTCACCGGGCTTGATCGATATCGCCTGATCCGCCAATTCCGCGCCTGTTTTGCAACAACACCGTATCGGTATCTGATTATGCGTCGTCTGCAAAAAGCGCGCTCGCTGATTACCCTTTGCCATCCGTTGGTAGATATCGCGGGTGAAACGGGGTTTGCCGATCAAAGCCACCTTAACCGGCATTTCAAACGTGCCTTTGGTGTCACACCCGGTCGCTGGGCGGAACTCACATGCGAAAAAAGTCATTAATCGTCCAAACCCCGCTTTGAATTTAAAACTCCTTAACCGGCTACCCTCATATTGGCAGTTGAGACGACGGGGGAAGCGGGGCGAGAAACCGATTAATGACATCACTGTCACGCATATTGCGACGGTCAAAAGACCGTGTTGTTAAAGTCAGACATTATATCGCGCAAGCCGGACCGGCTCTGGTAATCGTTGCCATTTTGCCGCTTGCCGGATGCACATCACTTGCGATTGGTGCTGGCGCAACCGCCGGTGTGGCGGCCATGCAGGAACGGGGGTTTGGCGGGGCAGTCAGTGATACCGCCATCACTGCCGAAATCTGGCAAAAGTTTCTCGCAGAAGATGAAAACCTGTTTCGCCGGATCGAAATCGAAGTGGTCGAAGGTGAGGTGTTGCTGGCAGGTACAGTTGACAACACCGAGAGCGAATTGAAAGCCGTCGAACTGGCTTGGCAAGCCAACGGAGTAAACCGGGTCATCAATGAGATCACTGTTGGGCAAGGCAGCAGTCTGATGGACAATGCCAGCGATCTTCTGATCACGACCCGCATTAAAACCGCCCTGATGTTTGACACAGACGTCTATGCGATTAACTACAGTATCGAAACCATCAATGGTACTGTCCACATTATGGGCATTGCGCAAAGCGAACATGAACGGAATCTTGTTATCGCCCATGCTCGCGGTACCAGTTATGTCAGGCGCGTCGTCAGTCATGTGCGGCTGAAAGACGACCCGCAACGCCAGAGGACCTGAGCATTATTATCGATCGGGAAAAGGACATTACTGCGAATGATCGCCAATGGCTTACCGATTACGGTAACGGCCAGTACCCCGATGCAACCGCAGCCGAAGCTGCCCTGCGCTTTGCCCGGCTAAATGATCCCGATCGCAACATTTCGGCCTATCTTGATTTGCTTGATAGGATTTCTGACGATGTCCATGACCGAATCGCCGCCCTATGTGAAAAAGCCGGTGCGGATGATCAAAGCCATCCATCAGTCGATATTATCGTGCAGGCATTGCAGGACATTATTCCCGGCACTTATCAGTTTCAAGGCGACGCGGAAAATTATGACGATATCGCCAATGCCGATCTGATGGCGGTCATTGATCGCAAACGTGGTTTGCCGGTTGCACTCGCCCTGCTTTACATACATGCGGTAAAGCGCTGCCAGATCGAGATTACCGGTATTGATTTTCCCGGTCATTTTCTTCTTCGCCTGCAATCTGGTGGTGCCCGAAAAATGATCGATCCGTTCCACGGGGGCATTACGCTGGGATCGGCTGAACTGCGCGAATTGCTCAAAGCATTTCAGGGGCTGGACGCGGAATTGCAACCCGGCCATTACCGCGAAGCATCCGACATCGCAATATTGTTACGACTTCAAAACAACATAAAGGTTCGGGCGCTTCGGCAGGGCGAATTGGCCTTGGCAGCACGTGTTATCGACAGCAGCCTACTGATCGCACCCGACCATGACGGGCTTTGGCATCAGCTCGGTGCGCTTTATGCCCGGTTGCATGAAGATGAAAAAGCACTCCATGCCTTCACACAGTTCGTTGGGCTGTGCAAGGACCCGATGCATCGGGCGCGGATCAGTGCCGTTATCGAAGAATTGCGTGATCGTCTCGGTCATGGAACTTCAAACCAAAAAAACGATAGCAGGAACACGACGAATTCGGATGCACTGGTGCAACTGTATCCGGTTCGCCCGCAAAATGCGGACCACAAATATCCGTCAGACACCCCCGACCCCAGCCAGCCATAAGGCCCGATTTCACCTCTGAGATCACCTGAGGCTTACAGCGTTTCAAACATGTAAAACCTCAATATACGATTAGTCATAAAATCTTATATTGTGGATAATAGATATATTTAGAAACTCCTATATGAATACATAATAGTCTGTTTGAAGTTCTGACGAATTTGGGACTGCAGAAATCGTGAAATTAAGCCCATTCAAACAATCCTGAATGTAGATTTTCACCCTAATTTTGCAGCTATAGACCTTCTCGCCTGTGTCATTCATCTAAGCGAAGCCATCGCGTGTCCGGACAGCCCAAAAGCCCGCTTTTCTGCGCGTTACAGAATCACACTCCCAATTCGGGCCAATTGATTTTTCAAAACTCGAAACAATTCCGATTGGCAAAGATCAAAATTCTGTCCCATGACAACGAGAAAAACTACGAACGCAGTTTTTCTCGTTCTTAACGCAGGGTTAAAAGACCGGACACGAAACGGTCGCGATGCTTGCACCGGAATTTTCATTCTCTATACTCCGGCCAAACCATTTGGCCGGATATGGTATTGATCGCATGGCACTTTGATGGGCCTGCACTGTACCGGACTGCCCTCTATTCGAAAAAGCGCAGGAAATTCAAGTTCATGAGTGACACCAAATTCGACGTCGTCGGGATCGGCAATGCCATTGTCGACGTCCTTGCCCATTGCAAGGAAGAAGACCTTGGCCGTTTGAACCTCGTAAAGAACGCCATGACCCTGATCGATGCCGAAACTGCCGACAGCCTTTACGCCCAGATGGGCCCGGGCCTTGAAATGTCAGGTGGATCTGCGGGCAATACCATGGCAGGCATTGCTGCTCTTGGTGGCAAAGGTGCCTATATTGGTAAAGTACGTAACGATCAGCTTGGCGAAGTTTTCAGCCACGATATCCGCGCCATGGGGGTTTCCTTCAACTCGACCCCGGCCACATCCGGCTCACCGACGGCACGCTGCCTGATCTTCGTTACGCCGGACGGGCACCGCACCATGAACACCTTCCTCGGCGCATGCACGGAACTTGGTCCGGATGATATCGATGCCGAACTGATCGCATCGGCCAAGATTACCTATATGGAAGGTTATCTTTGGGATCGTCCGGAAGCCAAGGAAGCCTTTATCAAGGCAGCCAAGATTGCCCATGAAGCTGGCCGTCAGGTTTCAATCAGCCTGTCTGATTCCTTCTGCGTTGATCGCCATCGCAATTCATTCCGCGACCTAGTTCACAATCATATCGACGTGCTGTTTGCCAACGAAGACGAGATCAAATCGCTTTATGAAGTCGATACCTTTGAAGAGGCTCTCGCCGAAGTTCGCGTCCATTGCAAGGTCGCAGCCCTGACCCGCAGCGAAAAGGGTTCCGTCATCGTCTCGGGTGACGAAGTCATCGAAGTCCATGCCGAACCGGTTGCCCATGTCGTCGATACCACTGGCGCAGGTGACCTTTTTGCATCGGGTTTCCTCTATGGCTACACCCGCGGTGATGATCTCGCGACCTGTGGTCGCCTCGGTTCGATCTCCGCAGCCGAGGTAATTTCACACATGGGCGCACGCCCGGATGCGGACCTCAAGGAACTGGTCGCAAAGACTCTTTGATCATTGATCAGTCGGGCACGATAAAATTCACGGGACGGCAACATTTGATTGCTGTCCCGTTTTTTCTGCATCAATTGCCGGTATTCTGCGGTTTTGCAATGCACACAAAGATTGACTTTCTCCAGTTAATGGCGCAAGAACCCGGCATTGCATAAAAATCAACCCCGCATGTCATGCACGAGGCTGGTCTTTCGCCTCGACATTGGCTATGACAGGGCGGCTTTCGAGCCAGGCTGCAATTTGTCTTTTGGGCCAGTAAACATTCAGCATGTTCTGCACGACGCAAATTGCGCGGGTTTGACCTTGCCGACCGAACGACATCGGTCTTAGGCGGCTGAATATCTACTGGCCTTGAAACTTTTACTGACCGATGCGCAAGGGACGTATCCCGGCGCGCGGCATTTTTATTCTGGAGTCCGCGCCAATGAACTTGCGCAATATCGCCATTATCGCACACGTCGACCATGGCAAAACCACCCTCGTCGACGCGATGTTCCGTCAGTCCGGTGTTTATCGCGACAACCAGCGCGTTGATGAACGTGCGATGGACAGTAACGATCTGGAACGCGAACGCGGCATTACCATCATGGCAAAGCCTACCGCAATTCAGTGGGGCGATACGCGTATCAATATCGTCGATACTCCGGGCCACGCCGATTTCGGTGGTGAAGTCGAACGTATCCTGTCGATGGTTGACGGTGTTGTTCTGTTGGTTGACTCGGCTGAAGGTCCGATGCCGCAGACCAAATTCGTTCTTGGCAAGGCCCTCAAACTCGGTCTGAAGCCAATCGTGATTATCAACAAGATCGACCGTCCGGACCAGCGCGCCGAAGAAGTTCTCGACGAGATTTTCGATCTGTTCGTTTCGCTTGAAGCCAACGACGAACAGCTCGACTTCCCGGTTCTGTACGCATCCGGTCGTGATGGCTGGGCTGCAGAAGCACCGGAAGGCCCGAAAGAGAACCTGACGCCGCTGATGAACCTGGTTCTGAACTATGTTCCGGCGCCGAAGGCGGAAGTTGACGCACCGTTCGCAATGATTGCAACCATGCTGCATGCTGACAACTTCCTTGGCCGTATCCTGACTGGTCGTGTCGCGCAGGGTCGTGCAAAACTGAACATGCCGGTCAAGGTTCTGCGTGGTGATGGCACAGTCGAAACCGGTCGTCTTTCGAAACTGATGGGCTTCCGTGGCCTTGATCGTGTGCCGCAGGAAGAAGCTGTTGCCGGCGACATCATCGCGATTGCCGGCCTGACGGATGCCACCGTTGCCGACACCATCTGCTCGCCAGAAGTCACAAACCCGATCGCAAGCCAGCCGATTGATCCGCCGACCCTTGCGATGACCTTCTCGGTCAACAACTCGCCGCTTGCCGGTCAGGAAGGTGACAAGGTTACCTCGCGTATGATCCGTGCGCGTCTGGAACGTGAAGTCGAAGGCAACATCGCCATTCAGCTTTCCGAAACCGCCGACAAGGATGCCTTTGAGGTTGCCGGTCGTGGTGAACTTCAGCTTGGCGTTCTGATCGAAACCATGCGTCGCGAAGGCTATGAACTGTCGATCTCACGTCCGCGCGTTCTGATCAAGGAGATCGACGGCGTCCTGTCCGAGCCGTTCGAAGAAGTCCAGGTCGATGTTGACGAAGAATTTGCCGGTGCCGTCGTTGAAAAGATGAGCCTGCGCAAAGCCGAAATGACCGACATGCGCTCAAGCGGTGGCGGCAAGACCCGTATCATGTTCCTCGCCCCGTCGCGTGGCCTGATCGGTTATCATGGTGAATTTCTGACCGATACCCGCGGTACCGGCGTGATGAACCGTGTGTTCCATTCCTACGGACCGGTCAAAGGCTCGATCGCTGGTCGTCGTAATGGCGTTCTGATCTCGAACGATCAGGGCGATGCGGTTGCCTATGCTCTTTGGGGTCTGGAAGATCGTGGTTCGATGTTCATCAATCCGGGCGAACGTGTCTATGAAGGCATGATCATTGGCGAACACAACCGTAACAACGACCTTGAAGTCAACATTCTCAAGGGCAAAAAACTGACCAACGTCCGCGCATCGGGCAAGGATGATGCCATCACCCTGACCCCGCCACGTCGTATGTCGCTTGAAGAAGCGCTGGCTTATATCCAGAACGACGAACTGGTCGAAGTTACCCCGCAAAGCATCCGTATTCGCAAGCTGCACCTTGATCCGAACGTGCGCAAACGCGAAAGCCGCAAATCGGAATCCGAAACCGTCTAATCCGGTTTGTATCCAGATTGAAAAAGCCGACCCGCTTGGGTCGGCTTTTTTGTTTTTCCTCATATATTTGGCGCCAAGCGTTTCGGCATTCCTTAACCTGTTTTCCCTACCTTCAGACAAGGTGGCACTTAGACTGGGGAAATCCATGCACAACACCGCTTTGCGCAGTTGGGGTGATTCATTTCGCGCCTTTATCCATCCGCGCGTCATCACCATGCTGTTCATGGGCTTGTCAGCCGGGATTCCAATCCTGCTGATATTTTCCACCCTGTCGATCTGGTTGCGAGAAGCCGGGGTAGAACGTTCAACCGTCACTTATTTCAGTTGGGCGGCCCTTGGCTATTCCTTCAAATTTGTCTGGGCGCCGCTAATTGACCGGCTACCATTCCCTATTTTGTACGGAGTTCTGGGCCGCCGGCGAAGCTGGCTGATTGCTGCCCAATGCGCCATCATAAGTGCCATCCTTTGGATGGGCTTTACCGATCCGGCCCAAAACCTGACCATCATGGCCTTTGCTGCCGTTGCGCTTGGCTTTGCATCTGCAACACAGGATATCGTAATTGACGCTTATCGTATCGAGGCCGCAGACACTGACCTGCAAGCCATGATGAGTTCTGCCTATATCGGTGGCTACCGTATTGGGATGATTGTTGCCGGTGCCGGCGCATTGACCATTGCCGGGTTATTCGAGGCCGAAGGCAGTTATGAACCGTTGGCCTGGACAATTGCCTATGGCTGCATGGCACTCGCGATGGGGATCGGCGTGATCACCACCTTGCTCATTCGCGAACCCGCCGTAAATCGCACTGACAGCAAGTATTTTCATAGAACATCCGATTACGGCCGTTTCCTTTTGATGTTTGTGCTGACCGTGATCGCCTTCATCATCGCCAACATCTATGCCAGCGATCTGACCGATCCGTTGAAAACAGCTTTGGTTGAAAACGGAATGATCGACGAGCTGGCTAGTTTCATCGCAGGATTTCTCAAACTTGCTATCTCGGTCGCTGCCGCGATCCTTGTCGCATGGCTTACCACCAGTATCGGCTTAACCCCAACCGGTATGGTTCAGGAAACCTATATCGCGCCGGTCAAGGATTTTATCGACCGCTATGGCAAAGCCGCGATAGTTGTTCTGGCCCTTATTGGCCTCTATCGGATTGCCGATATCGTTATGGGGGTCATGGCCAATGTTTTCTATACCGATCTGGGGTTTTCCAAGGAAGAAATCGCGGCTGTTTCCAAAACATTTGGCCTGTTCATGACGATTGCCGGCAGCTTCCTTGGCGGCCTACTTTCGGTTCGCTACGGGGTCGTGCGTATCCTGTTCCTTGGTGCACTTCTGTCAGCCATAACCAACATCCTGTTCGCCGTTATGGCGCATCTGGGTCCTAACACCGTCATGTTTGCCGGTGTAATCATGGCAGACAACCTGTCAGGTGGTCTGGCAACTGCAGCCTTCATAGCCTACCTCTCTGGCCTGACCAATATTTCCTTTACCGCCATGCAATATGCGATCTTCAGCTCGATCATGACGCTCTTTCCCAAGATCCTTGCCGGATTCTCCGGCACTGTGGTCGATGCAGTCGGTTATAGCTGGTTCTTTGTAGGCACAGCCTTGATTGGCGTTCCTGTGCTGTATCTGGTGGTTCTGGCCAGTCGCATGACTGCGCTCAATGCAGCGGAAAAACCCGAACCAAAGCCAAAATAGACCACAGGTGCCGTACGCCCCTTTGTTCAGAAAAAGTAAAGCCGGGCACCGTTAAGACGGTGCCCGGCTTTTGATATCTTGCTATTTGCCGAACTTGCACCCGGTCAATTGCGCGTTCAAGCGGCCTGTTCGGCCTCATCCTGGGTCAGCAGTGCATAGATCGCATCGGCTGAACCAGCGCCGCGCAACTTGTCGCACATACCCTGATTACGCAGCAGACGGGAAATCCGCGCCAGTGCCTTCAGATGGTCGGCACCGGCTTCTTCCGGTGCTATCAACATGCAGAACAAATCGACAGGATGTTCGTCAACGGCATCGAACTCGATCGGGTTTTGCGCACGCGCAAAGATCATGTGTAATCGGTCGAGATCAGCCAGCTTGCCATGCGGAATCGCGACGCCGCCACCTACGCCGGTGCTGCCAAGTTTCTCGCGATCAAGCAGAACGGAAAAAATTTCGCCTGCTTCACGCCCGGTAACTTCCGCTGCCTTTTCGGCAAGTTCCTCAAGGACAGCTTTTTTCGCGCCGGACCGCAAGGCCGGTATCACCCCCGAAGGGGAAAGTATCGATGATATGTCCATTTTTCGCGTTGCGTTGTTTGGCTCGGAAGAATCTGTATCCGTCACGCTGCACCAGCCTCCTTATCGGATGGGTCAAGCCACCCGATATTGCCGTCAGCACGACGATATACAACATTCAATCCGCCATGTTTGCCATTCCGGAACATAAGCGCCGGAATGTCCCCCAAGTCGAGCCGCATAACAGCTTCTCCGACAGAGAGCGTGTCAATGCGATCCGGTGTTTCAGCGACGATCACCGGCTCAAAGCCGTTGAGATGTTCGTCCTCTGAATGGTCTTCATCTTCCTGTGCGATCACATAATGTGTCGCATCAATTCTTGCCTGCTCATACTGATCACGGTTGGCATTGTGGTGATCACGCAATCGCCGCTTGTAACGTCGCAACTGTTTGGCGACGCGATCACAGGCAGAATCGAAAGCAGGATACACCTCATTCGCCGATGCCTTCGCCTGAACCAACATGCCTTTGCCGACATGGACCGATATCTGCGCAATATAGAGATGAGCCTGTTTGGTGATGGTCACCGTGGCTTCGATCGCGTGATCGAAATATTTCTCTACCGCAGGGTCCAACGTCTCGACGACGTGTTGACGGAGTGCGTTACCAACGTCGAGTTGTTTACCAATAACCGTAATTTGCATGGATCGCCTATCCCCAGTTGAGTGACTTCCCAGTACATATGGACCTTCAGTGCCCCTCAATCAGGAGGCCGCACCATATTCCCTCGTTAATGCCAAGTCAACATTTGGGTATTATTGGTTAATATACAATACCTTAGGGTATATTTTGCAGTGTTTGACCGGCTAGGAAACCCGCGACTTTTTTTCGCGCCGTCGCTGGACCGACGAGGGAATTCTCATCGCTTCGCGGTATTTTGCCACTGTTCGGCGGGCGATGTCGATCCCTTCCTTTTGAAGCAGCTCGACAAGTTTGTCATCGGACAAAATCTTTTTCGGATCTTCCCCATCTATCAATGACTTGATGCGATGTCGAACAGATTCAGAAGAATGCGCATCCCCCCCGTCCGCAGACGAAATTGCAGTGGTGAAAAAATATTTCAATTCATAAACGCCACGCGGGGTCGCCATAAACTTGCCGTTGGTCACCCGTGATACCGTGCTTTCGTGCATCCCGATTGCTTCGGCGATGTCGCGCAGGATCAGCGGACGCAGATGCGATACGCCGTGATTGAAGAATCCGTCCTGCTGGCGCACGATCTCACTTGCGACCTTCATGATCGTAGTTGCACGTTGATGCAGGGCCTTTACCAGCCAGTTCGCATTCTGGAGCTTCTCGCTCAGGAAGCTGCGTTCCTCTCGGTTCCGCACCCCCTGCCCAATCTGTACGGCGTAATCCTCATTCACCAGAACACGCGGCAATGCCTCGCTGTTTAGTTCCAGATGCCAGTCGCCATTTCCGGCCGCACGCATCAAAACATCCGGGATTACCGGCGTTGCCGGTTCCCCATCAGCTGTTCGCCCCGGACGCGGGTCAAGTGTCCGGATTTCGGCAATCATATCCGCAAGATCGTCAGCATCGACCCCGCAAATCCGGCGCAGACGATCAAATTCACGCCGGGCCAGCAGATCCAGATTAGCAAGCAAAGCCGACATTGCCGGATCGAACCGGTTACGTTCACGGAGTTGCAACTCAAGGCATTCTGAAAGGTTACGGGCAAATATGCCGACCGGCTCGAATCCCTGCATGGCTGCGAGCACACGCAACACATCCTTCATATCGCATTCAAGGGACTCGGCAACTTCTTCCAGTGGCCCTGCCACATAACCGCTTTCATCAAGCATATCGATCAGATAACTGCCGATCATGCGTGATACGGGATCGGCAAAGGCAATGTTGAGCTGATCATCAAGCAACTGTCTCAGGGTCGCCTGATCGGCCAGAGTCTGTTCAAGCCCTGGTAAATCTTCGCTACTGCCGCCACCTGTTCCACCGCTGTAAGGTGCCGAATAATCACGATTTCCGGCAACAGGGGAACCATCAGAGCTGATATCACCTTCGCCATTATAAAGGGCGTCCGGGGCACAATCGAGCGGACCGGAATCGCCGTCACTCATGGTTTCACTGGATGTCAGCCGGTCGGTACCGAAACGGTCCTCGCGATCCGAAAAATCATCGTTTGTACGGGAATCGATGCCCTGATCGCCGTTGCCAACCGCGCCATCGCCTTCTTCGGCAAAAGTCTGACCGGGATCAACACGTTCCAGAAGCGGGTTTTCCAATAACTCGCTATCGATGAAATTGGAAAGCTCGATATTGTTAAATTGCAGCAGTTTGATCGCCTGCTGCAATTGAGGCGTCATAACAAGAGACTGGGACTGACGAAGATCAAGCCGCGCCTTCAGGGCCATTATGAACTACCCCGTGTCAATCCGAACTCCCCAAGAAGCAGGTGTTTCATCAAAGGCTGAAACGATCGCCCAGATAAACCCTTCTGACATCGTCATTCCTGACGATTTCATCGGGACCACCTTCCATCAAAACCCGACCGTCATGCAAGATATATGCCCGGTCAATGATGTCCAGAGTCTCGCGCACATTGTGGTCGGTAATCAAGACCCCAATGCCACGATCTTTCAGATGACGTACAAGATCGCGAATATCACCGACTGCAATCGGGTCAATCCCGGCCAGCGGTTCGTCCAACAGAACGAAATTCGGATGGGCTGCAAGGGCACGTGCGATTTCGCAACGGCGGCGTTCCCCACCCGACAGGGCAAGGGCCGGAGTCCGGCGCAAATGCTCGATGGCAAATTCGGCCAGAAGATCTTCGAGATTCTGCTCGCGCTTGATCCGGTCATCCTCGACAACCTCAAGCACGGCCATGATGTTTTGCTCGACGGTCATACCGCGGAAGATGGATGCTTCCTGGGGCAAATAGCCGATTCCCATGCGGGCACGCTGATACATCGGCATCATGGTGATATCCCGCCCGTCCAGCGAAATATTACCCCGATCCGGGGAAATCAGGCCGGTAATGATGTAAAAACTGGTGGTCTTGCCTGCTCCATTCGGCCCCAAAAGACCAACAGCCTCACCACGCTGAACCGACATCGAAACATCTTTCAGCACCGGGCGCTTCTTGAAACTTTTACCAAGATTGTGCGCAACCAGCCCCTTGTTGGCTGTTACCAGTCGCGGGCCGGTGCCGGAAGATGCATTACTGCCACTGCCAGCCTTGTTTGCATGTGTGCTGTCGGATTTTCCGCTTTTGCGCGACCAGAACAAATTCCCGACCCTTCGTCAGTTGCCATTCCCGGATTGACCCGGGCTGTTTTCTTCGTCTTTTTCCGGCACAAGCAGGCCGCGAACGCGACTTTTGCCATCGCCATTTCCGTTGGCGGTCAATCGGCTGACACCCGTATTCAGGTCAACAACAGCACGGTCACCGTTCAATTGGTTCTCGCCGCGTGTGATCTTAACCGATCCAACAAGGGTTGCGATACCCGTTTTCGCATCGTAAACGCCTTGATTGCCAACCACAAAGTCCGTTGGTGTGCGAATGGTAACGTTTCCGTTGCCATCAATCCGGCTCAGCTCGTTTTCGCCGTTCTCGCCCATCTCGAACCGTGCTGTCAGCACATCCCCCCGAAGAGTGCGGTCATCAGCAACAGCAACCGCATTGCCACGGGCGACTGCCATTCGTTCAGTTTCCCAATATTCAAGGCTTTCTTCAGCTGTCAGCGTCTCGGTCGGCGTTTTGTACTGCAGATCTTCACCCGTCAACACGACGACCGCATCGTCAATATCATAAATTGCCTGATCACCGGTCGCGACGTCGGTTTCCGATGACAGTTTGACGTTTCCGGTCGCGATAATGCGGTAAATCTCGCTTTGTCCGTCACGATCACGATAAAGCGCGCGCAGCTCGTCGGCATCAACACGCGAATTGCCGCGTTTGGCAACTGCATTGCCACGTGCGATCAAAACCTGCTCGTTGCGACGCCACTCAATACCATTGTCGGACTCGACCTCAAGCCCGCCACCGCCGCTTTGAGCAAGACCAAGCGGATCGGCATAGGCGCCCCCGCACGGAACCATCATCGCACCACCCAAAACTGCTGCCAGCAAAAAACGACGCATTGCAAAAGGCGCAATTGCGATCATGACTTCCCTTTCAATGCACTATCGAAAATCACCAGTCGAGCATTTCCCAAAAAGCGGATTATCGCCCCCTTGTCTTCAAGCTCGAAACCGGTGTCTGATTTAATCGTTCCAAACGGCCCCTGCCCGTCGACCGGTTCATTGCCTTTCGCACTTCCATTACCTAATTCAATCTCTGCCTGCTCGGTATGAATTTCAAACCCCTGATCGTGATACATATTCACGGTTCCGACCAGATCGAGGAGCTCGTCGCTTTCGGTATAGAACCCCGTATCGGCGGTCAGTGCAATCCAGGAGCCGTCCTCAAGCGTGATATCAGCCTGCGGTGCATCCAGCCGCACATGCGCAAGACGATCTTCGTTTTCGGGCTGTTCGACGGCTTCATTAGCCGTCACGGTAAAGGGCTGCCGGTTGCTGTCCACGCCAAAAAAGCGTGGATTGCTCATGGTGACATTTTCCATCAGATCGTCGGGCGTGGTCGAAAAACCAAGCCGAAAACCGCTTTCCTGAACTTTTTCGATCTGAGGCCACAACACGACAAGGGCGACAAGCGTTGCCGCAATCAGCGGCAGAACCAGCTTGAGCATATTAACAATCGTTCGGCGGAACGGATTGATCTGCACATCGCGCCTACCGGACGGCAGGCGATCGTTCATGCGCGCCGTGCGCGCCGCCCGTTCGACCTCTGCCTTCCGATCCTCGCTCATGGATTACGCAACCCCCAGACGCAGAAGGTCATGGATATGAACAAGCCCTACCGGTTTGCCGATATCGTCAACAACAAACAGGGCAGTGATGCTGCGATCATTCATAACGGCAAGCGCCTCGACCGCCAGAAGATCGGATCTGGTTGCTTTGGGGTTGCGCGTCATAACGTCAGCAACCCGCATCGCCACCAGATTGTCCGCCATATGCCGGCGTAAATCGCCATCGGTCACGATACCGGTCATCTTGCCGTCACCATCAAGCACACCGACACAGCCAAACGATTTTCCGGTCATGATCACCAATGCTTCGGACATCAGGGCGTCTTCGCCGATCAACGGAATATCGGCAACACCATGCATGACGTCGCTTACATGCAGCAACCGCTGCCCCAGCTTGCCGCCGGGATGGAATGTGCGGAAATCATCGGCACTAAAGCCGCGGCGCTCCATCAGCGTAACGGCAAGTGCATCGGCAAACGCCAGCATCGCTGTAGTTGATGTTGTCGGCGCCTGTTTGTTGGGGCATGCTTCCGGACTGTTGGGTAGAATCAGTGGATAATCGGACTGCATTGCCAACGAACTTTCCGGGCGACGGGTCATCCCGATCAGCGGAACGTTAAAGCGTCTGGTATAGGCAATGATGTCGGACAATTCCGGCGTTTCACCTGAATTCGACAGGGCAAGCACCGCATCGTCCTTGCCGATCATGCCCAGATCGCCATGGCTGGCTTCGGCCGGATGGACAAAGAAGGATGGCGTCCCGGTCGAAGCGAAGGTCGCAGCAATTTTCTTTGCGATATGACCGCTTTTTCCCATGCCAGTCACGACCAGACGTCCTGCAAGACTTTCAATCAGATCAATTGCCTTGCAGAAATCACCATTCAGCGATTCCGAGAGATCGCGCAGCGCATCGGCTTCAATCGCCAAAACCCGGCGGGCGACTTCAAGATCCTTTTCCGTTGCCGGTTCGGGTGTGTTTTGCAGTTTGGGGGTCACTGTCATCGGTTTCTTTTTCATTTCCCTGCAAAAGCATTCCAGAAATATTCACAGGGAAGAGATGGGCGGGAATATCTGTGCTGGCAAGCCATGAAAACCAATATGTACCTGCGCTTCAACATGGTCAATTCCCATACCCGAAGCCTGTTTACACAGAATTAACACCGCAGGCCTGCAACGCAAAAATTTGACGGACAAAATCGGCTGGAAAAGGGGTGGGTTTAGTGCGCGAAAATATCCGTCTCTTCCCAACCCAACAGATCCAGCGTCGCCCGTGTCGGCAAGAACTCAAAGCAGGCCTGTGCCAGTTCGGTGCGACCTTCCCGGGCCAAACGACGATCAAGCTCTTCCTTGGCCTTATGCAGATACAGCACATCGGATGCAGCATAGGTAATCTGTTCGTCTGAAAGATCAGCCGATCCCCAGTCAGAACTTTGCTGCTGCTTGTCCAGATTAACGTCAACCAGTTCGCGCACCAGATCCTTCAGGCCATGCCGGTCGGTATAGGTACGCACCAGTTTCGATGCGATCTTGGTGCAATAGACAGGTGCGCACCGCACACCGAGATATTTGTCCATCACGGCGATATCGAACCGCCCAAAGTGAAACAGCTTCAGAACCGACGGATCAGCCAAAAGCTTCTTAAGGTTAGGTGCCTCATAATTTTCCCCGTCAAACTTCACCAGATGGGCATCCCCATCACCAGCCGAAAGCTGAACAACGCACAGACGATCGCGGTGCGGATTAAGGCCCATCGTTTCGCTGTCAACGGCAACGACTTTGCCAAGATCAAGCCCGTCGGGCAAATCTCCGTGATAGAGGAAATTGGTCATCGAAATTCTCCAGAATGCTGGTTTGGCCCTGTCTTAACACAGCATCTGCAGCCTCGCGACGCAAAAGACGCGCCGTTAATGGCTTTTCTGCCGCCCCGACTTCCAATGATTGAACATCAAGTTGCAGGGATATATCGGTCAAGCGGCGGACTTATCGACTTTTCCCTGCGACAACCGCAAAGCAGCAACAGCAACAGCAATCGAATTCCATGCCATGATTGCTGGCCAGTTTGAAAATGCACTTTGGGTTGCCGCCAGTGGAAACAATGAAAGAACCATGGTGCCCAGATACAGACCCGCAACAAGGCTTTGGCTATGACCATTACGGAAATGACGCAGGCCAGCCCACACGATCATACCCACAAAAACCAACCAGGGGAGCGTGCCGAGCAAACCAGTATCGGATAACCATTCAACATAAAAGTTATGGGGGTGTGGGTGGCATTCGCTGATCAGGCCTCGCGCCTGATATTCAGGGCAAACCAAGCCAAAATTTCCCATGCCTGTTCCAACAATCGGGTTTTCCGTGAACAACCGCCAACCAAGTGATGTCAATTCTCCATAGATCGAACCACTATAATCGCTGACAACGTCCCCAAGTGCCATCACACGTGCAAGAATGCGGTCACTGATCGTCAGAAGGGCCCCGATCCCTCCAAAAACAAAAACAGCTATACCCGCAGCAGCGAGGCGACTTTTGCCCCCCACAAGAAACAGCCCAACCAGACTGCAACCAATTGCCAAAAGGCTCAGAACACTTGCTGTACGCTCCCCACTCAGGAACACGATCATTAGCGCAAAGGGAGAAACAACTAACCCGATACGAAAGGCATTCTGTTTCATCATGTCTGACAGATATAGGGCCAAAGCCAGTGTGAACGTCGCAAAGCCTGTCTTGGCAAGGTAAATGCCGATATTGGGTCGATCAAGCGGCCCCGTCAGGCGACCTGTCATCGGTTGCCCGCCCAAAAGGGAATAACCGGCAAAGAACTGATAAAACGCGTCGGCTGCGGCAACCATAATTGTTGTCAGAGAAGCGATCAAAACCCAGCGAACCGCCTTCTGGTCGACCAGAATCCAGCGCGTTACCGCTGCATAAAAAACGACAAACCGTAACCAGCTTGCGGATCGCCCAAAACTTTTGCCACTAAATTCAGCAAAGGGAGATACCAACAAATTCATGATCAGCCAGATCACCAGCAAGATTGCGATATCGCTCTGCCGCACCCAAGACCAGTCCCGATGAACAGCACTGCGGACGAGGAACAATAACGTAATCAATACCACCGCCCCATCCGCGGCACCGCGCGCAAATAAAAGGAAGGCTGGAATCGTTGACAGGAAAAAAGTCGCAGCAAGATGCATCCGGGACTCGAATGCATCTGAAAATTGGGCGGAAGTCACGGTTTGATCGGCCTCCTGATGCCGGAAAGATTTTGAAAAACAAACGCAAAACGGCTCAAGCCCACCGGGTCATTCCGACCAAGGCCAATTTTATGTGCCAGATAACGAAGCTCGAGATCAAGTGTGTTGAAGGGAGCGCCATCGCGTTTCGCCTTGCGTGCCGCCGAGATGCACTTGCCAAATATTTTGCGACGCTTGTCAGATGCTATCTCTGGATGCTCGCACAAAAAATTCGCATAGGTTAAAAAGCGGTCATGATGCTGCTGCATTTTATTCACCGAAAGATGACTTCCCGCATCGGGAATGCTGGTCACGACCATGTTGGCATCAATCACACGGCGTGCATGTAACGACAAGCGCAACGGCAGAGATTCATCCTGAATAAACACATCGGGATCGCATCCTCCCGCCTGGTTGAACAACACTCGTTCCACCAGCCATGTCATCCGAACCATACCCCGCCCCAAAATGCGGTCCAAGGCATCATCAAATGTCTTTACATCAATATCACTGCCGATCATCCCGGCTTTTGCCTGCTCGATTGATGCGTCGGTTTTTCGTCCCTTGCCATGCACCATATCGGCGTCATGATCGCGTGCCAGTTCTAGCATCACCGCAATCGCATCGGGGGCCAGCAACTCATCACAATCAAATAGTGCAAGGTATTTTCCCTGCGCCTGTGCCGCTCCCTGATTAAGCCGGATTGCAGGGCCTGCATTGTTATCATTGGAAATCACCCGGACAAAATCATGCTTTGCCGCAAAGCTGTCCAGTATTGAGCGGGATGCATCCGTTGATGCATCATCAATAAATATTACCTCACACGAAAACTGTCCCTGCTGTGCAAGCAGACTCGTGAAAAAATACGGCAAGGCGGTCGCCTTGTTATAGACCGGCAGAATGAAACTAACGTCAGGTGCCATGCCATCAGGGCGAGAAGAAAACATCTCAACTCTCTGTTATGCGGGTGTTCAGCCGTCTTAACACAGCCATCCGCCAGCCGCGACGCAAAAGTCATGTGCAGCAAGGCTTTTGCCAAAGCCCGAAACGACAATACCCCAGCACACCGTCGGGTGTACTGGGGTATGGTGCCCAGGAGAAGACTCGAACTTCCACGACCTTGCGGCCACTGGCACCTGAAGCCAGCGCGTCTACCAATTCCGCCACCTGGGCATAGGGGCTTGTGGTGTTTGCCCAGCGGAACCCGCCGGAACGGGGCGCAATATACGCTGCCAAATTCCAGTGTCAACAACCTTTTTGAAGGTTTTGCGAAACGATTCCGCTAAAATCGGTCACCGCAACGACACACAGGAAAATTCCTGAAATTCACACCTGTCCCACACATCACGCCGAATGGTCGAACAAGTATCGAAGAACCCCGTTCAAACGGTTTCGCCCCTGATCGGTTGCGCGCAAACCGGACAGGTCACAAACCAGGTCGCCAGAAACGATCAGGGTCTCAAGCCTCTCCGAATCCAGTGCTTCACGCGGACCTTTGCCAATAATCCGTTCAAAGCGCAAGGTTGGAATGGCTTCATTAAGGCGCAGCCCCATCATCACCATTTCGATCAAACGTTCATCGGCTGCCAACGCCATTTCTTCCTGCGTGCCATGCCCCTGTTTTTCCACCCGGTCCAGCCAGATGTCCGGCGCGCGATGACGGCGTACCGCCATCGGTTTAGTACTGCCATCAGGCTGGATAACCGCTTCGCGACCATGTGCCCCTGGCCCAATACCAAGATAGTCACCGTAACGCCAATACACCAGATTATGGCGGCTTTCCTGTCCCGGACGGGCATGGTTGGAAATCTCGTAGCAACCATAACCGGCGGCGCTGGTTTCTTCTTGGGTGATTTCATAAAGATCGGTCGCAAGATCTTCGTCGGGTACCACAAGATCACCACGCTGATGCAGAGTATAGAACTGCGTACCCGGTTCGATGGTCAGCTGATAAAGCGAGATATGACCGCGCGCGATATCAAGTGCCTCGCGCAGTTCCCGACGCCATGCTTTCCGATCATGTTCGGGCCGGGCATAAATCAGATCAAACGAAAAACGGTCAAACACATTGGCCGCAACATCAAGGGCACGCATGGCTTCCGCCGAATTGTGCACCCGCCCCAGAAATTTAAGATCGCGGTCATTCAGCGCCTGAATACCAATCGACACCCGGTTGATGCCATTGGCCGCAAAAGCGGAAAACCGGTTGATTTCAACTGTTCCCGGATTGGCTTCCAGCGTAATTTCGATGTCATCGGTTACCGGCCAGAAAGTTTTGATATCGGCAATCAATGCCCCTGCCGTTTCCGGATCCATAAGCGATGGCGTACCACCACCAAAGAACACCGACCCAACAGTGCGTCCAGGATGACGTGCCGCTCCCGCCGCCAGTTCGGCCCGAAGGGCAGCCCGCCAACGCGCATGATCAACCTTGTCCGCAACGTGACTGTTGAAATCACAATAGGGACATTTCGACAGGCAAAACGGCCAATGGATATAGATGCCAAAAGGGACAGCTTCTGCGTTTGCTTGGGACACGCGGTTCTCGATCTTCGACTGCGGGAAAGACGGATAAAGTAACACGCACCGCCGATGGTTACATCAGCCATGCGTGCATAGGTTCGATGCAGGCAGCTTAACCGCCAAATCCTTACTCGAAGCAAGCCCTGACCAACTGGCGGAACGCGTCCGCCCGATGGCTCATTTCATGCTTCTTTGCCGGGTCCATTTCGCCAAAGGTCTGATCATAACCCTTCGGCTGGAAAATCGGGTCATAGCCAAAACCATGTCCGCCACGTTTCGGCCAGACAATTTCACCTTCGACCCGACCTTCAAAATTCTCGACATGGCCATCGGGCCAGGCCAGCGACAGGGCGCAGATAAAAGCCGCCCGTCGATCAGGGTGGTTGCCAATGCCATTCTGGACCTTTTCCATCGCCATGTCGAAATCCTTGTCCGGCCCGGCCCAGCGGGCCGAATAGATCCCCGGTGCCCCGTCAAGAGCCGAAACAGCCATGCCGCTATCATCGGACAAAGCCGGCAAATTCGCAGCCCGGGTCGCGGCAAGCGACTTTAACTGCGCATTGCCGATAAAGCTGTTTTCGGTTTCTTCGGGTTCGGGAAGGTTCAAATCACCAGCTGAAATCACTTCGATCCCGAACGAATCGAGCAATTCGACGATTTCCTTGATCTTGCCTTTGTTATGGCTGGCGATGACGAGTTTTTTTTCCGTAAAGCGACGGGCCATGATGCTGCCTGAGATAGTCGGGTCGTTAAGACGGGGACGGGTGGGAAACACAGATGCAGTTCCGGGCGAGACAGCAAATGCCCCACCCGAGGAAATCCTTAAAGACCTATGGCCGCACGCTGTTTGGCAAACAGTTCTTTGCAACCTTTTTCAGCCAGTTCAAACATCCTGTCATAAGCAGAACGATAAAACGGCACATCTTCGGCTGTCGCCTGAACTTCGACAATGCCGCCATTGCCCGCCAGGACGAAATTGGCATCTGCGCCGGCATTGCTGTCCTCGGCATAATCAAGATCAAGCACCGCTTCGCCCTGATAAATCCCGCAGGAAATTGCTGCAACCGGCTGGGTCAACGGGATTTCTTTGATCAAACCCAGGCGACGCACACCCTGAAACGCCAGATGGGCCGCAACATAGGCCCCGGTGATTGATGCGGTGCGCGTACCGCCATCGGCCTGAATGACGTCGCAATCAAGGCGCATCTGCATTTCGCCCATGCCCTTGAGGTCTGCCACCGCACGGATCGAACGACCGATCAAACGCTGGATTTCCTGAGTACGTCCTGACTGACCACCGCGCGCGGCCTCGCGCTGCATACGACTGTCGGTTGCGCGCGGCAGCATGCCGTATTCGGCAGTGATCCAGCCCTTGCCGGAATTACGCATCCAGCCCGGCACCTTATCCTCAACCGTCGCGGTACAAATCACATGGGTATCCCCAAATTTGATCAGGCAGGAGCCTTCAGCATATTTGGAAACACCGGTTTCGATGGAAACGTCGCGAAGCTGATCGAAATTACGGCCGGATGGACGCATGGGGTCTAAACCTCTTTGTTCTGGATCGGATCGGCCTTTACGGCTGATCAACGATAGCTGAAATTGCGGCCAAAGCTACTGAGCATCGCCGCAAAGGTCCAGCAGTTTCCCGGAAAATAACGGCAAAAACCCGGCAGGAACATCTCCCGTCTGTGATCGAAAAAACCGTGACCAAGCCCGATTCGAGACGAATTCAACGGGTTTCAAGATCAAGTTGCTGATCCGTGTCCAACTTTGGATATCGGATGAGCCATTCCAATCTGCCAGCTTCATTGACGCCTGCCTGACACCTCACTAAATTCCACGCAGCACATTTGGTTTTGACAGGTTGGACATGGCGCTGTTTGACGACACATTATTGGGCGATATGAATGCGCGGTCCCGCGAAGTCTTTCGCCAGATCGTCGATGCCTATGTCGAAACCGGCGAACCGATTGGCTCGCGGTCGATTGCACGCCGCATGTCGGAAAATCTTTCGGCGGCAACCATCCGCAATGTGATGTCCGATCTTGAAGAAATGGGACTTCTGGTCGCTCCCCATATTTCGGCGGGTCGGTTACCCAGCGAAAAAGGCCTGCGTCTTTTCGTCAATGCCCTGATGGAAGTTGGCGATTTGCCGAATGCCGAACGCGATCAATTGACCAAGAATTGTGAACAGGCGGGCTATTCGCTTGATCAGATGCTGGGCGAAGCCACCAGCATGCTATCGGGCCTGTCACGATGTGCCGGGCTTGTCGTTGCTCCTAAAACCGATGGCATCCGTTTAAAGCAGATTGAATTTGTTGCCCTTTCACCGGGCAAGGTTCTTGCCGTTCTGGTGTCGCAAACTGGCAATGTCGAGAATCGTATCCTTGATGTTCCGCCCGATTTGCCGACCTCGGCATTGACAGAAGCGTCGAACTATCTAAATACCCGGTTGGCCGGAAAGACACTTGATGACGCCCGGCAATTGATGAGTCTCGAACGCGACCGCATCAAACAGGAACTTGACGAATTATCGGCAGGCCTGATTGATGCGGGGCTTGCGACATGGGCAGGCGGGGTCAAGGGTTCGTCCCTGATCGTCAAGGGCCAGTCGCAGTTGCTTGAAAATATCGACACGATCGAACAGCTCGAAACTGTCAGACGGCTGTTTAATGTGCTCGAAGCACGCGATCAGATGATTGAATTGCTTGATGTCACCACGATTGCCCAAGGGGTGCAGATTTTCATCGGATCCGAGAATAAATTGTTCGGCGGATCGGGACTTTCGATGGTGATTTCGCCTTATCAGAATGCCGAAGGCAGCATTGTGGGCGCAATCGGGGTTGTCGGACCGACCCGGATCAATTATGCCCGGATCATTCCGCTGGTCGATTACACCGCCAAGCTGGTCGGGCGACTGATTGGATAAACGTTGGCGCTGCGTGTCAGGCCACACAAATTGAAGGTACAGGTTAGCCATGTCGGAAACCGCAAAGAATAACCCGGAAGATCTGAGCGGCGCTGCTCGCGCAGACGAAGCTGCCGTTGAAGATGTCGCAGCAGAGGCGATGGATGCCGAAGCAGAAGGCGGCGAAACTGCGAATGCTGATCCCGTTGCCGTACTTGAGGCCGAAGTTGCCGAATTGAAGGATCGTCTGTTGCGCGCCGCCGCCGAGGTGGAAAACACCCGTCGCCGCGCCAAAAAAGACGTCGAAGACGCCAGCAACTATGCCGTCACAAAATTCGCCCGTGATCTTCTTGATGTTGGCGATAACCTTCGCCGTGCTCTTGAAGCCGCGGGCAACGATGCCAATGCCGACCCGGCAATGAAGACCCTGATTGACGGTGTCGAAATGACCGAAAAGTCCCTGCTCAAGGCGTTCGAGCAGAATGGCATCGAAAAGCTGGAACCGCTGGGTGAAAAGCTTGATCCGAACCAGCATCAGGCCGTGTTCGAAATGCCGAATCCCGCCTATCCCGATGGCTATGTCGCCCAGGTAATGCAGGCGGGTTATGTGCTCAAAGGACGCCTGCTACGGCCGGCAATGGTCGGGGTTACCAAAAACCCGGCTGGTCAGGAAACCGCAAAAAGCGATGAACCGGGCAGCAACATCGACACATCCGCCTGATCAGTTGGCGGATTAAAAAGCAGAATACAAAACGGTTTTAGCGGATCGGGTTTTACAAACGGCCCTGCCACAGACGCGGCGGGGCCGTTTCATTTTGTGCGATCTGGCGCTAGGCTGAGCCAATTGCAACATTGCAAATGGAAACCACCATGCCACTTCGCCCTGATATTATCGATATTCTGCGCGCTGATGCTGCCGCGATTGTCATTCTGACCGGAGCCGGGATATCAAAGGAAAGCGGCCTGCATACCTTTCGCGATCCCGATGGCATATGGGCACGGTATGACATTTCCGAGGTCGCAACCCCCGAGGCGTTCATCAATAATCCCGATCTGGTGCATCATTTCTATAATGACCGGCGCGCAGGCTTGCTTGATCCGGCCGTTCAACCCAATGCGGCACATCTGGCTCTTGCCCGGCTCGAAGCAGAATGGCCGGGTGATGTGCTTCTGGTAACCCAGAATATTGACGATCTGCATGACCGGGCCGGGTCAAAAAACCTGATCCATATGCATGGCGAGTTACTGAAAATCCGCTGCAATCATTGTGATCTTTTGACCAACTGGTCCAAGCCGCTCGATCTGGGCATCCCCTGCCCGTCCTGCGCCAAGCCGGGCGGACTGCGCCCGCATGTTGTCTGGTTCGGGGAAATGCCGCTGGAAATGGAACGCATTTATACTGCCTTGGCCGATTGCGGCCTGTTCATCTCGATCGGGACATCGGGAAATGTTTATCCGGCAGCCGGTTTTGTGCAGATGGCCGGCAAGGAATCAGGTGCCGAAACCGTAGAACTCAATCTGGAGCCAAGCAATGGTGCAACATTGTTTGAATACAGCCACTACGGGGCTGCCAGTGAAATCGTTCCATCATTTGTCTCGTCACTGATCGGCTGTTAAATTACCTCCTCAATCAGAAGAGGAGCGCCATCATGAATTTTAAACCGGAAACACATGAACTGAGCCTGACCCGACTGCTTGATGCCCCGCGCGAAAAACTTTTCCGCTGCTGGACCGATGCCGAATTGCTCAAACAATGGTTTGTTCCCAAACCCTGGACTATTGCCCGGGTCGACTTGGATGTTCGCCCCGGTGGATCAACCCTGATTGTTATGAAAAACCCCGAAGGCGATGAATTCCCCAATCCGGGTATCTATCTTGAAATCGTTGAAAATGAAAAAATCGTCCTGACCGACGCCTATACAAGTGCGTGGGTCCCGTCGGCAAAGCCATTCATGACCGCAATCGTCACCTTTGCCGATGAAGGCGATAAAACCCGTTACACCGCAATCGCCCGCCATTGGTCCGAAGAAGACCGAAAGGCGCACGAGGAAATGGGCTTTCATGAAGGTTGGGGCATTTGTGCCGATCAGCTTGAAAAACTCGCCCAAAGCCTTTGAGGCAGGGTTAGGGGATCATCTCAACTGATTCTTCCTGCCGCGGGCTCCTGACCGTCACAAAGCGTGTGGAACTGCTTTTCGCCTTCCGGGCTGAAGCGGACCACACGCGAGTCCCGGCTGCGCTGCGCCCAACCCAATTCATAGAACCGGTTCAATAATGCCGCCCCGAATGCCCCGGCCAGATGTGATTGCCGTGCACTCCAATCCAGACATTCTCGGCATAGCGGCCGACGCGTATTGCGCAACGCCATAAGATCAATGCCAAACCCGGCGGCAAAATCCGCCCCTGCATCGGTCAGCATCACACCATTATGATCAATGGCGATCAGTTCACGTTCTTCAAGTGCGGCAAAAAGGGCGACTCCCATTTCGCCAGCCAGATGATCGTAACAGACTCGCGCCTTGCGCAATTCCGGGTCCTTCGGGCCAGTTCGCACCCGGTTATGGCCAACTCGGCTGGCAATCCCCATCAGGACTTCCAGTGCCTCGACAATATCTGGGCCTGAAAGCGTGAAATAACGATGCCGCCCCTGTTTGCGCGGGGTAACGATCTGCCCGGCTTCAAGCTTTGCCAGATGCGAACTTGCCGTTTGGGGCGTCACACCAGCCTCTTGTGCAAGTTCGGCAGCAGTCAGGGCGCGGCCACTCATCAGAGCGGTCAGCATGTTCGCGCGCGCCGGATCGCCAAGCAATGCAGCCACGCGGGCAATATCGGGTCCTTCTTTCATAGTTCGATGTTAATCGAAGCATTGACTACCAGCAATCGGTTATCTGTTCGGAATTGCCCCTGCCCGGAGATCCGAATGACACCGTCCAAAATATCGCTGCCCCTTGAAATTGGTTTGCTGGTTGTGCTCGCCCTGCTTTGGGGGTCGTCGTATCTGTTTATCAAAATCGCGCTGACAGATATCCCGCCGGTCACCCTGATCGCAATCAGGGTAGGCATCGCATCGTTGTTTCTTTTTGCCATCATGTCCTGGCGTGGCGAACATTTTCCACGTGATGGCAAGGTTATCGGCATGTTGCTGATACAGTCGGTTTTCAACAGCCTCGGCGCATGGACCGTCCTAGCCTGGGGACAGCAACATGTCGAAAGCGGCCTCGCCAGTGTGCTGAATTCGACGTCACCGGTTTTTGTATTCCTGATCACGGCCCTTCTGACACGGCATGAGCGGATTGACCGGTTTCGTCTTGCCGGTGCGTGCCTTGGCATTGCAGGTGTGGTGCTGATTGTCGGCCCCGGTGCGCTTACCGGGCTTGGGCTACATCTCGGCGGGCAAATCGCCATTATTACCGGGGCGATCCTTTATGCCGGGGCTGCGATCTATGGCAAACGCTTCAATACCCTGCCAGCGACGGTAACCGCCGCAGCAACCATGATCTGGGCCAGCATCTTTCTGGTCCCAGCAAGTCTGGTGCTGGATCAACCCTGGGCCATAACACCTTCAATACCCGCCATTCTGGCAACGCTTGCCCTGTCGGTCTTTTGTACCGCAATTGCCTTGCTGATCTATTTTCGGCTGTTGCGCACGCTCGGATCAATCGGGGTTGCCAGTCAAAGCTATCTGCGTGCCGGGATCGGCGTAGTGCTTGGCAGCCTGTTGCTTGGTGAAACCATAAGCCCGCCGGTTCTTGCCGGTATCCTCTGCACGCTCGTCGGCGTCGCCATCATCAATCTGCCGCGCACATTCTGGCAGGCATCCACATCACCTTCTGCGAAATCGTAAAACGATCAACTATCCAGGGAAATTGAAAATGATCACCTGTTTCATCCGCTATGAAATCGATCCTTACAAAAAGAACGCCTTTGTCGAATATGCCCGTAACTGGGGCGAGGCAATCCCGCGTTGCGGGGCTGATCTGGTCGGCTATTTCGCCCCGCATGAAGGATCGATCTCGACCGCATATGGTGTCTACCATTTGCCCGATCTGGCATCATATGAAGCTTATCGTGCACGCCTGTCGCAAGATCCGTTGGGCCGTGAAAACTATGAGTTCGCCCAACGCGAAAAGTTCATCCTGCGCGAAGAACGCCAGTTCTTCAAAATCGCTTCCACCCCGCATGCGGAGCTGATCAAGCCATGATTGCCGTCATTTTCGAAGTCCTGCCCCACAAACAACACCGTGACGAATATTTCTCGATCGCCGGTGACCTGCGTCCGATCCTTGAAACCATCGACGGGTTCATCTCGATTGAACGGTTTGAAAGCCTTACCGAACCGGGAAAAGTTTTATCTCTGTCCTTCTGGCGCGACGAAAAGACCGTCATGGCCTGGCGCAATGTCGGGGAACACCGCATTGCCCAAGGCAAAGGCCGCAACCGGATTTTCGATGATTATCGGCTGCGTGTCGCCCATGTCATACGTGACTACGGAATGCATGAACGTGCGCAAACACCGGACGATTCCCGCAAATTGCATGGCGATACATCTTCAGGAATCAACTGAGAAAATCGCGCATACCCGCATTGGACATAACCGGGTGTGCGCTAAACCTTTGCCGTCGCGACCTTGCTATCATCATCGTCATTGTCATGCCCTGCGAGAGCAACAGGTACCGGTTTTGCGCCGCCTTTATAGTCAAGCAATGCAACCGCCAGCACAACAATCCCTGCACCGATAAAAATGACGGGCACGGGCAACATGTCAAAAAAGATCAGATCCATCGCCACTGAAAACGGCAAGGCCGTATAAGCCGCCGGTGAAATGACACTGGCATCAGCCACCCGGACAGCACGCAGGACCATATAATTGGTCAGAATGGCAAAAAAACCTGCCCCGGCGGAATAAAGCCAGTCAGCAAGGGCGGCTGGTTGCCACATGATAACCGCGACCGGCACCCAGATGACAATGGCAACAATCTGTGGCCAGAACAGCATTGAAAAATTCGTCTCTGTCCGGGTCATCACTTTGGCAAAAAGCGTCTGGGCGGAAAAACAGAATGCCCCGATCAGGGCGGCCGCAACGCCGAGCGGCACGCCAAACCCGTCCATCTTCGGCACACACATCACCCAGACACCGACAAGGCCAAGCACGGTGGCAGTCACTTTGCGCGCTGTCAGCTTTTCACCCAGTATCACAACCGCCAGCATCACGGTCAGCAATGCCTCAATAAACAGATAGGCATTAACCTCGGCAATGCTCATCTGCCGAAGTGCAAAGAACACAAAAAACAGCGATCCATACCACAACATCCCGCGCGCCAGATGGGCATAGGGCCGCTTGGTCCGGATTGACCGGGTACCGATAAACGTCAGGATGACCAAGAATACAGCCACTGTGGTTACCGCACGCATGGCTAGGATCTGTGCGGTCGGCACATCATGGGATACCAGCTTGGCACAGACATCGACAAAAACGCCCGATGCCATCGCCGCTGTCATCCATAAAACGCCGCGAAAATTACCGCTGAGGCGCAAAAGCGTCCCGGTCATTACCTTTGATCCTGATCACTGAAGTAAAAAGGGGGTTTCCGACAACGGGGAGACTGCTGCGGGGTGGCGCAAGGAGACTATCTATTGATCAGCCGGAAACCCTTTTCATTCATCAGTGTGCCCGCAAAAATTGAAAAATACGAATGAGGACTTTTCAGCGATTGATGAGAATTTTTTGCCCCAAACCACTTTCAGGCCTGCTACACAGGAACGAACCATAAAAACCTTGTCCTACGGAAATGTTCGATGCGCCGCAAACTGCCCCCATTACGCGCGCTTGTCGCCTTTGAAGCCACCGCCCGCCACCAAAGTGTTAAGGCGGCAGCCGAAGAACTGCATGTCACGCAAAGTGCGATCAGTCACCAGCTTCGACAACTCGAAGAATGCCTCGGCGTTGTCCTGTTTGTCCGTAAGGGACGTGGTTTAAGTCTGACGAAATCGGCAATACAGCTACTGCCCCGCCTCACCGAGGCACTGGACGGCATTGCAGACATAACCGGGGAAGTTGGCCCGGACAAGGGAAAGGCAATCCGCATCGGTGCACTGGCAACCCCTGCCTTGACGATTTTGCTGAACGAGCTTGGCGGCCTGCAGGCCCGCATGCCCTCCGACATCCCTGTCCAGTTTCGCAAAATCGAATTTGATGATGATCTCGATCCGCTGGAAATTGATATCGCGCTTCAGATCGCGCCAAAAGATTTGCCGGGTCTGGATGGCTGGGTCACGGAACTTCTCACACCCGAAATTTACAATGCTTTTGCCGCGCCGGAATGGCTGGAAAAGCGCGGGCTTGATCCTTGCAATATCAATGTCGGTTCACTCGGCCCACGCGATATCCTGCTGATCGACAGCGATAGCGAACAATTTTCCCAAATTGCAAACTGGTTTGATCAGGCAACTTTCTCGCTCGATGATTGCTGGACCTTCAGCCATCACATCTGGGCACTCGAAGCCGCTCGCGCTGGTCAGGGGATCGTCGCCAGCACTGATGTCGTTGCGCGCAACTTTGTTGACCGCGGCGAACTGGTACCGCTTAATTTCCCCGATTTCGTATCGCATTGGTGGTACCGGCTACTCATACGCCCGGCAAGGGAAAAGGACCCCGCCGTAATTGCGACCGCCAACTGGATCCGCGAATTGATCAACCCGCATACGGCATCACTGTCGAGAGAAAAAAGCTTTAACTGACTTGTCCATTGTCCTGCTTGAGTAGTCACGTTAATAAGTAAGAAAATAACAGTTGGGACAAGTTGTTTTAGCAAAACAGACGTTGGGGAATTTCGGGGGAAATGACTTCATTGGTGTCGGTCGTAGTAACGACCTACAATTGGCCTAACGCGTTGCGTTTGGTCCTATATTCACTTGCTGATCAATCAGATCGCAATTTTGAAATCATTATCGCAGATGACGGATCAAGCTTCGAAACACGTCAGGTTATTGAAGACTTTGCAGCTAATTGCCCTTTACCTATTAAACATTTCTGGCAAGAAGACGCAGGCTTTCGCGTTGCGCGCGCGCGCAATGGTGCGATTTCCATGTCCGAAGGTGAACTTGTCATCTTTATCGATGGCGATTGCTGTGTGATGCCCGACTTTGTCGCCCGACACCGTAATGCAGCAGAAGAAGGCTGTCTGGTCGCGGGCAAACGAGTCTTTATCAAAAAGCGACTAACCAAATACCTGATGGCCAAAAATATTGCATTCCATAAATGGCCGCGGTCGGCTTTGTTCTTAATCGCGCTATTCGGGTTTTGTAATCGCCCGTTCCAGTTTGTAAGACTACCTCATAAAGGGCCATGGTTATGGAAACATATGGCTTGCTGGCGCAAGGCGCAGACCTGCAATCTGGCGGTTTTCCGTAAAGATATTGAACGTGTTGGTGGCTTCGACGAGGCCTATGAAGGCCACGGCCTTGAGGATTCAGATTTTGTTCTTCGTCTACTGCGGTCCGGTCTGAAGCGTAAAAATGTAGAGTATTGTTCACCAGTTCTGCATCTTTATCATGGTCGTAAAATTGCCTCACGGCATACGGGATCACAAAACAATAACCATCACTTCCAACAGCTTATAAACGATGAAAATCGCTATCTTCCTCGTTCCGACACATTGCAACCCATTCCGGAATCGGCTACCGCATGAATTTCGACCAATGATGCATGTGCGAAGCCTTGGAACTGCCGAATTTTCGAGATAAAAGAGGCTGCACCATTCATCTTCGGTAATTTGGTCTTGGTACCACCGAAGGCTGCAAATTCAGTCTGTACCCTAGGGCACAGTAAAAAAGCGAAAGGGATTTTCCCAAATGGATCTCAGCAAGATTGCCGTTGGCAAAGATGTTCCTTGGGACGTTAACGTCGTCATCGAAATCCCGCAGGGCGGGCCGATCAAGTACGAAGTCGACAAAGACTCCGGCGCTGTCTTCGTTGACCGTTTCCTGCATACCTCGATGTATTACCCGGTCAATTACGGTTTCATCCCGAACACTCTTGGCCTTGACGGAGATCCGGTCGATGCCATGGTCATGTTCCGCGAGCCTGTCGTCGCCGGTTCGGTTATCCGCGCCCGTCCGATTGGCGTGCTGATGATGGAAGATGAAGCCGGTCAGGATGAAAAACTGATCTGTGTACCGCACGATAAAATCGATCCATATTACACCGATATCAAATCCCATGAAGATCTTCCGCAAATTCTGCGCGATCAGATTCAGCACTTCTTCGAGCGTTACAAAGACCTTGAGAAAGGCAAATGGGTTAAAGTCACCGGCTGGGAAGGCGCTGAAAAAGCAGCCAAACTGATTGAAGAAGGTGTGACGCGTCTCGGCAAATAAGCCGGTTGATGTGTAATGGCTTTAACCGCCCCGCCCGGTTCTTCCGGTGCGGGGCGTCCTTATTTTGACACGAAACCAAAAAAATACATAATCTCAATTGGTGGGGGATCTATCAGGCAAAGGATTTGTTCCGTGTCTATGTCTTCTGACAAGCGATCATATCGAACTCCATCCGCTACGATACATATCGTCGAAGCCGATATTACCGGCCTTGAAGTCGATGCCATCGTAAATGCTGCGAACGAGGTTCTTTTGCCAGGTGGCGGTGTTTGTGG